>NZ_JBZFQK010000011.1:0-55236 GCF_058313575.1 Bacillus sp. z14 (2026)
GTCCCAGTGTGGCCGATCACCCTCTCAGGTCGGCTACGCATCGTTGCCTTGGTGAGCCGTTACCTCACCAACTAGCTAATGCGCCGCGGGCCCATCCCTAAGTGTTAGCCGAAGCCAACTTTCCTTCCAACACCATGAGGTGTTGGAAACTATTCGGTATTAGCACCGGTTTCCCGGAGTTATCCCAATCTTAGGGGCAGGTTGCCCACGTGTTACTCACCCGTCCGCCGCTAATCGTTGGGAGCAAGCTCCCTCAGATTCGCTCGACTTGCATGTATTAGGCACGCCGCCAGCGTTCGTCCTGAGCCAGGATCAAACTCTCCGAAAGATGTTTGATCTAGCTAAATTTTAAAGCAAATTGACGAGATTAAAAATCTCTTATTTTAGACTTGCTTGGCGTTTCGTTTTGTTTAGTTTTCAAAGAACAATCTGTTTCGTTGTCGTTTTGGCGACTTAACTATCATACCAAGTTAGCAACCTCATGTCAACAACTTTTTTATTTTTTTCTTTATCGCTTGCTTCGTATTTAATACTGCAGCAGCGACGTTTATTAATATACCACCTTGTTTTTTATTTTGCAATACTTTTTTATAAAAGTTTTTGTTTTTATCCTTTCTTATACTATGAAGCTTAGATTTATATCCTTATCTTCATATATCAATTATACGAATGAAAGAAAATAAAGAAGAAGCTGCCCTTAATCGGCAGCTTCTTCTTTAAAATCTTATCTATGTCTCATTAACGGGAATAACAGTACATCACGAATTGAAGGTGAATTAGTTAGTAGCATAATTAGACGGTCCATACCAATTCCAAGACCTCCTGTTGGAGGCATACCATACTCCAATGCTTCTATATAATCATCGTCCATCATATGTGCTTCATCATTACCTTGTTCACGCTCTTTTAATTGCGCTTCAAAGCGTTGACGCTGATCAATTGGATCATTCAGCTCAGTGAAGGCGTTCGCATGCTCACGTCCCACGATAAATAACTCAAAACGATCAGTAAAGCGTGGATCATCCTCATTCTTTTTAGCCAACGGAGAAATTTCTACCGGATGACCATAAATGAAGGTTGGTTGTATTAACTTCTCCTCGATTTTTTGCTCGAAGAATTCGTTAACAATATGACCGTATGTCATAGATTCAGTAATTTGGACATCATGTTCTTTAGCAAGCGCACGCGCTTCTTCAACTGATGTTTCTTTCCAGAAATCTACACCTACGTATTCTTTAATTGCATCTACCATATGAAGTCTTGTCCATTTTGGTGTTAAATCCACTTCATAATCACCGTAAGGAATGACAGTTGTTCCTAAAACTTCTTTTGCAATATAAGCAATGACATTTTCAGTCAAGTCCATTACATCATTGTAGTCAGCATAAGCTTCGTAAAGCTCAAGCATTGTGAACTCAGGATTATGTCTTGTGGACACTCCTTCATTTCTAAATACTCGGCCGATTTCGTATACTTTTTCCAAACCACCAACAATTAGCCTTTTCAAGTGTAATTCAATGGCAATACGCATATACATAGGCATATCAAGCGCATTATGATGCGTTATAAACGGACGTGCAGATGCACCACCAGCAATTGAATGAAGCATTGGTGTTTCAACCTCAAGGAATCCTTGGTCGTCAAAGTAACGTCTCATTGCCTGAATGATACGACTGCGTGTTACAAATGTTTTTTGGCTTTCTTCACTTGTAATTAAGTCTAAATATCTCTTACGATAGCGCTCTTCAATATCTTTTAATCCATGATATTTTTCCGGAAGAGGACGAAGGGACTTAGTAAGATATGTAAACTGGCTTACTTTTATAGAAAGCTCTCCCACTTTAGTTTTAAATACCGTTCCTTTAATACCTACAATATCGCCAAGGTCAGCCATAGTGAATAGCTCATAAGCTTCTTCCCCAATAGCATCCTTACGCACATATATTTGAATTTGACCGCTCACATCTTTAATATGAGCAAAGCCTGCTTTTCCTTTTCCACGCTTTGTCATAATTCTGCCAGCTATAGATACTTCCGCATTCTTTGCTTCTAAATCCTCTTTTTCCACATCTGCATATTCATTGCTAATTTCTTGAGCCAAATGTGTACGTTCGAATCTTTTGCCAAATGGATCTATGCCCATTTCTTGGATGCGGTTCATTTTGTCACGTCTGACTTTTAATTGGTCGTTTAATTCTTCATAATTGCTCATCTTATTTCCACTCCATCTCTATCACGTATATACTGTTCCTTTATTTTACACAACCTTAGAACCTAATATATAAAAAATATCATTATCCTTTTAAAAGTATCATAAAAACTGCCGGTTTTACCGGCAGTTTCTACATACTTATTATACAGTATATCAGGTACTGTCAAATCATCAAACTGCACGAACGGCTTCATGGAGTTCAATATCTTCCACCATATTATAAAGCAGCCCTACCAATTGTTCACGTGTGTTGCACTCATTTATCTCATTTCTGATTCTACCGCTTCCTTTAATACCTTTCAAATACCAAGCTGCGTGTTTTCTCATCTCACGCACAGCGATAAACTCATCCTTCAATGCAATAAGGCGGTCAAGATGCAGGACGCAAACATCGATTTTTTCACGAACAGATGGCTCCGGCAAAAGGATCCCATTTTCTAAATACTTAACGGTTTGGTACATCATCCACGGATTCCCGAGTGCAGCACGACCGATCATGACTCCATCACAGCCAGTTTCTTCAAGCATCCTCTTGGCATCCTGCGGAGTCTGTACATCCCCATTTCCAATAACCGGTATATTGACAGCTTCTTTTGCCATACGGATATAATCCCAGTTTGCCGTTCCTTCATACATTTGAACCCGAGTACGTCCATGGACAGATATCGCACTTCCGCCCGCTCTTTCAACTGCCCTTGCATTCTCTTCAACAAATATATGCTTGTCATCCCAGCCAATTCTCATTTTAACCGTAACCGGTTTATCTACTTTATCAACTACAGCTGAAACCATCTCATAAATCTTATCCGGATTTAGTAACCATCTGGCTCCCGCTTCACATTTAATAATCTTGTTAACAGGACAGCCCATATTAATATCAATTATATCTGCATTGGTGTTCTTATCCACAAACTGAGCTGCCTGAACAAGCGATTCTTTTTCTCCACCAAAAATTTGAAGGCTCAATGGCTTTTCTCGTTCATCAATATAGAGCATGTTGAGGGTTTTTTCATTTCCATAAATTATTCCCTTATCACTAACCATTTCTGCACAAACAAGCCCTACCCCAAATTCCTTAACTGTTAAACGAAATGCTGAGTTACAAACTCCGGCCATAGGTGCAAGTACAACCGGATTCTTCATTTCGACATTGCCAATCTTCAACAATTCAATTCCTCCCTATCCTTTACTTGCACTTATCATTAAATCTATTTAACGAGAGGTTTTAGTTCCTCCACTGTAATGTCCAACTGATTTGCAATATCCTGCAAAAAGCGCTCAGAGGGTATTCGGTTGCCTCTTTCTACCTCGCCAAGCATTGAGACAGAGACAGATAACTCCCTTGCAAATTCCTCTTGAGTAAAACCTTTCAGCTTTCTAAATGCCCTAATACGCCTTCCCCATTTTTCCGCTTCCATATCCGAACCCCTTCTTTTTCGGGGATATCATCCATGATTTCCCTTATAGGTTTTTCCATATTAGGCAGAATGATGTCCTTATCTATCTCCACGAGCGGGATAACCACAAAGGCCCTATCAAGCATCCGCGGATGAGGGACAATTAGGTTTTTCGTTACAATATTTTCTTGATTATATAACAAAATGTCAAGGTCTATTGTTCGCGGACCCCACCTAATTTCCCTTTTTCTGCCAAGATTTTGTTCTATCTTCATGCAGGTAACCAATAGTGTTTGTGCATCGAAAGTTGTGTTTATACAAACAACCATATTCAAAAATTTACCTTGTTCTAAATAGCCTACTGGATTTGTCTCATATATAGATGATAAAGATATAATCTCAATTTCAGGTACTGCTGCCAATTCGCTTATGGCATCCTTTAAATTCGATTCTCTATCCCCTACATTTGTACCTAATCCAATATAAACTTTATTCATCATGCTGCTCTTGCTCCCTTATAATCTCAACTGCAACAAAATCGTAGTGACCCGGTATCGGTGGGTCTGGTTTCACAACCTTGATTTTGCATGAATGAATAATTGAATATGTGCCTAAAATTTCTGCTGATATCTTTTCTGCCACTGCTTCGATTAGATTATATGGCTTTCCTTCCACAATAGCCTTACATAAAGTGTATATTTCAGCATAATTAACCGATTTATTCAGATCATCTGTTTCTCCGGCGACTTGCAGATCCAAATACAATTCTGCACTTACTCTATAACGCTGTCCAAGCTTATTTTCTTCTTCATAAACACCATGGTATCCATAAAATTCCATATTTTCAAGAATTATTTTATCCATTTACTTTCACCTTTCCAAGCATCGCATCCATCATACGGGCCATACGGGACATCTCTTTCACATCATGCACCCTTATGATTTGACACCCCTGCTGAACCCCTAAACATATTGTCGCCCCTGTACCTTCCATTCTTTCCTCTACTGGTAGATCAAGTGTTCTGCCGATCATTGATTTACGTGATGTTCCCAATAAGACAGGGTAACCCAGGCTGGTCAATATGTCTAAATTTCGCATCATCAGCAAGTTCTCCTCCAGTGACTTCGCGAAGCCGATACCTGGATCCAGCACAATTTTATCGTTACTAACTCCAGCATCTTTAACAATCTGAATACTTTCATATAAATCATTTAAAACATCACGCAAAAAATGATCATAGGAAGCCTGCTTACGATTATGCATGAGGATGATCGGAGCGCCTGAATCGGCAGCAACACGGGCCATTTCCTCATCACCTTTAGCTCCCCAAACATCGTTTATGATAGTTGCCCCTGCATGAAGTGCTTCTTTTGCCACATCCGCTTTATATGTATCTACCGAGATCGGTACATTGATCTCTTTTGTTAATTCCTTAATAACAGGAATGATTCGCTCCAATTCTTCATCTGACGAAATTCGCTGATGGCCAGGTCTCGTCGACTCACCACCGATATCAATGATATCTGCTCCAGCTTTTATCATTTCCTTTGCACGCAAAACCGCTTGTTCTACTTTGTTAAACTGGCCTCCATCAGAAAACGAATCCGGAGTGATATTTAAAATTCCCATAATCTTAGTGCTTTGTCCAAGTTCCAATCTATATTGTCCACATTCTAGAATCATCTTTTTTTGTGGTAGTTCCATAATAATTTGCTCCTTTAATTAGACTCCGAAATTACTCTATGCAAATCACTATACCACATGTTATTTGTAAAAAAGAAAGAAACACAGAAAACCAAAACAAAAGGAGGCATTTAGCCTCCTCCATATGTTTAGCTTATTTACTCTTCTATACGATTAATCTTCAAAGTTATATAATGGTGTACTTAAATATCTTTCACCATTATCCGGGATGATTGCTAGAACTTTTTTGCCGGCACCAAGTTTTTTGGCAACTTCCAATGCTGCAAAAATAGCTGCCCCTGCAGAAATACCACCAAGAATACCCTCTTCTTTAGCAGCTTTTCTTGCTTGTTCAAAGGCTTGTTCATTTTCAACTTTTATAATTTCATCATAAATATTTGTATTTAATGTATCAGGTATAAAGCCTGCACCAATCCCCTGAATTTTGTGAGGCCCTGGAGTACCGCCTGATAGAATCGGTGAATCCGCTGGTTCAACTGCAATAATTTTAATATCTTTGTATTTCTCACGCAGCACTTCTCCAGCACCCGTAATAGTTCCGCCTGTACCTATACCGGATATAAAGGCATCCAATTGATCGCCCATTTGTTCTACAATTTCTTTACCGGTTGTTTTTCTATGGACTTCTGGATTGGCCTCATTTTTAAACTGCTGCGGCATAAAGTACCCATGTTCATTAACAAGTTCCTCCGCCTTAGCAATTGCACCTTTCATTCCATCTTTACCAGGAGTAAGAATAAGTTGGGCTCCATATGCCTTCAATAAGTTACGGCGTTCCATACTCATTGTATCCGGCATTACCAATATAGCTTTATACCCTTTTGCTGCTGCAACCCATGCCAACCCAATGCCTGTATTACCGCTTGTTGGTTCAACTATCGTTGTACCCGGCTTTAGAAGACCTTTTTCCTCGGCATCTTCAATCATGGCAAGTGCGATACGATCCTTAACACTGCTTCCCGGATTCATATATTCCAATTTCAAATAAACCTCTGCAGATCCATCTTCTACAATCTTATTTAATTTAACAACAGGTGTATTACCTATTAATTCAGAAATATTATTTGCTATTTTACCCAACTTATCCACCCCTAATCCATAGTATTTTCATTGGTTTTATATACAATTTAGCTATTTTTACGCTTTCTGTCAACTATTATACTTCTAAATTCCCAGATTTTCTCGCATCTAACCATGTGAAATAATCTTTATGGCTCATTTACAGTATATAAAAGAAAATAGAGCACATGACTCTATTTTCCATAAATCCAATCCACATCATACTGTTCCCAAAGCATATCTGCAGATACAGGTATATTCATTTGTTCCATTGCAGTCTTTCTTTTAAGATTAGATTTTATTTTTCCAAAGGATAGTTCGGATTTACCAATCTGATCACGCAAATAGAGTATCGCATATCCATCCTTGATCTTAATTGGCTGACTCCATTCCCCTGGTTTTAATGAAGCCGCAGTTTCTTTATATTCTTCAGGGACAGACTCGGAATCTAAAGATATATACCCTAATTCTCCACCATTATTGGCCGTATATTTATCTTCCGAGCGCTCTATTGCCATTGCAGCAAAATCAGTTCCCGCCTTCAATTCCTTAATAATCGCATTTGCTTTTGCCTTTTCACTAAGTACGATATGGGATAGATGATAGAGATCAGTGAACTTTAATAAGCTTTCATTACTTTTATAGTAAGACTCAACTTCCTTGTCTGTTATAACGGCATCCTTTGTCAACAACTTCTCAAGCAGAATTGAAACTTCAAGTTTCTTTTTGTGCTCCTTATCACTTATATGAGCGGGTGAATTTCCAGTAAAACCATATAACGCTTGCCGAAGAACAGCCTCCACTTTCATCTCATCCTCAGAAACAGTCAGCTGATGCTTAGCCGCCAATTGAAGAATAACTTCTTCATTTACCATTGTAGTTAATACATCTTTGCCATGTATCCTTTCCAATTCAGCGAGCCAGTCTGGACGGCTAATCTCTTCATCCCCTACTGCAGCAACAATTTCCGTTGCATCTTCCTCCATTGAATTTTCCCCCACCGTAAAGTAAAGGACAGTCACAATATTCAATAGAATTAAACCGGCGATAATGGACCAACATTGCTTACTTGACAAAGTAACTCCTCCAATAAATTACTTAGCTGTGTCTTTTAGCTCCTGAAGCTCCTCTTTGGTAAATATATATTTTTCATTACAGAAATGACATTGGGTTTCAGCCTGACCATCTGTCTCGATCATATCTTCTAATTCTTCTTTTCCAAGACTGATTAAAGCATTTGCTATCCTATCCTTGGAACATTGACACTGGAACGATATTGGCATTTTTTCTAATATTTTTACGTTTGTTTCTCCCAATACTTTATTAAGTACTTCTTCCGGAGTTAAACCATCCTGAATCATTTTGGATATAGGCGGAATTGATCCTAGAGCTTTCTCTATTTTTTCTATAACCTCTTCTTCCGTGCCGGGCATTAGCTGGATAATAAATCCACCCGCAGCAAGAATCGAGTCATCCGGATTAACCAAAACACCGACTCCTACAGATGAAGGAGTTTGCTCAGAGGCAACAAAATAATAAGTAAAGTCTTCACCAAGCTCGCCTGAAATTAAAGGAACTTGGCCAGAGAAATTATCTCTTAATCCAATATCTTTAACAACAGTTAACGTACCATTTGTACCAATAGCACGTCTTACATCAAGTTTTCCATGTTCATTAGACTCAAAATCAACATGAGGGTTTGTCAGATATCCCCTAACCTCACCCTTTGCATTACTATCAATGATAACCGGACCAATCGGACCATCACCCTCAATTTTAATAGTAATCTTTGCTTCGCCTTTTTGCATGGCTCCCATCATTACAGCCGCTGTCATTGCTCTTCCCAACGCAGCAGATGCTGTACGCCAAGAATCCTGTCTTCTTTGTGCCTCTGCAATAGTTTGCGTACTTGAGACTGCATACGCCCTTACTTGTCCATCAAATGCTAGTGCTTTAACTAAATAATCGTTCATGATAAACTCCTTCCAAATCCATTACAGGATTATTGTTGTATATTCTTTGAATAGATGATTTGCAGACCTTTTAATGTTAAATACGGATCGACAACATCAATTATGGATGTTTCATTTGCAATCATAGATGCTCTTCCGCCAGTAGCGATAACCATAGGATTCTGCTTACTCTGTTTTTTTATCCTGGTTACAATTCCTTCTACCTGTCCAATAAAACCATATAAAACGCCGGACTGCATAGCGTTTACTGTATTCTTCCCAATGATATTGGCAGGACGAACAATCTCTATCCTGGGCAGTTTAGCAGCCTTCGAATAGAGCGCCTCTGTAGAAATTTCAATTCCCGGGGCAATCACCCCTCCTAAATACTGGCTATGCTCATTTACATAACAATACGTTGTCGCTGTACCAAAGTCTACTATAATGATTGGCGCTCCATAATCATGAATTGCAGCCACAGCATTCACGATTCGATCTGCCCCAACTTCTTTAGGATTATCATATTTTATATTTAATCCCGTTTTAACACCAGGCCCAACAACCAAAGGCCTCAGTTGAAAGTATTTTGTACACATTCTTTCAAGTGAAGACATTATGGGAGGCACAACAGAGGAAAGAATCATTCCTTTTACATCATGGAAGGTTAACCCAACATGACTCAACAACTGATTAAATATCATTCCGTATTCATCTTCAGTTTTTCCCCGATCCGTACCAATTCTCCAATGAAAACAAAGATCATCATCCCTATAAACACCAATCGAAATATTCGTATTCCCCACATCCATCACCAATAACATGCAAAAACCCCCTATCGAAAAAGCTGAGACGACTGGTCAGGAGCGACAAGCATAAGACGAATACTCGGAGGGAGGGTTCTTCTCCCGTAGGGTATTTGCTTATGACTCGAGCTCCTAGGAGTCGAAGCTAGATTACATCAAAAAGCTGAAGGGCCTTGGTCAACCGCGACAAGCATAAGAGGAGGTGCGGAGGGAGAGCGCTTTTTCTCTCCCGCAGCAGCTACACTTATGTCTCGAGCGGTTAGGCCCTGAAGCTGGATTAATCAAAAAGCTGAAGCCCCTTATTTAACGAACAAAGACTAAGTACGCCACATCCTGTGGCAACGCCTTCATGACCAACTTCCTGTTAGCATTCTATCCCTTTTCAAAAAAAGTGCCCCATTCATATGATGGGACACTCAGAATTCTTACAATTTATTAGGATCGTTTGTTTCCATATCCGGTGGTGTAGGAGGAGTTTGATCATCTTCTCTTTGCTCGGATATTGTATCGTCTTTGGATAGATCCTCAGACAGAATTTCCTTTTTAGCTGATACATTCACTGTAACATCGCTCGCTACCTTACGCTCAGGCAACTTACCATAATCCGCTAAGTGGCGAATTTGTTCAGCATCTAACGTTTCAATCTCAAGTAATGTATTAGCAATTAAGTCTAACTTACTGCGGTTTTCAGTAAGAATTTTTCTTGCACGTTCATAGCAAGTTTTGATGATATTTTGGATTTCGATATCAATTTCATAAGCAATCTTATCAGAATAGTTTTGCTCACTATTAATATCGCGACCTAAGAATACTTGGCCTCCTGAAGCCTGGCCAAATTGCATCGGTCCGAGTTTATCACTCATTCCATATTCAGTTACCATTTTGCGGGCAATACTTGTAGCACGTTGGAAGTCATTATGAGCTCCTGTACTCACTTCACCAAAGACAATTTCTTCAGCAACACGTCCGCCCAATAATCCGGTAATCTTATCGAACAGTTCAGGCTTAGTCATAAAGTAACGATCTTCACGCGGAAGCATTACAGCATAACCACCTGCCTGGCCACGCGGAACAATTGTTACCTTATGGACCATATCTGCTTCGTCAAGTACCAACCCGATAACCGTATGTCCGGATTCATGGAAGGCAACAATATTTCTTTCTTTCTTAGAAATGACACGGCTTTTTTTAGCAGGACCGGCAATCACACGATCCGTTGCTTCATCAATGTCGCTCATATCTACTTTTTTCTTATCTTGTCTTGCAGCTACCAAAGCAGCTTCATTCAAGAGATTTTCTAAATCAGCACCGGAGAAACCTGGGGTTCTCATCGCAATTGCTTTAAGATCCACATTTTCATCAAGCGGTTTGTTTTGTGCATGTACACGAAGTACAGCTTCCCTTCCAATTAAGTCAGGACGGTCAACCGTAATTTGTCGGTCAAAGCGGCCTGGACGTAAAAGAGCCGGGTCAAGAATATCAGGTCGGTTTGTAGCAGCAATGATAATGATACCTTCATTTGCTCCGAAACCATCCATTTCAACAAGCAATTGGTTCAGGGTTTGTTCACGTTCATCGTGTCCCCCGCCAAGGCCAGCTCCACGCTGACGTCCAACTGCATCGATTTCATCGATAAAAATAATACATGGTGCATTCTTCTTCGCATTTTCAAAAAGGTCACGCACACGGGAAGCACCCACACCCACGAACATCTCAACAAAGTCTGAACCACTGATAGAGAAGAAAGGTACACCTGCTTCACCAGCTACTGCTCTTGCAAGCAAGGTTTTCCCTGTTCCCGGAGGTCCTACTAAAAGTACACCTTTTGGAATTCTCGCACCTAATTCAGCAAATTTACGAGGGTCCTTCAAGAACTCAACAACTTCAACCAGTTCTTGCTTTTCCTCATCAGCACCTGCTACATCTTTGAAGCGCACTTTTTTCTTTTCTTCACTGTAAAGCTTAGCTTTACTTTTACCAAAGCTCATTACTTTGTTTCCGCCACCTTGCGCACTATTCATCAAGAAGAAGAACAATAGCAAAATAATGACGAACGGAATAATTGAAGTTAAGAATGTTACCCATACACTTGTTTCTTTTGCTGGAGCAACTGTAGATTTTACACCCTGTTCATCAATTAAGTCAGTAACCTCTTCAGCCTGTTCTGCAAGGATATATGTTAAATAATACTCATTTTCCTTAGCATCCTTTAATTGACCCTTAACAGAATATACTCCGCGTTCCACCTGTAAATCAGCGGATTTAACCTCACCTTTTTCAAGGCTTTCAATAAACTCATTATTAGAAATATGTTTAGTTGGCTCGGAATTTTGGTTAAACACACTTACTACTCCGATAATCGCCACAAAAATAAGTAAATAGAATATGGTATTTCTAAAAATACGGTTCATCCCTAACCTCCTCCCAAAAAACTAAATATAGTATTCGTATCTACAATCAGGTTACTTATATATTTTATATAAAGATCATAGCACAGTCTATTATGTGAATAGCGGTTATTAATCATCTATATCCCTATTTGGCAGTTTCGTAAACTTCCCTTTTTAACACGCCAATGTATGGAATGTTTCTGTATTTTTCCATGTAGTCAAGCCCGTATCCGACAACAAATTCGTCAGGTACATTAAAGCAAGCGTAATCCGCATGTATATCCGCTTTTCTTCCGGATGGCTTATCCAATAATGTGACAAGCTTGATGGATTTAGCTTTTCTGTATTTAAATAAATCCACTAAATAAGAGAGGGTAAGACCGCTGTCTATGATATCTTCAATAATCAGCAAATCTCTGCCTTCTACAGATGTGTTTAAATCTTTAATGATTTTAACTTCACCGCTTGAAACCGTAGAAGTACCATAGCTGGAAACATCCATGAAATCCATTTCCAAATAGCTGTCTACATGCTTTAATAAATCGTTCATAAAAGGCATTGCACCTTTCAGCACACCTATCACTAATGGATTAAGATCCTTGTATTCCTCTGTAAGCAAAGCCCCGAGTTCTTTAATTTTGCCTTGGATTTCTTCTTCTGAAATCAAAATTTTCTCAATATCATTATGAATCGTCATTCGGTAGTCCTCCTAGAAGAGCATTATTCAACATACTTTATCATGATGGCTGGCATCGGGGTCTTTTCTAAATTAATCTTTTGCAGACCTGGTATCCAAACAATTTGATCATTCTTATTAACAATAATTGGCCAACTCTCCCGCTCATGCACAGGTATCTTGTGTTCAAGAAACAGCTTTTTCAGTTTTTTATGGCCCGTGAAGCCTTTAGGCTGATAACGATCTCCATCCCGCTTATTCCGCACCCTTAATGGTAAGTCCTCTTCACTTAAAGGTAAAATACATGTATATCGAGATGCATGCTCCCATTTTTCAGATAAGGGATCCAGCAGTACTGTTTCAATAACGGCGCCATTCGCAAGAGCCGTCTTCCCCGGTATACGGAGTTCCTTTGATAAAGTTACTGATGGCAGCCTTCCAAAATGGAAAAGCAACTGATCATATGCTTTCGTAACTTGAAGCCCAGAAGGTAATTGCACGGAGGTGGAAGGATTGGATTCTGTCAATAAAGACTGAATACACTCTATATGTACGTATGAAAATACATAAGGTTTCACTTGATAAAGATAGTTTAATATTAGATGAATCACCCTCCTTTGTAAAGGTTTTGGCACCTTTCCAAGAGAAGATATGGGAACTTTTAAAATCCCGTCCTTTTCAGTTAATTCAAGAGAATTATACTCTTTTTCAGCTAACACCATCAAAAACCCTTCATCTTGCTCCAAATCCTCGCTAAACCGTTGAATATGATCAAGCGCTTTACTATTTTCCTTTTTTATCATCGGTAATATGTATTTGCGGAATCGATTTCGGGTATAAATATCCTTTTCATTACTCGGATCTATGCGTGGGTTGAGATTCATCTCTGTACAATATTCCAGAATATCTTCTCTTGTAACAGCAAGAAAAGGACGTATGATCCATCCACCCCCGAATAATCTTTTCAGAGGAATTCCAATCCTCGCCATCCCAGAAGTCCCTCTAATAAGGTTCATTAAGACTGACTCCGCTTGATCATCCTTATGATGAGCAAGAGCTAATTTTTGCGCCGCATACTTTTCCATTATATCCCTATAAAATGCATATCGACAATCTCTGGATGCCTGTTGTGGATTTTTACCTGTATCTTTAATATATTTTGGGACATCTATCCGACTTCCTTCAAATGGGATTCCCCATTCCTCACATATTTTTTCTACAAATAAATACTCCTCAAATGATTCTTCACCTCTGAACATATGATCTACATGGGCAACCACAAGGGTTAGATTATAGGATTTTTTTATGCTATTTAAATAAGCAAGCAATGCCAATGAATCCGGCCCACCGGAAACACCAACCAAAATCGTGTCATTATGATTAATCAATTGTTTTTTATTAATATAAGCAGTCACTTTCGCCTCTAACATAAATATTCCTTTCTACCGTTGCTTTCAATTAATTATTATCGTACCACTCTTACAAATGGAATCCAAAAATTATCTTTCAAAAAAAAACGGTAGAGACAGCGTTATTGTTTGTATTTGTTGTGAACTTATACAACTTGACCAAACATATAAAATGCATAAAGCAAAGTAATGATAGCAACTAAAAAAAACGTTTCAAAGAAACTGCTTTTATCATTGGATTTTCGTTTCCTCATCTGTACTCGACTGGTGTTAACTGGAGTATTCTTTTTTACAGCGGTGCGGGTAGCGGTTTGTTTTGTGTGTAAATGAGATATGACTTCCTTTTTCATATCAGTTGCCGTTATGTAATGACCCTTCAAAGCTTTTAAAAGAATGGACTCCAACTCTCTGAGTTCCTGCTTGTTTTTCACCAATTCCTTTAATTGGTTAATTCCTTCTCCGTTTTTATTAAACCTTTTTTGATAGGCTGCATTGATCACTATCATAGCGAGCGCAAATAAATCATATGATGGCTCTGCTCTTCTGCCCCCCAGCTCCCAATATCCCCGGTCAAAATACTCAGTGTATTCTTTAATCGCACGACCGATTTGCGTGGTTCCTCCTACATCTATAAAACGGACTTTAAAATCGGGTAATTGTACTATCAAGTTTTCAGGTTTTAAATCCCCAAAAACCCATCCTAGCTTATGCATTTCCTCAAGGCTGTTTAGAAGCTGCAGCATGAGTACACCAAGCCAATCTGAACTTCTTTTTTGCACAAACGTTAGAAAGGAATCTCCGGAAATATACTCCATCACGTAGAAAGGAATAATTTTTCCACTCCCTATACAATCATCCACATCTATCAAATAAGGTCCTAGGGATATTCCCTGGACCTTTGCAAATGATTTTAATACATTTACTTCTGCAGCAATAGTAGCACTGTTATCACTAAACTTGATTGCTACTGATCCATCCGAAGAATCTGCGAGGTAAACAATTCCATTAGCGCCATACCCTAATTCTTTTCGAATGATATAACTCTTATGATGCCATTTGCCCCTGATTACTGATCCAATTGGGAAGCTACATGGTTTCTTCGAAGTATTGATCATCGTCGCCTACTATTCTCCTTATAGAAGACTCTTTATTAAAATACTTAATGGCCTCACGAATAGCCGGACCAGTCGGGGTAATCCCTCCAGTCGTTAATTTGGCGAAAATTTTAGAAAGAGATTCAAGTCTAGGACTCCAATCCATTACTCTTTCCACTTCGGTTCTTTTCCCGGGAAATATAAAAACTGAGAACTGATTTTCACCACTTCTCGCATTTAGACTTATAGACAAATCTATAAGCGCCTCTTTAACCGTTGGCAGCTTATGCTTCATACTGGCACTTGTATCAACCAATACAAGAACCTCCATTTTTACTTTTTCTCCCAGATCCTCCACTACCTCCATTACCTCGCCGCGTTTATCAGGTGGTAATTCTTCCATAGTGATATGATTCCCCAATATTTGCTGAAGCTCTTTATTCACTACGCCCTGTATCGTTTGGTTCATTGCCTTCCTAGTGACCATTTGTACAGTTTGTGATAATTGCTCAGCATAGACGATTTGATGAATGCCAGCACCAGATGATGCTATATTCTCAATCTCTTGCATTCCCCCCTCGTCTATAATGTCCTTATCCATAACACCAATTACATTTACAGTAATTCCTTCCTCACGTGCTAGTGCAGCCATCGCTGTCGGGCTCTCTCCCTGATTGGAGCAGCCGTCTGTCAGCAATAATATTTGTTTAACTGTACCTGTCTTCATTTCATCATCCTCCTATACCGCTATTATTATTTCCATCTTCGCCTATATATAGGCGCTTTATACGATTAGGAGGATATTATTATTGAGCTTTTTTCTTCTTGGCACCGACAGGTATACTTGTCCATTTTGGAATATTATGATTGATTTGTGCGACGACAATTGTCATATCATCTTCAATTTTTCCTGAGCTTGTCCTGATTACCTCCTCGAGAATAATATCAGCTATTTCCTGTGGCCTGTCAGTCCCGATTTCTCTAATCTTTCTAATCATCCATGCTTCATAATTTTCTACATGTTTTGGCCCCTCAAATATTCCATCACTCATCATAATTAAAAGGTCACCGGCCTTTAATTGGTCATGAACCACATCCACATCAAATTCTTTGATAATACCAATTGGCAAGTTATTAGATTGGATTTTCGTAACCTGCTGCCCTCTCTTTATAAAGCTTGGAGTTGAACCCACTTTTAAAAATTTCACACTCGCATCCTGCAAATCAATCATCGATAAGTCAAGTGTTGAAAAGATTTCATCTGTAGTCCGCAATGAGAGAATCGAGTTAATCGATTTAATAGCTACCTTTTCCTCTATTCCAGACTCTAGTATTTTTTGCAGTAGCCCTAAGGTTTCTGAGCTTTCATTATGGGCCCTTTCTCCATTTCCCATGCCATCACTAATGGCAATCGCATGCTTCCCTTTTCCGATGTCAATCATGGTGTAACTGTCCCCTGATACAAGCCCTCCTCCCTTTGCAGCATGGGCTACACCAGTTTCTACTGTGTAGCGTTTGGCAGAACGGAATGTTAAGCGGCATAAACCTCCCTGAAACGAACTGCACTCTTCTTTGTAAACAATGATATGCTCTTCCAATATATCTGAGAGCATGGGGCCAATTAATTTCTCACCTACACCACTTCCCTCGCAATCTGGGATTTGCATATCTATATCAACATTCCCTTGTTCCAGGGAATAAATTTCTATTTGGTGGATATCCAAACCGAACCCCCGTATGGAATCCAGTAATTGTTCTTCATGAATATGGAGATTTTCGCGTTCTTTTGTAATCTCCTTAGCAAAGTCCTCCATTACCTTTGAAACTCCCTGGAGTTGATCTGCCACGAGCTTTCTACTTTCTCTCACTTGTTTTTTTAATTTTTGGTTTGCATTGTAATAAGAGATCTCCTGAAGCATCGCCTCCGTCACTTTATCATATCTTGTACAGAACCGTTTCCATTCTCTCTGCGTGGCCTGCGGAACTTGCCCGGACTCGTCCTGTAAACTCTCAACCAACTCTCCCATCATTCCATACGTATAATCAAAATTCTTCGCCCAGCAATGATCCTTTTTGAAACAGGTCTGGCATGTTTTTTCAGTCACATTGCTAAGAAAATAATCCAACTCACGTTCCTTTTCTACCTCCTTCGTTGTTTGTTCCTCCATCTGTGAAAAACTATTCGATAAAGCCTGGAAAACAGATGAAAATTGATTCACTCTTTGCGCAGTAACATCTCTGACCCTCCTGACATAACGTTGCTGTTCATTCGTATGCTCTGCTGTTCCAGGAATATGTTTGGCTACTTTTGAAATAAGGGTAGCAGGGGTCATAAAAAATAAAGCAATAGCCAATAAAGATTCATATAGAGTTACTGATATATTTTGACTCCCTTCCCCATAAAGGCCAATTAATAATGTGGCAATTATTAAACCTAATGATGCCCCTATTTTTTTCCCTTCTTTAAGAAGGCCTCCTAGTAAACCAGAGAAGGCCAATAAGCTCATCTGGAAAAGGTTGCTCAGATTGGCCAGACTGAATATTAAACCAGTTACCACTCCTACTGTCGATCCAATTGAGGCTCCTCCAGAGACTGCAAAAAGGAGAACTAAGTATCTGCTCAATGTATGATCAAGAGATATATGATAAATCGACCAGCCGATCGTACCGGTCATAACAGAGGCCAGCATGATAATCAAACTGATAACTTCCTCTGTCCTTAGTCCCTGTGGACTTTTTTTCATAGCAATCAGTGGGATACATTGAATAAAAATCATGGTAAGAATAAGAGCTAAACCTGCTTCAACACCGATCATCATGGCATCGTATATCTCAAACTTCATATATTTCAAATAGCGTTCCGTTGCTCCTGCAATTCCCATGGCTATTAAAACATATACACCAACAACTTTAAATTGATTCTCCACTGATGGCTGTCTTAGCTTATATAAGAGGAGGAATAAGGCACATGAAGCAAATAAACTTAAACCTGCTGACCAGGAGATTGTTAACGCACCTCCTATTGAGGCGACCATAACAAGCGGAGAACGTTCCCGCCTCATCATGTATACTGCTGCAAAGAATGGGAGAGAAAAAGGAGCCAACTGTGAAAGGATAAGCGCCCTTCCCAGGAGAAATCCCAAAACTACTAATATATATCCTTGTTTCACGAAGTAATCCTCTAGCTTCGTTACATACTTGTCCACTAATTGAGTAGGATTCCATTTGCCAGCATCATATTGAACATCCGTTACCGATCCATACATTGTACTTTGTGTTTTATCCACATTACCACTCCCTAACAGGTGATTGTCTTTTATTATAAAGGGGATATAATCCTAAATTTGTCAGAACGGAGGATGAGTTTTTATAAAGTGTTCGACGGCATTCCATGTGAATGGGCAGAAGAAAACACAAAGGTTATCGAAGGAATCATAAAGGAGAATATTTTATTAAACTACTTTGTAGGAAAGGCTAGAAGATAGAAGAAATAGATACTTATTTAAATGTAATATTCTAATTATTGGCTAAAATATTTAAACCATTGACAAAGTATTTACTAGATTGTAAGATAATTTTTGTGTTTAAAAGTATATTTGATTATGGCGGTGTAGCTCAGCTGGCTAGAGCGTACGGTTCATACCCGTAAGGTCGGGGGTTCGATCCCCTCCGCCGCTATTTTGAGGCCCCTTGGTCAAGCGGTTAAGACACCGCCCTTTCACGGCGGTAACACGGGTTCGAATCCCGTAGGGGTCATCTATACAAAAAACCAGGGATATATCCCTGGTTTTTTTGTGTTTATAAAGAATATAACTCTTCTAGATTTATCACTTCATACTATTCCATCTATAAGAACACTCAACAATCAAACATTTTTAACATGATGGCTTTATTGATTCTTAAATGAACAACATTTACTGACATGCTCATTCTAGTCAAATCCTTTAAACAGCAGGATTATACTACCCTATCTATGCCATATAATCCCTATATCAATTGATAATCAAATGTAAAAAACAAAAACAGACCAACAACTGATGTTGGTCTGTTATATAAATTGCCATTTTGTTTCAGCAGCAAGGTTTAGCCGCGTCTTCCGCCTCTGCCACCTCGTTTGGATTCTGTGTTCCTCTTAAGAGATGACATACGCTCTTCACTATCTTTCAAGAAGCGGGCCATTTTTTGTTCGAAGCTTTCTCGCGGCGGTCTGGAATCATGTCCTCCTCTTCCTCCCCGAGAGTCATTTCTTCCACCACGTGAATCGTTTCCTCTGTTATAACGAGGTCGTTGTTGATAAGATGATTGCGCAGGTTGTTCGCTCTCCTTCTTCTCAACAGCTTTTTTTATAGAAAGACCGATTTTGCCATCTTTCTCTACATTTATGACTTTTACTTCAACTTGATCTCCCACTTTTAGGTGATCATTAATATCTTTTACATAATTATCAGCAACCTCACTGATGTGGACAAGTCCTGTTGAACCCTCGGGCAGCTCAACAAATGCTCCGAAATTAGTGATTCCTGTTACCTTACCTTGTAACTTGCTGCCTACTTCGATTGACATAAAAAAATTGCTCCTCCTTAAGAAATTAAAAAAATAAAATAATGGAAGTTATAGCTTCCCCTTATATTATAATCACTTAAAAAAATATGTGTCAACGTGAGGGATATCTACTTGCCCTCATTTTCGGGAAGATTGAATATTATTTCTCCATCATCTGATAGAAAATATTCTTTACGCGCAAACTTTGCTATATATTCATCATCATTCAATTTAATGATTTCTTCCTTTAATCTTGCTTCATCCTTTTGAAGATCTGACAATTTCACTTTCAATTCACTTTTATGTTCTTCTTTAGCCTTCAAAGCGGAATGTTGAGAAAAGAGTGTTGTAAGAACGATCCCAGTTGTTATGATGGCAAAAAGCCCAAATATTACAAGCCTTCTTGTCAATCCTAATTTCTTTTTCTCAAAGGACTGGGTTCGTTTCTCTTGATATTGGGCATATGGCGTATCGATTTGTTTGATATTTTCCTTCTTTTTATCAAGCGATCCCATTTCCTTTCCTCCTTTAAGACTTATTTGTCCATTTTTTTAATAATTTATTGATAGTATTCTTCAACTTTTTTCCAATTCCTGCTAGTTTATCAAAAAACTTTTCGACAGGTGATCGCACACCGCCCGGAATTGTCTTCCAAAGCCATGACGCTGTACTAGTAAAGGGATAGAAAATCACCCTTACTATCGATATTAATGCCTTTAAAAGATACTTGGCAAGCCATAATAGAGGATTGCCAAACTTTAGCAACACTTGAAATATAAGCAATATAACAGTAATAATTAGCGCAATTAACCCTTTTATTGGCCGAATGAATAAGAGAGCTCCCAATTTAACAAGGAATTTACTGAATTTATTAACCCAATAAATAGTCATTTCCAGCAATCTTTTATATGAATTTCTAAGAAGGGCTTGATAGGCGGAATAACCGCATAGCAGTGCCAATAAGATATAAAAGCGCCATTCTCCCTGATTGGATTCGTATAAAACATAGAAAATGAGCAAGGCCTGAATGCACCAAAATAAGATGTCATTAATAAAAACAAACCATACTTTTCTCTTTGCTCTAACTAAAAAGCGGTTGTATGTATCAAATGCTGCTCCAAAGTAAATACCCATGCCAATCATGGATAACAGGGTTACAAACTGGGTGTCCAGACTCATCTGAACAGTTTGCCAAAGAATCCTTTAGCTTTCTCCCCGCTATGTTCGTCCAAGTAATTGATTTCAAGTATTTTACCTTTAATTGATACAATTCCTTTATCGACATCCAGGTTTTTCATTTGTAGATTTTGCCCTCTGACCGAAAGAAACCCCATGACCGTTTCGAGAAGGAACTCCTCATTGTCAAAGCTCTCTACCTGCTTAACACCTGATATATCGAGAAGCCTTCTACCCTTCATGCTAATATCGTGATCAGGTCCAGCTGATTTACTCGTTTGGTTTGTATCATAATATTGGTTCATCCTAATCCCCCATTATCAAACATTTGTACAAGTGTATGATAGGATGATAGGAATTAGACCATGCTTAAAACGACTCTGATAGTTTTGCTTCTTTTATGAGGGTATACATTCCTGCTGCCTCATCCTTCTTCGTTGTCTCCAGAAGTTTATCTACACGGACAGTCAGTACTTTTTGCCCCAATCTGATATCCAAAATATCTCCAATCTTTACATCGGCTGAAGCTTTGGATTCTTTACCATTTATTTTAATTCTTCCCTGATCTGCAACTTCTTTTGCAATTGTTCTCCTTTTAATAATCCGGGAAACCTTTAAAAACTTATCTAATCTCACTATGTATTCAACCTCCATTTATTCCTTTATATACCTGACTCTTTGGCTTGTTCCCAAAACTCATCAAGCTCTTTAAGTGTATAATCGCTCCATGCTTTTCCTGATTCCCTTACGCAATCATTTACAAACAAAAATCTCTTTCTAAATTTTTGATTTGTCCGATGTAGCGCCTCTTCAGGGTTGATTTTTAACAATCTAGCCACATTTACAAGGGCAAACAGAACATCTCCAAACTCTGATTCTATATTATGGGTGTCTGGTTTATTCTTATTCCACTCTGCTTTAAATTCATCAAGTTCTTCAAAAACCTTTTCCCAGGCAGGTGAAACATCATTCCAATCAAAGCCCAATTTAGAGGCTTGCTTCTGAATATCATAAGCCTGTATAAGATTCGGAAAATGGGTGCTGACATTCAAAATGGAATCAGAGGTATTTGAACCTTCTTCCTTTTTAACCCTCTGCCAGGTTTCCTCTACATCTTTTGCTGATTCTGCCCTTTCATTACCAAAAACATGGGGATGTCTGCGCACCATTTTTTCAGATATCCCTTGAATGACATCATCAATGGAAAAGTACCCTTCATCTTCCCCGATTCTGGCATGTAACATCACCTGAAGTAATACATCACCAAGCTCTTCAATTATGTGATCAATATCACCTTCATTAATTGCATCAATCAGTTCATAAGCCTCTTCCAGTAAATACTTCCTTAGCGATTCATGAGTCTGTTCTCTGTCCCATGGGCATCCCTCCGGAGATCTGAGTTTATCAATGATCTCTCTCAGCTTCCAAAACTCCTTATATTGATTTTCTTCCTTCTGAATCGGAGGTACATAGACTGACGTTAAATTGCTCAATTGCATGGCACGATCCAATTCATAAAGTGGCATACGTTCAACTGATTCGGAGCTCATCCCCGCACCGGTCACTAAATAAACTTCATGATCATCCGGATATTTTTCCATTAAGGTCAGTTTCACTTCGGAAGCAACAAAGGCGTCATAAACCTGACTTACAATCATATGCTGAGTGATATTGACATCCCTCAATGAAAGGTCCGTACCATCTAGAAATTGAAAACCCTCAACCGGATCCACTTTAATGGATGTGAACATGGCATCGAGGAAGCTTTGGCCGCCTTTAATATGTACAGGTATCCCTTTCTTTTCACCTTCCGAAAGTAAGATTTGTACAGTCTTTTCAGCGATTAGCGGATGCCCCGGCACACTATAGATTACATCCTGGACCTTAGCCTTCTGAATTAGAATTTCTGCAATTTTCTCATAAACTGCTTCGAACTGATCATGCTCCTCATAGATGGAGTCAAAGCTCTCAACCTTCAGACCCTCAGCCACCAATTCTTTCAATACCGGGTGTTCAATAGTTCTCGCATATACGAGCTCTGTATTTTTCAGTAATTTATAAATGCCCAAAGGCATTTGATCAAGCTCTCCTGCCCCTAAACCTATAATTGTGATTTGGTTAGTCACACTTCAGCTCTCCTAACGTTTGATTTTCCCTTTATTCATAATTCTTATCAAATGATGTCCTCCAGGTAGATGGGCCAATTCATCATTTTCAAATAGATTCATTTTAAGCAGCATATACAGATAAATCATTCCTCCGATTGCAACGGAACTTAATGCATGTATGGAGGCCAGTATTCTTGACTGACCAAGTTCCCCCACAAAAAAGGAAAATAAAGCTGAATAGCCTTTTAATACAATATACATGACAATTCCGGCTATCACCAGGCTTGCTATATGATGAAATTCCATATTCCTTCCAGTTATATATTTCCCTACCAGATAAAGCAGCAGGATACAAGCAGCCATCAGCGCAAGAAGACTTGCGTAGGCAGCCCCTTTTATTCCGCTTCCGGCAATCAACCAAGGATTTAAAAGGACTTTAATCCCTACCGATAGCAGAATAACCATAACTGATGCTTTCCAAAACCCCATTGTTTGCAAAATAGTTGAGCATGTCACCAGGAGGGATGCGAACAATATTAAAATAGCGAGAACGCTTAAAGCTCCAACCCCTTCATCATCTTTAAAAAGCATAATATTTACTGACTGAATAATTCCAGCCAACCCAATAGCTGCTCCAACCCCAATAGCAGAACTGATTTTTATAGCCAAACGGCACATTTTCTTTACTTCTTCAATTGCTTTACTTTTTTGCAAGCTGGTTAATACCGGGACAATTGACAAAGAAAGTGAAGTGGCTACAACAAGCCCTACCTGTATCAACGGTTGCCCTCGGTCATAAACACCCTTCATCGCTTTCGCTTCCTCTGCAGGTATCCCTTGAGACAGGAGATTCGTATACAGTTGGAAGGAATCAATTAGTTGAAGAAGGAGCAAGTACATATTACTTAAACAAAAAGCTAACCCCTGAAATAAAAGGACTGCTCCCGTTTTGATCAATATTTCCTTTTCTGGCATCAGGGTTGGAAAATAATCACGGCGTTCTCTCCATAAATAAAGTCCCAAAACCCCCATAGCGGCAATACCGCCAATTAACGACCCTGCTATCGCACTTTTTCCAACAGTGTATAAAGAATATTCGAATTTCATAAGCAAATATGTACCAATCAAAATAAAGGTAACTCTAAATAGCTGCTCAAAGGTTTGGGAAAGTGCAGTTGGAAGCATATTTCCAGACGCCTGATAAGTACCCCTTACAATGGAAATGAAGGGCATTAGCAAAAAGGAAAAGGCCACCATACGAATTAACGGGGCAAGTTGAATATCATTCATAATCTTCGCTATCAAGTCCGCTCCCAAGTACAAGAATAAAAACAATATAATTCCGAAGAGAGCAACCCATATAAAAGAAGCTGCTATTATTTTATTCTTTTCTTTTTTATCATTACCAGACCTGTTAAATTCGATCAGTAGCTTAGAGATACCAACTGGAAATCCATAAGTAGCCAGAACAACAGCTATTCCGTAAAATGGATAAACCTGTTGATAAATATAAAAACCCGTGTCCCCAGCCATATTCTGAAAAGGAATTCGGTATACAGCACTCAATATTTTTACGATTAAAGCTGCTGCTGTCAGAATAACAGCGCCCTTTAAAACTTTGTGTGAAGAATCATTCTGACGGCTCATCCAAATAAAGCACCTCTCTATCTATTTCCAAAACATTATAACATAAGCAAAAATAATCATTATTTGGAGTATTGGTTGCCTCTTTTTCATAGTCATGTCCTGTTTTTAGGAGACAAAAAAAGGTTAATTGGAGACTCCTTGGAGTTTTCACAATTAACCGTTAAACAATAATATATTATTGTTCCATTTGCTTCGCTAGGAAGCTTGCAGCTGTTTCGATTGCTTTTAATTCAATTTCACCAACTGTAGCTTCTTTAGCAAAAATCACAACTGCGCCGATTGGATCGCCGTTTGCAACAATTGGAGCCACTGTGTAGGATGCTACTTCTTCATCAACGCCATCTACAAGTGAAAAAGAACCTTTTTGAGTATGTAGAACTGAGTTACGATCCTCCATAATTTTCTCTAAAGAGTCACTGATTGCTTTATTAAGGAATTCCTTTTTAGAACTTCCTGCTACTGCGATAAATGTATCACGGTCACAGATTAGAACTGGGTTTCCTAAGCTATCATAAAGTGCCTCTGCATATTCTTTAGAGAAGTCTCCAAGTTCACTGATAGGAGAATATTTTTTTAAAATTACTTCGCCATCTCTGTCAACGAAGATTTCCAAAGGATCTCCCTCACGGATTCTCAATGTTCTTCTGATTTCTTTTGGAATAACAACGCGTCCTAGATCATCTATACGACGAACAATACCAGTTGCTTTCATTCTATGTTGCCTCTCTTTCATCGGGTTGATTTTTTGCGACACATCCTGCTGCCCAAATCGACTATGCCGCCGATGTTGTACATAGTATTTTTCTAATGGTAACTTCTATACATAAAGAAAATTTTTTCTTTATGTATCACCATAAAAAGGAGGGCATTGGTACACTTGATTGCTTTAAAAAGCACATAGTTCACATTTTACTATTCAGTCTTTTCTTTAACCTTTTTGTTACGTTCCAACTCAGAAACTAATTCAAAGGCAGCATTGAGCCAGTCCTGAACCGGTACTTTCTTTACGTAAAGAACCATTTTCAAGCGATTAGCCTCCATACCCAGTCCGACCATACGACCAAACTTTGAAGCAGATCTGAATAATACATGTCCATCAATTTCTTTACTTGTTTTTTCAGAGGTGATAATAGTAACTTCATCTTTTGTTTGTTTAATTAATTCTACACCTGCCCGAATGGCAAGAACTTTAATTTCTGCAATTTTAAACAGGTAGGTAACTTCTTGTGGAAATTCTCCAAATCGGTCAAGCATTTCCTCCTGAAGTTCATCCAATTCCTCAGAAGTTGATATGCTTCTGAAACGTTTGTACATTTCGATTTTTTGATTGCCGTCAGAAATATAAGAATCCGGAATATATGCATCTACTTTAAGATCAATTTCAATCAGATTATGGACTTCTTTATTGGTATCCCCTTTTCGTTCCTGAATTGCCTCTTTGAGCATTTGGGAATAAAGGTCAAATCCAACAGAATCGATAAAGCCATGCTGCTCCGCACCCAAAAGATTACCTGCACCTCGAATGGTCAGATCCCTCATTGCTATTTTAAAGCCTGAACCCAACTCTGTAAATTCCTTTATTGCCTGCAATCTTCTTTCTGCAACCTCTGTCAATACCTTATCCTGCCGATAAGTAAAATACGCATATGCTACACGATTGGATCTTCCAACCCTTCCCCGTAGTTGATATAACTGGGATAAGCCCATCCTGTCTGCATCATAAACGATGAGTGTATTTACATTAGGAATATCCACTCCAGTCTCAATTATGGTAGTACTTACCAACACATCAGCCTCACCCTCAAGGAAACTGTACATGACAGATTCAAGCTCACTTTCTGTCATTTTTCCATGCGCAGTCACGATTTTGGCATCCGGGATTAGCATCGACAGCTCTTCAGCTCTTCTTTCAATATCTTCTACACGGTTATACAGATAGTATACCTGTCCTCCTCTTGCCATCTCCCGCTCAATTGCCTCCCGTGCTAGCATCGGATTATATTCCATTACATAGGTTTGCACAGGGAAACGATTTTCCGGAGGTGTCTCAATTACTGAAAGATCCCTCACACCAAGCATGGACATATGCAAGGTTCTTGGTATTGGGGTAGCTGTCAGAGTCAGAACATCTACATTTGTTTTTAGTTGTTTAATTTTTTCTTTATGTGTTACACCAAATCGTTGCTCTTCATCTACAACAAGTAAACCAAGATCTCGATAAACGATGTCCTTAGATAAAATTCTATGTGTTCCAATAACCACATCAACTGTTCCGTTTTTTAGACCTTTAATTGTTTCATTCTGCTGTTTTCTTGTTCTGAATCTACTTAAAAGGCCGATGTTGATTGGGAAATCCTGAAACCTTTCACGCATGGTCTCATAGTGCTGCTGTGCAAGAATGGTAGTTGGCACTAAAAAGGCAACCTGTTTACCATCAGCAACAGCTTTAAATACTGCCCGAATGGCAACCTCAGTCTTCCCATATCCTACATCACCGCATAGTAAACGATCCATTGGACGTTCACGTTCCATATCCTTCTTGATTTCAACAATAGATCTCAGCTGATCTTCTGTTTCCTTATATGGAAAAGAGGCTTCGAAATCCTTCTGCATTTCTCCATCCGGCATAAAAGCATAGCCCTTCGCGGTCTCTCGTTCTGCATATAATTTGATTAGATCATCAGCTATATCCTGGACCGTTGATTGAACCTTACTTTTTACGCGTGTCCAATCATTACCGCCAAGCTTATACATCTTAGGTTCTTTACCTTCTGAACCAACATATTTCTGAATCAGGTCAATTTGATCTACTGGCACATAAAGCTTATCAGTTCCCTGATAGCGAATATGAAGATAATCTTTATGAATTCCATTAATCTCTAATGTTTCAATACCAATAAACTTCCCTATCCCGTGATTTACATGGACAACATAATCGCCAGGCTTCAATTCCGAATAATTTTTTATACGTTCGGCATTGGACATTTTTTGCCTTCTGGCTGATTTTCTTGTTCGCTTATTAAACAGTTCTTTCTCCGTAATGAGTGCTAGTCTCTGCATAGGAAGCTCGAATCCAGTCAGTAGCTGCCCCTCCATAATTTGCAGGGATTCTATCTTAATATCATCTTTATTTTGTACAAAGCTTGCATCGACTTCGTAATCCTCTAGGATACGCTCTATTCTCTTGACCCGCTCCTCATCGGCACCCATAAGAACAACTGTGTATTTTCCTTTTTTCCAGCGTTCTACCTCAGCTTTAAATAAATTCATCTGCCCATGGAAATCCTGCATTTGCTTGCAGCTGATATTTACGATGTTTTGAGGGCTTGTTTGAGGTACATGCCTTAAAAACAATGACATATAAATATGCGGATATTTATGTTGACTCATAAGTGAAGAGAGTGAATGAGATAGAGTAATATCATGAATGATTTTCCCCTCATCAAGTAGAGTTGTATAATATTCAGCCTCTTCTTTATCCAGCTGTTCACCCATCTCCTGAATTCTGCTGATTTCATCAAAAATGACGATACTCTCTGTCGGAATATAATCTAGCAAACTAGCCTGTTTATCATAGGCCAGTGACATATATTGAGTGATATGGTCAAACTTATTCCCGCTTCTAAGCATTTCAATTTCATGCTCGATTTGCTGAACCATCCGCTGTTGTGCATCTGCATTTTTAATCTTCTTTAAGGATTGGCTTAAGCCGGCTTCTAAATGCTCTGCTATTTTAGCCACATTGCCCTTATTCAAAATAATTTCATTGACCGGGCTGATAAATGCCTTTTCTACCTTTTGTAGCGATTTTTGATCTTCAGCTGAAAATATACGAATGGAATCAATCTCTGTATCAAACAATTCAATCCGGAAAGGGTTTTCTTCTGTCAGAGGATAGATATCCAATATTCCGCCTCTAAGAGAAAACTCACCTGGAGTCGATACCATATCCGTTCTCGAATATCCAAGCGAGATTAAATTCTCCAATACGCTCTCGATATTCAGATCATCGCCCACATTCCATTCAATCAAGGATTCCTTCCAAACAGAACGAGGTGGAAGCACCTTTTTAATACCGGAAATCGGAGCAATAATAACTCCGCCTTTTTCCTCTGTTGCAAGATAATTAAGTGTTTCTATTCTCTGTGTACGCAGTTCAGGACTGGCAATACTTAATTCAGCAGCAATCAATTCATTTGCTGGAAATAGAAATACTTTATTTTTATTTAAAATCGACGTTAGGTCTTCATATACTTTTTGGGCATGTAAAAGATTCGGTACCACCACTAGAAGGGGCCGATTTGTTTGTTCATATAGCGCTGCCATAAAGAGAGAACGCGAAGAACCTGTTAAACCGGCTAATAATTGTTCCTTCAGACCTTCCTGTAGCCCATCTGTAATGGATCGAATATCTTTGTTATCTGTAAGTAGTTGCTGCAATTTATTCATATAATCCGTCCTCCCTTCAGCCTTCTACATAATTTATATATTTATAGTTGGTCTGCTATGTGAAAATAATAAACAGAAAAACGCTTTGGAATTTTTATCCAAAGCAGTCTACTGTCTTATTGTATTAAGTGTTCAAGCAAATGATAGTCTGGATTTTGATCCAGCGTATTCTGGCAGCTTTCACAAATTGATCGAATGCGAATAGTTCCATTCTCACCATATTCAATAATCTCTTTTCTTTCCTCGGTTGAAAGAAAATCATAAACCGATTGATATAATTCATCCTGCTGTTCGCTAATCTCACCTAAAGTGTGCCCACAGTGCCTGCAGCAATAATGTAGCGTCATATCATACCCTCCGCTTTATTATATACCGCTAGTATGCACCATTATCTTATTGTTTATTCAGTCTAGTGGATGGATATGATTATTGTCCATTAAATGAGTTCATTACCTTTAAAAATGGCTCATTAAGCCATTGATCGCAGACTTTTAAGGATTTATCAATTGCCTCCGTCATGATTTCCCATTCATCATCCTTGAAATTGGTTAAAACGTAATCGGGTACGGGAATTCTTCCTTCCGGCCTGCCAATTCCAACTCTTATACGGTTAAAACTATCTCCGCCCAAATGCTGGATGGTTGATTTCATCCCATTATGACCGCCGGCGCTTCCCTTTTGTCTGAGTCGAACTTTACCCCTTGGTAAATCAAGATCATCATAGATGACTGCAATATCATCCAGACCTATTTTATAAAAACGGGCTAACGGAGCAATGGCTTCCCCCGAAAGATTCATATATGTCAATGGCTTTAATAAAACGACCTTTTCTCCATTAACGGTTCCTGTTCCATATAAGCCATTATATTTACTTTGATTCATTTTAATATTCCAGCGTTCAGCCAAATAATCAATGATTAAAAACCCGATATTATGACGTGTTCGCTCATACTGTGATCCTGGGTTTCCAAGACCTACAATCAACTTCATACCTTTACACATCCTTGTGAATATCAAACTAATTAGTTTCCTCTTAACATTTTATACTGTTTCATCCTCAAAGGAAAATAAGGATAACAAAAATTTGTGATTTTTTTAGCATGTCCTCTTCTCTTTTTTGTCATGATAAAAAAGGCTGCTGAGAATCGACAATTCTCAACAACCTTCTTATTTCACAACCTATATTGCTCATCAGTATAAACTTAGTCTTCTTTATTATTCGTTGTCTCAGCACTTTCTTTTTCTACAGCATCATCATCCATTTCAACTGTAGGAGGAAGGATGGATGCAACGACTTCATCTTCATCCTGTGAAATGGTATAAGAACCATCTACATTTAAATCAGCGATGATAATGGAATCACCAATTTTTAAATCAGAAACGTCATATTCGATTGAGCCTGGAATATCATCAGGCTTAGAGGATACTGTTACTGTGTGCAGAGTTTGTTGCAGCATACCTCCGGATTTCACTCCTTCTGCCTGTCCAACAAGATCAATTCGCACCTCTACATCCATTTCCTGCGACATATTCACGATTAAAAAGTCAGCGTGCACAATATTCCCTTTTATAGGATCTTGTTGATACTCTGTAAGCATTACCTTTTCCTTACTTCCATTTATCTCAAGCGATAGTACGCCATTGCGTCCACTTTCTTTAATCGCCTTTAAAAAACTACTTTCTTCTACAAATATTGTCTTCGCTTCTTTTTCCTTCCCATATACAACTGCAGGGAAATTACCTTCTGATCTTAATTTTCTTAAAGATGAGTTTTTCAAATCTGTTCGTTCACTTACTGTTAAAGTTGTAACCATTTTGCTTCACCATCCTAATCTATTTTAAATATCACCCTTTCATATTCCCTAATCTCCTGAATTCGAAACAATTCACTTATCACTATGGGTAAGTTACATTGAATGATAACTAAAAGAAGTCTGCCTTATGGCAGACTTCTGATCAATCGAATAATGTACTTACTGATTGTTCCTCATGAACACGGATAATTGCCTCTCCAATTAAAGAAGCCACTGATAGATTTACGATCTTATCAATTCTTTTTTCTTCTGGTAGTGCAATGGTGTTTGTAACAGCCAGTTCTTTAATTTTGGAGCTTTGAATTCTTTCAATTGCCGGACCTGATAGTACTGGATGTGTACAGCAGGCATATACTTCTTTTGCTCCATTTGCAATCAACGCATTGGCAGCGAGTGTAATCGTACCGGCAGTATCAATAATATCATCAATTAAGATAGCTGTTTTTCCTTCAATGTTGCCAACAATATTCATTACTTCTGCAACATTTGGTCTTGGACGGCGTTTATCAATAATAGCAATAGGTGCTTTTAAGCGATCAGCCATTTTACGGGCTCTTGTTACTCCGCCATGATCCGGAGATACAATAACGATATCCTCCAAATTCTTCTGTTGGAAATAATCCGCAAGAATTGGCACACCCATTAAGTGATCAATCAGAATATCAAAGAATCCTTGAATTTGAGGAGCATGAAGATCAAGTGTAATGACACGTGATGCCCCTGCTGTTTCCAATAAATTAGCTACAAGCTTGGCTGTAATAGGTTCACGTGCTCTTGCTTTTCTATCTTGACGCGCGTAACCATAATAAGGCATAACAATATTAATGGTCTTAGCAGACGCTCTTTTCAGCGCATCAATCATAATTAGCAGCTCCATTAGATGTTCATTTACAGGCTGACTTGTTGATTGAATGACATAAACATCACATCCGCGAATACTTTCTTCAATATTGATTTGTACTTCACCATCGCTAAATTGCGACACTGTGCATTTTCCTAATTCAACGCCAATCTCTTTAGCAATTTCTTCTGCTAATCCGGGATTCGAATTAAGAGAAAAAACCTTTAAATTAGGATCTAAATATCGATTTGACATTATGGGCCTCCAAGACTATTTTTTAAGATTTAACTTGCCTACATAATTTTCTTTGTTTACCTGACGTGCACGGGCAACTGATAATGCCTCACCTGGAACATCTTTCGTAATCGTTGAACCAGCGGCAACATATGCTCCCTTTCCTACAGTTACAGGAGCAACCAGGTTCGAGTTACAACCGATAAAAGCTCCGTCTTCAATCGTAGTCAGGAATTTATTTTTACCATCATAATTTACCGTGATGCTTCCGCATCCAACATTTACACCTTCTCCAACAATTGCATCTCCTAAGTAACTTAAATGAGATGCCTTGCTTCCTTTACCAAAGGTGGTTTTTTTGATTTCAACAAAGTTCCCAATTTTAACATCGTCCATAATATTGGATTGAGGACGAATGTGGGCGAAAGGTCCTATTTGAACCTCAGATCCAATTTGGCTATCATGTGCAACCGATTGGCGAATAACCGTATTATCTCCGATATTACAATTTTCGATTTCCGTATTCGGCCCTATTTTACAGCCGCTTCCTATTACTGTATGACCAGTAATAGTCGTACCTGGATATATATATGAGTCCGTTCCTATTTGTACATCCTTATGGATATATGTGTTTTCTGGATCTACAATAGTGACTCCATTACGCATATGCTGTTCATTAATACGACGCTTCATATATGTTTCTGCCTGAGACAGTGCTACTCGATCATTAATACCTAGCGTTTCTGCAAAATCAGGTGTCTCATATGCAGAAATAATTTCTCCCTGTTTCTTTAGTATCTCAATAACATCCGGTAAATAGTATTCACCCTGTGCATTATGATTAGAAACATTCTTTAAGCAATCAAATAAGAGCTTATTATCAAAACAGTAAGTGCCAGTGTTAATCTCTTCAATAAGCAATTCTTCTTCAGTTGCATCTTTATGTTCTACAATTTTCTCAACCAAGCCCTCTTTGTTTCGCACGATACGACCATAACCAGCAGGATTGGTTGTTCGTGCCGTGAGGATTGTAGCTTTTGCTTTTTGCTCAGCATGCAGATTTAATAATGCATCTAACGTTTCTGCTGTAATTAGAGGTGTATCTCCGCAAATCACAAGAGTTGTGCCTTCTTCACTACCAAGTAGGTCCTGTGCTTGCATAACCGCATGGGCAGTTCCTAATTGTTCTGCTTGCAGTGCATATTCAGTCTTGTCCTTTAAGACTGACTTAACCTCTTCAGCGCCATGACCAATAATCGTTACAATTTTCTCCGCCTTAATGGATGATACGTTATCTATAACATGTTCTACCATCGGCTTGCCGCATACGGGATGTAATACTTTATATAAGCTGGATTTCATTCTCGTCCCTTTTCCCGCAGCTAGTATTACAGCATTTCGGTTCGTCATGATTGCCCTCCGTTTACCTTTTTATCCATTACGAATATACCTTAACTCCATGTTCTTTTCAAGAAGTGGAGTCAAAACCATGAATTAATTTATAAATTTGTGAAGAGAAATGCACTGGAGAGTATTAGAGGAATTTGTGAAGAAAAATAAAAAAGAGCCTCTCAGATGGTCGGCTCTAGATGTTGATTTTAAATTTTCTATCTATTAAGATGCTCCTGCTCCTTCTAACTCTACCTCTTCCATTTCACCAATACGGTGATACTCGGCAAGAACAGCTTCCTGGATTTTACCGCGCGTTCCAGAATTGATTGGATGAGCGATATCACGGAACTCTCCATCTGGTGTGCGTTTGCTTGGCATTGCCACAAACAGGCCATTATTCCCATCTATAACTCGAATATCATGAACAACAAATTCATTATCCAAAGTAATGGATGCAATCGCCCTCATTCTACCATCTGTATTGACGCGGCGTAATCTTACGTCAGTCACTTCCATCTATGTCACCACCTTTTATAATGCGAATTACTAAACTATTTCCACAAAAATTATGATATTCCTTCTTTTTTTTGAAAAATATAGAAATAATTGTGAAACTTTTTAATAACTGAATATAATCGCAGTATAAAAGGCACTGAACATCCAATCGGTTATGCCGATTACTTCCTACTTAGATCGGAAGAAATTCCCTTTATTTACCTTAATTGTTTTGTCCTTCATATTCACATCCGTCAATTTAATCAAAGATAGGTACTCATCGACAAGACGCTCCTCAGAATTTTCAGCTTCAACTAACACAGCAATCCCTGCTACATTTGCATCAAATTCCTCAATTAAGTTAATCATACCGTTTACGGTTCCGCCGGCTTTCATGAAGTCATCCACAATCAAAACCTTCGAATCCCTTTTAAGACTTTTCTTCGACAAGACCATTGTTTGAATTCTTTTATTTGAGCCTGACACATAATTAATGCTTAATGTCGGGCCTTCTGTTACTAATGAATCTCTTCTGACAATAACCACCGGAACATTTAAATAGTGAGCTACTGAATATGCTAAAGGAATACCTTTTGTTGCTACTGTCATAACAACGTCAATATTTTGGTTTGCATAATGTGAGGCAATTAGTTTTCCTACGTTACCAATTATTTTTGGCTGACCCAAAATATCCGTCATATAAAGGTAGCCGCCTGGTAACAGCCTTTCCGGTGTCTCCATCAAAGCACATAAATCCTTGATGATTTGGTCAGATTCCTCCATACTCACGCCAATAATATACTTTACTCCGCCTGCCGCTCCAGGGACAGTAACCAACGTTCCATTCCCCATTGCTTCCAAGGTCTGTTTAATAATCACGAGATCCTCACTGATAGAAGATTTCGCAGATTGATATCTTTCTGAGAAAAAGGATAGTGGAATAAGGGTGGAGGGATGACCCATCAAATAGGTTGTCATATCTACAAGACGTTCACTTCTGCGCAATTTCATTTTTACCCCCAGAACACGAATATTTTATTATGATTTTATATTAATGTCCGTGCTTATTCAATATCCAGCCTGTTTCCAAGCAGGCGAACTGCATAAACATGTTCACAAAAACCCATTAACCCATTATAAATCCTTTGCATACGTGAATCATGTTCAACCAAGCCAAATACTGTAGGTCCGCTTCCACTCATTAACACAGCGTCAGCTCCGAACCTGCTCATTTGTTCCTTAATCATTTTCACTTCAGGATACATTTTTAACGTTACACTCTCTAAAACGTTTCCCATACTTTGACACATAGCCTCATAATTTTGATTATATATAGACTCTACCATTGAATTTATATTAGGGTGTGCCAATTCATTTATCTTCAAATTACGATAGACATCTGCTGTAGATACCCCTATTGTCGGCTTCGCCAAAACTACCCAGCAGTTTGGAGGTGCTGGCAGATGCTCAATTCTTTCTCCCCTGCCTCTTGCGATTGCTGTACCACCATGCACACAAAATGATACATCTGATCCTATCTCAGCTCCAAGCTCTGCAAGCTGGTCCATAGAAAGGCCAAGGTTCCAAATACGGTTTAACCCTCTTAATGTTGCTGCAGCATCACTGCTGCCACCTGCAAGACCTGCTGCCACAGGGATATGTTTATCAATGGTTATTTCAATACCTGTATTAATCTCGTATTTCTTTTTCAATAATGCTGCTGCCTGATAAGCTAAATTCCGACTATCATCCGGCACATAGCGGTTATGCGAGTTAATTTTTATGGTATTGTTATTTAGTTCCATCAGTTCGATCCGATCTGCTAAATCGACATTTGTCATAACCATTTCAACTTCATGGAAGCCATCTTCCCTTTTATATAAAACATCCAGTGCCAAGTTAATCTTAGCAGGTGCTTTCTCCATCCATTTCATTCTGTTCACCTACTTATCCTTTTGTTACCTTCTCACATTGTACATTTTCGTAACACCAATCGCCACTATTCGTATAAATTTTTCTCTTTAATTTGTGGCGAACAAGAAAACCCCAGGATATAAATCCCTGGGGTTTAATTGCCGTACCGAACAAGTATTAGTTTTCGGAAAGTCGAATGTCACAGCATTTATGATCGATTGGCTAATTGCTGCTCTGCTATTTCAATTGCCCTTTTCACCATATTCCCTGCATCAACGGCTCTAATTCCGCCCCATCCTTCTTTCTGCACTACATCCCAGAAACCAAGTTCCTTAGCAAGCTCTTCTTTAAACTTTTCAGACATCATACCTCTTCTGCCCAAGTTTAACAGCTCCTTTTTATCGGTACGACCTTTATATCATTTATCTAAAACTAAATTTCATAACAGCCAATATATTCATGTAGGCAAATAAAAAAGCAGAGAACTATTGTTCACTGCCGTTACGCCATTTTTCCTGATGTCTCTTCAGTAAATGTTAATTCTACCGTTTCTGTTAATACATCTGCATAGCTGTATGAAACTCTTTCAAAAGAGTTCTCATCCTGATCTAATTCGACAACGAATACTGAGGGATAAGTTTCAGCTAATACACCTGAACGTTCGATAGTTTTTCTTCTACCGCCATTCGCTTTGAGTAGCAACTTCTGTCCCAAATGGGAATCCAAAATCTGTTTAATATCATTCAAACTTTTTGGCATGCTTCGTCCACCTCACTAAAAGTAGTATATCACATAGACTAATGACGGTCAAATAAAATAATAAATTATATCAGTGATCAAATTTGTTTGTCAATGTTTTTCACAAGAAAAATACCGTTTTTTTCTCTCTTTTATTCTACCCTATTCGACAGATAGATATGTATGTAAATTCCAATTACATTATGTTTAAGATTATAGAGGGGATAAATGATTTATTTTGTTGAATAAAACTATCTTGGAGAACCACTTCTACAAAACATTCTACCCTTCACTAAACACGAGTCAGCGGAATCAATTTAGCAGGGATCAATACTGACTTTATCCCTTTATCTGGTGAATATAAAAAAAGCACCGATCATTAACCATCGGTACTTTTGGCATTAGCAATCATTCTGTTAAGAATCTGCTTATAAATAGTACTAATTCAAGAGTTGAGAGATAGGTAAGAACCTTTTAAAAAACCATATGATATGGGTTAGACAATCAGTCATCTGTTTCAAGCTTTTCCTTCGCCTCGTTTGTATGATAAGGCATTCCGATTCTAAGAACACCCTTCGATTCAACTCCTCCAAGCCCTTTCTCACCCGTTAAAGTATTACGAAGAACCTCCCATACATTCACATGATCCATAAAAGGCGTAAGACTTATCTTTCCAACAATATAAACCGGATCTAATGCATGGATATTCACACGGGAAGGAGAACTGGCAAAATTAGCACCAGCAACGATTAATGATTCAAAATGAGATTGGCAAGCACCTGCAAAGATAACTAAATGGTCCAAATGGTGAATTTTTTTCCTAGCCTCCTTGACGGCCATTACGAAGTCCTTTGAATGCCTATATGCATTTATATCATTAATGGCTCCTTTAGACTTCGAATAGGAATCATGGCCTGTGATGACAAGGATATCAGGCCTGTATTGATCCAATAATTCTCCAACCTTATAAGGCATTTCACGCTCCTTACAATGTTCTCCGTGTACAGGAATTCCAATGCGCTTATAAAGGGTCAGGCATTTCTCCAAATAACTAGGATCTCCATCAAGATGCAGCACCTTTCCAGGGATTTGAAAATAATCAACAGGCTGTCGGTACCCATCTGTGACTTCATATTCTTTTTTATGACGCAATCGCTCAAATTCCTGTGATATAAGATGATTTGATTGATTCACCAAAGTATCTGTATACATATTTCTTGTAGCTCTCTCATCTTCGCCTATTACTTTTAGATCCGAGAGGGGTGCATCTGCTTCCAAACGTATATCTTCACCAAATATGATCGCAATTTTTCCGCCATCATGCTCCAAAATATCTATAACACGAAAATAGATATCGCAATCATACGATTTCCGACCAACTATATCATTAACCTTTATCATGAAAGCCTCACTCCATATTATGTCACTGCAACTAATCAATGGATTCAACATAGGCTATGCAGATCAAGGGTCAGATGTGAAGACAGAAAAAAGCCAGATCAACTTGAACTGGCTTTTTTTGCTTTATATATTTATTTAAAATGAGGTTTAAGAGCATTACTCAAATCGGCAAACTCTTGCAGAGATAATGTCTCTCCTCTTCTAATCGGATCTATACCCGCAGCTTCCAGCCCTTGGAGAATCAGTTCCTTTCTTGCTTTTCCATCAGGAAGCTGGGAAACTAAGTTATTTAAAATCGTTTTTCTTCTTTGAGCAAAACTTGCCCTCGTAATTTCAAAAAAGAAACCTTCGTCTTCAACCTCTACAGCCGGTTTATCTCTGACCTTTAGATGGATAACAGCAGAATCTACATTAGGCTGCGGCACAAATACCGTTTTCGGTACAATCATGGCTACTGCAGCTGTTGTGTAATACTGGACTGCAATCGACAATGACCCATATTCTTTCGTTCCTGGAGCTGCTGCCATACGATCAGCAACTTCTTTTTGAAGCATAACCGTTATGCTTTCAAGGGGCAGACGTTCTTCAAGTAGTTTCATGATAATCGGCGTAGTAACGTAATATGGCAAGTTCGCTACAATATGAAGATCATCTACCTGACCAGTAAACTCCTCCTTAATCACTTTTGCTACGTCTGCTTTCAGTATATCCTCGTGAATAACTTGGATATTATCATAAGCTGAAAGAGTATCTTTTAAGATCGGCAAAAGGCGTTGATCTATTTCAAAGGCTACAACTTTCTTACAGTTCTTTGCTAATTGTTCTGTCAACGCGCCAATACCCGGCCCAATTTCTATTGCTCCGCTCTCTGAGTGAACACCCGAATGGTGAACAATATTTCGTAGTATGTTTGTATCAATTAAGAAGTTCTGGCCAAGACTCTTCTTAAAGGAGAATCCATATTTATCCAGTATTTCTCTTGTTTTAATTGGGGTTGCAATATCTTTATTCATTTATTTCCACTCCATTTATATGTTCGATTGCCTTCATGAACTCTTCCTTTGAGATTCCAAACATCTTCAATCTTGTATATAGCTGTTTGCCATTTGCATAGCCGATATTCAGATATCGACCTAACTTTTCCCGTCTCTCAGCGGAACCTGGACCGCCAACTAAACCAAATAAGACCAAATCATCCTTACTGATTACTTCTTTTAATTCCGAATCCATTAGTTTCGCATTTTTTAATGCATCTCTGATGGCTTCATCAGACGCATGTTCAACACCCAGCCCACGCCCTGACTTATGGATAGCCAAGTGCTTTGGCAGAAACGCATGCTGGCATCCGGGTACTTCCTGTGAAATGATTTGTCTTATTCTCTCTCCCGGAAAGTCAGGATCAGTAAAAACAATCACTCCCCTGACCTTTTGCGCCAAGCGAATTTTATTTAATGTTTCCTGATTAATAGCTGAACCATTCGTTTCTATTGTATCAGCATTTAAAGCGCGTTTGATGGCCGTGGTGTCGTCTTTTCCTTCAACGACAATAATTTCTTTGATTTTCATTTTCCCTCCAAAAAATTTTATCTAAAATTTGTAATTTACAATTGATATATTTGTGTTATTTTTGTAATATTAATGTAATATTAATTTATTTACGGTTAACCCTGCCTATTATAACGTAAAAAAACAGCGGATACGAAATCCACTGTATAAATTACCGTAATATTTAACGAATAACTTTTATTTTGACCTTTTTTACACCCCAGTTATGGGCTTCGGCAGATGTAGGAACATAGACGTCAATTTTATTCCCATTTATGGCGCCACCTGTATCTCCTGCAACTGCATAACCATAGCCTTCTACATATACTCTTGAGCCAAGCGGTATTAGGTTAGGGTCAACAGCGATAACCTTTTTGTTCGGATTTGCACGCAGGTCAATGCCAACTGCAGTTTTTCCCGAACAGCCATCACAGTCAACGGTATAGGCAGTAGCCGTAACATAATATTCATCACTATCACTAGCCTTTTGCACGTTCTTTTTTACATTAGACATTGGCTTTGCTATAGGTAGTTTTTGTTTTGTCCCAACGGAGATTACCTGATCAGTTTTTTCCTTAATAACATTTTCTGAAATCAGCTTTTTGGACACAACTTTCCCATTTTCTTTAATAAGCTCATATTTCTTACTTATGAGACCGTTAACGCCTTCAGTGGTTACTTTCTGTTTTCCTGAGGTTAATGCGGGATCATTTCGCTTGATAGTCTCATATGCAATCGGTTCTTCCACTACTTCCGTATCTTTTTCAACTCGTGTAATAGACAAGGATGCTTTCTTACTAAGCTGCTCGTTTATCCCAGGTTCAACACGGTCCAAATCACCAATATGTATATTGGCAGTATCTAAAAAGTCCTTCACAGGGGTCGAGACTGTCCATAGTATTTTTTCATTCTCACCATCAATTACGGTAACAGGAAAAGCCTTCTCAATATGTATGATCATACCGGCTTCTATCTTGTCATTCATATCATGGGACAGGAAATCCTCGTTCCTTAGCTGTATATTTTCCTCTTTTAAAACATCTTCAACTGTCTTCGCAGTCGTAGCAAAGCTCTGCTCTTTGTCATCTATTATGACCTTTATATCAACAGCAGGCTCCCACACAATGTGTAAATCATCTTTTATTTTAGTCGTTTCAGGTATACTGAGATAGTCCTTCGAATCTACTAATATGTCATGTTCTTCAAGTAATTCACTTATGGTATCAGCATGGGTTTTTACCTTTTGCTTTTCTCCATCCAGGCTCAGTGCCACTGTCTTCTTTGTTCCTTCAAAAAATAAAACTCCGGAAGCTAATAGAAATACAGCGATACTAGTCATCATTAATATTACCTTTGGCGTTTGCCGCGGCCTGGAAAATAGGTTTTTCATGTATTTATTCACGAAAAAATTACCCCCTTTTCACTGAATGCATTATATAAATATATAAATAGGCTTGTCAAATAATACCGCTCTCATGCTTATTAGAGTAAGGATTGTCTCGAAGCAGTTAATGACATCCAATCTACCTATCCATATACGTATATTTTCATCCAATAAAATGGGGGAATCTGTCTTTAAATCAATTTAAAAAGTGTTTTGGCATTACTCATTGTTGCTTCAGCAACTTCCTCATAAGAAACTTCTTTCAACCTTGCTATTTCCTCAGCAACAAGTTTGACATAGCCTGGTTCATTTCGTTTCCCTCTAAACGGGTGAGGGGCTAAATAAGGACAATCGGTTTCAATCAATAATCTTTCCAACGGCACGGCCTTTGCAACCTCTTTGGGTTTAACTGCATTTTTGAATGTAACCGGTCCGCCTAAAGAAATATAAAAATTCATGTCTAAGCATACCTGTGCCGTTTCCACACTGCCGCTAAAGCAATGCATAATTCCGCCAACTTCTTCTGCATGCTCTTCCTTAAGGATCTCTACTACGTCCTCTGTAGCATCCCTGTTATGAATGATGATAGGAAGCTTAAGTTTTTTAGCAAGACGAATCTGACGGCGGAATACATCCTTTTGGATATCCTTCGGTGATTTGTCCCAATGATAGTCTAAGCCTATTTCTCCAATTGCCACCACTTTTGGATGCTTGGTCAGCTCCTCAATCCATTCAAGATATTCATCAGTTAGATCGATTGCATCTACCGGATGCCAACCAATCGCTGCATACATAAAGTCATAAGTTTCTATTAACTCCATTGCTCGTTTAATGGTCTTCTCATCAAAACCAACAACGATAACCCGCTCTACTCCATTCGCTTTGGCTCGACTGATAACTTCTTCCAAATCATTATCAAATTGCTCATCATTTAAATGCACATGTGTATCAAATAACAATGTTAGCACTCCTTTACCATATGCCTAGAATACCTCTCTATACCCAAAACAATAGGGATGTTTCACATGTAACATCCCTACGTTCAAAATCAATTATTTAACCTGTGCCCCATTTGGTAGGGATTCCGCAATTGAGGCCAACGCTAATTGACCATCAAGACTACCAGCTAAAATCATCCCTTGAGATAGTACACCGCGAAGTTTAACCGGTTTTAAATTCGTTACGCAAATAACCTTCTTACCAGTCAATTCTTCTGGTTTGTAATGCTCCGCAATGCCAGAAACAACCTGACGCTGCTCATATCCAAGATCTAATTGAAGTTTTAACAGTTTGTCTGCTTTTGGCACGGGCTCAGCCTTTATTACTTGAGCTACTCTGAGCTCCACCTTTTTGAAATCATCAATCGTAATCTCTTCTACCTCTGTAGGTTGTTCGATTTCCTTTTTCGCTTCTTGGACCGGTGCAGCTGGTGCCGTACTTTGCATCGCTTCCTTAATATAAGTAACTTCTTCCTCCATATCCAGGCGAGGGAAGATAGGCTGTCCTTTTTTAACAGTTGAATTTTCAGAGATCAATCCGAACTCTTTCAAGCTATCCCAGCTTTGTAATAAAGGATCCTGACAATCCAATTGTTCAAATATTTTTTCAGGAGTTACAGTTAGGAACGGCTTCAGCATGATAGCAACTCTTCTTAAGGATTCTGCTAAATGAACCATTACAGATGCCAACTCGTCAACTTTAGCTTCATCTTTCGCTAAGGCCCATGGTTGAGTTTCATCAATGTATTTATTTGTGCGGCTTACCAATTGCCATATAGTAGACAACGCAACAGAGAATTGCATATCATCCATTGCCTCTTCATATTTTACTACCGTTTCCTTATTAGCCTGCAGCAGCTGCTGATCAAATTCACGCTCTGACCCTTTATAAGCTGGTATTTTTCCTTCAAAGTACTTATTAATCATTGCAACAGTTCTGTTCAATAAGTTTCCAAGGTCATTGGCTAAATCAAAGTTAATTCTTTCAACGAAGCCTTCTGGAGTAAATACGCCATCCGCTCCGAATGGAACCTCACGCAATAAGTAATAACGAAGGGCATCCAAACCATATCGATCTATGAGCGTTACAGGATCTACAACATTCCCTTTAGATTTAGACATTTTGCCGTCTTTCATTAATAGCCAGCCATGTGCAAATACTTTTTTAGGAAGAGGTAGATCAAGTGCCATTAACATTATTGGCCAGTAAATAGTATGGAAACGAACGATTTCCTTACCAACCAAATGGACATCTGCCGGCCAATAATTCATGTACTTGGAGTCATCATCAGTACCGTAACCTAAAGCCGTAATATAATTAGATAATGCATCAATCCAAACATAGATAACATGCTTAGGATCACCCGGCACCTTTATGCCCCAGTCAAAAGTTGTTCTGGAAACAGCTAAATCCTCTAAACCAGGCTTTAAGAAGTTGTTAATCATCTCATTTTTGCGTGACTCCGGTTGAATGAACTCAGGGTTCTCTTCGTAAAACTTTAATAATCGGTCAGCATATTTACTCATTTTAAAGAAGTAGGATTCTTCTTTTACCTTTTCAACTGGACGTCCACAATCAGGACAATTGCCCTCTTCTACCTGACGATCTGTGAAAAATGATTCACATGGAGTGCAATACCAGCCTTCATATTGATCAAGATAAATATCGCCCTGATCAAGCAAGCGTTTAAAAATCTTCTCAACAACCTTCTTATGTCTTTCTTCAGTGGTTCTAATGAAATCATCATAAGAAATATCAAGCTTGTTCCATAGTATTTTGATGTCTCTGATCATACCATCAACATATTCCTGCGGGCTGATTCCTTTTTCTTCTGCCTTTTGCTGAATCTTTTGCCCATGTTCATCTGTACCAGTTAGGTACATAACATCATATCCACGCATTCTCTTATAACGAGCCATTGCATCTCCTGCAACTGTCGTATATGCATGTCCAATATGAAGATTTCCACTTGGATAGTAAATTGGGGTAGTAATATAAAAAGTATTTAATTTTTCCTTCATCTTTTCCACTCCTTAAAGGCCTTGCAATAAAGTACGTAAGATTTGCTTATAAATACATTACATAATAGTACATTATAAAGGAATTTTAATTATTTTTATACATATGAACCCGGGGCGCTTTTGGAAAATTTTATTACACTTATATATTGAAATCTTTTTCACAAATAATTATTGTAGACAAGATGTATTAATTATATGAATATATTTAATTTTGTAATAAAATTACAAATATGCGCAAAATATATTTGATTTATTTTGAATCTTTTATAATTTATCGTCAATTTATCCATGTAAATGATTCATTTAATGTATATTTATGTAAATTTATATCGTTTTTTTACTGTTTTTTTCATAAAACCTCACTAAATATGGAATAAACTACTATTATTATGCAATCCAAAAACATTGACGGTTTTGGGAATGCTTGGTATTATGAAAACATCCTTAAATTTTGTCGAATAATGACGAATTTTATTAAAAAAATATTTTACTATGAGAGGAGTATTTTTATGAAATCCACAGGTATTGTACGTAAAGTAGATGAGCTTGGACGGGTGGTAATTCCAATTGAGCTTCGTCGTACTTTAGGAATCGCAGAAAAAGATGCTTTAGAAATTTATGTTGACGATGAAAAAATTATTCTAAAAAAATATAAGCCGAATATGACTTGCCAAGTTACAGGTGAAGTATCCGACAACAACTTCACACTTGCTGACGGTAAATTAATCCTTAGCCGTGAAGGAGCAGAACAGCTTCTTAAAGAGATTCAAGAAAACTTGGTTGTAAACAACTAATCAAAAAGCTTCCCTTTCGGGGAGCTTTTTGATTAGCTTTTAATTTAATTCTCTTCAACATGATAAGCCTGATAGATTTCTCTTTTTTGAAGACCCCTATCTTTCGCAACCTTTTTTATCGCTTCATTCGGTTTAAGGTTCTCAGATTCAATATAAAAATCGACGTGCTCTTTCAATTCCATCTCTGTCCACCAGGCTGTTCCTAGATCATCTAACTCTTCCCTATCTGACCCCTCGGTTATGATCACAAACTCACCGCGTATTTCATGTTCATTAGCCCATTGTATAATCTCAGACATTGTCCCTCGAATATATTCCTCAAACTTTTTTGTCAGCTCTCTTGCCAATACTATTTTTCGATTTCCAAAATACTCATACATTATCGTAAGTGTTTCCTTTAAACGATGAGGAGATTCATAGAAGATTATGGTCGAATCCTTTATTTTTAATCGCTCCAGTTCTTTCTTCTTTTCTTTACGGCTTCGGTTTAGAAATCCATAGAAATAAAATGGCTGCGGGACTATACCTGAAGCAATCAGTGCCGTTAGTGCCGCATTTGCACCAGGCAATGATACGACCTTTATGTCCTCCTCTATGCAGGACTGGACTAACTCATAGCCAGGATCTGAAATAGCAGGCATTCCGGCATCACTTACGAGGGCAATTTGTTTTCCACTTTTCATTTTCTCAATCAAGGATTCCCCGCTCTGATTCATATTGTGCTCGTGATAACTGACTAACGGTGTCTGAATATCAAAGTGATTGCACAGTTTTTTTGTATTCCTTGTATCCTCTGCCGCAATTAAATCTGCCTGCTTGAGGATATTTATTGTGCGAAATGTCATATCATCTAAATTACCGATTGGTGTTGGTACTAAATAGAGAACTGCTTCATTCTCTTTTTCAAAGCTTTTTTGGGCCTTCATTATCTGTTCCTCCCATTTGTACGATCCTTTCCTTGGCGCCCCTGCATAGCTGTTTAAAGCGATACTCAGCCTGCATAGCCTCTGTCTTTGTCTGATACTCCTCGACATAGCGAAGCACCACAGGCCTTCTCCCTCGTGTATATTTGGCACCTTTCCCATCATTATGTGTATTCACTCTCTTATTTACATCATTTGTATACCCAGCATAATAACTGCCGTCCGCACATTCAAGTACATAAAAATAGTGATTATTCTTGTCCATTGATGATGGTTCTCAATTCTTTGGTATACTCATTATTTTCATCATACACAATTAATGGTGGCAATAATTTTAAATCAGGATTTCCGCCTTTTATTCCTTCAATCAGGATTGTATTTGCCTCTTTATTTGCCTTTGGATACACAAATTGAAGACGTTTTGGTTCTAATCTATACTTTCTCATTAACGTTACAATATCAAGCAGCCTACCGGGTCTATGAACAAAGGCCGCTTTACCGCCGTTCTTTAAAAGCTGGCTGCTCACTCTGATTACATCCTCCAATGTACATTTAATTTCATGCCTGGCTATGGCAAAATGTTCATTTTCATTTTGAATTTCCTTCGCTGGTGTCAAAAAATAGGGTGGATTACAGGTGACAACATCATATTTATCATGGCCGAGAATTGGAATAATTTTATTTAAATCCTCATGGTACATTTCAATTCTATCATCCAGCTTATTGTAGCCTATACTCCTAACGGCCATATCATATAGTCGCTCCTGAATCTCCACTCCGTATATACGCCCCTTGGTGCGTGTACTGAGCAAGAGTGGAATGACACCATTTCCAGAACATAAATCAACCAAATTCCCTTTTTGAATGGGAACATATACAAATTTAGATAATAAAACAGCATCCAATGAAAAAGAAAAGACACTCGGGCTTTGAATAATCCTAAGTGGCTCTCCCAATAAATAATCCAGACGCTCATCATCCTTTAATATATACACTCTACAATCCGCTCCTACCTATATACAGTAAAAAATCAATTATAAAAATAGTCTTTCCTATCGATAGGAAAGACTATCTTTATTTCTTATTTAAAAATGAAAGACAAAACAGGCAATCCCCATCTTTACGTGGACTTCCAAAGTGCAGATTACAAATATGGAAACCTTCTTGATATAGTCTCGCTAAATTATCGTAGCCCTCTCCGACATCCATTAGCTTATTGCCTTTTTTTGCTTGCTTTTTCTGAGAAACCGCAGGCTTTGTCTTTTCTAAATCCAGCAAGCGACGCCTTACATTTTCGTTTTCTAACTTGAGGGAATTATTTTCTTCCAATATTTCTGCGAGATGTTCCTTTAAATCTCCAAGTTGCTTATACAAATCTCCAATTTGAGCTTCCATACTGCTAACCGAATCGAAAATTTCCTTTTTATTCATCAACACCCACCACCTTATTAATCTGTGGCTTGAATCGAGAAGGTGCCTTCCTCCATCATCTCATCCAGCGTATATTCAACTACTCGTTCCTTACCCTGCAATTCTATTTGCATGATTTTTTCAAGAATGTTAAGACCGATTACTTTACCGCGACCAACCGGTGTAACCACGTACTCTCCCAAATCTGGAAGCTGCTCTTTTGCGCTCTCATATTCATCATTCTCATATTTTAAACAGCACATCAAACGCCCGCATAGACCTGAGATTTTCGTGGGATTCAATGATAAGTTTTGGTCTTTAGCCATTTTAATGGAGACCGGTTCAAAGTCCCCAAGAAATGTAGAACAACATAACATCCTGCCGCAAGGTCCAATGCCTCCAAGCATTTTTGCCTCATCCCTGACACCAATCTGTCTTAATTCAATACGTGTTCGGAAAATAGCTGCCAGATCTTTAACCAGCTCACGAAAATCAACTCGTCCATCTGCTGTGAAATAAAAAATCACCTTATTACGATCAAAAGTATATTCAACATCTACAAGCTTCATTTCCAAACGATGCTCAACCACTTTTTCGCTGCATACTTGAAATGCCTGTTCAGCGATTTGTTTATTTTCGTCCACAATCAGCCGGTCTTTTTCATCAGCTATTCGAATAACTTTTTTCAGGGGCAGAACTACATCATTTTCCCCAACCTGCTTTCTGGGTATAACAGCTTTTCCAAACTCTACTCCGCGTACTGTCTCAACTATGATGTATTCATCCTTGGCTATTTCCAAATCACCTGGGTCAAAATAATATATTTTACCCGCCTTTTTAAAGCGGACTCCTACAACATCATACAAGTGTAAACCCCTCCTGAAGGTTAAGCACAAGCTGCTCCATTAACAGCTGTGGGTTTATATTAGCCGAAATTTTTCGTTTTGACTCTAATATTTGATTCATTTGATACGCCAATTTTTTGGGGGAATGTTGAATGGCCAATTGGCGAAGCCTTTCCTCCATATCTTTGTATACAATCTCTTCCGGCTTATCCAGCTGTATATAAAGGAGATCACGATATATATTCAATAGGAGCATTAAGCCTATTTCTGTCTGTTCTCTTTCTTTAAAATGCGAAAGCCAACTCTCCTGAATGACCATAATACCATCCACAGGATTTTTCATTGCTTCAAATAATTTTACCACTATTTTTTGGGCTTGTGCAAACCACTCATCCTCATTTAACGACAAACCTTCATCGACACTGTTCGTCAAACTCGCAATCAAGGGAGCCTTCGTGACAGGTACTCCTGCCTGTATTAACTGCTTACTTAATTCCTTTGGATTTAACGGCATAAAGGATAACGTTTGGCAACGGGATAGGATGGTTGAAAGCATGCGGTGAATTTGATCTGTAAGCAAAATAATTGTTGTCCCTGCATGAGGTTCTTCTAAAAATTTCAATAAACTATTGGCCGCAGAAGCAGTCATTTTATGTGCATGCGTAATAATGTAAACTTTTTGTGATGACTCAACTGCCTTCTTTTGAAATTCCTCATGAAGCAATCGAATTTGTTCCTTTTTTATCGATAAACCATCCGGTTCAATAACATGGACATCCGCATGGTTTTTATGGTCAATTTTTTTACAATTTGTACATTCCTCACAGGGAAGAAAACCGTCTTCTCGGTTATGGCAAAATAAAGATTTAGCCAGAAGAATACTTGTATCCTTTTTACCGGTACCACGCTCTCCTTCAAAAAGATAAGCATGGGCCACACGATTCTTCATTAGGCTATTCTTGAGCATCATTGATACTCTTGGTTGTTGATTGGCTAATTGATCCCACGTGTTAATCATGCTTATTTCCTCTCATCCTCACTGACTGTATAAATTGTTAAAATTGGTAAAACTTATCCACCGGCATTACAAAAACTGTTGCTCCTCCTACCTCGACCTCTACTGGATAAGGTACATAAGAGTCTGTATTACCACCCATTGGAGTAACTGGTGCTACAAGCTGCTCTCTGGATTTGCAGTTCTTCTTTATGATTTCAAGAGCCTTATTCACCCTTAATTCCTCAGTACCTATCAAAAAGGTAGTATTACCGGATTTTAAAAATCCTCCAGTTGTAGCCAACTTAGTTGCTCGGAAGTTATTGTCGACCAAATCACCTAATAATTTAGTACTATCTTTATCTTGTACTACTGCTATTATAAGTTTCATGGCTAAAACCTCCTATAAGGATTATAAAGAAAAAATGACGGTGCGTATTTAAGCTTTACTTATCCATTATACCAGTTATTCTGTAACCATAAAGCAATTCAAGTGATAAATATAAAACCTTAAAGCATTTGCCTTAAGGTCTCCTGTGAATATATGTCCGAATTTGTTGAAGAGTTTCTTGATAAACTTCTTCAAAGCTTTGATTTGCATCAATTACCTTTATTCTATCAGGTTCATTTTTTATTAATAGTTGATAGCCCTCATATACTTTTTGGTGGAAATTGAGCTTCTCAAGATCCAAACGATTTATTTCCCGACTTTTATGATTTTCAATTCTCTTCAAGCCAATTTCAGGATCAATCATAAAGAACAATGTAAGTTCTGGCATGGTATCCTGTATAGCAAAGCGATTGATCTCTCTGACTTCCTCTATCCCAAGACCTCTTGCATACCCCTGATAAGCCAATGAGCTATCTACAAACCGGTCACATAAGACAATACAGCCTTTATTTAATGCAGGTACCACCTTCTCCATAAGATGCTGTCTGCGCGCTGCTGCATATAACAGTGCTTCTGTCCTGGAATCCATTTCAGTATGATCAGGATTTAAGATGACCTGCCGGATTTGTTCTGCAATAGGAATTCCACCAGGTTCTCTTGTCAGTACAATTGAGTAGCCTTCCTTTTCAAGCTGCTCTCCCACTCTTGCTAGTACGGTCGTTTTCCCAGCCCCTTCAGGACCCTCTACCGTTATAAAAACTCCACGTTTCAAGGCAGTAACCTCCAATATTGTAACTACTAGATAGTATATCATATGTGACTTACACAAAGACCTCAATTTGTTGTTGCTTTAAATAAACTCCTCCTTGGATTTTAGCCCCCTGAGTTAGTAAGGATGTGCATTTCTGCACCATGTCATAGGTAATAATCTCTCCCTTTTGAATGAGCGGAATACCTGGAGGATATGGAACAATTGTTTCTGCTGAGATTTCTCCACATGCATGAGCAAGAGAAATTCTTTTCCGCGGCATTATATCCATTTCCTCATAGGATATTGCTAGGACACTCTCCATATGTTGTTGTTTATTTTTTAATGGGTTACTAGCCAGGCTTATTCGTGTTTGTTCTCCTGTAATCCAATTAATCCTTTCTAGCCTTTGTATAATATCATCAACAGAATATGGTTGACTTTTCTTTAATAAAGGCAGAACAAGCAGTACATGCAGCTCATCTGCGAGCTCTGAATAAATCCCTGCTTGCTCCATTAATTTTTGCAGCTCAAAGCCTGACATTCCGTTTTTATGATAGAGAACAAGCTTTAAAGGATCCTGAATATCGCTGTTTTCTGATTCGAAAATGCACAGTTCCTCATGCCTTCGTAAATATTGTTTAAAAGACTCAATTTGCTCTATTAAATATTCCTTATCCTTTTCTGAATAGCTCTCTAAATAAGCCCTCGCTAAATCTAGAGACATCATAATTGGATAAGATGGGCTGCTTGATTGCAGCATTCTTAAATACCCTTCCACACGCTCTTGGTTTACCAATTCACTGTTTATATGTAAATAGGAGCCCATTGTCATAGCAGGCAGGGTTTTGTGAGCTGAGTGAACAACTATATCTGCCCCCAAATTGACAGCAGATGGCGGAAAAGGAGCACCTGCCGCAAAGTGGGCACCATGCGCTTCATCAACTAAAACTAGAATACCCTTTTTATGAGCTCGCTTAATGATAGATGCCAGATCTACTCCCAACCCATAATAATTAGGATATGTAAGAATAATTGCTTTTACATCCAGATGATCATTCAAACTATTATAAATTGTTTCATATGGAACACCAATTGAAATATCAGATTCTATAACAGGCGTCAGAAATATTGGGTTAGCTTTAGCTAGTTTTAATCCATTCATCACAGATTTATGGCAATTCCTTTGTACAAGGACTTTATCTCCAGGCTCAATACTAGCCAAGATCATCGCAAGATTACCGACAGTTGTTCCATTCACAAGAAAGTAACTTTTTTTAGTCTGATAAAACTTCGCTAATAATGCTTCAGCCTCTTTAATACCCTCTTCTGGTTCATGCAAATCATCTAATCCTGCAAGTTCTGTCACATCCCATGACAGGACCGAACTAAAACTCCGAGGAGCCTCAATAGGCAGGACAACACCATTTTTATGGCCTGGAACATGCATGGATATGGACTTCTTATTTCGGTGTTTCTCCAGCATATCTAATATTGGTACTTTAATTATTTTTTCCGCCACTCATACACGCCTCCTTTTCCAACAAATAAAAAGGCTCCTTCCGGTTGAAGGGGCCAGCTGACTATATTATAAGGATGGAGTATAGCGTATTCAAGTTTTATGAGTAAATACTGGAAATATTCATTTTCTTCAACTTCTCTACATGCTCATTATACAAAGGGTCATTTGTTTCTGTATGAATTAACACATCCTCACATTCCGAGCAAATAAAAATATTATATAGATGCATTCCCTTTTTTTTCGTCGATTCACAGATTGCACATTCTTCGTTAAGATGATCATTTGTTTCACGCTCGCAGTTGGCCATTTACTACACCTCCATACCTCTTAGTATCGCCCCCGGCCACAAACTGTATACAATATTTTAAATTTATATATTATTCTATGCCCACAAGTGAATTTCGTTGTATGTCTTTCAAAATGTCCAACATATAAATATCTTTGAGGAATAATTCATGTAGAAACCTTTGGAATTCACGGCTTAAATGTTGTAGCAAAATGCTGGGGTCTGTTCTTGAAATTGGCATAGCTCAACTATTCGTAGCTTTAATTACATAACCCCAGGAAAGGGGAATCATTAGTATTTGATAGGTGGCTTCCTTTGTCTTTTTCGTATCTTTATTTCGGGGATAGGTGGGGAGCAGGTAGGTGATAGATCGGGCGTAGGTGCTTCATAGGTGGAGCATAGCTAGCTGCTTTCCTCCATACTTCACCTACCTTTCAACCCCACCTATACCCCGGTATAGGTCGGGCATAGATGCTTCATAGGTGGAGCATAACTGCTTTCTTCCACACTTCACCCACCTTCCCCCGAGTATAGATGTCCCATAGGTGTTGAATAGCGCAGCTTTTCTATAGCTTCCACAAGTCTTTAAGGTAGTATCCTTTACGAAAGATCCTTCCCGACTCCTCACCCATCCAGCTCTAACAAGTATCCAAAATCCTCCCTGGTCCCTATAAAAACAACACAAAAAAACCAGCTCATCAACTGAACTGGTTTCTTAAATTGCCCGGCAACGTCCTACTCTCACAGGGACTCGCGTCCCAACTACCATCGGCGCTGAAGAGCTTAACTTCCGTGTTCGGAATGGGAACGGGTGTGGCCTCTTCGCCATCATTACCGGACTATTTGGTTAGAAAGAAATCATTCCTTCAAAACTGGATAATGTAAGTTTGGCAAGTATGCTTGATTCATTTGGTTAAGTCCTCGAACGATTAGTATCCGTCAGCTCCATGTGTCACCACACTTCCACCTCGGACCTATCAACCTGATCATCTTTCAGGGTTCTTACTAGCTTGCGCTATGGGAAATCTCATCTCGAGGGGGGCTTCATGCTTAGATGCTTTCAGCACTTATCCCGTCCGCACGTAGCTACCCAGCTATGCTCTTGGCAGAACAACTGGTACACCAGCGGTGCGTCCATCCCGGTCCTCTCGTACTAAGGACAGCTCCTCTCAAATTTCCTGCGCCCACGACGGATAGGGACCGAACTGTCTCACGACGTTCTGAACCCAGCTCGCGTACCGCTTTAATGGGCGAACAGCCCAACCCTTGGGACCGACTACAGCCCCAGGATGCGATGAGCCGACATCGAGGTGCCAAACCTCCCCGTCGATGTGGACTCTTGGGGGAGATAAGCCTGTTATCCCCGGGGTAGCTTTTATCCGTTGAGCGATGGCCCTTCCATGCGGAACCACCGGATCACTAAGCCCGACTTTCGTCCCTGCTCGACTTGTAGGTCTCGCAGTCAAGCTCCCTTGTGCCTTTACACTCTGCGAATGATTTCCAACCATTCTGAGGGAACCTTTGGGCGCCTCCGTTACTCTTTAGGAGGCGACCGCCCCAGTCAAACTGCCCACCTGACACTGTCTCCCACCCCGATCAGGGGTGCGGGTTAGAATGTCAATACAGCCAGGGTAGTATCCCACCGATGCCTCCACCGAAGCTGGCGCTCCGGCTTCAAAGGCTCCTACCTATCCTGTACAAGCTGTACCAAAATTCAATATCAGGCTGCAGTAAAGCTCCACGGGGTCTTTCCGTCCTGTCGCGGGTAACCTGCATCTTCACAGGTACTATAATTTCACCGAGTCTCTCGTTGAGACAGTGCCCAGATCGTTACGCCTTTCGTGCGGGTCGGAACTTACCCGACAAGGAATTTCGCTACCTTAGGACCGTTATAGTTACGGCCGCCGTTTACTGGGGCTTCAATTCGCACCTTCGCTTGCGCTAAGCGCTCCTCTTAACCTTCCAGCACCGGGCAGGCGTCAGCCCCTATACTTCGCCTTGCGGCTTCGCAGAGACCTGTGTTTTTGCTAAACAGTCGCCTGGGCCTTTTCACTGCGGCTCTTCGAGGCTATAAACCTCTAATGAGCACCCCTTCTCCCGAAGTTACGGGGTCATTTTGCCGAGTTCCTTAACGAGAGTTCTCTCGATCACCTTAGGATTCTCTCCTCGCCTACCTGTGTCGGTTTGCGGTACGGGCACCTTCTTCCTCGCTAGAGGCTTTTCTTGGCAGTGTGGAATCAGGAACTTCGGTACTCTAGTTCCCTCGCCATCACAGCTCAGCCTTATGTGATGAGCGGATTTGCCTGCTCATCGGCCTAACTGCTTGGACGCGCATATCCAACAGCGCGCTTACCCTATCCTACTGCGTCCCCCCATCACTCAAATGGAAGAGAGGTGGTACAGGAATATCAACCTGTTGTCCATCGCCTACGCCTTTCGGCCTCGGCTTAGGTCCCGACTAACCCTGAGCGGACGAGCCTTCCTCAGGAAACCTTAGGCATTCGGTGGAAGGGATTCTCACCCTTCTTTCGCTACTCATACCGGCATTCTCACTTCTAAGCGCTCCACATGTCCTTCCGGTCATGCTTCACAGCCCTTAGAACGCTCTCCTACCACGCATACCATACGGTATGCATCCACAGCTTCGGTGATACGTTTAGCCCCGGTACATTTTCGGCGCAGAGTCACTCGACCAGTGAGCTATTACGCACTCTTTAAATGGTGGCTGCTTCTAAGCCAACATCCTGGTTGTCTGGGCAACTCCACATCCTTTTCCACTTAACGTATACTTTGGGACCTTAGCTGGTGGTCTGGGCTGTTTCCCTTTTGACTACGGATCTTATCACTCGCAGTCTGACTCCCGAGTATAAGTCTTTGGCATTCGGAGTTTGTCTGAATTCGGTAACCCGATGAGGGCCCCTAGTCCAAACAGTGCTCTACCTCCAAGACTCTAAACTCGAGGCTAGCCCTAAAGCTATTTCGGAGAGAACCAGCTATCTCCAGGTTCGATTGGAATTTCTCCGCTACCCACACCTCATCCCCGCACTTTTCAACGTGCGTGGGTTCGGACCTCCATCCAGTGTTACCTGGACTTCATCCTGGACATGGGTAGATCACCTGGTTTCGGGTCTACGACCACATACTGCAAACGCCCTATTCAGACTCGCTTTCGCTGCGGCTCCGTCTCATCAACTTAACCTTGCATGGGATCGTAACTCGCCGGTTCATTCTACAAAAGGCACGCCATCACCCATAAAAGGGCTCTGACTACTTGTAGGCACACGGTTTCAGGATCTCTTTCACTCCCCTTCCGGGGTGCTTTTCACCTTTCCCTCACGGTACTGGTTCACTATCGGTCACTAGGGAGTATTTAGCCTTGGGAGATGGTCCTCCCGGATTCCGACGGGATTCCTCGTGTCCCGCCGTACTCAGGATCCACTCGGGAGGGAACGAAGTTTCGACTACAGGGTTGTTACCTTCTCTGACGGACCTTTCCAGGTCGCTTCATCTACCCCGTTCCTTTGTAACTCCACAATGAGTGTCCTACAACCCCAGATGGCAAGCCATCTGGTTTGGGCTGATTCCGTTTCGCTCGCCGCTACTCAGGAAATCGCATTTGCTTTCTCTTCCTCCGGGTACTTAGATGTTTCAGTTCCCCGGGTGTGCCTTCATACACCTATGAATTCAGTGTAAGATACTGCCCCATTACGGGCAGTGGGTTTCCCCATTCGGAAATCTCCGGATCAAAGCTTACTTACAGCTCCCCGAAGCATATCGGTGTTAGTCCCGTCCTTCATCGGCTCCTAGTGCCAAGGCATCCACCGTGCGCCCTTATTAACTTAACCGTTAAAAAACTCTTACTCGGTTTTTATTAAAACGCATTTACTTTGCCTTACATTACATTATCCAGTTTTCAAAGAACGATT
>NZ_JBZFQK010000012.1:0-50549 GCF_058313575.1 Bacillus sp. z14 (2026)
AACCTGCCCCGTTACTTCCATAAGAAATTCAACACAAAAAGGCATTAATCCTTCTTGGACCAATGTCTTTGTTAGCGGAGTAAGCTATATTTTTATTAATCCTCGTCATTTAAAAATAACTCTTCTAAGTACCTTTCCTTTCTATCTAAAAAACCCTTTGTTATTTGATAATGTTCTGTGTCTTCATATCTGACACTTTCGATTACATTGGAATCAAAACTAAAGATGTGTGCGTTTGGATACCCCAGAAGAATAGGCGAATGTGTGGCGATGATAAATTGAGCGTTTCCGCTACTCACCAATTGATAAATAACTCTCATAAATGCTAATAGGCGAGCTGGTGATAATGCTGCCTCGGGTTCATCCAATATATAAATGCCCTTACCCGAAAAACGGTTTAAAAATAGCGATAAAAAAGATTCTCCGTGAGACTGGTGGTGTAATGATTTACCTCCATATGCTTGATAAATAGTCGGGTCTTCCTTGGCTAGTTGATCCAGATGAGACGCAAAATGATAAAAACTTTCAGCCCTTAAAAAGAAACCTTGATTGATTTTTGGCAACCAAGACAAACGAATGTATTTTCCCAAAGCAGCGTGGGATGAATCTACATCGTATATATTGTTTATTCCTCCGCCTGCTGTATTAAACCCACATTTGTAAGCAATTGCTTCAAGCAAAGTAGATTTTCCTGAACCATTCTCCCCTACAAAAAATGTTACTTCACTTTTTAAGTCCAATGTATTCATTCCTCTAATTGCAGGCACAGTGAATGGGTACGTATTTAAATCAGGTACTTCTTCTCGTAAAAAAGTAATTCTACGTAAAAACAACATTAGTTACACTCCACTTTTTAATTTAATGGGTATTGAGGTATTTCTAAAGCAACCTGTCCCGCTAGTACAATAATAAAAAAACTTTTAAAAATGATTCTGGTAAACTCATAATAATGGCCTACTATTAAGATTATGTTACCACAATAATCCAGTTCCTTCTTCTGCTATCCTGCCCCTTTAGTAGCATAAGAAAAAAGAGCTGATCACAGCCCTTGATATGGAGTAATTCCCCCGTTAGTTCAATAAACAGGTTACTTTTTCTTCAGTCTTTCTAGAGAAATTATATAAATCCCCGTCATCAAATCCTGTTGCAAATACGATTTCTTTAGGAAATTTCGAAGGGTTAGCGACCAAATATGTATTTGCAAAAGTAATAGTTGACGAAATCGTTAGAAATAATCCTAAATAAAACTTATCATCCCAAAAATCATACAAGTCATTATACAGAGTTATACTAGGGTATCTATCTTTAGGGAAATAATCATTATTACTTGCCCAATCATCATCATCAAATTCCCATTCTGTTGAACCTGTAATATAGAGTTGAATACCGGTCTCATTTTCAAAAAGACCAAAATTAAAAGCTTGAATACTCTCTTGTGCTTTCTCTTTCACAAATAATTTGTTAAGCCAACTCTCAAATTGTTTATAGCCAGTAGATAGTTGATTTTTAAAATTACTTAAATCTACTGTATTATCTATATTTCTTGCGTACTTTTCGAGTATGTCATACCCATTTTTTAAAGTTGGGATTTCTTTTATTAACGATTGTAACAATTCATCCACTTTTTCAATATCCGACATATCGCACCTTCTTGACCTTATTGATTTTACTATTCCAGGATTATGCCATTTCTAAAGAACTCCACAAGAGAGTCAGCTACTTTTGCTTTACCGTGCTTAAGAATTTCATCTGGATTGTTTCCTACATCGTGATATATTTGAAATACAGGTGGGTTTTCAGAATCAAAATTAATAAAATAGGGGTCTCCAGAACCCGTTGGATCTCCGCCTATGCAGACATAACCTCTTTCTAAAATTTGTATACCTTGATATGCTTCAAAAGAGTTATCTATCATATGACTCGGCTGATATATTTCTACATATTCTATCCCATCATAATCTTCTTTAGGTTCATATGCTTGCCAACCAATTTCCATATGAATTAATGGAAGTTCGGAAATTAATTTACAATACCAACTTGGAATCTTATCCCCAAATTTGTCATTCAAAAGTTGGATTTCTTCTCTTGTAACTGTTCTCCCTAAATATTTTTCACCTGATTTTTTAGCTTTTTCAATGAAGTTTTCGGCTTCTTGAAAAATAATTTCCGACATATAATCACCTCAAAATTTTATACAGCAAAAGTTGCTGTTCTTAACGACTTGTTTGTTTCTACTGTTGGAAATAAACAGGATGTGACCATCATATGTTTTAAATTCTTCACAGAACCCATTTTAATCGTGGCTAGTAAATGTTATCTCTAAAAACGCCTCCAAAAATATGATTTATAGTCAAATTATAACATTTCTTTTCTTTAAGGATAAATTGTTATTCAACTAACCTGCCCCGTTTCTACAATAAGGAATTCAACAAAAAGAGCATTAATCCTTCTTCGATCAATGCCCCCGTTAGTTGAAGAAGGAATTTTAAATTTTTAGCTTTAAACCTTCGTGCGTTGCTTTAAAACCTAATCGTTCATAAAATCTTAACGCATCTGGTCTTTTTTTATCTGATGTCAGTTGTACCAAATGACAACCACGTTCTTCTGCGCGTTGAATTGCCCATTTTATAAGTTCAGTACCTACACCCTTTCCTCTTACAGAAGCAGATGTCCTCACTCCTTCGATAGTAGCTCTCAATCCACCTTGATGTGTTATATAAGGTGTAAAAGTAATTTGCTGTACCCCAATCACTTCATTTCCGTCACAAGCCACTACTAACTCATTATTAGGGTCAGACGTTATAGCCTTAAATGCTTTTATGTAACTATTAGGAAGTGGATGCTCATAACGCTCACGTTTATTTCCCATAACATCATCTGCAAGCATCGCAACAATGCAATCTAAATCTTTTTCAGTAGCCATTCTGAACCATATTTTTGTATTCAATCAAATCCACCTCTTATTAGTAAACCTTTTTAGTAGAGCACCAGTTAATTGAATAAGAAATAAAGAAATAATCCTATGATAAAGCAATAAATAAACATAATATGAAGTTAATACCTGATAATGGTGTCATAACAAATTTCTCTTTCTTACTCCGAGATATTAGATTTGCTATTGTATTAAGACCAAGGAAAATTGTAATAACCCATACTAATATTTTTGTAGGTAAAAAATCCAAACCAATTAAGACATTAGTATGTTGTAGAAAAACAAATCCCATAAATAACAGAATCAAAGCATTTGCAACACTCACAATACGTAATTTTTTAGGTAAAACCTTATAATACCCACCCATTGCATATTCACCTAAAGGATAGCCTAAAGAAAGTAGCACTTGAAAAACTGCAATGGACACAAACAAAATCACCACAATAAATGATGACATATAGAGAAATTCCGCTTCCATTCACTATCTCCTTCCTCTGGGCTTACTCCTACATATGAAAAAACATTCAGAATATATCAGTATTCAATGAATAAGGCTTATAGAACTAACCTGCCCCTTTACTTCCATAAGAGGTTCAATATAAAAGAGCATTAATCATTCCTGAAACAACGGCTCCGTTAGTTTAAATACATTTGAAACTAATAGTTATCCAACGTAATTCTTAAAACACCAACCCACAAGAATCATACTCACTATTCCCCAAGCTGTGGTACTCACTATCCACCAAATTACCGATTTTGCTTTAGCCTTTGAACTTTCCTCGTCTTCCATATTTGCTTTTATAAAAGCGACCTTACTTTCCATACCTTTTTTCATAGAAGCGAGAACAACAAATCCGATTATTATGAAACCAATAGTTATCCAGAATAATAAGTCCACCTTTTATAACTCCCTTTCTTTTCAATCCTCTTTATTCAACTAACCTGCCCCTTTAGTAAAAAGCGACTGCTCTTAATTCACAATCGCTATCCATTAGAGGATTAAAGTTGTATTTTGAACTACTTCCATTCATTAGCCAAAAGACCATAAATTACGTGGTCTACATAGTGGTCATAAAGCCACTCTGCTTGTCTTATATGACCTTCTTCCTTAAAACCGAATTTTTCTGGAAGTGCTCTACTCTTTTTATTTCCAACTGCGACTCTAGCTTCAATCCGATTAAGTTTGAGGTCATTAAAACCGTAATCAATTAAAGATTTAAATGCTTTCGTCATTATACCGTTTCCCTGGAATTCTTCACCTAACCAATAACCCACCACACCAATTTTATTTGCCTTATATATTTCATTAAAACCAATTGTACCTGCAATTTTACCGTTATATATAATTGCAAACGATTGAGGATAACCATCATTCTCGATAAGCTCTTTATATCTTGATTGAATATTTTGTAGAGTATCTTCTACACTTTTAGTATAGTCGAGCCACCCCAACCACTCTTTTAAATAGGGCTTAGAATTTATCGTTAAATCAAAGAACTCAGCTGCATCATCTCTATTAAACAATCTCAAAGAAACTTCATCATCCACCTTATGCATTAACACGATTTATTACCCGCTTTCTTCTTTTCATAGATATAAACATCATTATAATTTTAGCAAATATTCAATTAATTTACATTAAATGCTATTGCACTAACCTGCCCCTTTAGCTGCATAAGAAAAAAGAGCTGATTACAGCCCTTGATATTGAGTAATGCTCTGTTAGTTGAACAGACGTTTACTTATTTTTTTCATAAATGTGTTACTTAAACGATTAATATGTTCATCATTTTTCACTAATATTCTATATGCATCTATTATTGATAATGTACGAATTAATGTGTAAATACCAATAGCAATTAAAGCTATAAAGATTGGATAGTAAGGCGTCAGAATACCTGTTGGTACTATTGCCTTTCTTACTAATAAAAAGGAAATTCCGCCTGCTGCAATAGAACATATTCCAACCAACATCACTACGGCATACTTTTTCTTAATATCTTCATACCTAACTTTCAGTTCTTCAAGAAAATTTTGATCAAATATTAAGGATTCTTTCTTAAGAATAGTATATCGATCTTCCTCTATAAAACCTGCTGTAATCGCTCCAATTCCGAGAACAGCAATAATACTAATTAGGATAGTAAAAATTACGGGATCTTGTTTAAAAACGAAATAAGGTATAGTGGATAAAATAAGAAGACTAAAACCTACGGCGAAGTATTTTGACATTTTACGTTGAGATAGCAGATAACCTTCTGCCATCTCTTTGCTTACATAATATCCTTTTTCGTTTTCTTTACTTTGTTCAACGGTATCTTTTAACAAGTAATCAATTGACACCTCAAAAATATTTCCAAGCATTAGTAACTTTTCAGTTTCCGGAAAACCTTGACCATTTTCCCATTTACTTATAGCCTGCCTCGTAGTGTTCAACTTCTCTGCCAAGGCTTCTTGGGATAAGCCTTTCTCTTTTCTAAGTTTAAAAATTTTTTCACTAAAAGTCATATATAGCACCCCTTTCTTTTGATAGTTAAATTGTATTAAAACATCACTATGAGTTCCATATTTAGGGAGATGCACTTTGTCAACTTACGGTTGCGATTATGTTATTAAGCTAACCTGCCCCGTTTGTGAAACAAGACATATTAATGTTTATCCCGTATTTCCTTTAAAAGTTCTATGACCATAGAATTTTGTTTTTGAATCGACTTTAAACTCTTTTCTATCGTACTTGTAGAGATAACTAATACAATTAAAATGGCTATTCCAACAAAGAACAATCCAATCTCCTCCAAATCAACACTTTTGTAATAGTTTACCATTTAAACTATCTACAACTATCCTTATTAAGCTAACCTGCCCCCTTAGCAGCATAAGAAAAGACCGTCAATTTGACAGCCGTGATTTTTTTAATATCCCCGATAAAAGGGAGTGGAACACACCCCAGCAGGGTGGTCCTTCTGCGAATCATAGGATACTGAACGTTACCACAGCAATGATCGCATAAGCTGCTAAGGCGGTAAACAGCAATTTCTTTTTGGTCCATCGGTACGATTTTGCCCGACTAACACTTAAAACTATAATCAATAGCATCATCAGAAAAAATGCATTAACTTCCATATTAACTCTCCTTCAATGTTTACTCACTATCTCACAATCCATATATTACCATAATAAACCGATTCCTTGTTGAACTAACCTGCCCCGATTATGGAGAATTAGAAATTTACTAGGAATATTGATCACTATTCAAATATATGAGGTTTTTCTGCTTTCATAGATATGTGACCACATTCGGTGCAAACATTAACAAGTATCTTAGAACCACCTTTCCAATCCAGTTTTTTAGCTGGTTGCAAAGTGCCTCCAAATCCTGCCCATCTAGCTTCTCCTATTGCTGCACTACCGCATTCTAAACACTTCCGTTCCGTCATTTTTTCGCCTCAATTCCGTTATTTTTGATATAATAATTTATTCCATTACCTAGACATTTTTGAGCACAAGTTAAACAACACACTTCATTTAACCTGCTCCGTTACTACCATAAGAAATTCAACAAAAAAGGACATAATCCTTCTTCCGCTAACCTGCCCTTTAGCTCTATAAGAGGTTCAACATAAAAAGGCATTAATCCTTCTTGGATCAATGCCCTTGATCGTATCAGAAAAACTTTTTATATAACTCCCTTCGCAATGCCCCACTTAAATAAGCGTAAATTTTAGTCGTTTCGCTCTTTTCGTGTCCCATCAAATTTTGAATGACTTCTAAAGGTGCCCCATTATTCAATAAAGTAGTGGCATAACTATGTCTCAACTGATGGGGGTGAATACTTTTATTGATGCCAGATCTTTTCGATATCTGTTTTATGATATATCTCATTTGAGCTATGCTCATACGATGAGGAGCACGTACGGTTACAAATAAAGCTTCTTGATCATCTGTTCTCTCATCCAGGTACCTCTTCAACCAGATATCACACCTAGTATTAAAGTAAACTTCTCTTTCTTTATTTCCCTTACCTAAGACAATTACGGACTGGTTAGAAAAATTAATAGATTGTCGATTCAAATTAACGGCTTCCCCAATTCGACAACCGGTTGAATACATAAACTCGAACAATGCATTTTCTAATGTTGTATCACAAGCTTCTCTTAAATGCTCAATTTCTACTTCAGTTAAAAACTTTGGTATGCGGACATCTAGTTTCGGTTCTTTAATTTTCGCGGCTGGATTACCATTCAGGACATTTACATCTTGAGCCCATCTAAACAACGACTTTATAAAACGTATCCTATGACTCAGGCTAGCAGCCTTTAATTGATCAGCAACATTCCCAAGATAAAGCTTTAATGAATCGGTGGTTATTTCATCAAGGGATCGATCACCGAGATTCCGGATTAACAAGTTTAATTGGACATTATAGGCTTTTAAAGTCTGAAATGAATATCCTTGGATCTGTTTATCAGCTTTATATAAATCCCACGCTTCAGATAGTATCATCCTATTACTCTCCTAATCTATTTTTATCAGTATAGACAAATAGAAAGGAAGTAATACTCCAATTTTATTAAATGATTTCTTATGAAACTTTTTTATAAAAGATAAGATTTATAAGGTTTTATTTAAAAACCACGAGGGCAATTCTATTACTTAACTCCACAGGTACTACAAATTTTGGTAGAAAAAATTACTTGTAAATCTAGTGAGGAAATTAGGATTAAGTATCACTTCGTAATTCCTTTGTAAGAAACGAAAAAAGGCAGTGCCCCCTATTTAGAGGGCTTACTGCCTTATTTTAAAATAAGTTGCGAGACACACTCTACGTGTGTGGAATGTATGTGGCAACACAATGGGATGTTGGTGGGTTTATGTTCAACAGCTTCTCTCTGCAGACATTAAAAAATTAAATTACAGAGATCTGCACTTATAGTTGAGTAAGGAAAGGTACAATAACAATCGTTACAGAAGAATTTAAATATAATTAACGAAATATATTAAATATAAAAATATTTTTGTCTATTTATTCACATAAGCTTGAAATTATATTATTCTAATATAGTAAAGGTGATTAGGTTTTTTCTTTTGTTGTTCTCAATACTTCCTACTATCACTTTAATAAAGTTACTAGCTCTTCTTTTGTTCAAACATATCCATTTAATCAGAATGGCCATTAGCAGGAACCTTACAAGTAATATATAGAAATCCCTACAGTTTGAATCTACTACTTAAGTAGATAGGAAATATTTCCCTTTTTTATTCTAGCTTTCATTTCTTTTTTTCATTGTTATTTATTTTCTTCCCTTTAAGAATAAATATTTCACAACAAAATAACACCGCTCACTATAATTTAAAAACATCTATGAAAGGAAGAACATCGTGACTAAAGTTAAATTATTTATTATTGGAGCAGCTTCTACAGCAATTCTTGTAGGATTATTTTTAGTGTTTTTCGGAGACTCTGAAGCAAAAGAAACGATTATAGCCCCACTAGGGAAAGACATCTATAAAATTACTGAATTAGAGGTTGGAGCTATACAAGATATCGTTAAAGAGACTTACATAGCAGGTAACCCAGTGACAACTACTATTAAACCTGTTGATAAACAAGGGAACTTTTTCTATAACGAGGTTATGGGAATGCAAAAGGTAGTTGAATTGAAATATAAGGCCATAGTTAGATGGGGGTATAAAGGTGAGTTTGATGAAAAAACAGTAGAATACAATGAGAAAGAGAAGATACTAACAATTAAAGAGCCTCAACTAACTGCATTTTACGCAAAAGAATTAGTTGAATCTGATGAAAATTTAGGCTGGGTACAATCCATACTCTCTCCGACTTCCTATGATGAAGCAAAAATATATGATGAACAAGCTAACACAGTTATCGAGCAGACAATTAGAGATAATATTCAAACAGGTAGAGAAAAAGTGCAAGGTCATTTAAAAGACGAAATAAACAAATTAATTGAAAATGAAACAATCAAAGTTCCTATCAGAGATATCAAGTTCGAAGAATCGGAAGAAGAGCTAGATTTAGTTAACAAAGAACTAGAAGATCTTTAAATCATTAACAAGAATCTGGATAAAAAACTGAATGAAAATAAGGATAATAAGGCAGTGCCCTGTGGGGCACTGCCTTATTTCAATACTAATTTTGCTACACACTCCACGTGCATCGTTTGCGGGAACATATCCACAGGCTGCACTTCCACCGTTTGATATCCATGCTCCTCCAAATACATTAAGTCACGTGCCAATGTTGCTGGGTTGCAGGAAACATAGACGACTTTTTTCGGCTTCATTTCTGCGATGGTGTTTAAGAGATTTTCGTCACAGCCTTTACGTGGTGGATCGACAACTAATACGTCTGCTGTGATTCCTTCTTCGTACCAGGCCGGGATGACGGTTTCAGCACTGCCTACCGAAAAGTCGACATTGGTGATGCCGTTTAGTTCTGCGTTCTTTTTGGCGTCTTCGATTGCTTCTGGGACGATTTCGACTCCATATACCTTTTTGGCTTTTTGTGCTAAAAATAAGGAAATTGTACCGATTCCGCAATAAGCATCAATAACCGTTTCGTTACCTGATAGATTCGCATACTCCAGCGTCTTATCATAGAGAACCTTCGTCTGAGTAGGATTCACTTGATAGAAGGAACGCGGAGAGATGGCAAATTTTACATCGCCGATATAATCATAGATCACTTCTGCTCCCCATAATACTGTTGTTTTCGACCCGAGAATAACATTTGTCTTCAAGGAATTCACATTCTGAATAATGGATTTAACCCCAGGAACTGCGTCTATAATCTCTTTGATGATTTCTCTCGCATGCGGGAGCTCAGGTGTTCTTGTTACAAGGACGACCATAATTTCACCAGTCACTTGTCCATGACGTACCATAATATGACGAAGCAATCCTTTATGATTCCGTTCATCATAGGCACGGACACGGTACTTCTCACAAATCATTTTCACGGTCCTGATTGTATCGTCATTTTCAGTTACCTGAATCAGACATTCATCCATATTAATGATTTCGTGTGAACGTTTCGCATAAAATCCAGCAACTAAGCCGCCTTCCATTTCTCCAACAGGTACCTGGGCTTTATTACGATAATTCCATGGCTGTTCCATACCAAGTACTGGATGGACCGGTACATCAGGCAATTTTCCGATTCTCGCCATAATTTCCCGAACCATTTTTTCCTTTGCCTTCAGCTGGCCTTCATAGGATAAATGCTGAAGCTGGCAGCCGCCGCATTGACGATAAATTGGACAGGGAGGCTCTACTCGATCAGGACTTTCTTCCAATAGCTCCATCAAGCGGCCAAAGGCATAGCCTTTATTAATTTTGGTCACTTTAATGCGGGCTTTTTCTCCCGGTAAACCAAACGGAACAAAAATAGGATACCCTTCCACTTTTGCAACTCCGGAGCCTTCATGAGTCAGATCTTCAAATACAACATCTATATAATCATTTTTTTGAATTGGCGCTTTTTTCTTTTCAGTCATTCTTTGCTAACCTCGATTTTTTATTGAGTACTCATGATTGTATCATAAAACAGGACAGACAGATAATCCATGGATTTTACCATAAAGTGAAACTTTGCTCAAACGGGTTTTCATTCATCTCCCATTGAGGAGTAGTTGAACTACTCGGGTTCTTGCTGGCGCTTATCTTCCAATTTAACTTCTGCTTACGTTTAATATAGAGGTGTTTATGCCAGTTTGAACGGGATAAAAAAACCAACCTCTTACAGAAGTTGGTCTAAATCTGGTTTATCAAATACTGCATCGTCTGAAACTAGTATATGCCGATCTGTTATTTTCTGCTTTTCGTGTACGCTTTCCGGCACGAATACATCCAAATGACGATAGAGGTTAACAAACTCAGCAGGTGCCAAACCGCCAAACTCTCCATCTAAATTTAACTGCAGCTTTTCGGATGAATGCACTTTAATGCGGTTTGCCTTCACATAAATCACGGATGGGTCATGAATATGCTCTCCGCGTAAAGCTAACGCTGCGATACGTACAAAATCTGGCAGGTTAATTTTCTTGAGAATTAAAAGTGTAAACATACCATCATTGAGGGAAGCATCTGGTGCTAAGCGTTCAAAACCAGCAACTGAGTTCGTGTTAGCAACAAGGAAAAGCATTGCATCACCTTCAAACAGTTTACCGTCATATTCTATTGACACCGGAGTCGCCTTAAGAGACGGCAGCAACATTTCCAATCCTTTCATATAATATGCCAGCTGTCCCAGTCTGGTTTTCAGCTTGCTTGGGACTTCATATGAAAGCTCGGTTAAGCGGCCACCAGCTGCTATATTGATGAAATAACGATTATCCATTTTTCCAATATCAATTGGAATCGTAAGCCCTTCTGCGATAGTTTCAGCAGCTTCAAGTATCGATTTCGTTGATATACGTAAGGCGCGAGCAAAATCATTTGTGGTCCCTACTGGGATAATTCCCAATTTAGGTCGGTATTCCTGTTCGGCCAACCCATTTACCACTTCGTATATCGTTCCATCTCCACCCGCTGCAATAACCACGTCATAGCGCCTTTCCACAGCAATTTGTGCCGCTCTTGTCGCATCGCCCGCTCCAATAGTTGCATGACAGGAAGCTTCATATCCAGCCTTCTCTAAAATTTCCAAAACCTCAGGTAACTGTCTTTTAAATGCTTCTTTCCCGGAGGTAGGATTGTATATTATCCTTGCCTTTTTCATAATTAATCATCATCCTATATTACAAATTCGGAGTTAATATATCTGTTAAAAAAATACCTCTACTATTATACATCCGTGATAAAACAATTGCTAATTTTACTTATCTTCGGGCAGATTTGATGACACACTGATCAAAATGGCATCCCCATTACTGCCGACTTTTATATTTGCATATTTAGCATTCTGTTCTACTTCTATCCCCGTGCCTTCTTCAATGAAAAAATTCTCAATGCCATAGGTAATCGTATTTCCATTTGCTTTTCCTGTAACAATCACTTGATGGTCATCTGTTCTTTCTTTTTTCGCTTCTTCTATAGTATCATATATCCCTTTCATTTGATAAATCCCTTTTGAATCCTTTTCCACAAGCACATATACACGATCATAATGCTCATCGGAATCTATCTGGCTAATATTATAGGATAATTGAACATAATCCCCCTGTAAAATAGAACGCGGGTCAACCGGCTCTACTTTTAGGATAATATCTGTCCCATTCCGTAAGATCGTTTCCTTCTGAAAAATTATCACGAACAGGATAATTAGCTGAACGAATACGATTGGTGCCCATTTACGCACACTCCTCAGGACAAATTCGAATCGCCCCGTGCTATTGTTTCTTTCTGTTTTCTTATCCAGATAAATTGCTATAGAGAAGAATATTGCTCCTACAATCGCAAAGGTAATCGACTTATGGAGCAGTGTCCAAAATAAATCATAGTATTTATAACCGAGGTATCCGATCAGATAAAGAATAGCAGCATACTCTAACCAGTGATTTCTTTTATGTACAACACGGTACGTAAAATAAACCAAGAAGAAAAGATAACTGAAATTGTAAAGGTAGTAAAGTACACTGTTTTCCGAGAAAAACGTAAGAATGAGCCAAAGTGTCAGAATTGCAACCAGGTTCCACCCTTTTGTATACGGATTTTTTAGCCAAAAGTAAAGTCCAAAGGCTAATGCAATCAGTAGAATGACGACCAACTCACCTGATATTCCTGAGAATAATTCATAAAGCAGGAGTACCACTGCATAAATCGTCCCACCTAAACCCAAAGGATATATGATTCTCTCCCTTTCACGCCAGGTTGTATAGCCAATCAGGAGTAAATAGATGATTAGAACAACGCCTGAGTGATACCACAGAATCGAAGATGAAATAAGCCATCCCGTCAACATCACTGTGTATCGGAGAATGGAATGCTCCCTGGCAATATGACTGCCAATCGGAACGAGAATGACCAAACTCACCATTAACCATGCGATATCCTCTCCTAATCCAATCAAATAAAGCATACCGATTAAAGAGGAGGATAAAAGTAAAACTGCCAAGAAAACAAAGACTAGCTTAATAAGTGTTGGGATAAAGTTATTTTCATCGTTTGTTTTGGAAGCAGTGAGTTTAGCCAGCCATTTAGAGCCCAAAATAACGAGGGTGATTGCAATAAGTAACCCAACAAAATAAGCTAAGAATCCATTTATCCATGATGAAACCATGATAAACTGCGCTATGAGAATGATGGAAATTCCTAAAGAAACAATGACAGTAACTACTTTATTCTGTCTGTTATTCATATAGTCATAGAAAATCCAGCCTGAAATGAGGGCAACTGCCAGATAGACAACGATCCCGATATAAGAAAAAGCATGATCCTCATTAAATAAATAGATAGATGTCCACCGGATAGTCAGTTCAATAGATAATAACTGAATCCAGGCGCTGGATAAATAAGAAATAAGCCTTGGTCCTCTTTTTGAGAAGCCATACAGACAAGCAATGTTTAAGATAATGACTCCCAGAAGAATTATTGTGTGCTCTGTATCACTTCTATCAATCCAGCTATTTAAAGGAAAGAAATACGTGTATACCGTTATATTCAAAAGTATGTAGGATTGAACAAAAAATATCGGATATTGGGTAAACACAGCTAACAGGACAGAGGGAATCAGCCACACTAAAAATAATGTATAGCTATCAGCGTGTGAATTATATACCTGCCCCAAAAGTGCTACCGCTACTCCAAATGCGATTGATCCTCCCCAAAATATCCAGGCTCCCACGTCCTGCTGATGCTGCTTCCATTTTGAAAAGCCATAGCTTACTCCGTAAAATAAAAGCATTAAAATTACGATTAATGCTATTTTCACATAGCGGTCTATTCCTCCCCAGTTGGCCGCAAAAAAATAAATGATCGCGCTCAACCCAAAGAGCAGCCCAATCAGGTAACTTGTTTTCGTCATCTTTTCATGCTTCAATCCTTTCACCCCTTTTCACTATCACGTATATTCTTTCTACTCATCAAAAAAACCTCCCCTTACCAAAGTTGTTAATACCTAAATAACTGACTAATCTGAAAATATGTATATATCTACCATAACAAACTTTCCGACAGAGAGGAACCTAAAAAAAGCAGACAAAGACTGTTGGCTTTCCAGCGATACTTAAAAAGCCTCCCATACATATAGGGAGGCTGTCAGTTACCATTTATCTTTTTTGAAGCTCTTCCATGATCAATTTATTGACCATTTGCGGATTGGCTTGCCCTTTTGTTGCTTTCATCATTTGCCCAACAAGGAATCCAACCGCTTTTTGCTTACCATTTTTAAAGTCCTCAATTGATTGAGGATTCTTATCCAATATTTCTGTGACGATTGTACGTAAGGCTCCCTCATCAGAAATCTGTACAAGACCTTTTTCCTTTACAATCGTTTCAGGATTTCCACCATGCTCCACTAATTCTTTAAATACAGTTTTAGCAATTTTCGAAGAGATTGTACCGTCCGTAATCAATTTGATTAAGCCAGCTAATCCTTCTGGAGTAAGAGCCGTGTCATGCAGTTCTTTTTGAGACGTTTTTAAGTAAGCTGAAAGCTCACCCATAATCCAGTTGGAAGCCTGCTTAGGTTCTGCCCCAGCAGCTGTGGTTGCTTCAAAGAAATCGGCTGTTTCTCTTGTTACAGTTAGCACACCCGCATCATAGGCCGGCAGTCCGAATTCTTCTGTATAACGCTTGATTCGTGCATCCGGCAATTCAGGAATTTCTGCACGCACTCGGTTTTTCCACTCATCATCGATATATAATTCGACTAAATCCGGTTCAGGGAAATAACGATAATCATCAGAACCTTCTTTAACACGCATTAAAAGAGTTGCCCCAGTTGCTTCATCAAATCTGCGAGTTTCCTGCTGAATTTCCCCGCCTTCATTCAATACTTCGGCTTGTCTTTGTTGTTCAAACTCAAGTCCTTTACGAACAAAGTTGAAGGAGTTTAAGTTCTTCAATTCCGTCTTCGTACCGAACTCTTCCTGACCATATGGGCGTAAGGAAATATTTGCATCACAGCGTAAGCTTCCTTCTTCCATCTTACAATCGGACACACCTGTGTACTGAATAATCGTTTTTAGTTTATCAAGGTATGCATATGCTTCCTCCGGTGTACGGATATCCGGCTCAGAAACAATCTCGATAAGCGGTGTTCCCTGCCTGTTATAATCACACAAGGAATAGCCATCAGCAGTATGTGTCAATTTCCCTGCATCTTCTTCTAAATGAAGACGTGTGATTCCGATTCTTTTCTTCTCACCATTTACCTCAATTTCAATCCAGCCATTCTCTCCAATCGGTTTATCAAACTGCGAAATTTGATAAGCTTTCGGATTATCCGGATAGAAATAGTTTTTACGGTCAAATTTTGTATCAGTCGCCACTTCACAGTTCAGTGCCATTGCTGCTTTCATCGCAAATTCGACTGCTTTTTTGTTTAATACAGGCAATACACCTGGGTATCCAAGATCAATGACAGATGTATTCGTATTAGGTTCCGCTCCAAATTGGTTCGGAGAGGATGAGAATATTTTGGACTCTGTTTTTAATTCAACATGGACCTCAAGTCCAATGACTGTTTCGTATTTCAATTACTCCACCCCCTGTAGAGACGGTTTTTGTTTATGAAAATCTGTCGCCTGTTCAAAAGCATGAGCAACTTTATAAACCGTGCTTTCGTCAAAATGCTTCCCAATAATTTGTAAACCAAGCGGTAGACCTTTACTGAATCCATTAGGAACAGAAATTCCCGGCACTCCGGCAAGATTAACAGGAATGGTTAAAATATCATTCATGTACATTGTCATCGGATCACTTGTGTTTTCACCCAATTTAAATGCAGGAGTTGGTGTAGTAGGTCCTACAATGACATCATACTGATCAAATACGTTTTCGAAATCCTGTTTAATTAATGTACGGACTTTTTGTGCTTTTTTGTAGTATGCATCATAGTAACCGGAGCTTAATGCAAAGGTACCAAGCATAATCCGTCTTTTCACTTCATCCCCAAAGCCCTCAGCTCTCGATTGCTTATACATTTCGAGTAAGTTCTGTGGGTTTTCCGTTCTGTGTCCATAACGAACACCGTCAAAACGAGAAAGGTTTGCAGATGCTTCAGAAGAAGACAATAAATAATACGCTGATAGAGCATATTTAGAATGCGGCAGAGATACCTCTTCATATGTAGCGCCCAATTTCTCCAGAACCGCCAATGAATTGAGGACTGACTGACGCACTTCCTCAGTCACGCCTTCGCCAAGATATTCTTTCGGTACAGCAATCCTAAGCCCCTTTACATCACCAGTTAATGCCCTTGTAAAATCTGGCACCTCAATATGCGCTGAAGTTCCGTCCATTGGATCCAGTCCGGCTATGGCATTTAATAAATAAGCATTATCCTCTACATTACGTGTAATCGGCCCAATTTGGTCCAATGAAGAAGCAAATGCTACTAAACCATAACGGGATACACGTCCGTATGTCGGCTTCATCCCTACAACCCCACAGAAGGAAGCCGGTTGACGGATAGAACCGCCTGTATCTGACCCCAGGCTAAATGGGACTTCACCAGCCGCAACCGCAGCCGCTGATCCACCTGAAGAACCTCCAGGCACACGTTCTAAATCCCATGGATTAGCTGTTTTTTTGTAACCTGAATTTTCTGTGGAAGAACCCATCGCGAATTCATCCATGTTCAACTTACCAATTGTGATGGTTTGCTCTTGTTTTAACTTTTCCACAACTGTTGCGTCATAAATCGGGTTAAAATTGTCCAATATTTTGCTGGCACAGGTCGTGCGAAGATTCTTAGTTACAATATTATCTTTAATTCCAATTGGCATTCCAAATAAAGGACCGCCGATTTCTCCGGAAACTAGCTGTTCATCCAGTTTTTCAGCTTCTTTGTATGCATTTTCCTCATTTAATGTTAGAAATGCATTTACATTGTCTTCAACTTTTTTTATTTTAGAAAAGGATTCTGAAACTAGATCTGTTACTGATAATTCCTTTTTACGAAGCGACTCATGCAAGTCCGCTATTTTACGATCAAATAAAGACATGATTTTCCCTCCCTGACTACTCCATTATTCCCGGTACACGTATTTGTCCATCTTGATGGTCAGGAGCATTTTTCAGTACTTCTTCCCTAGGCAATCCTTTAGATGCCTTGTCTTCTCTCAAGACATTCTTCATATGTAAAACATGTGTAGTAGGTTCGATATTTTCAGTATCTAACTCATTCAATTGTTCAGCAAACGTAATAATTGAATCCAACTGTTTTTGTAACCTTTCAGTTTCTTCTTCTGTAATAGCTAATCTTGACAAATTAGCAACATGATTTACTTCTTCTTTTGAAATGCGAGTCATTTCATACACCTCCATTTTGCTACGTGCTCCAAATACAATTATTATGATAATACCAAACTTTCGCGCGTTAAAGCAATCGGAATTAACCACAGAAACTAGCTTATAGACAATTAAATAAAGAAAGATGGAATTATTCCCCTGATCACCGAATTATTGCCCGGGAAAAGTTTGTCGTGATTTGAAAAATCCATTAATCTCAATTGTTGATAAAATACGACATACTACACCTTTTTATAAATCAATCTTCCTTCTTTGACCAGTCACTTATACATTTCTTTCAAAGACCCGATAGATAACTCAACCTTTTTCCACCTATGACCTGTTTTTTGTCAGCAGAATAGCTCGAAAATACTTCGGTTATTCAAATAGTTTGGAGATTCATTTTCCAAATATAAAAAAAGGAATCTGAATAAGTTTCAGATTCCTTTTGTATATTAGGCTTCTTGGAATTGCTCTTCTTCCGTAGAACCTTTTAGGGCCGTTGTAGAAGAAGTTCCTCCAGTAATAACCTGTGCTACTTCATCAAAATAGCCAGTTCCTACTTCACGTTGGTGTCTTGTTGCTGTGTAGCCGTATTGTTCGCTTGCAAATTCATTCTGTTGCAGCTCAGAATAGGCAGCCATTCCGCGCTCTTTGTATCCTCTTGCTAATTCAAACATGCTATGATTCAGGGCATGGAATCCGGCAAGTGTAACGAATTGGAATTTGTAGCCCATTTTCGCGATTTCCTTTTGGAAGTTTGCAATGGTATCATCATCCAATTTTTTCTTCCAGTTGAAGGATGGTGAACAGTTATAGGCTAATATTTTATTTGGATATTTTTCATGGATGGCATCGGCAAATTTCTTCGCATCCTCAAGATTAGGCTCAGATGTTTCACACCAGATTAAATCTGCGTATGGTGCATAAGAAAGTCCCCTTGCAATTGCTTGATCAATGCCTGCCTTCGTACGATAGAATCCTTCAGGAGTTCTTTCACCTGTGATAAATTCCTTATCAGTAGGATCAATATCACTTGTGATTAAGTCAGCTGCATCCGCATCCGTGCGGGCAATCAGAATAGTTGGGACACCCATTACGTCTGCAGCAAGACGAGCTGCAATTAGGTTTCTCACTGCTGTTTGCGTTGGAAGAAGTACTTTACCGCCCAAATGGCCGCATTTCTTTTCAGAAGATAGCTGATCTTCAAAGTGAACACCTGCTGCACCTGCTTCAATCATGCCTTTCATCAGTTCAAAACAATTCAACTGACCGCCAAAGCCTGCTTCAGCATCAGCAACAATCGGTTGGAACCAATCGATATCTTCTTTACCTTCTGAGTAGTGGATTTGATCCGCACGTTGAAGCGCCTGGTTTATACGTTTTACGACAGCCGGTACGCTATTGGCTGGGTATAAAGATTGGTCAGGATACATATTTCCGGAAAGGTTCGCATCTGCAGCAACTTGCCATCCGCTTAAGTAAATCGCTTTTAATCCTGCTTTTACCTGTTGGACAGCCTGATTACCTGTTAATGCACCTAGCGCATTAATATAATCCTCTGTTTTAAGGTAATTCCAAAGCTTTTCGGAACCTCTTCTTGCTAAAGTGTGTTCAATTTGCATGGAACCACGCAGTTTTAATACATCTTCTGCTGTATAAGAACGTTCAATTCCTTCCCATCTTTCATCTTTCCACTCAGCCTCTATTTGTTTAATCAGTTCTTCTCTCATCTTTTGTACTTCCTCCTTTTATATGAAACCTAATGATTTGTTTTATAGAATTTCGTAGGCAGGTAAAGTCAAGAAGTCATAATACTCATCACTGATAATCAATTTATCAAAAAGCTCTGCTGCTTCGGTGAAACGCCCATTCTCAAAACGTTCTTCACCAAGATCCTGTTTAATCTTTTGCAGCTCTTCTTCTTTTAATGTTTTGTACATCTCCATATCAATCTTGCGTCCATCATCCAATACACCTTTAGGATGACGTAACCATTGCCACACTTGAGCTCGGGAGATTTCAGCAGTAGCTGCATCCTCCATCAGATTATTAATCGGTGCTGCACCTCTTCCATTAAGCCAGGATTCTATATATTGAATTCCAACATTAATATTAGTCCGAACACCTTGCTCTGTGATGGAGCCCTCTGGCACCTCGAGGAGATCAGTTGCTGTAACCTGAACATCGTCACGCTTTTTATCGATTTGATTCGGCTTCGGCATATAGTGGTCAAATACTTCCTTTGCCACTGGTACAAGAGCAGGATGGGCGACCCATGTTCCATCATGGCCATTTTTCGCTTCGCGTTCCTTATCAGCCTTTACCTTGGCAAAGGCCTCTTCATTTGCTTTTTCATCATTTTTAACCGGGATTTGTGCAGCCATGCCGCCAATAGCTGGTGCATTCCGTTTATGGCAGGTTTTAATGGCCAACTGGGAATAGGCAGACATGAATGGCACAGCCATTGTGACAACAGATCGATCCGGTAGAATGATAGAATCATGGTTTCTGAATTTCTTCAGATAGCTGAAAATATAATCCCATCTTCCACAGTTTAAACCGGCTGAATGATCCTTCAATTCATACAGAATTTCATCCATTTCAAATGCTGCAAGGATGGTTTCAATGAGGACAGTTGCTTTAATGGAACCTTGTGGAATACCTAGGTGATTTTGTGCATAAACGAAGACGTCATTCCATAAGCGTGCTTCCAGATGACTCTCTATTTTAGGCAAGTAAAAGTAGGGACCGCTTCCATTTTCGAGTAAGGTCTTTGCATTATGGAAGAAGTAAAGTCCAAAGTCAAAAAGTCCACCGGAGATCGGCTGTCCTTCCAACGTGACATTTTTTTCTTCCAAATGAAAACCTCTTGGTCGAATGATGGGAACAGCAGTTTCGTCATTTAATTTATATTTTTTACCGTTTGGATTTTCAAAAGTAATTGTACGGTTTACAGCATCGCGGAGATTAATATGGCCTTCAATATTGTTTTTCCATGTTGGGGAGTTGGCGTCTTCAAAATCAGCCATAAAGCATTTAGCGCCTGAATTTAAAGCATTAATCACCATTTTCCGATCTACAGGTCCTGTAATTTCAACTCTTCTATCCTGCAGGTCCTGTGGTAAAGGTGCAATTGTCCAATCACCTTCACGAACACTTTTTGTCTCCGGCAAAAAGTCTGGAAGTTTACCATTATCAATTTCTTCTTGGCGCTTGGTACGCTGCTCAAGCAATTCCTTTCGCCTTGATCCAAAGTGCCTTTCCAGATTCTCAATGAATTCAAGAGCTTCCGGAGTCAATATCTCATCAAAACCATTCTCCATTTTTCCAAGAATATTGATTCCATTCGTTTGTACTGCCATGTAAGACATTCACTTCCTTTACCTGTATGTTTTGTTATAAAACAGAAAAATTATTATATTTTGTATTATATAACAGTTTGTGGTTTTTGCAAACTATTTTGCAGTAAAATTTTGCATATTTTATAAAATAGGGTAAAACATCTCACAAACTAAGGAGAAATGTAATATTTAGAGATTACAGGTATAGTATGAATTTCATAGACAATAACCATTTTGATATTCTTAACTTTATCTTGAACACAAGACGACTGATTGATAATCTCGCTCAATCAAAGTAACAATCGCTAAAAAACTATGATTATCACTCATTAGGATCTATTTCCGCTCAATAAAAACCTATTCGCTCATAAATTTCTGTTTCCGCTCAATTCCTACCAAAATCCGCCCAATAAAGTGCTCTTTCGCTCATTTCTCCATTAAAAGTCTTAGTTTTCTTACCCAAGAAACTCAAAAGCTTATTATTTTTGATAGTTTGCTTAAAAAATTTGATTTCCCCCTCAATCAAATTTTTTATGTTAATAGACTCTTATTCCCCCTGTTAATAAAAAAGATCCCCACCGAAAACAATCGGAGAGGAGCTTTAATATAGCCATATATATTAATAGGTTTCAGATGTAGTTTTAGCTTGCATATGCAATGTTAAGTAGTCAGGACCGCCTGCTTTTGAATCCGTACCGGACATATTGAAGCCGCCAAATGGTTGGTAGCCGACTATCGCACCTGTACAGCCTCTATTAAAGTATAGGTTTCCAACATGGAAATCTTCACGGGCTTTTTCTTGGTGTGCACGATTTCTAGTAATTACAGCGCCTGTCAATCCGTAATCTGTATTATTAGCTATTTCAATTGCTTCATCAAAGTTACGGGCTTTGCTGAATGCTACAACAGGACCGAAGATTTCTTCTTTCATAATTCGAGCATCAGGTGCCAAATCGGCTATAATGGTCGGTTGAACAAAGAATCCTTTGGAATCATCCGATTCTCCGCCTGTCATGAGGCGACCCTCATTTTTGCCAATCTCAATGTACTCGGTTATTTTCTTGAATGCAGAAGCATCCACGACTGGTCCCATAAATGTAGCAGAATCGGTCGGATCTCCTACAGTCAATTCTTTTGTCAATTCAATCGCTCTGTCCAGTACTCTATCATACACATCTTCTACAATAACAGCTCTTGAACAAGCAGAGCATTTTTGTCCGGCAAATCCAAACGCTGACGCAACGATTGACTTGGCAGCCAATTCAAGATCAGCATCTGAATCTACGACAATTGTATCTTTACCGCCCATTTCAGCGATAACACGCTTCAGCCAAATTTGGCCTTCCTGTACCTTAGAAGCTCTCTCGTAAATCCTGGTTCCAACTTCACGGGAACCTGTGAAGCTGACAAAACGAGTTTGCGGATGATCAACAAGATAGTCTCCCACTTCACTTCCATTTCCAGGTACAAAGTTAATAACGCCTGCAGGAAGACCGGCCTCTTCCATAACCTCTACGAACTTAGCAGCCACGACCGGTGTTGTGGAAGCTGGTTTTAGCAATACTGTATTACCCGTAACAACAGCTGCTACGCATGTACCGGCCATAATCGCAAATGGGAAGTTCCATGGGGAAATAATAATTCCCACTCCCAGTGGTATGTAGTCATATCTATTATATTCATTAGGACGGCTTTGTACCGGCTGCCCATTCTTTAATTTCAACATTTGTCTAGCATAGTACTCAAGGAAATCAATTGCTTCAGCTGTATCCGCATCCGCTTCAACCCATGGTTTTCCCGCTTCTCTTACCATAATGGCAGAAAATTCATGCTTTCTGCGGCGAATAATGGCAGCTGCTTTAAATAAAACATCTGCACGCACTTCAGGTTTCGTTTTACTCCAAGTCTTGTAAGCTTTTAGTGCCTCCTGCATTGCCTTTTCTGCTAAATCTTTATTTGCCTTGGAAACGCGGCCTACTACTACTTTTTTATCTGATGGGCTAATGGAAACAATTTTATCATCTGTAGATACTCTTTCTCCACCGATAATCAAATCATAGTCCTTGCCAAGATAGCTATCTACTAATCCCAAAGCATCCTCAAACGCTTTTTTGTTTTCGCTTACAGAAAAATCAGTAAGTGGTTCGTGCTTATATGCTTGTACCATTTGATTCCCTCCCTATATTTCTGTAGTAACCCCTTTTTATTCTACTCTATTGGAAGCTTGTAAGTCATCTAATATAGTTTATATTCAAAATCTTCACAAGAAACTAACTACATATCTATATCCACAAAAAAGCTACCACAATGGGTAGCTCTGTTTATTCATTATATATATACACATCTGGTTCTTTGGAATTTGCCTTTTTCACAATGAGTGATTCCTGTCCATTGGAAGATGCAATTTTTGTCTCCACCGATAAATATTCAGGGAAACTCGATTTCACCAATCCAGCCACATATTGTGTAAATCCAATAACCTCTGTTTTTCCGTAAAACTGCATATCTATGGAGATGGTCAGCTTTTGCAATTCTTTATTCACATAAAAGGCTTTTCCAATTACTCCATTAAAATTAGGGAAGTATTCTTCAACATCCTGCTTAAAATTAGCAAAGGTCGTTGCATCATCACGGAAATCCTTTGTTGCTTTATTGGATGGGAACAAATAATACTCTTCTTGTACGTTTGTCCATTTGGAAATCTTATTACTTTTCTCTCCTACTTTTGTATAAGAAATAAAATTCCCAGGCACAACCGCATCCTTGCTTCCTTGTTCAAATAAAGCAACCATAATCGGAACGGTTTCTCCGCCTTCCATTGTTCTAATTCGTTTCACAACTTCAGCTGCAATTTTTTGACCTTCTTCAAGCAGTTTATCTTCTTCAATTTTTATTTCGTACGTTTCCCCATACTTTTCCTTTTGATAATAAAATACTGAATTCAAGGCAAGCCCTATCGAAATGCCGCCCAACTCAACTTTATTATCATCTGTTTTGATCAGATAATCATGCTCTAAAATATGGGCAAGATATTCTGGATTTTTCTCATATCTTTCCTCAATATCACCCTTCCCATCATCTAAAGGGTTTAAGCCGACGTTGTCCTCAGCAGTCAGTTTGTTCTCTTTCAACTGCCCTTTTGTATATTTACGATTCAGCCAGCTTTTAATCGTTTTCGTGTCCAATAACTGACCTTCTCTAAAAATATATTCCTCCGTTGAGAATGGGTCATGAGACAATCTCATCAGCCCTGTTTCAAACTCTTCCAAATCAAGTCGCGTATTAATGTTTGAAACCACAAGACCTCTGGAACTGCTTATCTGATAAGGCAGCATCGTTTGATAATAATTGTCGGAGATTTGATATTCGGGAATAATGGAAGACTCTTTCTTGGAATCTTTCTCGGTATTATCCTCTACTACCTCATCCTTATCAAATTGTGGTGCGCAGCCTACAAGCATAAGTGCCAGTACCATGGTTATTGCTATCAAACGCTTCATCCCTACACCTCTATCCCTGCTTGCCCAGTTCTTCCAGTAAATTGCTTTCATCCCATATTTCAATTCCTAAATCCTGGGCTTTTTTTAATTTTGATCCGGCATCTTCTCCGGCTATTACTAAGTCTGTCTTTTTACTTACGCTACCTGTTACCGTTCCACCTAAAGCTTCAATCAACTCTTTTGCTTCAGTTCGTCCGTACTTTTCCATCTTTCCTGTAAGTACGATGGTTTTTCCAGAAAAATAACTATCTGTAGCCTCAGCTATATTTTTCTTTTTACCTTTATAGAGCATATTAACCCCAGCATTTTTTAATTCATTGATCAATTGCTGGCATTCTTCCTGATTAAAATAAGTCACAACCGCATCAGCCATTTTGTCCCCAATTTCATTGATAGCTGTCAATTCAGCTACATTTGCAGACATTAGACGACCCATGTCTTCAAATTCTTCTGCGAGAATTCTGGCAGCCTTAGCACCAACATGACGGATTCCCAGTCCAAATAAAAGACGCTCCAACGAGTTGCTCTTAGAAGCTTCAATAGCGTTCAAAAGATTGTTCGCTGATTTATCTCCCATACGCTCCAAATTGATCAGCTGGTCATATGTCAATTTATATATGTCCGCTACATCCTTAATTAACGATTCATCGAATAATTGAATGATAACTTTTTCACCCAGGCCATCAATATTCATGGCATTTCGTGAAACAAAGTGAATCATCCCCTCTTTAATCTGGGCTGGACACTTTGGATTGATGCAGCGCAGAGCTACCTCTCCTTCCAAACGAACAAGCTCACTACCGCAATCAGGGCAATGCGTTGGCATATGAAATTCCTTTTCTTCCCCTGTTCGCTTTTCAAACAAGACATTGACTACCTCTGGAATAATATCTCCAGCTTTTTTCACGACAACATGGTCTCCAAGACGAATATCTTTTTCACGGATTAGGTCCTCATTATGAAGTGAAGCTCGTTTAACTGTTGTACCTGCTACTCTTACTGGGTCCAATAAGGCGGTTGGCGTAATAACGCCTGTACGTCCGACAGTCAATTCAATATCGCGAAGAATAGTGATGACTTCCTCTGCAGGGAATTTATAAGCAATCGCCCATCTTGGACTTTTTGCAGTATATCCTAATTCCTCTTGCTGAGAAAGTGAATCGACTTTGATGACGATTCCATCAATATCATAATCAAGCTCAGGCCTTTTGGCTGACCATTCCTCAATATACTCTAATACATCTTCAATCGTAGCACATCTTCTGCGATGCGGATTGGTTTTCAGTCCTAATTTTTGAAGAAAGTCAAGTCCTTCTCCATGGGATTCAACACCCGTTTCTCCTGTTTCACCAATCCCATAAAGGAAAATATCCAAATTTCGCGAAGCAGCTATGCGCGGATCAAGCTGACGCAAGGATCCTGCTGCTGCATTTCGTGGATTGGCAAATGGTTCTTCCCCATTTTCTTCCTTCTTTGCATTTAAGGAAACAAACGATTTCTTTGGCATATATGCCTCACCGCGTACTTCAAATGTAACTGGTTCATTCAATCGGAGTGGGATGGAACGAATGGTTTTAAGATTAGCCGTAATATCCTCACCAATTGTTCCATTTCCTCTTGTAGCTCCTTTAACAAACAGTCCTTCTTCATAACGCAGGGAAACCGCCAATCCATCTATTTTTAATTCACATATATAAGAATAACGGTCTGTACCAAGTCCTGAATTTACTCGGCGGTCAAAATCACGCAAATCACTTTCGTTAAAGGCGTTACCAAGACTTAGCATCGGTGTAATATGTTCCACTTTTGCAAACGTATCGAGAACTTGTCCACCAACTCTTTGAGTAGGTGAATCCGGAGTTTGCAGTTCCGGATATAGACCCTCTAATTCCACCAACTCTTTGTATGTTTGATCATATACAGAATCAGGAACTGATGGCTGGTCGAGAACATAATATTCATATCCATATTGGTTTAATAGTGATTGAAGCTCAGCCACTCGTTTTTGCGCTTCTTTTATATCCATATTTTCAGCCCTCTCTACTCAATGTTTCTCTTGCGGACTATTGTTTTGTGATTGGTGCAAATTTGGCAAGGAGTCGTTTGATGCCCATAGATGGGAATGCAATATCCAGCTCCAGACCGTCTCCGCTTCCTTTTACGCTGACAACTGTACCTACGCCCCATTTACCATGGGCCGCTTTATCGCCAACCTGCCAGTCGAGTTTTTCTCCGCCGGACTCATTCATCATCGATCTTCCGACAGTTTTAGGTCTTGCTGCACCATTGATTCCTGAATTGTTAAGACCGGCACCATTTATACCCGTTCTAGTTCTTGTACCTGAACCTGAATGCATAAAGGAAGGTCTTGACTGCCTTTGCTCTTCAGGCGGATTTAACAGTTCAATTAAATCCTGTGGAATTTCTTTAATAAAGCGAGATACAGGGTTCAGATTAGTACGTCCATATAATGTACGCATCTGTGCATTCGTAATAAATAATTCACGTTCAGCCCGTGTGATCCCAACATAAGCAAGCCGTCGTTCTTCTTCCATTTCCGCTTCTTCCATTAAGGCACGGCTATGCGGGAAGACACCTTCTTCAAGTCCAATCAGGAATACAGCAGGGAATTCCAGCCCTTTTGCCGAGTGAAGTGTCATTAATACAACGCCATCTGTCACGGCTTCATCCTCATCCATACGGTCAATGTCCGCAACAAGAGCAAGGTCTGTTAAGAAGGCAACCAGGCTCTTATCATCACTGCCCTTTTCAAAGTTTTTCGTAACAGATAAGAACTCATCAATATTCTCTAGGCGTGTTTCTGCTTCAATCGTCTTCTCAATTTCCAACGACTTTCGATACCCTGATTTTTCAATGACTTCTTCTATTAATTCTGTAACAGACAGGAATTCCTGCATTTGCGTATAGTTTTTAATTAGGTCCCTGAATTCAGCAGCCCCATTATAAGCTTTACCGCTAAGTCCAATAAATTCAAGCTCCATCATAGCCTGATACATAGAAATATCATGATCGGCAGCATAATTAGCAATTTTATCAACTGAGCTTGCTCCAACTCCACGCTTTGGAACATTGATGACCCTGCGCAAGCTAATATCATCGTCCGGATTGGCAATGAGTCGCAGATAAGCAAGAATATCTTTAATCTCTTTACGATCATAGAACTTAATACCGCCAACAATCGTATATGGAATATTGGATTTAAGCAGAACTTCCTCCATTACCCTTGACTGAGCATTCGTACGGTACAAAATGGCAATATCAGATAGCTTCTTCCCTTGCTGTTCTGTCAGCTCTTTAATCTTTCCAGCAACGAACTGTGCTTCACCTTGTTCACTGTCCGCACGGTAATATGCCAACTTATTCCCTTCCAGGTTTTCTGTCCACAAATTCTTTTCCTTACGATTCAGGTTGTTGTTAATTACTCCATTGGCAGCCGCTAAAATCCGTTTTGAGGAGCGATAATTCTGCTCAAGCAAAATAACATTGGCATCAGGATAATCCTTTTCAAAGGAGAGAATGTTGGCAATATCAGCACCACGCCAGCGATAGATGGACTGATCGGAATCACCAACTACACATAGGTTTTTAAAACGCTGTGCCAATTTCTTTACAAGCATATATTGTGCACGGTTCGTATCCTGATACTCATCCACGTGAATATATTGAAACTTTCTTTGATAGAATTCCAGTACTTCCGGAACCTTATCAAAAAGTTCAAATGTCTTCATAATCAAATCATCAAAGTCCAATGCCTGATTTTTACGGAGTCGCTTCTGATACTCTGTATAAAGATCAGCTACTGTTTGCTCATAGTAATTGCCTGCACTGTTCGCAAATTCCTCATAGTTGATCAATTCATTTTTGGCAGAGGAAATGGACCCAAGAATCGTCTTAGGATCGAATTTCTTCGTATCAATATTCTTCTCTTTCATTATTTGCTTAATAACCGTTTGCTGATCACCTGGGTCAAGAATTGAGAAATTGCGATTCATACCAATTCGGTCAATATCACGGCGCAGGATTCGCACGCACATTGAGTGGAAAGTAGAAATCCAAATATCCTCTGCAGCGCCGCCTAGGATTCCCTGAATTCTTTCCTTCATTTCTCTTGCTGCCTTATTGGTAAACGTAATGGCAAGAATATTCCACGGTGCTACTTCTTTTTCTACAATTAGAAAGGCAATGCGGTGGGTAAGTACCTTTGTCTTCCCACTGCCCGCTCCGGCCATAATTAGCAAAGGTCCATCCGTAGCTTGTACAGCCTCTTTTTGTTTATTATTTAATCCCGTTAACAGTCGATCTGTTAAGAATTGCATTATGACACCACCCTAACGAACATTTGTTCTTATTATACTTCATCCAATGGCTTTAACGACAATTTTATTTATTCTTTTTGGCAGAATCTACTGTCAAGAGAGCCGTTTTTAAATCCTCATAGACGAGGTTTCCGACTACAATTACATCTGACAAGCTGGACATTTCCTCAGCTTTTTCGATGCTTGTAATCCCTCCGCCGTAGAATAGCGTTGTATTCATCAATGTATTTTTAACGGTCTTGACAAGTGCTGGATCCCCATACTTTCCGCTGTATTCCAAATAAAAAATAGGCAAATTTAATACTTTTTCTGCCACAAGAGCATAGGCTGCCGCATCTTCTTCCGTCAAATCGGTATTGGCATCCGTTAAATCTGCTGCCTTACAATCAGCATTCATGATGCAATATCCTTCCACATGCATTTCGTCCCAATTAATCATGTGGCCAAATTCTTTAATTGCTTCTTTATGCAAACCAAGAATCCAATCCGGATTCCTGCTATTTAAAACAGATGGTATAAAATACAAATCAAATCCCGGGGTTATGGATTCTATATTTGATACTTCAAGCACACAAGGCAATGTATAACGCCTAACGCGGGCCATTAAGTCCAGAACATTTTCTAGTGTAACACCATCTGTTCCTCCGACAATAATAGCATCCGTACCCGATTCACAAACCTTTTCGAGTGCTTCATCTGAAATTTCCTTATTAGGATCGAGTTTAAACACATGTTTCCACTCGCGAAAATCGTACATGCAAAACAGCCCCCATTCTAATTTCCATTTAACCATTATAGCATTCCTTTTAGAGTTCCCAAAGAGTTAGAAAATTCATATGCACAACTGTTATCTAACTGGTTATAAATATGTGTTCTACTCTGGTGCGCGCCTACTTAATTGAAAATTAGAGGATACGTTCATAGACAAAGGTGTACATATAAAAAAGCAAGCAACCGATGTGCATATTCCACGCGGTCTGCTTGCTTTTATTTATTTCAGGCATTATCTTCCTTTAATCTTCCAAGTGCCATTGAGTACGCATCATTCCCGTAATTCAAACAACGTTTAACCCTTGAAATAGTTGCAGTGCTTGCTCCGGTTTCAGTTTCAATCATATGATACGTTTTACCTTCTTCAAGCATTCGGGCAACCTCGAGGCGTTGGGCAAGAGATTGTATTTCATTCACCGTACATAAATCATCAAAGAAACGATAACATTCATCGAGATCTTTCAAGGATAATATCGCGTTGAATAATTGATCCAACTCTTTCCCTTTTAGTTTGTTAATTTGCATATATCCAGGTTCCTCCTAATCATTTGAGAGTTTGACACTATTATTTAAGCCCGGTTGATCCGGAATAATATTAATCCATGTTTTTCCCTGCACCAATTTTACTTCCGTTTCACCGGATACAGGTACAATTCGACCATCTTTACTTACCCATTGAATCTCCAGGCGTTTACCTTTTTGCAGTAAGTATGCATCTCCGCCCGCAGTTAAATCAATACTCCTGCGGCCTTTATCATCAATCACCTTATGAATAGCTTCCACAATAAGGATATTATCCAGTAGAACGGGATCTTTCGTATCTTGATCTTCCGTGCGTACTCCCGCTGTATGGCGTGTATACTTTTCACTCGCCGAATCATACTTATAGGTCACATCATAATCTAGAGATCCATAAGATAGAGCAGCAACTTTATAGTCATCACCGGAAATTAATCCTGTTTCATCGTCGGAAAAAAAGCTATACGGCGGGGTATTCTCTTCCATTGAATAACCTTCTTTTTGTGCACCCTCTAAGATATTTTCATAGGTGATATAGGAATTATGCGGCGCTTTTCGATCAGAAGATCGTTTGAAGAGTGTCCCGTCATGGTTAAGTCCGTTCAAGTGGTCTATATAATCAGATTGAATCAGCTTTTTCGCATCAGGACTCCAGCCATGAAAAATATACAGGCTTTCATATCCTTTGGCAAGCTCTATATAATAATCTCTCGCACTTCTAATTGGCCCAATGTTTTCGGGAAATTCGCTTTGGTAGATAGCCAAAAACCTAGTTATATTACTTTCAGCTAAAACCTCATATACGACATCTGCTTTAGATAGGCCAGACTGTGGTCTTGCTTTGGGATGATTATTGACCATAACCGATACAGCCCTGTGGTTGACCTCTTCGTCCGTTCCCACACCCGTTAACGGATACGTATTCACCGGCTTAGCAGCTACCTCTTCTTTATCAGTTTGAGGTTTATCAATAATGGTTTCTTCCTTATTCCCTGAACACCCTGCCAGAAGGACAAAAACTAAAGCCACCATGAACCCAGCTTTCCTCAACATGCCCTACACCCCTTAAAGTGAAATTAACCCACCATGATCTACCTTTTATTTTTCTCTATTCTTTATTATTTTAACGCATTATAGTCGGAAAGAGTACAGATTTATTCATAACGTCATATAATCCTGCCTGTGTTACCCTTATATAAGGTAAATGAGTAGAGGAAAAGAACAGTAAAGAATAAATCGGATCCTCGAATGGGTATCCCTTTTCAGTCAATATTTCTCGCAATCTAGTTTCTTCTTCTATTAAAATCGGGAGTTCTTGATTAGACATCATTCCTTGCAGCTCCAGAGGCATTTCGAACAATATTTCACCTTTCTCTGCAATCACAATTCCCCCACCGATTTCTTTCATTCGGTTAAAAGCCAGTCTCATATCTTTCTTACTTTTTCCAATCAACAATATATCCCCAGAGTTAGAAAAGGATGAAGCAAATCCATACAAACGGTTGGCAAACCCCTTTAATATCGTATTGATTCTGAATTTACCATCTCTTGTTAGGTACGTAAAAAAGCTCTCATCATGGTCTTCATCCAAAACTTCTCTTGAAATATCAATATGAATCGAATATGGCTTAGTGATGACGCTATTTTCCATATTGATGCCAAATGGCATTGAGTATTGGAAGTCGTAATCTGTAAGCTCCCAATCAAGCTCCAGAGGGCTAAGGCCAAAGTCTTTCCAGGCGATCGATGTTCGATTCGTTTCAACCTGTCTTCCATCCCTTTTCACCCACTGCCCTTTTGATAAAACAGAGTGAGGAGTAGGCTGATCCTTGGCAGACAGGAAGTTAATATTGGCTACTCGTCCTGTCGCAATATTTCCGTGTAAATAATCGATATTATAATAGCGGGCTATATTTAAGGAAGCCATATTATACGCATCAATAATAGGCACACCTTTTTCAATTGCTATCGAGATTAATTGATCCGTAAATCCATCTTTATAAAATCCAGGTGTTGAACCATCTGTATTAAAAAATAATCGATCATAGGAGTTCAATTCGTATTCTTTTAAATCATCCAAAATACGGGGTAAATCCGGACGAATGGATGAATGCCTCAAGGACACATCATATCCCTGCATCAGTCTGCGAATGACTTCTTCTCCTGTCATAGCCTCATGATCACAATCCGCACCAAGCAGCATTAATTTAGATAATGTTTTTTCAGAAGCGCCCGGGAAATGTCCTTCAATTTTCTTTCTCATTCTTTTTGCTTCCTGTATCCAGTGAAGCATCATGTCATCTCCATCAAGAAGACGCGGCCATCCTGTTAGCTCTCCAGCCTGCAGGACTCCATCGTGCTCAAGCCAGCTCTTTACATTAGAATGCGAGAATACCATCTCTTCATTTCTCAGCTCAGTTTGAGAATCCAATCTGGCCCACCAATACATGCTGATTGGAAGATGACGTAATTCCTTCAGCAGTGCAAACGCTTGTCTATTGTCCAAAAGAGTAAACAAAAGCATGTTATCATTGATTAAGGTGGTTGTTCCATATTGAGCAGCATGCATGCCAAGAGTAGCCGGATTATATAATTGATATGGATGGGCATGCGGTTCAATATAACCTGGTACCAGGTATTGATCCGTACAGTCTACAATCTCATACCCGTCCTGTATAACAGGCATGTTATCCCCGACATATACAATTCGATCTTCATAGATCCATATATTCGCCTTCATCCACTTTTTAAACACCTGATTCAAATACACGGCATTCGTTAAAACAAGAGTTGGCGCTACTTTACCATCTATCACATGAACATGCTCGCGCAGTTGTTTATTTTTCCATCTATATCGTTGTCCAAGCATAAAAATACCCCCTTCGCAAAACATCATTTCTTATATTTAAAAAAACGGAAGCATCGCCCTTCCATTTTTAAAATTAAAATGTAAGCCTTTTCAATATACTAACATATTTTTATTATTTAGAGCATTAAAGAATGAAATTAATTTGTAATTCTTTACATTTCAGCATTATTAAATAATTATAAGTATTTTTGGATATATGACTTTTACGTATAATCACATTAAAAAGTTCCCTTTAATAAAGGAAAAAGATTAGACAACCCCCAAATAGACTCTTCCCTTGCCCCTTTAAACTAAACCTGTAAAGCCGCATTATTTATTTTATCGCTCTCAAGATGCAGGGATACAAAAATGTATATGGATAGGAAGTATCCTATACTTCTTCAAAAAACATCATTTCTCTTTAAAAAATGATATCTTTTTAGTAATTTTTGTCGCAAAGAACAAGTTAATGATTTTTCTAGTCTAATATTTAAGAATATTATTGTTTTTTAAAGGTATATGAGCGAATTTATTAAACTATTGAGCGATTTTAAAAATAAATGAGCGAAAACAAAGATTATTGAGCGATTTTAGAGGATTTATGAGCGAATTTCAGAGAATAGAGCGAATTATACTGTGATTGAGCGATATTAATAGATTTTACGCGAATTCCCTTCTGATTTGTTGAAGTTTGTTTGAAGCGATTTAAAATTTATCTTATTACTAAACATAAAGTGATTGGATCACTTTTTGCCAACGTTAACCATGCTCCTCTGCATACCTTTTTGGCATATGAAAAAGGCCGACCTCTTCAGGTCGACCAGTAGCCAATTTAATGTTCCTTGCATTACTAACTAGCTAATAAACAGCCTCTAACCGTTATATTTTTCAATAGCACGCTCTCCAATATCATGGCGATAATAGAGACCATTACATTGAATTCCCTCTAGCTCCCGATAAGCCTTTTTCTGGGCAATCTCCAGTGTTTTACCGAGTGCAGTTAGTAAGAGGACTCTTCCTCCATTTGTCAAAAACTCACCCAGTTCATTTTTATTTGTCCCTGCGTGATAAATATGTGTATCGATATCAACATACTTTAAGCCTTTTATAATACTGCCATTTTCATACTCACCTGGGTAGCCATTAGCTGCCATGACGACTCCAAGGGCGCTTTCTTCAGACCATTCCAAATCCATATCGACAGAATTCAGAACGTTTTCAACCACATCCATAAAATCTGACTTTAACCTTGGTAGGATGACCTGTGTTTCCGGGTCACCAAATCGGGCATTAAACTCAATCACCTTTGGACCCTCAGCAGTAGCGATTAATCCGGCATAAAGGACCCCGGTGAATGATTTACCCTCTTTCACCATTGCCTTTGCTGTCGGTATCAGAATTTTCGCTAACGCCTGGCTAACCATGTCTTGACTGATGTGCGGAACAGGAGAGTAAGCTCCCATTCCACCTGTGTTCGGACCTTTATCACCATCAAAAGCACGTTTATGATCCTGAGCAATTTCCATCGGATAGACCTTTTCTCCATTTACAAAAGCCATAAAGGAGAACTCCTCCCCAATCAAAAATTCCTCAATCACAACTTTTTTAGAAGACTCTCCAAACCTTTGATTGAGCAGCATTTCTTTCAAGGCACTGAGCGCATCCCCTTCCGTCATTGCGACGACTACACCCTTGCCTGCTGCAAGACCATCCGCCTTAATAACAATTGGTGCACCCTTTTTCTTTACATATTGGACTGCCTTTTCATAATCCGTAAATGTTTCATATTCTGCTGTAGGAATATCATATTTTTTCAGCAAATCCTTCGTAAAAGACTTACTTCCTTCTATTATGGCGGCAGCTTTGGTGGGTCCGAATACGATTAGGTCATGGTCCAGAAATTCATCTACAATTCCGTTCACTAAAGGAGTTTCCGGACCTATAAATGTTAGTTCTATTTCATTTTCTTTCGCAAAATCAACTAATCTGGTATGATCTATCTCCTGGATATCCACAATCTCAGCAACATCTGCCATTCCGGGATTGCCTGGTGCTACAAATACTTTTGTAACGCGCTTGCTCTCAGCAAATTTTCTGGCCAATGCATGTTCGCGACCTCCACGCCCTATAACAAGTACTTTCATCATCTCGTGTCTCTCCCTCTTAATGTTTGAAATGCCGTACTCCGGTAGTAACCATCGCAATACCATACTCATCTGCTTTTTTTATAGAGTCCTCATCTCGCTTTGATCCGCCTGGCTGAATGATAGCGGTAATCCCGGCTCTGGCCGCGGCTTCCACTGTGTCATCCATTGGAAAGAATGCATCTGATGCGATAATGGCGCCTCTCGCTTTTTCACCAGCCTGTTCTAAGGCAATCTTCGCAGCGCCGATACGATTCATTTGACCAGCACCTACTCCCAGTGTCATTTGCTCATCTGTTACGATGATTGCATTTGATTTAACATGCTTTACGAGTTTCCATCCAAATTGAAGAGCTTTCCATTCAGCTTCAGTAGGTTCTCTTTTTGTAACAACCTGAAGCTCTGCATCCTGTATAGTTGCCTCATCTGACTCTTGGACAAGTAAACCGCCTGTAATGGAAGATAGTTTTTTCTCCCTTTTCTCTCTTCCCTCAAATTGAATAGTAAGTAAGCGAATATTTTTCTTAGATGTTAAGACCTCTAATGCCTCGTCAGTAAATGATGGGGCAATCACAATTTCCAAGAAAATTTCATGAAGCAGTTTCGCCGTTTCAGCATCTACTTCCCGATTTAACGCAACAATACCGCCAAAGATAGATGTAGGATCCGCTTCATATGCCTTTTGGAATGCTTCATAAATAGTGTCTCCAGTTCCTGCGCCGCAAGGATTCATATGCTTCACAGCAACAGCAGCCGGCTGTTCAAATTCCTTCACGATTTGCAGGGCAGCATCTGCATCATTGATATTGTTATAGGATAATTCCTTACCATGCAGCTGCCTGGCTGCTGCAATTGAAAAAGTAGAGCCAAGTGGTTTTGCATAAAACGCAGCTTTTTGATGAGGGTTTTCACCGTAGCGAAGTGGTTGCTTTAACGTGTATGTAACAGTATAGTTTTCAGGCTGATCCTCTTCTGCCAAATTTGTCATGTATTCAGCAATCAGGGCATCATAAGCCGCTGTATGGCGAAAAACCTTTGCCGCCAGCTTTCTTCTATCCAATAAGGAAAGTTCTCCATTACGGAAACCATTAAGTACTTTTCCATAGTCAGCAGGATCCACCACAACTGCTACAGACTCATGGTTTTTAGCAGAGGCCCTCAGCATTGCAGGACCGCCAATATCAATATTCTCGATTGCCTCTTCAACTGTCACGCCTGGTTTAGCAATCGTTTCTTGGAATGGATAAAGGTTCACACAAACTAGCTGAATAGGAGCAATCCCTTGTTCTTCAAGCTGAGCCATATGGGATTCATCGTTTTGTTTTCCAAGGAGACCCCCATGAATATAGGGATGTAAAGTTTTTACGCGCCCATCCATTATTTCCGGAAAACCTGTCACGTCACTGACGCTGATAACTGGAATACCATGATCCGACAATGTTTTTTTGGTTCCACCTGTGGAAATAATCTCAAAGCCCAGCTCCGTAACTCCTTTGGCGAATTCTACAATCCCCTCTTTGTTTGATACACTGATCAATGCCCGCTTTTTCATACTTTCTCCTCCTGTTCGTTGCTTAACTGCTCTATAATGCGTGGATATAGGTTATGCTCTACCTGCTGAATTTTCCTGTGGATCTCCTCCACGCTCTCCCCTTTATGTATCGAGACGGCTCTCTGTGCAATAATCGGTCCCGTATCCATGCCTTCATCTACATAATGAACCGTAACCCCCGTCACTTCGACGCCTGCTTCTATCGCCTGCAAAACGGCATTTTTTCCTGGAAAGGCTGGCAATAAAGAAGGATGAATATTAATAATGTGATTAGGATAGGCCCTTAACAGCACTGAGCCAATTAATCGCATATAGCCTGCCAAAATAATCATCTCGACTTCTTTCGCCTGCAACTCCTGTAAAATTTGCTGTTCATAATCCTCTTTCAAAGGAAAATCCTTTGGAGAAAAGGATAATACCGGAATATTTAACTTTTCCGCCCTATCTATACAGTAAGCACCTGGATGATCACAAATCAGCAATTCTATTGAGGCATACAATTTTCCTTTTTCCACCGCTTCTGCTATCGCTTGAAAGTTACTGCCATTACCTGATGCAAATATAGCAATTTTTTTCATAGCTTCTCCCTTAGTCTTATATGATTTCAACTTAATAAGCTACTAAATTGTCTTTGCCTTTTTGTAAATCAACGGAAATGCACGCCTTCTTTTTGAATCACCCGACCGATTCTTTTTGCGTCTTCCCCCAATTGATTCAGGGTACCAATTAGCTCACTCGCTTTTTCAGCCTGTACAGCTAGAACCATGCCAATCCCCATATTAAAAATCGAATACATGTCATCCTCTTCAAGTGATCCTTTATCCTTTATAAGGTTGAAAATCGGATTAATTTCCCATGTTCCTTTTTTAATTTCCGCCCCAAATCCATCCGGAAGCATGCGCGGTATATTTTCGATAAATCCTCCTCCGGTAATGTGGGCGATTCCATGAACTGAGCCGGACTTCAAAACTTCAAGGATGGGTTTTACATAAATCTTAGTTGGACGCAGTAATTCTTCTCCAAGCATACAATCCAACTCTTTGATAAATTGATCCAATTTCATTGACGATTCATCAAGTAATACCTTTCTCACTAGCGAAAACCCATTGCTATGAATCCCACTTGAAGGCAGCCCAATTAATACATCGCCATCTCGTACAAGGCTTCCATCAATCAGCTTCCTTTTTTCTGCCGCACCAACCGTAAAACCAGCCAGATCATATTCATCTACAGAATACATTCCAGGCATTTCAGCCGTTTCACCGCCAATTAAGGCACAGCCTGCCTGCTCACATCCATCCGCTATTCCTTTTACGATTGCCTCAATTTTTATCGGTTCTGCTTTTCCGCAAGCAATATAGTCAAGAAAATATAATGGTTCTGCACCTTGGGCAATAATATCATTTACACACATGGCAACGCAGTCAACACCAATTGTATCGTGCTTATCCATCATCATAGCGAGCAACAATTTAGTCCCGACTCCATCTGTTCCCGAAACGAGTACAGGCTCCTTAAGGGACAATGCCGACAAATCAAACATACCTCCGAACCCGCCCAAAGCACCGAGTACCTCTGGTCTTTGTGTACGGCTTACATGCTTTTTCATACGTGAGACGGATTCATAGCCTGCTTCAATATCCACTCCTGCACGTTTATATGCGTTCGCCAAAGTGACCATCCTTTCATACTTCCTGTCAATAATCTATTGCCGTTACTTTATTTTTTCATATGCCTGATCATCGGTGGCATAAATTTCAGTTGGATAGTTCCCCGTAAAGCATGCCATGCATTGACCTCGATACTCGCCACCAAAAGGCCTGCCAATTGCCTCAACCGTCCCCTCCACACTTAAAAAGGTCAGAGAATCTGCTCCGATCATCTCCCTGATTTCCTCAACCGAGTTAAACCCGGCAATCAGCTCTTCTTTGGACGATGTATCAATTCCATAAAAACAGGGATTTTTGATTGGAGGAGAGCTAATGCACACATGTACCTCTTTTGCGCCGGCTTCTTTAAGCATCGTCACAATCCTCCTGCTGGTCGTTCCCCTTACAATCGAATCATCCACCATGATGACCCTTTTGCCCTCGACCACACCGCGCACTGGGGCCAGCTTCATTTTCACCCCTTGCTCACGTAGAGATTGGGATGGCTGTATAAAGGTCCGTCCCACATATCGATTTTTAATTAACCCCATCTCATATGGAATCCCGCTTACTTCGGCATAACCGATAGCTGCCGATATACTTGAATCCGGTACACCTGTGACAACATCCGCTTCAATTTGCGCTTCAATAGCCAGTTGTTTCCCCAGGTTCTTCCTGGCCGTATGAACGTTAATACCATCTATATTGCTATCGGGTCTTGAAAAATAAATATACTCCATACTGCACATGGCTCTGCCCTGTGATTCAGCAAAATACTCTGATTGGATGCCGTCATCATTAATCGTCACCAGCTCTCCGGGCCGAACATCCCGAATATAATCAGCACCTATTAAATCGAAGGCACATGTCTCAGATGCAGCTACATATCCTTCACCGATTCGTCCGATGGAGACAGGACGCAATCCATGTGGGTCCACAGCAATCATCATTTCTGTTTCTGTCATGACCAGAAATGCATAGGCCCCTTGGACGAACGATAAAGCCTGCTTTATTCGCTTCTTAAAACAAGCTGAACCAGAGCGCCTAATTAAGTGGGCCAGGACCTCTGTATCCGAGGTTGTATGAAAAATGCTCCCATCTATTTCAAGCTGATTTTTTAATTGGGTTGCGTTTACCAAATTTCCATTATGAGCGAGAGCAAAACTACCGACAGTCTGAGAATTAAACAAAAATGGCTGAACATTTGCCACTCCGCCTCCTCCTGCTGTCGCATAGCGAACATGGCCGATTGCGCTCCGTCCCTTCATATCCTCAATGATCTTTTGATTGAAAACTTCATTCACAAGTCCTTCTGCTTTATGCGATTTCAATACTTGGCCATCTGTAACGACCATTCCCGCTCCTTCCTGTCCACGATGCTGCAGACTGTGTAAACCATAATAGGTTAGTTGAGATGCTTCAGTATGTCCCCAGATTCCAAACAATCCACATTCTTCATTTAGTCCACGGATTTCAGCAAGCATGGTATGGCTCCCTTCCAGGCTATCAGTAGTTGTTTTGCTTCAATATCAATAACTGTCTCTTCCTGGCCGGCATGAATAACGTATTTTTCTGTATCTGTTACAATACCTATTTGAACCGCTTCCGGAATAATTTCTTTGAAAGGTCCGACTTGTTCAGGCGATACAGTCACAAGGAAACGGGATTGTGATTCTGCAAACAACCGGGTGGCCAAATCCCCCTCTAAATTCACTTCAAAACCAAGGTTTTCTGCGCCAAACAATCCTTCTGCAAGTGCTATGGATAATCCTCCTTCTGCCAGGTCATGAGCTGACTTTATTACACCTGCCTGAATCGCTTTCAACAGCTTTTCCTGCCGGTCTTTTTCAACCTGAAGATTCAGATGGGGCGCTTTACCAAAAATCCGTCCATCATTCATGAATTTTTGCAGCTCACTACCGCCGAATTCAGCATATGTTTCTCCTATTAAGTAGATTAAATCTCCCTTTTCTTTGAAGGATTGAGTGGTGATATGCTTGAGATTATGAACAAGTCCAACCATGCCAACGACCGGTGTCGGGTAGATCGCTTCTCCATTTGTTTCGTTATACAAGGAAACATTCCCACCAATCACCGGTGTCCCTAGTACACGACATGCTCCACTTAATCCATCTGCCGCTTTTTCGAGCTGCCAGAAAATTTCAGGCTTCTCCGGATTCCCGAAGTTCAAACAGTCTGTAATCGCCAACGGTTCACCGCCTGAACAAATAATATTACGTGCTGCTTCAGCCACCGCAATTTGACCGCCTGTTTCCGGGTCTAAATAGAGATAGCGGGAATTGCAGTCTGTTGTCATCGCCAACGCTTTTTCCGTGCCGCGAATACGAACGACGGCTGCATCAGAACCTGGCCCTACAACCGTATTCGTGCGTACCATATAATCATACTGGTCATAAACCCATTCCTTACTCGCTATAGTCGGTTGTGCCAATAACGATAGCAGAGTTTCTGTATAGTTGTTGATGACAGGTACTTCATCTTCCATCGCTTGAAACTCTTGAAAATAATTAGGCTCTTTGGACGGTTTATAGTAAACTGGCGCCTCCTCAGCTAGTGCATCTGCTGGTACATTTGCCACCACTTCGCCTCTATATGTTAAGCGAATCATTTTATCTTCCGTTACAGTGCCCACATCGACCGCTTCAAGGCCATACTTTCCAAACAGCTCTTCGATTTCTTGCTCCCGTCCTTTTTTGGTTACAATCAGCATTCTCTCCTGTGATTCAGATAACATCATTTCATAAGGTGTCATTCCTGTTTCTCGCTGAGGAATCCTATCTAAATTCATTTCAATTCCGGATCCCGCTTTGGAGGCCATTTCTGCAGAGGAACTGATTAATCCAGCTGCGCCCATATCCTGTATTCCTACAAGTGCATCCGATTTTACAAGCTCCAGGCATGCTTCAAGTAAAAGCTTTTCCATGAATGGGTCCCCTACTTGTACGGCTGGCCGTTTGGAATCAGAATCATCTGTTAATTCCTCCGAGGCGAAGGTTGCTCCATGAATGCCATCACGACCTGTTTTTGCCCCGACATACATAACTGTATTTCCAACTCCATGCGCCTGACCCTTCTTAATATCCTCATGATTGATTAAGCCGACACACATCGCATTTACAAGAGGATTCCCCTCATAGGAAGGATCAAACTGAATCTCACCACCAACAGTTGGTATTCCGATACAGTTTCCATATCCGGCAATCCCAGCTACAATTTCCTCAAACAAATACTTCATCCGTGGAGTTGTTAATTCTCCAAAACGCAAGGAGTTCAGCATGGCAATCGGTCTAGCCCCCATGGAAAAGACATCGCGGATGATTCCACCCACGCCTGTGGCTGCACCTTGATATGGTTCGATTGCGGAGGGATGGTTATGGCTTTCAATTTTAAAAACAACCGCTTGCCCGTCACCAATATCCACAATACCCGCACCTTCTCCGGGCCCTTGCAGTACACGTTTACCTGTTGTTGGGAACTTCCTTAATACAGGCTTTGAGTTTTTATAGCTGCAATGCTCAGACCACATAACTGAAAACAAACCAGTTTCTGTATAGTTTGGCAAGTGCCCAAGAATTTTTTCTATCTTGGCAAACTCATCATCCGTCAATCCCATTGTGGCATAAATTCGTTCTTCTTTAATCATGGTTGGACTTGGCTCAAGCATTAACGACATTTGTTTCCCTCCAGTATTGAACAATCGATTTGAATAACTTGATTCCATCGGCACTGCCAAGTAAGGAGGAAACAGCCCTTTCCGGATGGGGCATCATCCCAAGAACATTGCCTTGCTTATTCATAATTCCCGCGATATCCTGATGACTGCCATTTGGATTTCTATCATACGTAAACAGAATTCGATTTTGTGTCTTTAACTGTTCCAGCGTCTCCTCATCACAATAGTAATTTCCCTCGCCATGAGCAATCGGGATAGTGATTTGTTCATTTTTGGTATAGGAGCTCGTAAAAGGAGTTTCGTTGTTCACAACATTCAACTTTTGCGGTCTGCAAATAAACTTCAAATCAGCATTACGCCGCATAGCTCCCGGCAGCAATCCCGCCTCCAGTAATACCTGGAATCCATTACACACACCGAGGATCGGAATACCATCCAATGCCGCTCTTTTCACAGCCTCCATAATGGGTGAAAATTGGGCAATTGCACCGCACCGTAAATAGTCACCATACGAAAACCCTCCAGGCAGCAGGATAGCATCAAAGCCTTCGAGACTCGTTTCCGTATGCCAAACATATTCCGCATCTTCTCCAACCTCATCACGAACGGCATGATACATATCAATATCACAATTGGATCCCGGAAAGACGATTACGGCGAATTTCACTGTCCGATTACCTCCTCTATGCTGTATCGATAATCTTCAATGACCGTATTGACTAACAATTTTTCGCACATATTGCGGACCGCCTCATCAACATCAGCAGTAGATTCAGAGAGTTCCAACTCCATATACTTGCCAATTCGCACATCCCGAACCTCCGGGAAATTCATGGCATTCAATGACTTTTGTACAGCAGTTCCCTGCGGATCCAATACACTTTCACGAAGAGTGACATAAACCTTTACTTTATACATGTTGAACGTCCTCCAGCTTAGCAAGAATTTTTTTATAGGCATCTGTTAAACTGCCGAGATTCCGGCGGAATATATCCTTATCCAACTTTTCATTTGTATGCGAATCCCAAAGACGGCAAGTATCCGGTGAAATTTCATCCGCAAGCAGGACATGGTCCTTCTCATCTTTGCCAAACTCAAGCTTAAAATCTATTAATCTGATGTCCATAGAAGCAAATAAGCTTCGCAACATTTCATTGATTTGCATAGACTGTTTTTTTAATATTTCGACTTCTCCAGCTGTAGCAAGGTCCAGGACGTTAATATGATCTTCTGTTAATAGCGGATCACCAAGCTTATCGTCTTTATAATAAAATTCCACAATCGGCCTTTTAAGAGGTGTTCCTTCCTCTACACCCAATCTTTTAGAAAAACTGCCGGCAGCAACATTGCGGACTACTACTTCTAAAGGAATAATGGTGACTCGTTTAACGAGCTGTTCTGTTTCTGATATTTTTTTAATAAAATGCGATTCAATACCCTTAAGGTGAAGCCATTCGAATAGCAGGCTCGTGATTTGGTTATTCAGATGTCCCTTCCCCTCAATCATTGCTTTCTTTTCCCCATTAAATGCAGTTGCTGAGTCCTTGTATCGGATTAGGACGATTTCCGGATTATCAGTTGCATAAATTTGCTTTGCCTTGCCTTCGTAAAGAAGTTCATTCTTCGCCAATTGGATATCCTCCTATATGGTAATAATCCTGATAAGCCAAACACGGATGGAATTAATGTAAAAGGGGCACCCCTCAACCTTTATTAAGTAGTGCCCCTCGTTAAAATTACAGCCCCATACGTTCAAAAATGAAATCTACATTTTTCAAATGATAATGGTAATCGAAGCAATCATCCAATTCTTCAGTAGACAGGTAGGCCGTAATTGTTTCATCCGCTTCTAGCAATTCACGGAATTGAATCTGTGTTTCCCATGCCTCCATCGCCTTAGGCTGAACGGTATCATACGCTTTTTCACGAGACAATCCTTTATCAATTAAAGCAAGCAATACACGCTGTGAATAAATCAGACCATAAGTGCGGTCCATATTACGCTTCATATTATCAGGGAACACCGTTAAGTTTTTCACGATATTACCGAAGCGGTTTAACATATAGTTCAATAAAATGGTCGCATCCGGGAGGATAATTCTTTCAGCAGAAGAATGTGAAATGTCCCGTTCATGCCAAAGTGAAACATTTTCATAGGCCGTCATCATGTGGCCGCGAATCACACGGGCCAACCCAGTCATATTCTCCGAACCGATTGGATTGCGTTTATGCGGCATAGCGGAAGAACCCTTCTGCCCCTTCGCAAAAAATTCCTCTACTTCACGTGTCTCACTCTTTTGCAAACCACGAATTTCAGTTGCAAATTTTTCAATAGAAGTCGCAATCAATGCTAATGTAGACATGTATTGTGCATGTCGGTCGCGCTGTAGGGTTTGGGTAGAGATTGGAGAAGGTTTGATCCCAAGATTTTCACACACAAACTTTTCTACAAATGGATCAATGTTCGCATATGTTCCAACAGCACCGGAGATTTTACCATACTCTACTGTATCTGCAGCTTCTTTTAGTCTTTTTAGATTCCGCTTCATTTCTTCATACCATAATGCCATTTTCAAACCAAATGTCGTTGGTTCAGCATGGACGCCATGAGTACGTCCCATCATAACCGTATATTTATGCTCCTTCGCTTTTTCTGCCAAAATTGTAATAAACCGCTCCACATCAGCGATTAAAATATCATTGGCCTGCTTGAGCAAATAAGATAAAGCCGTATCGACTACATCTGTAGAAGTCAGACCATAATGAACCCATTTCCGTTCTTCTCCCAGCGATTCTGAAACGGCACGCGTAAAGGCAACCACATCATGTCTGGTTTCTTCTTCAATTTCTTTGATACGATTCACATCAAAGGAAGCACGCTCTCTCATTACTTTTACATCCTCTTTAGGGATTGCACCAAGCTCTGCCCAGGCTTCACAAGCCAAAATTTCTACTTCGAGCCATGCTTGAAAACGATTCTCCTCTGTCCAAATCTTTCCCATTTCCGGTCTTGTATAACGTTCAATCATTATTTCATATCCACCTTTTCTTTTTTGTCTCCTGTTTGTTCAGTCCATATATTTGATTGATTAAGCATCTCTAATATTTCCATCGGATGCTCTCCTAAGACTGTAATATGCCCCATTTTTCTATCTTTCTTCGCTTCACGCTTCCCATAAATATGTACTTTCCAATCAGGCTCATTCCCTAAAGCCTTTATAACCGGTTCTAAATGCTGACCCAAAACATTGACCATTACCGCACTGGAATGTAATTCAGTATGACCAAGCGGCCAATTACACACCGCTCTTATATGTTGCTCAAATTGAGAGGTTTCACAAGCCTCAATCGAAAAATGTCCGGAATTATGAGGTCTCGGCGCTAATTCATTCACCAAAATATCATCCTGGTCGAGCAGGAACATTTCAACGGCTAATGTACCAACCACCTGTAATGATTCTGCCAATTGTACAGCCGATCCGATTGCATGGATTTGGGTGTTTTCATTGATTCTCGCCGGGACAATCGATTGATGCAAAATATTATTGACGTGAATATTCTCTGCAACAGGAAACACCCGTATGGAACCATCCAATTTTCGAGTTACTATCACTGAAATTTCCTTTTGAAACGGTATAAAACTCTCCAAAACACAAACTCCATGGCTCAGCAATTCAGAGCCTTTGGCTAAATCTCCTTTATCCCGTATAACAAGCTGTCCTTTTCCATCATAACCACCTCGCGCTGTTTTCAAGACAGAAGGATAGCCAAGTTTAGAAATAGCTTGACGAAGATCCTCAAAACTTGCAATGACCTCGAACGGGACAACTTTGACACCTGATTTCTCAATCTCCTGTTTTTCAAGAACCCGATCCTGCGTAATTCTTAATATATCCGTACCCTGCGGAATATATGGATTACCCGTTAGTTGATCTAACGCATTAGCATCAATATTTTCAAATTCAAATGTGAGTACATCACTTATCTTTGCCAAGCGCTGCAGAGCCTCTACATCATTAAATGGGGCCGTGATTTCCATATCCGCAATTTGGCCGCAAGGACTGTTGGGCGTTGGATCAAGCACAGCTATCTTAAAACCTAAATTTCTGGCTGCCAATGCCAGCATTCGCCCCAACTGACCGCCACCTATTATCCCAATCGTCTGGCCAGGTAAAATAACTGGTGCCTGCTTACTCAAGTTCATCACAACTTTCAATTGATTGTCTTTGAATTTTTAATCTATATTGTTCAAGTTCTTCAGCCAATTCTTGCTCGAAGGTCCCTAATATCTGTACTGCTAAAAGACCTGCATTTTTTGCACCGGCTTTGCCAATCGCCATCGTTGCTACAGGAACACCACCCGGCATTTGAACAATAGACAGCAAAGAATCCAAACCGTTTAGAGCGTGGGATTGCACAGGCACACCAATTACAGGCAAAGTAGTTTTGGCTGCTACCATCCCAGGTAAATGGGCTGCTCCGCCTGCACCGGCTATAATCACTTTTATTCCACGACTTCGCGCGCTTTGGGCATATTCAAACATTAAATCAGGCGTTCTATGAGCTGAAATTACTTTTTTCTCATAAGCCACCTTAAAATCATCCAGAATAGTACATACATGCTTCATCGTTTCCCAGTCTGATATGCTTCCCATGATTACTCCAACCTTAAGGTCATTCATCATTTTCGCCTCCAAATAAAAAAGCTGCATGAACACACTTTCAAAAAAGAGAAAGCAGTCCACACAGCTTATATGCTATGCCAAACCGAGCACTTAGGACAAGTACTATGCCCTCACATATAAGGTGAGGTCCGCTTTCTCTCATAGTCCAAAAATTTATTCGGTCTTTGGGTAGAAACTTGCAGGCCATATCCCCGCTATTATATGAGAGAATTATTTATTTTAATGCTTATTGTTCGTACCTATCTTACCAATAGGGCTAATTGTATGTCAACTAAAAACCGAACACTTCTGTTATTTAATGCAATATCGTTCGGTTTTCAATCAATTGATTTGCCTTCAAAAATAATCTGGCGTGCAACCGGAATATATTCTATCTGATCGCCATTCTTCACTTCCTTAAAAATTGGTTTCTCCATACGTCTTACGGGAAAGTATCCTTCCTTTTTCATACGCTCCAAGCATTCATCAATGCTTTCATTCTCCTGCAATTCAAACTTTTGTTTCTTTGGCTTAGCCAATCGACCCTCGTCCTTTCTGTTACTTACTCTACTAGTAGTGTATCCCATTTAGTACTCTTTTCGGAAGTTTTGTTACAGAATTTTATGTGACTGGTGTAAGCGTGGACTGGCAAAAGTTTTCTTCTTTATGGATAGGAATTTCAGTTTAACACTGTGCCGTCTCACACCTATTCTCCAGCAAAAACACATCAAAGTATGTACGGTAAGACGTATATAAGTGATGTCAGAATCTGAGCTGAAATGTGCTTAATATGAATTGTCATGGGTAGATATAACAATTTTAAAAAGCTTGGCTTTCCCTCAGATTTTACTCATCTTTGTCCCATTTTTTCAACTTATGTCTTCTTTCCAACCTACTAATCATGCTGATAACTCAACCTCAATCCCAAAAACCGCACAAAAAAACCAGCTCATCAACTGAACTGGTTTCTTAAATTGCCCGGCAACGTCCTACTCTCACAGGGACTCGCGTCCCAACTACCATCGGCGCTGAAGAGCTTAACTTCCGTGTTCGGAATGGGAACGGGTGTGGCCTCTTCGCCATCATTACCGGACTATTTGGTTAGAAAGAAATCATTCCTTCAAAACTGGATAATGTAAGTTTGGCAAGTATGCTTGATTCATTTGGTTAAGTCCTCGAACGATTAGTATCCGTCAGCTCCATGTGTCACCACACTTCCACCTCGGACCTATCAACCTGATCATCTTTCAGGGTTCTTACTAGCTTGCGCTATGGGAAATCTCATCTCGAGGGGGGCTTCATGCTTAGATGCTTTCAGCACTTATCCCGTCCGCACGTAGCTACCCAGCTATGCTCTTGGCAGAACAACTGGTACACCAGCGGTGCGTCCATCCCGGTCCTCTCGTACTAAGGACAGCTCCTCTCAAATTTCCTGCGCCCACGACGGATAGGGACCGAACTGTCTCACGACGTTCTGAACCCAGCTCGCGTACCGCTTTAATGGGCGAACAGCCCAACCCTTGGGACCGACTACAGCCCCAGGATGCGATGAGCCGACATCGAGGTGCCAAACCTCCCCGTCGATGTGGACTCTTGGGGGAGATAAGCCTGTTATCCCCGGGGTAGCTTTTATCCGTTGAGCGATGGCCCTTCCATGCGGAACCACCGGATCACTAAGCCCGACTTTCGTCCCTGCTCGACTTGTAGGTCTCGCAGTCAAGCTCCCTTGTGCCTTTACACTCTGCGAATGATTTCCAACCATTCTGAGGGAACCTTTGGGCGCCTCCGTTACTCTTTAGGAGGCGACCGCCCCAGTCAAACTGCCCACCTGACACTGTCTCCCACCCCGATCAGGGGTGCGGGTTAGAATGTCAATACAGCCAGGGTAGTATCCCACCGATGCCTCCACCGAAGCTGGCGCTCCGGCTTCAAAGGCTCCTACCTATCCTGTACAAGCTGTACCAAAATTCAATATCAGGCTGCAGTAAAGCTCCACGGGGTCTTTCCGTCCTGTCGCGGGTAACCTGCATCTTCACAGGTACTATAATTTCACCGAGTCTCTCGTTGAGACAGTGCCCAGATCGTTACGCCTTTCGTGCGGGTCGGAACTTACCCGACAAGGAATTTCGCTACCTTAGGACCGTTATAGTTACGGCCGCCGTTTACTGGGGCTTCAATTCGCACCTTCGCTTGCGCTAAGCGCTCCTCTTAACCTTCCAGCACCGGGCAGGCGTCAGCCCCTATACTTCGCCTTGCGGCTTCGCAGAGACCTGTGTTTTTGCTAAACAGTCGCCTGGGCCTTTTCACTGCGGCTCTTCGAGGCTATAAACCTCTAATGAGCACCCCTTCTCCCGAAGTTACGGGGTCATTTTGCCGAGTTCCTTAACGAGAGTTCTCTCGATCACCTTAGGATTCTCTCCTCGCCTACCTGTGTCGGTTTGCGGTACGGGCACCTTCTTCCTCGCTAGAGGCTTTTCTTGGCAGTGTGGAATCAGGAACTTCGGTACTCTAGTTCCCTCGCCATCACAGCTCAGCCTTATGTGATGAGCGGATTTGCCTGCTCATCGGCCTAACTGCTTGGACGCGCATATCCAACAGCGCGCTTACCCTATCCTACTGCGTCCCCCCATCACTCAAATGGAAGAGAGGTGGTACAGGAATATCAACCTGTTGTCCATCGCCTACGCCTTTCGGCCTCGGCTTAGGTCCCGACTAACCCTGAGCGGACGAGCCTTCCTCAGGAAACCTTAGGCATTCGGTGGAAGGGATTCTCACCCTTCTTTCGCTACTCATACCGGCATTCTCACTTCTAAGCGCTCCACATGTCCTTCCGGTCATGCTTCACAGCCCTTAGAACGCTCTCCTACCACGCATACCATACGGTATGCATCCACAGCTTCGGTGATACGTTTAGCCCCGGTACATTTTCGGCGCAGAGTCACTCGACCAGTGAGCTATTACGCACTCTTTAAATGGTGGCTGCTTCTAAGCCAACATCCTGGTTGTCTGGGCAACTCCACATCCTTTTCCACTTAACGTATACTTTGGGACCTTAGCTGGTGGTCTGGGCTGTTTCCCTTTTGACTACGGATCTTATCACTCGCAGTCTGACTCCCGAGTATAAGTCTTTGGCATTCGGAGTTTGTCTGAATTCGGTAACCCGATGAGGGCCCCTAGTCCAAACAGTGCTCTACCTCCAAGACTCTAAACTCGAGGCTAGCCCTAAAGCTATTTCGGAGAGAACCAGCTATCTCCAGGTTCGATTGGAATTTCTCCGCTACCCACACCTCATCCCCGCACTTTTCAACGTGCGTGGGTTCGGACCTCCATCCAGTGTTACCTGGACTTCATCCTGGACATGGGTAGATCACCTGGTTTCGGGTCTACGACCACATACTGCAAACGCCCTATTCAGACTCGCTTTCGCTGCGGCTCCGTCTCATCAACTTAACCTTGCATGGGATCGTAACTCGCCGGTTCATTCTACAAAAGGCACGCCATCACCCATAAAAGGGCTCTGACTACTTGTAGGCACACGGTTTCAGGATCTCTTTCACTCCCCTTCCGGGGTGCTTTTCACCTTTCCCTCACGGTACTGGTTCACTATCGGTCACTAGGGAGTATTTAGCCTTGGGAGATGGTCCTCCCGGATTCCGACGGGATTCCTCGTGTCCCGCCGTACTCAGGATCCACTCGGGAGGGAACGAAGTTTCGACTACAGGGTTGTTACCTTCTCTGACGGACCTTTCCAGGTCGCTTCATCTACCCCGTTCCTTTGTAACTCCACAATGAGTGTCCTACAACCCCAGATGGCAAGCCATCTGGTTTGGGCTGATTCCGTTTCGCTCGCCGCTACTCAGGAAATCGCATTTGCTTTCTCTTCCTCCGGGTACTTAGATGTTTCAGTTCCCCGGGTGTGCCTTCATACACCTATGAATTCAGTGTAAGATACTGCCCCATTACGGGCAGTGGGTTTCCCCATTCGGAAATCTCCGGATCAAAGCTTACTTACAGCTCCCCGAAGCATATCGGTGTTAGTCCCGTCCTTCATCGGCTCCTAGTGCCAAGGCATCCACCGTGCGCCCTTATTAACTTAACCGTTAAAAAACTCTTACTCGGTTTTTATTAAAACGCATTTACTTTGCCTTACATTACATTATCCAGTTTTCAAAGAACGATT
>NZ_JBZFQK010000013.1:0-15870 GCF_058313575.1 Bacillus sp. z14 (2026)
AATCGTTCTTTGAAAACTGGATAATGTAATGTAAGGCAAAGTAAATGCGTTTTAATAAAAACCGAGTAAGAGTTTTTTAACGGTTAAGTTAATAAGGGCGCACGGTGGATGCCTTGGCACTAGGAGCCGATGAAGGACGGGACTAACACCGATATGCTTCGGGGAGCTGTAAGTAAGCTTTGATCCGGAGATTTCCGAATGGGGAAACCCACTGCCCGTAATGGGGCAGTATCTTACACTGAATTCATAGGTGTATGAAGGCACACCCGGGGAACTGAAACATCTAAGTACCCGGAGGAAGAGAAAGCAAATGCGATTTCCTGAGTAGCGGCGAGCGAAACGGAATCAGCCCAAACCAGATGGCTTGCCATCTGGGGTTGTAGGACACTCATTGTGGAGTTACAAAGGAACGGGGTAGATGAAGCGACCTGGAAAGGTCCGTCAGAGAAGGTAACAACCCTGTAGTCGAAACTTCGTTCCCTCCCGAGTGGATCCTGAGTACGGCGGGACACGAGGAATCCCGTCGGAATCCGGGAGGACCATCTCCCAAGGCTAAATACTCCCTAGTGACCGATAGTGAACCAGTACCGTGAGGGAAAGGTGAAAAGCACCCCGGAAGGGGAGTGAAAGAGATCCTGAAACCGTGTGCCTACAAGTAGTCAGAGCCCTTTTATGGGTGATGGCGTGCCTTTTGTAGAATGAACCGGCGAGTTACGATCCCATGCAAGGTTAAGTTGATGAGACGGAGCCGCAGCGAAAGCGAGTCTGAATAGGGCGTTTGCAGTATGTGGTCGTAGACCCGAAACCAGGTGATCTACCCATGTCCAGGATGAAGTCCAGGTAACACTGGATGGAGGTCCGAACCCACGCACGTTGAAAAGTGCGGGGATGAGGTGTGGGTAGCGGAGAAATTCCAATCGAACCTGGAGATAGCTGGTTCTCTCCGAAATAGCTTTAGGGCTAGCCTCGAGTTTAGAGTCTTGGAGGTAGAGCACTGTTTGGACTAGGGGCCCTCATCGGGTTACCGAATTCAGACAAACTCCGAATGCCAAAGACTTATACTCGGGAGTCAGACTGCGAGTGATAAGATCCGTAGTCAAAAGGGAAACAGCCCAGACCACCAGCTAAGGTCCCAAAGTATACGTTAAGTGGAAAAGGATGTGGAGTTGCCCAGACAACCAGGATGTTGGCTTAGAAGCAGCCACCATTTAAAGAGTGCGTAATAGCTCACTGGTCGAGTGACTCTGCGCCGAAAATGTACCGGGGCTAAACGTATCACCGAAGCTGTGGATGCATACCGTATGGTATGCGTGGTAGGAGAGCGTTCTAAGGGCTGTGAAGCATGACCGGAAGGACATGTGGAGCGCTTAGAAGTGAGAATGCCGGTATGAGTAGCGAAAGAAGGGTGAGAATCCCTTCCACCGAATGCCTAAGGTTTCCTGAGGAAGGCTCGTCCGCTCAGGGTTAGTCGGGACCTAAGCCGAGGCCGAAAGGCGTAGGCGATGGACAACAGGTTGATATTCCTGTACCACCTCTCTTCCATTTGAGTGATGGGGGGACGCAGTAGGATAGGGTAAGCGCGCTGTTGGATATGCGCGTCCAAGCAGTTAGGCCGATGAGCAGGCAAATCCGCTCATCACATAAGGCTGAGCTGTGATGGCGAGGGAACTAGAGTACCGAAGTTCCTGATTCCACACTGCCAAGAAAAGCCTCTAGCGAGGAAGAAGGTGCCCGTACCGCAAACCGACACAGGTAGGCGAGGAGAGAATCCTAAGGTGATCGAGAGAACTCTCGTTAAGGAACTCGGCAAAATGACCCCGTAACTTCGGGAGAAGGGGTGCTCATTAGAGGTTTATAGCCTCGAAGAGCCGCAGTGAAAAGGCCCAGGCGACTGTTTAGCAAAAACACAGGTCTCTGCGAAGCCGCAAGGCGAAGTATAGGGGCTGACGCCTGCCCGGTGCTGGAAGGTTAAGAGGAGCGCTTAGCGCAAGCGAAGGTGCGAATTGAAGCCCCAGTAAACGGCGGCCGTAACTATAACGGTCCTAAGGTAGCGAAATTCCTTGTCGGGTAAGTTCCGACCCGCACGAAAGGCGTAACGATCTGGGCACTGTCTCAACGAGAGACTCGGTGAAATTATAGTACCTGTGAAGATGCAGGTTACCCGCGACAGGACGGAAAGACCCCGTGGAGCTTTACTGCAGCCTGATATTGAATTTTGGTACAGCTTGTACAGGATAGGTAGGAGCCTTTGAAGCCGGAGCGCCAGCTTCGGTGGAGGCATCGGTGGGATACTACCCTGGCTGTATTGACATTCTAACCCGCACCCCTGATCGGGGTGGGAGACAGTGTCAGGTGGGCAGTTTGACTGGGGCGGTCGCCTCCTAAAGAGTAACGGAGGCGCCCAAAGGTTCCCTCAGAATGGTTGGAAATCATTCGCAGAGTGTAAAGGCACAAGGGAGCTTGACTGCGAGACCTACAAGTCGAGCAGGGACGAAAGTCGGGCTTAGTGATCCGGTGGTTCCGCATGGAAGGGCCATCGCTCAACGGATAAAAGCTACCCCGGGGATAACAGGCTTATCTCCCCCAAGAGTCCACATCGACGGGGAGGTTTGGCACCTCGATGTCGGCTCATCGCATCCTGGGGCTGTAGTCGGTCCCAAGGGTTGGGCTGTTCGCCCATTAAAGCGGTACGCGAGCTGGGTTCAGAACGTCGTGAGACAGTTCGGTCCCTATCCGTCGTGGGCGCAGGAAATTTGAGAGGAGCTGTCCTTAGTACGAGAGGACCGGGATGGACGCACCGCTGGTGTACCAGTTGTTCTGCCAAGAGCATAGCTGGGTAGCTACGTGCGGACGGGATAAGTGCTGAAAGCATCTAAGCATGAAGCCCCCCTCGAGATGAGATTTCCCATAGCGCAAGCTAGTAAGAACCCTGAAAGATGATCAGGTTGATAGGTCCGAGGTGGAAGTGTGGTGACACATGGAGCTGACGGATACTAATCGTTCGAGGACTTAACCAAATGAATCAAGCATACTTGCCAAACTTACATTATCCAGTTTTGAAGGAATGATTTCTTTCTAACCAAATAGTCCGGTAATGATGGCGAAGAGGCCACACCCGTTCCCATTCCGAACACGGAAGTTAAGCTCTTCAGCGCCGATGGTAGTTGGGACGCGAGTCCCTGTGAGAGTAGGACGTTGCCGGGCAATTTAAGAAACCAGTTCAGTTGATGAGCTGGTTTTTTTTTGTGTTGTTTTTAAGACTGAAGGATACCTTCGAACGTTTGTTGAGAAGAAGGTACCGAGTGTTATGAGAAATAGCAGAAAGGTGTGTATGATTCATATTGGACGGATGCAGGGAATAGAAAGGGAAACATGGCATAAACGATTTTTACTTAATTCCTAACTATCAAACCCTTTGCATTGCCACACTGACCCTATTTATTAGACATTCTCTATATACAATCTAACCACTCCGATATCAAGAATGGGATTTTAATTTCAGCTATACTCAGTAAGCTATTGATAAAGGGAAGATCATAAAAGGGCATCTCCTTAAATAAGTCTGACCACCACTCCGTTTCATATCGGGAAATCATACTGAGGTTATACAATAGTAAATAAAGTATTAAAAGATCTGGTAAGGTAGAGGCTAATCCTTCTTTTTGTAAGGAAAGATGGAATGTGTCCGAATGTATATTAAATCTAAAAGGTACATCCCCAAGTATCGGAAGGTATGCTTTTTTAAAATGCAGATGCAATCTCTTCTCTCCATCCTGATGTATTTCCTGTATAGGTAGCTCCCACTTGGAGTTAAGAAAGTCCTTAAAACGTTCTGAGGTCATTTTATACTGATCCAAAACGATAGTCGGTAGATGGACTACAGTGTGTTCTTTGTTAAAAAGAACTTCAATACTTGTACATTTATTTTTTAATCTTTTAAAAAGGATTCCAAGCTCAGGGATTTCCTGAAGTATATCAATCATTGCTATTTTTTCGTTCTCCAATTGCTTTATTCCATATATCTTCTCGGCTGTGTGAGTAAATAATCCATGGCGCTGAATTTTAATTTCATCAAAAAGAAATTCGTATTGTTGTTTTTTCTTTTTCCTTGTGGATACCCCATGAGATAAGACAGCGGTTGTTTCCGGATAAAGCGGATCAACAACTAATAGACATGCCTTTAAAAAATGAGTAAACCCATAGTATAAAAGAAGCGGTTTTAGCTGAATAGGAAGAGTATCCAACTGTTTAAAATAAAGTATTCCAGTCTCAAGATAAGATATAAATTTGTTACAGTTATCGTAACTATATGTATCAGCATTCAGTAGTCCTAATTTATTATAGGCGTTTTTTAAGTATTTCTGTGTGTAGTTTGTTGAATAATAAGGTGAGAACAGATGATTATAATCATATTGTTGTTTGGACATAACTACCCCTCTTTAATTGTTTGAATATTTAAACTAGTTACTTTTTCCTTGACAGTAGTTTGTCCAATTGTTAATCTACAAATAAATTTTTTTGGGAATGGAGGACATAATATGTGGAAAGATAAATTTTCCAAAGAAGGCTTAACCTTTGATGATGTATTACTTATACCAGGTAAATCTGAAGTGTTACCTAAGGATGTATCACTAAAGGTGAGTTTAGCAGACAACTTAGCCCTAAACATTCCTATAATTAGTGCGGGTATGGATACAGTAACTGAGTCTGAGATGGCTATAGCAATGGCTAGACAAGGCGGACTGGGTGTTATTCATAAGAACATGTCTATTGAACAACAAGCTGAACAGGTTGATAAAGTAAAGCGTTCCGAAAATGGTGTCATAACAAAGCCATTTTTCTTAACTCCAGAAAACCAGGTTTACGATGCGGAGCATTTAATGGGCAAATATAGAATATCTGGTGTTCCGATTGTTAACAACAAGGAAGAAAAGAAATTGGTAGGTATTATAACAAACCGTGATATGCGCTTTATTCGCGATTACTCCATGCGTATTGATGATGTTATGACAAAGGAAAACTTGGTAACAGCTCCTGTGGGAACTAATCTAGAAGAGGCGCAGAAAATTCTACAGCAATATAAAATTGAAAAGCTCCCTCTAGTAGATGAAGAGGGTACACTTCAAGGCTTAATCACTATTAAAGATATTGAAAAAATAATTGAATTCCCAAGATCAGCAAAAGACAAATACGGAAGATTACTTGTAGCTGCTGCTGTAGGTGTTACATCTGATACTATGAAAAGGGTAGAGATGCTGGTTAGCGCAGATGTAGATGCGATTGTACTGGATACAGCGCACGGCCACTCTAAGGGTGTACTTGATAAGGTACGTGAAATTAGAGAAACATTCCCTGAGTTGACTATTATTGCAGGGAACGTTGCAACTGCTGAGGGTACAAGAGCGTTAATTGAGGCTGGAGCTGATATTGTAAAAGTAGGTATTGGACCTGGTTCTATTTGTACAACACGGGTCGTTGCTGGTGTAGGTGTGCCACAAATCACTGCCATTTATGATTGTGCAACTGAAGCAAGAAAGCACGGTAAGTCGATTATTGCAGATGGTGGTATTAAATACTCTGGTGATGTTGCTAAAGCATTAGCAGCAGGCGGACATGCCGTTATGCTGGGCAGCTTATTAGCAGGAGTGACTGAAAGTCCGGGAGACACTGAAATCTTCCAAGGCAGAAGATTTAAAGTATACAGAGGCATGGGTTCAGTAGCAGCAATGGAAAAAGGATCTAAGGATCGTTACTTCCAGGAAGATGCGAAGAAATTTGTTCCTGAAGGTATAGAAGGAAGAATTCCTTATAAAGGTCCATTAGCTGATACGATTTATCAGCTTATCGGTGGTCTTCGTGCAGGTATGGGTTATTGCGGAACGAAAGATTTAGAAGAGCTCAGAGAGAATTCACAATTTGTCAGAATGACTGGAGCTGGATTAAAAGAAAGTCATCCGCATGATGTACAAATTACAAAAGAGGCACCGAACTATTCCTATAACTAAGTTATCAAGCACTAAAGAAAAGATGGCAGAGTATCTTTATACTCTGTCTATTTTTTTTAGTCCTTTTATGATACAATAACAAAAGTGTTTAATCGACAATCATTGATAATCAGGGGGGATATACTTGAGACAGGCAAAACAATTAACTTCTTTACTTGCTGTATTAACATTACTTGTTACATTTGTTTTTCCATTCACGAATACTACTGCATATGCCGAAGACGAGCTAGGACTGAGTGCTGAGGCAGCAATACTAATAGATGCGACTAGTGGAAAGATTCTTTACGAAAAAAATTCTGATAAGGTGCTTGGCGTAGCATCCATGTCAAAAATGATGACAGAGTATCTTGTATTAGAAGCTATTGAAGACGGGAAAATTAAGTGGGATCAAACTGTTACAATTGACGAATATGTACATAAACTCTCAGGAGCTCCAGGTTTATCGAATATAGGTTTGACACAAGGTGAAACTTATACTGTTAAAGAGCTTTACGAGGCAATGGCCATATTCTCAGGTAATGCTGCTACAGTAGCTCTCGCACAAGTGGTTGGCGGTACTGAAAAGAATTTCGTGAAATTAATGAATGAGAAAGCCGAAGAGTTAGGTTTGAAAGACTATAAATTCGTTAACTCGTCCGGTTTAAATAACTCAAGCCTGCTTGGCCAGCATCCTGCAGGTGAAGAGAATGATGAAAATCTTATGTCAGCACGTGCAACTGCTAAGTTGGCATATCATTTAGTAACAGACTATCCTGAGGTGATAGATACTGCTAAAAAGCCAGAATTAAAATTTAAAGATGGCAAAACATATAAAAATTTCAACTGGATGTTGCCAGGATTGATTGCAGAGTATAATGGTGTAGATGGATTAAAGACCGGTTCTACAGAATTCGCCGGCAACTGTTTCACTGCAACAGCTGAAAGAGATGGAAAAAGATATATCTCAGTTGTGATGAAAGCAGACAGTAAAATGTCACGTTTTTCAGAAACTGAAAAAATACTTAACTATGCTTTTAATAACTTCTCCACAGAGGAGATTGTAGAAAAAGGATATCAAGTAAAAGGTCAAAAAACACTACCTGTTGCAAAAGGGAAAGAAAAGTCTGTAGCTATTGAGACAAACAAGGCAATTAACCTTATTGTAAAAAATGGCGAAAAGGAAAATCTTAAGACTAAACTAGTATTAGATAAGGACAAGCTTGATGAAGATGGCAACCTGGTGGCTCCAGTGAAAAAAGGAGATAAGGTTGGTTATCTAACTCTTGAATCCGACAAGAGTGATCTTGGCTTCTTAACAGAGGAAGGGCAAAAGAATATCAGCGTTGATGTTGTAGCTGCTGAAACTGTTGAAAAGTCAAACTGGTTTGTATTATCCATGAGAGCAATCGGAGGCTTCTTCGGTGATATGTGGGATAGTATCACTGGAGCAGTTAAAGGTTTATTCTAAAATTTTATTTTTATGATTGAATATAGTTGCGCGAAGAGTGTATGATAGTTAATAGAATATTAAATGAATAAACGAATAGCGTTGATGAGAACCAGTAATCAGAGTAGCATATCTGAAGAGAGCCAGTGGGTGGTGCAAACTGGCGATATCGTCTGATGAATCCATCTCGGAGCAGGATATCGAAATCTTAAAGGAGAATAAATATCCTCGGTTTTAAAAGCCGTTATCTTATGAGGTGGTAGGCATTTATATAAAATGCCTATAACTAGGGTGGCAACGCGGATAAAACTTCCGTCCCTTTTAGGGACGGGAGTTTTTTGTTTGTTTACAATAATTTAAAAGGAGGAATTTAGTATGCTTGATGTAAAACTATTGCGTGCAAACCTTGAAGAAGTTAAGGAAAAGCTAAAACACCGTGGGGAAGATTTGAATGATCTAGATAAATTTGAGGATCTCGATAAACGCCGCAGAGAATTAATTGTTGAAACTGAACAGTTAAAAAGCAGAAGAAATGAAGTCTCCCAACAAATTGCTATGCTGAAAAAAGAGAAAAAGGATGCCGATGCGTTAATTATTGAAATGCGTGAGGTTGGCGAAAAAATAAAAGGCTTCGATCAGGAATTGCGTACAATTGAAGAAGAACTGGATTCAATTATGATGACTATCCCTAATATCCCGCATGAAAGTGTTCCTGTCGGAGATTCTGAGGATGAAAACGTTGAGGCGCGAAAGTGGGGAGAAGTGAGAGACTTTGGATTCGAGCCAAAGCCACACTGGGAGATAGCTGCTGATTTAGGAATCATTGATTTTGAACGCGCTGGAAAAGTTACAGGAAGCCGCTTTGTATTTTACAAAGGATTAGGAGCAAGACTTGAACGTGCTTTAGCAAGCTTTATGTTAGATCTACACGTTGAAGAACATGGTTATACAGAAATGCTTCCGCCTTACATAGTTAATCGTGCAAGCATGACAGGTACGGGCCAGCTGCCTAAATTTGAAGAGGATGCTTTCTTAATTAACAGTGAGGATTACTTCTTAGTTCCTACTGCTGAAGTTCCAGTTACGAACTATCACCGCGATGAAATACTATCTGGTGATGAACTGCCAATAAGCTATGCTGCTTACAGTGCTTGTTTCCGATCTGAAGCAGGATCTGCAGGTCGTGATACACGTGGATTAATTCGCCAGCATCAATTTAACAAAGTAGAGCTCGTTAAATTTGTAAGACCAGAGGATTCTTATGAAGAATTGGAAAAACTAACAGGCCATGCGGAAAAAGTTCTGCAATTGCTTGGGCTTCCATACCGTGTGTTAAAAATGTGTACGGCAGATCTTGGTTTCACAGCAGCTAAAAAATATGATTTAGAAGTTTGGATTCCAAGCTATGAGACGTATCGTGAAATTTCTTCTTGCAGTAATTTTGAAGCCTTCCAGGCTCGTCGTGCCAATATTCGTTTCCGCAGAGATATAAACGCTAAGCCTGAGCATGTTCACACATTAAATGGATCTGGCCTAGCGATTGGACGTACTGTTGCTGCAATCCTTGAAAATTATCAGCAGGAAGATGGATCTGTATTAATTCCAGAAGCTCTTCAACCTTATATGGGTGGAAAAAAAGTTATCACAAAAGCTTAAGATGAAGAGCATTCACAAACTGCTGATATGGGGAAGGGTGCTAAAGTCCATTTGAAGGACTGTGTTGGAATCGATCCCTTCGCCAAATAATAAGTATAACTAACAAAGGGATATCCACATCCGCCAAGTTTGGCATGTGGATATCCCTTTTTATATAAAAATGAGTGCTCCTTAAAAGTTAGGCATTAATCTGCCTTTTAAGGGATGTTTATATAGATATTTTTTAATAGGAGATAATGCATTGAAGTGGTCAAAATATATTTAATTGGATTCGAATAAGTTATATAGCCTTAAGCGCAGGAATAGCTCAATCTGTTTTAGGTGGGTGGGGAGAGCACGTAGGATAGGGATTTTGAGAAATAACTGGCGGACTATATCTAATAGTAGAATGACAATGAAGATAAAATTAAAGACCTGATTCCGGTAAGAATAGCGAAATCAGGTCCTTTAAGCAGCCCTAATAGGTCAAACCTTCTAGGTAGTATAAAATGTAATATTTTTAAAATACCTTTTTCAATTTTCCAGATTGCTGAATTTGTTCTGATACACGTTCAAGAATATCGTGAACAGCATTTGGATCTTCAGCTAAATCATAATCTTTAATATTTAATCGCAATATTGGGCAAGCATTGAAGGAATTAATCCACTTTTCATATCTTCCATGCATTTCCTCCCAATATTCTACAGGAGTTTGCTGCTCCATTTCTCTGCCGCGCAATTGAATACGGTTAAGAATATCATCCAGGGAGCCTTCCAGATAAATAAGTAAATCTGGATGCGGAAAATATGGAGTCATCACCATAGCTTCAAAAAGACTTGTATAGGTTTCATAATCTGTTGGATTCATGGTTCCTTTGTCATAATGCATTTTTGCGAAGATGCCTGTATCCTCATAAATAGAGCGGTCTTGAATAAAACCACCGCCATATTCGAAAATACGTTTTTGCTCTTTATAGCGTTCTGCTAAGAAATAGATTTGAAGATGGAAGCTCCAACGTGAAAAGTCAGCATAAAAACTGTCAAGATAAGGATTAGTATCTACCTTTTCAAAGGAAGTACGAAAATCGAGTTCTTCTGCTAATGCTTTTGTTAATGTAGATTTTCCAACGCCGACAGTACCGGCTACAGTAATAACAGCACTTTTAGGGATTTGATATTTAGGATGAAGAATCATGAACAAACTCCTTTTTGCAGTTGATTAGATACAGACGTTAAGATCAAATCCAGGTCTTCTTTTCTTAGGATGAAGTCCATTTCATCACCATTAAAGCGAAGTACCGGGATATCAGGATGAGCTGCTTCAAATTCATTCATGAATTGAGCGTAGTCTTCTGATAACTGCATTAAATATTTTTCACTTATATTTTTCTCAAATTCTCTGCCGCGGAGTGCAATTCGATGCATTAGCGTTTCAATACTTGCGTCCAGATAAATGACCATATTAGGTCTTGGCATATCCATAGTTAGTATGGAGTATATGTCTTTGTACTTGCTGAATTGAGACTCTTGTATGGTTCTTTGGGCAAAGATGAGATTTTTAAAGATATGATAATCTGCTACGACGGGTTGATTATTTTGGATATACTTTACTTGAATATCCTCTAATTGTTTATAACGATTACATAGGAAGAACATTTCTGTTTGAAAGCTCCATTCCTGAATATCATCATAGAATTTATCTAAAAACGGATTTTCATCAACTATTTCCTTTAGCAGCTTATATTGAAAATGGCTGGCTATTGCTTTCGCCAATGAAGTTTTCCCCACACCAATGGGACCTTCAACAGTAATAAATGGGGTATGGTTCATATGAGGTCCTCCTTACCTTTATGTTACTCTTTTCTAAAGACCGAGTATTATTGTACCATATAGACTTAAGAATTCATTATAAATAATATTGATAAATAAAGTCCATATTTTTATAATCCTACTGTTTAAGGGGTTTTAGCAAAATGAATGATGATAAATTTTTTATGCAAGAAGCAATTGAACAAGCAAAAGCTGCACAAGACAGTAATGAAGTTCCGATTGGAGCGGTTATTGTTAAAGATGGAAAGATCATTGCTCGTGGGCATAATCTGAGAGAGACGAATCAAAGTGCTACCGCCCATGCTGAAATTCTAGCAATCCAGAATGCTTGCGAGAAATTGGGTACATGGCGACTTGAAGGGGCATCCCTATATGTTACATTGGAACCTTGCCCGATGTGTGCCGGTGCTATTTTGATGTCTCGTGTTGATCGGGTAGTATATGGTGCAAATGATCCAAAAGCAGGCTGTGCGGGAACATTTATGAATCTCCTCGATGATTCACGTTTTAACCATCAATGTGAGGTAATTACAGGGGTATGTGAAGAGGAGTGCAGTCACTTATTAACATCCTTTTTTAGAGACTTAAGGGAAAAGAAGAAACTCGCAAAGAGAAATAGACAGTCGGAAAACAATGGATGAATTTACAGGTTCAAGATATTGCATTTTTATTTATTTATAGGTATACTAATTTATGCGTCAGTAAAGACGCCTAATATTGGTTTCAAATTTGCCGTGCTAGGTGGGAAGGTAGCGGTGTCCTGTACTTGCAATCCGCTCTAGCAAGACGGAATTCCCTCCCTCGGTAGGTACTCTGTAGGGTCTGACCTTTGTAAGTGGTGTTGACGTCTGGGTCCTGCGCAATGGGAACTTATGAACCCTGTCAGGTCCGGAAGGAAGCAGCAGTAAGTAAGACCTCTCATGTGCCGCAGGGCAGCCTGGACTGAGCTAACTGCACTGGTTCCGCTTATGGATATCTATCAACGGAGGGTGCACGGCAGTTATTTACATAAAAAGATTAAAACCATTCGTTTAAAGAATGGTTTTTTTTATGCATTTTTGCCGTTTGTAAATGTCACTATTTACGATATAATATAAGGGATTATGTAAGGAAGGGGCAGGAATATTGGGTTATCAAGCATTATACCGAGTTTGGCGTCCTCAGGCTTTTGAAGATGTGATCGGTCAGGAACATGTTACTAAAACGCTCCAAAATGCCCTGCTGCACCAAAAAATATCCCATGCTTACCTTTTTTCAGGTCCACGTGGGACAGGTAAAACAAGTGCAGCGAAAATATTAGCGAAAGCAGTTAACTGTGAGCATGCCCCAGTTCAGGAGCCATGTAATGAATGTGCATCATGCAGGGGTATAACAGATGGTTCGATCTCTGATGTATTAGAAATTGACGCAGCCTCCAATAATGGAGTTGAAGAAATTAGAGATATACGTGATAAGGTAAAATATGCGCCTTCATCGGTTAAGTACAAAGTGTATATCATTGATGAAGTCCATATGTTGTCAACTGGGGCCTTCAACGCTTTACTGAAAACACTTGAAGAACCACCGGCTCATGTTATATTCATTTTAGCTACTACCGAGCCACATAAAATTCCTCTCACTATTATTTCAAGATGTCAACGCTTCGATTTCAAACGCATCACTCCACAGGATATTGTCGGAAGGATGGAAAGAATCTTAACTGAAACCGGCATTTCATACGATCAGAATGCATTATTGGTTATCGCAAGAGCGGCAGAAGGCGGTATGAGGGATGCCTTGAGTTTGCTGGACCAGGCCATATCATTTGGTTCCGACAACATTACATTAGAGGATGCACTGACCGTTACTGGAGCTGTTTCACAATCCTTTTTAACTAAGATTGTAAGTGCAATCTATAAGAGAGAGACAGCCGAAGCATTAAATCAACTCCAGGAATTACTAGCTTTAGGGAAAGATCCAATTCGTTTTGTTGAAGATATGATTCTGTATTTTCGGGACATGCTCCTATTTCAGGCGGCACCAGAGCTCGAGGATTCAATGGAAAGAGTTTATATAGATCAAGATTTTAAAGAACTTGCTGAAAACATTTCGTCAGATCAACTTCATTTTTGGATTGATCAATGGAATCGTTCTATTCAGGAAATGAAGTGGTCCAGTCACCCTAGAATATTTTTGGAGGTTTTGTTGGTAAAGCTTTGCCAAAGTGAACCGGAAAGCAGCAAGAGTTCAGTTACAGACGACACGATTCAAAAACTAATGAATAAAATCAATCAACTGGAAACTCAGTTAAACACCATACGTGAAAATGGAGTTGCGATTAATAAAGACTCAGCTCCTGCTAAAGAAAAGGCTAAAGTAACAACAAACCGATCCTTTAAAGTGCCGGTAGGACGAGTTAACGATATATTAAAAAGAGCAACCAAGCCCGATTTATTAAAGATAAAAAGCAATTGGGGTGGAATGCTTGAATCGCTGAAAAAATCACAGGCGGCATTATTAAATGATGCAGAACCTGTAGCTGCCTCTAATGATGCTTTTGTGTTAAAATTCAAATATGAAATTCATTGCCAAATGGCTATGAATAATCAGGAGTTCATCAGTGGTTTAAAGGGTACACTACAGCAAGTGACAGGCAATCTATACGATATTGTTGGCATTCCGGAAGAAAGCTGGCATAAAATTCGCCAGGAGTTTGTTTCTACTCAAAAACAAGACCAACCGGAATCTCAAGAGACAAATGAGGAAACAGAAGATCCGCTGATTTTTAAAGCAAGAGAACTTTTCGGCGATGAACTTTTAGAAATAAAAGATTAATTTTATGGAGGTAACAATATGCGCGGAATGGGCAATATGCAAAATATGATGAAACAAATGCAAAAAATGCAAAAGAAAATGGCGGAGGCTCAAGAAGAGCTTGGTCAAAAACGAATCGAAGGTACAGCTGGCGGAGGCATGGTGACAGTTATAGCTACAGGCCATAAAGAAATCGTTGATGTGAAAATCAAAGAAGAAGTAGTGGATCCTGACGATATCGAAATGTTGCAGGACCTTGTGCTTGCAGCTACAAATGACGCATTAAGAAAAGTGGATGAAATGACAAATAACACAATGGGTCAATTCACTAAAGGGTTAAATTTACCGCCAGGATTCATGTAAGGAGAAAAATTATGCATTATCCTGAACCGATATCCAAATTAATAGACAGTTTTATGAAATTGCCAGGTATTGGCCCGAAAACGGCCGCCAGACTGGCATTTTTTGTTTTGGACATGAAGGAAGACACAGTACTGGACTTTGCAAAAGCATTAGTTAATGCAAAGAGAAATTTAATGTATTGTTCTGTATGTGGTCATATTACTGATAAAGATCCTTGTTATATTTGTGATGATAATTATCGAGACAAATCTATTATTTGTGTCATACAAGAACCAAAAGATGTAATTGCTATGGAGAAAATGAGAGAATTTAATGGACTTTATCATGTGTTGCACGGCAGTATTTCTCCAATGGATGGAATAGGACCCGAAGATATAAATATTCCAAGCCTATTGAAGAGATTGCAGGATGAAACGGTAAAGGAAGTTATTCTGGCTACAAACCCTAATATTGAAGGAGAAGCAACAGCTATGTATATCTCCAGACTACTAAAACCAACTGGTATAAAGGTCACTCGTATTGCTCACGGTCTTCCAGTTGGCGGTGACTTGGAATATGCAGATGAGGTTACCTTATCAAAAGCTATCGAGGGTAGAAGAGAATTGTAACGATTGTAAGGAGGAAATACCTTGTTGTTTCGTAGAAAAGGAAAGCTGCGCAAGGAATTTGATGAAAAGCTTCTGGAGGATATCGGTACGATGAAGGTGAATTGGTTTAACCATAAAAGCCTTATCGAGACGAGTTACGATCCTTCATTTGATACAATCTCCCAAGCAAAGTTGAGTGAATTAAAGTATTATTATTTATTTAAAGAAGCGCGGAAACGGAAAATATCGGTCAAATAGGGTGTTGAGCACTAAATGATTGTTCTAATTTAATGGCCTGTCTCATACAGTATGAACAAATACTTGGGAGGGGTTTAATTGGAACATGGTGTATTTATTGCTGTTGTTGTCGGTATGATTCTTTTATTATTCCTAGTTGGAACACCTTTTAAGCCATTAAGGATGCTGGGACGTTTTTCAGTCAAGCTGATTATGGGAGCCGTTATATTATATATTGTTAATATAGTAGGCGGAAAATATGGGATGCATATCCCGATTAATCCATCCACTACTCTTGTATCTGGAATTTTAGGATTCCCTGGAGTTGCAGCTTTAATAGTAATTCAAAAATGGATTATCTCCTGAAAAGTTAGGCTGCAATCAGCAGTCTAACTTTTTTTGAAAAAAGTATTGCAATATAGATATGTAAGTGATATATTAATAAACGTCGCTGCTGCAGTAAATAACATGAAGCAAGCGATAAAGAAAAAATAAAAAAGTTGTTGACAAAAGGTTGCTAACTTGATATGATAGTTAAGTCGCCAAAACGACAACAAAACAGATTGTTCTTTGAAAACTAAACAAAACGAAACGCCAAGCAAGTCTAAAAACAAGAGATTTTTAAAATCTCGTCAATTTGCTTTAAAATTTAGCTAGATCAAACATCTTTCGGAGAGTTTGATCCTGGCTCAGGACGAACGCTGGCGGCGTGCCTAATACATGCAAGTCGAGCGAATCTGAGGGAGCTTGCTCCCAACGATTAGCGGCGGACGGGTGAGTAACACGTGGGCAACCTGCCCCTAAGATTGGGATAACTCCGGGAAACCGGTGCTAATACCGAATAGTTTCCAACACCTCATGGTGTTGGAAGGAAAGTTGGCTTCGGCTAACACTTAGGGATGGGCCCGCGGCGCATTAGCTAGTTGGTGAGGTAACGGCTCACCAAGGCAACGATGCGTAGCCGACCTGAGAGGGTGATCGGCCACACTGGGAC
>NZ_JBZFQK010000014.1:0-2500 GCF_058313575.1 Bacillus sp. z14 (2026)
GTCCCAGTGTGGCCGATCACCCTCTCAGGTCGGCTACGCATCGTTGCCTTGGTGAGCCGTTACCTCACCAACTAGCTAATGCGCCGCGGGCCCATCCCTAAGTGTTAGCCGAAGCCAACTTTCCTTCCAACACCATGAGGTGTTAGAAACTATTCGGTATTAGCACCGGTTTCCCGGAGTTATCCCAATCTTAGGGGCAGGTTGCCCACGTGTTACTCACCCGTCCGCCGCTAATCGTTGGGAGCAAGCTCCCTCAGATTCGCTCGACTTGCATGTATTAGGCACGCCGCCAGCGTTCGTCCTGAGCCAGGATCAAACTCTCCGAAAGATGTTTGATCTAGCTAAATTTTAAAGCAAATTGACGAGATTTTAAAAATCTCTTGTTTTTAGACTTGCTTGGCGTTTCGTTTTGTTTAGTTTTCAAAGAACAATCTGTCGTGTTAGCGACTCTTATATCATATCAATTCAGTTAGCTTTTGTCAAGCATTTTCTTTTTGATATTATTCACTAACAATCTCTCAAAATGTTTCGCGTTGCAGAAGCAACTTTTATATAATAACTTATATTTTTTATGAATGCAACCATTTTTATAAATTATTTTTTATAAGTTTGCATTCAAGGATTTATCCGCCTTCTATCTCATAGCGACTTAATTATAATACCACTATTTCGAGTAATATAAAACTGGAATTTATATGTATTTTTCTATCTCTTCGAATCTCCTCTATATTTAGCGATTCTATCTGTATTTCAGTTCACGTCGAAACTCTCAGCTTGTTCAAAACTACTTCTACAGGAGGCGGTTAGCATGCATGAGATATTTATGCTCACTTTACGATTTACCATATCAAGAAGAAACGAAGCTAATTAAACGCAAAATTGATATTTCTATAATGCAGAAAAAAAGATCGGTTTTTTTACATAACTCCGTTAATCACACAGTTAGCTTGTCTTATTTATATATGTATAAAGAGATGGCCAACACAGAACCATAAAAAAAATAGTGGATTTCCTTAAACAACCTGGTAAGCATCTTCTCGGAAACTTGTTATTTTATATTAGATGGTATACCTTCTTTCAGTTTGACAATATACTTGCATGAGACAAAGTATATATAGGAATGTTGATATTACTCTAATTACTATATAAAACGTTACTTACTGATACTTTCTTTTTCTTCTATAGAATAAGACAATCTTTTATTACTGATGGATCGATTGATTCTCTTTTTTATAATGATGCAATCTTTCCAGAAAGCTTTCGTACCTTCACTAAAACCCAGCAATCCAGCCGATAAACTTATAAGAGTATAGAACATCTTCTTTTTTAATCAACCCAACATTCAACATATTCAGCTCCGGTCTTTCTTTTAGATCCCCTGATTAATTAGTTCATGACTGGTAAAGTTATACTTCGTTTTTAATATCCAGTATTAAACCTTATGTCATATGCTATTTACTTTGAATTTCTTCACTGGTTTTCCCGTCCAGTGAATAGGATCCTCCGAGCATATCATTGTGTTTGGAATAGGGGAACGAGGTTCCTCCAATCACTTCTCGGTTCCACATCATGACCGTTACACTTATTTTCCCCTCCTGGAACTCATTATCTAATGGATGACCTTTAACGAAAAAACGGACTAAATGAATCTCTTTATTCAAATCCTCTCTCCTTCATAGGACAGCTCATCATATCCTTTATCCTCTAGAATCCTTTGCAAATTCTCGCATTTTCCGTTAATGGTAGTTGTTCATCGCTTTGTGCGCACCCAGAGAGCAACAAGAAGATTAGAAAATACAGTGGTTTTTTCATTTCATCCCTCCTTATTTACAGATGATCCTCTATATTTAAAGGCATGAGAGCTCTGATTGTACCTTTCCTTTTATCATAGTATAGATAATTAATTAACCTACTACCCCCTTTTGTTTATATAACATACTAAATACAACACTGTATAAGTGACTTCCTTCATCCACTAACCTGTGCCCCGTTAGCTGCTTTTAAAAAAGCTAATCACTTAGTTTTTGCAATGGTGAAGTGTATTGAATCAATAAAAAAGCGAACCTAACATTGATGGGTTCGCTAAAATAACGGTGGTATTCCGAAAGGGAAGAATATTGGAGCTATGTAGATAAAACATAATAGTAAAATTAATAAAAGAGACATGACTATCGAAAAGACAGATCTAATGATCACTTTCTTATCATTTTTCCTTTCTAGCGGCAGCCCAACTACAGCTATACTCAGTGATACAAGCGAAAAAGGAATAAGGTAATACAATACACCCATGTTTCATTTCTAAGTCTGCTATAAAAAATCTAAAGAATGCAAATATGCAAAGTGCTATTAGCGTTATTCCAAAAGGCCATTGATTAGTTAAAAGTTTAAGACTCCTCTTGGCCACTCTCAATACAGCCAACCTTCCAAATATATCCTTTGTGTTATTGTAAGCCAATCTTTTTTCCTCATACAAGTGATAATTCTGTATTAAGGTTTAGTT
>NZ_JBZFQK010000015.1:0-841 GCF_058313575.1 Bacillus sp. z14 (2026)
TAGCGGACGGGATCATTTGTCCCACTGCCCCTTACGTTCTACCCTGGCTACTGATAGATTAAATTCATATGAAAAAAGTTCAACCAGAAAGTTCTGGCTGAACTATATAATACGAACCTGCCCCTTTAGTCGCATAATAACTGAACGTCTTATGACAGTCTTAACCTTCTGCTAAATTCCCCCTTTTTTGCAGATTAAGAAGGTGAGCTAAACACCAAACTTTCGGTATAAAAATAAAGCCCTGCAGCCCTGGTTTATGTAATAAGTAACTAATCGATATAAATAGTACAGTTGTGATACAATTAAAAAAAATCACACAGGAGGAAAATAATGATAAAAGGTTTGTTACGTATATTGAGTTTGATTGCTACAGTCTTAGTGCTGATGTGGATTTTTGATTTGGTTTTCAAGGATATACCATCTAAGAATTTTATAGACGTTGCTGTTTTGATGGGAATAGGTGGGGCAATCGGAGCAACAATTCGCTTTGCGATAGATCGGGCTAAAAAATCTTGACCTTCTTTTTTCAACATCTCTATACTAAAGGGCGATGTTAACAAAAAAGAAGACATAAATAACCTTGTCTTATGTTTCTTCCACTAACCTGCCCCGTTACTTCCATAAGAAATTCAACACAAAAAGGCATTAATCCTTCTTGGACCAATGTCTTTGTTAGCGGAGTAAGCTATATTTTTATTAATCCTCGTCATTTAGAAATAACTCTTCTAAGTACCTTTCCTTTCTATCTAAAAAACCCTTTGTTATTTGATAATGTTCTGTGTCTTCATATCTGACACTTTCGATTACATTGGAATCAAAACTAAAGATGTGTGCGTTTGGA
>NZ_JBZFQK010000016.1:0-715 GCF_058313575.1 Bacillus sp. z14 (2026)
ACAAAATCGTCTGGTGACGATGGCGAAGAGGCCACACCCGTTCCCATTCCGAACACGGAAGTTAAGCTCTTCAGCGCCGATGGTAGTTGGGACGCGAGTCCCTGTGAGAGTAGGACGTCGCCAGGCATTATAATTATTCCGCAGTAGCTCAGTGGTAGAGCATTCGGCTGTTAACCGAACGGTCGTAGGTTCGAATCCTACCTGCGGAGCCATAAATGGAGAGCTGTCCGAGAGGTCGAAGGAGCACGATTGGAAATCGTGTAGACGGTCAACGCTGTCTCAAGGGTTCGAATCCCTTGCTCTCCGCCATAATAACTCACAATAATTGGCCCCTTGGTCAAGCGGTTAAGACACCGCCCTTTCACGGCGGTAACACGGGTTCGAATCCCGTAGGGGTCACCATTTAATGTGGAGGATTAGCTCAGCTGGGAGAGCATCTGCCTTACAAGCAGAGGGTCGGCGGTTCGATCCCGTCATCCTCCACCATAAAAACTAGTATCACACTCACATTGGCGCGGGGTGGAGCAGTCTGGTAGCTCGTCGGGCTCATAACCCGAAGGTCGCAGGTTCAAATCCTGTCCCCGCAATAAATGGTCCGGTAGTTCAGTTGGTTAGAATGCCTGCCTGTCACGCAGGAGGTCGCGGGTTCGAGTCCCGTCCGGACCGCCATTTACATAATGAAGTTGGCTCAGTAGCTCAGTCGGTAGAGCAAAGG
>NZ_JBZFQK010000002.1:0-1014339 GCF_058313575.1 Bacillus sp. z14 (2026)
ACAAATGATCCCGTCCGCTAAACTGTTCACCCCCTACTTGTAGAAATATGTTTGAGGCTGGTTGGGACTGAGATCTCGTATAACAAGCGAAGCTATAATACTACTTGGAGGAAATAGGGGTACTGGTGAATTTATCAGAGGAGGAGAAAGAATGAACCCAGTTGTGGGTATAGATATAGCCAAAGAAGAAAGTGAAGTACAGGCTTTTTTAGATAAAGGAAAGCCGTATGGAACAAGTTTTTCGATTAAGCATAATCGTGAAGAGTTGGAGAAGTTTATCTATTTCTTAGAAGAAATGAAGGAAACAACTGGGCAGATGCCTGTGGTTATATTGGAATCAACAGGACATTATCATACCCCAGTTGTTCAATGCTTAGAAGAGAATGACATACTTTATATCTTATTGAATCCAATCATTTCTCATCAAGCGAAGAAGGCCAGTTTAAGAAAGGTGAAAACTGATGCGTTTGATGCGTATCAATTATGTGTTCTCTATTATAAAGAAGAATTTGAACCTCAAAAAAGGAGAGGAATTCAACTTCTAAATATTCGGAATCTATCGAGACAACAAGAGATAATGACGAATATGTATGTGGAGGCAAAATTGCATTTCCATACGATTTTAGATCAGGTTTTCCCTGAATATAGAAAGGTTTTTGGGGATCTATTTTCGAAAGTATCTTTATCGGTATTAAAGGAATACCCTACCTCGGAGAAGGTTCTAAGGGCTAGCAAGGAAGAGCTAGAAGATAGGATACGAGAACATTGTCCCAGTCGGTCTGTACAGTGGGCCAAAGAAAAGGCAAGAAAGCTCATTCATTCAGCTTCTCAAAATCCTTTTCAGAAAGTGCGATATGAAAGCCATCTTATCAATCTTAGTATGTATATCGATATTTTATTTCACTACCAAGGACACCTTACGGATTTAGAGAGCCAAATGGTATCCCTGGCAAATGAAATAGAAGAATATAAGATTATCCAATCGATTCCTGGTATCGGTGAAAAGATTGCGGCAACAATCATTTCGGAGATAGGAGAAATTGATCGGTTTAATCACCCTAAAAAGTTAGTGGCCTTCGCTGGAGTCGATCCCAGTGTCTATTCATCTGGTAAGTTTACTGCGAACATAAATCGTATAACCAAACGAGGATCCAGTAGGCTAAGGCATAGTTTGTATTTAGCTGTTTTATGTGGGATAAGAGGCTCTAGAAATAAAAAGCTCAAAGAGTTCTATGATAGAAAACGTTCAGAAGGAAAACCTTCAAAAGTTGCCATTGTAGCTTGTATCAACAAGCTGCTTCACTGGATTTATGCTTTATTGAAAAAGAACGAGAATTTCCTAGATTTAGCTTAGGAAATGATATTTATCCAACATAAGAAAAACCTTCCAAAAAGAAACTGGAGGGTTATTTGGCATACCCAAAAACAGTATAGCATATAAAAAAATGAAATATACAGAGAGATATTGACAACCTATTAGCTGGTTTAGCGGAAGAAGGAAAGTAATGCTTTAAGGGGGATTATTATGCAAGATTTAGAAGTCAGGAAAAAGTTCTTTTTGTCGCTTCTTATTTTCCCGCCAATTGGTCTCTTGATTAGAACATACGATGAACTGTCATTAGTAACGAAAGGCATACTGACTACAGATATGTATGTTTTGATTTTAATTACAATAGTTGGAATAGTTGGGTATGTGGATGCCAAAAAGAAAATAAACAGTAAATAGATATCAGTATGTTCTAGTCAATATTAGACAAACGGGGCAGGTTAGCGGAAGAAGGATTTTTTGTAGTGATGTGATGAACTTGTTAACAAATACATTTTGTAAAGGAGTTTATTAACATTGAATGAAGAACAATTGATAAAAGCACTTGAATTACGAAAAGATGGTAAGAAGAAAGAATCAAATCAAATCCTATTAAAGATGGTAGAGAAATATCCTGATAATGCAATTATTAACTACCAATGTGCTTGGAGCTTTGATGTTTTAGGAGAAGAATCAAAAGCAGTTCCCTTCTATGAAAAGTCTATTAAGCAAGGGTTATCTGATAAAGATTTAGAAGGAGCAATATTGGGACTTGGAAGTACATATAGAGCTTTAGGGGAATATGAAAAATCCGAAAAAGTTTTTTTAAAAGGAATAGAATTATTTCCAACTAATAGAGCCGTTCAAGTGTTTTATTCAATGACCTTATATAATCTAAACGAGCATAAAAAGGCTATGGAGTTTTTACTGAAATGTTTGATAGATACCACAACAGACTCTGAAATACTGAGTTATAAAGAAGCAATTAATTTCTATGCCGATAAATTAGATGAAATGTGGATATAGATAATGAAGAGTTGCATTAAACGAACTGGGGCATTGATCCAAGAAGGATTTATGCCTTTTTATGTTGAAGTTCTTATAGAAGTAAAGGGGCAGGTTAGCGGAAGAAGGATTTCATCGAAATTTATCGAATATAAATATACCTGGGTTTTATGGGGATATATTATGAATAAATAAAAACCAGCTATCCCCGTGTAAATAACAATGATTTACAAGGAGGATAAATGAATTCTTTTCTTGAAAGATTTATGAGTTTATTCTTTAAAGAAACTGGACGTAGCGTTAAACCTCTAATGTATGCACAATTAATATTATTTGTCGGTGCAGTATTTGGTTGGTTTCTAGTGAGATATAAATTTGATGATTCTTGGAGTTATTATGCAATTATCTACCTTATGCTTGGGACAGGGTTTCTTTTAATTGGCATAGAAGATTTTATGATCCGAGAAAAAAAGCGTAAGGACTACTTAATTTGGTCTATTGTTGCACTTCTTTTTTATTGGATAGCTATTGATAATTATTTCTTCAACTAATTGGGGTTGTCCTTAGAGGGATTAACTCTTTTTTTAAGATCTTATTGGACAAACGGGGCAGTTTAGTTGAAGAAGAAAACTACCTATTCTAATTGTATAATATTAACAAATGGTGATTAGGTTGGACAGCATTCCAAAGGTGATTGAAATATTCCTTGACGATTATAGCGTAGTGGTCAGATTTTTTCGTTTAAAATGGATGCCATTTTAAATTTTATCGCTAAACGATAAAAGGAATTACTTCCGATCCGATAAAATAGAATATATAATATTAATGAAATTTAAACAGGTGATGGAGTTCGCCTTTAACCGCCGAATGGCTAATGACTCCTGCTGGTAAACTAATACTGGCAGGAGTCTTTTTGTTTTTAGGAAGGAGGAAACAAAATGATTTACTTTTGGATAGGAATTGCAGGAGCATTAGGAGCTATTTTAAGGTATATAGTTGGAGTTTCATTATTTACAAATAGCACATTTCCTTATGCTACATTAATTGTTAATTTAATTGGTAGCTTTCTTTTGGCTTGGTTAACAACTAATTTATTTAAGAGGATTTCCGTTTCTCCTGCGGTAGCAACAGTGATAGGAACAGGATTTGTTGGGTCTTTTACAACCTTTTCAACCCTTAGTGTCGAAACCGTTAAATTGTTTCAGGATGGAAATATTGTATTGGGTTTAGTTTATGTATTCGTAAGTATTATTGGTGGATTAGCAATGAGTCGATTAGGTTTTAGAGTAAGTCAGGAGGTGCAAAAATAGTGACAGCCACACATATTTTATTGGTCGGCATTGGCGGCTTTTTCGGAGCGATTTCTCGCTATTCAATTAGTAAGAAACTAAACAGTAAATCAACATTTAAACTGCCTATCGGAACTCTTACAGTAAATCTATTGGGAGCCTTTCTATTAGGTATTATTACTGGTGCTAAAGCGGATACGATGATAGTTCTTTTGCTTGGAACAGGATTTATGGGTGCTTTTACAACCTTCTCTACACTCAAACTAGAAATGGTTCAAAGATATTTAAGTAATTACAAAAGGATATTTTTCTTATATACAATCATCACCTATGTAGCAGGGATTATTCTTGCATACTTGGGGTATTTGGCTGGTACTTCCTCTTAGGGTGATGTTATAAAAGCATCGAATACGATGCTCTTTTTCAATTTTTTATTGCATACAAATTATATCTTTAATATTAAAATATTTTTCCTCGGAGTTTGACCCCATTTTACTCAAAGTTTGTGAAGGAATTTACTTGAACAGGGGTGTTGAATAGCGAGACAGCATAAAAACTGTCTCTTTTTTACCTTTAGCGACAATCTTTACGAACAGAGCCTTTAAATAACAATATTATTGATCAAACAGAAGAAATAAGAAAATTAAACAAGTCATTAAACCAAGAAAAGGATTAATGACTTATTTAATTTCGTTGGCTCAATCAATTTATATAATTGATCGATTGAGTCTTTTTCTATGCTGCTAAAGGGGCAGGTTAGTTGAAGAAGGACTTTTTATATTAATGTAAAATTATTACATAGATATTATTATCAGCGAACACCAAACGAAAATTCTCTACCAAATGAATAAACGAAAGTTGGTGGCAAAATCAATATTTTCAAACAGAATATTAGCTTCCCCATAATCTATTTTGTAATATCAATCGGTTGGGATTTCATTACCGAAACAGAGATTAATTGGGTTGAAAACATAGCGGTGTGCTTCATAGCATTCTTACTTCTTTCATTCTATGATTGGGCAAAGGAGCCATATCAAAGAAAGAAGAGATGAAAATCAATAGATCATCTGAGAATTAAGGACTTTAATAATTACCTACATTCACTATGGAACAAACGGGGCATTTACTTTAAAAAGCAATATCCTAAGAATGGATTAAACAAATTTATTAGAAGAGGTAAAAAATGTTTGCGTATAAGTATAAGAGGTTGATGGATGATTTTGTAAATAAAATAATTACTGTTAAAGTTTTTGAACGTGAATATCTAAATACATTTAAAAGTGAGACAGAAAGAATGGATAACACACTGTTTGAAATATTAAACGAAGTTTTTGAAGCAGTTGATAGCTATTGGTACGAATGTCTCCCTGGACAAGAAACTGCTTTTGAAATATCCGAACAACAACTAAGAAAAGAAGTAAGTGAAGCACTAGTTCAACTAAATAAAGTGTTGAATAATCGTTAGCTCTTATTCAATGTTATTTATCTAACAGGGAAAATAGCAGAAGATCGCGGCTGTCAAATTGGTGGTCTTTTTTATGCAGCTAAAGGGTTCGGTTGACGAAAAAACGTCATATCGGGCCCTTTTTCCGACTAATTGACGTCATTCAGCAAGTTAATTTCGAAAAAAATAAAGCGGCCGATAAATATTTATTAGCCGCTTTTTTATACACAATTCAATTCGACAACAAACTCTATTGTGTGATTTTTGTTTTATTTTGGAATCTTTGATAAATGAGTAACAGTTCTTTTCAATGTAGTACGAGAAGAATTTGTATATTCTTTAGCAACTGCTTTCCCATAATAATTGACAGAGTCTTTTGCTTGATAGATTTTAGTTGTATAGTACCTTGTTGCAGGCGGTTCCACAAACGTATACGCCGTAGCTGTACCAGCAGCTGAAGACCAAGGATTTTTCTTAAACTTTACAGGAATAGCTGCGATTGCAAAATTGTAAACCCATTTTGCAGTTGTTGAAATAACTTTTGAGTCCCCTTTGAAGGTGTCGATCAATTCATAGTTCATACTTCCATCATTAATAACCGCAAAAGTGGAAATTCCACCACCAAGAGTTCCGGCATTTACACCAGCAACTTCGAAATCAGCTTCCGTTAATCCATCTATGCTGATTACCTCTTCTGATACAACTTGCCCTTCATCATTGAATTCTTCAACGATTGTAACAGATTGCATTTCTCTATTTTCTACTTGTAGCGCATTTTCCGAGCCAACTACATCAAAGCTCGCTGCTGATACACCACTAACCGATAGACCTGAAACAGCAATAATAATAGCTAAAAACAGTAGTGATAGTTTTCTCATCCTTGAGTCCCCCTTGTTTGTTGTCATTGATTATTATACAATAATATGAATAATTGGAAAATAGTTTATTTAAAAAATTCTAAAAATTTAGAAAGGTGATGTGTCAATTGAAAGAGAAAAGTAAAGAAAATTATGTTTATATACTTATTACATTCCTCGGTTGTACTATCGCTGCTTTAAAAGGTGAGACATCATATGATAGTGTCTTAACCATCTTGGGTTTCATTCTCTTTACCATATTATTTGGATATATGCTTATTACAAGCAGAGATTCAAAAGGTAGGATGTTAGGTATACTTGCAATGTATCTGTTTTTTGCTGGAATCTTTCTTTTAAACTAATAATTAAGTTATCGATTTACCAGCGGTGTATAATGATACACCGTATTTTTTTCCGTCACTCCTTATTTTTTGTATTTCCCCTGCAACATACGAAAAGTATAGTAATATCTAGAAAATACAGTAGGCAACAGCCGAAAGGAGAATTACATATGCAAATTGATACAGCAATCTTGGAAGAAACGTTGGAAAGTTTAGACCTTATTAAAGTCGATACACACGAAGTAAAGAATTTAATAGAACAATGGTTATCCCCTTCTTCTTGCTTTGTAGACAATGAAACAGAGAAACGCATAATGAATGATTACGTACACGACCGAGAAGAATGGGAAGAAGGTGTCAACCTAGTTGATATCATCGACTTATTAGCGACAAAGTATAAAGAAAGAGTCCATTAAAAAGATAGAAAGATAGATGACCTATACTGGTTACCTATCTTTTTTTAGTTTAAAGGGGCCACTCATAAAAATCGGCCTTATAATGTGTGAAACACACACAAAGGAGAGGTTTAAATGAACTCAGAAACAAAAGACAGAGCAAAGAAAGCTATTCAAATCATTAAGACTAAATCTGATTACGACTTTTTGGGGAGACCTTTCGAAAATTGTTTCGAAATGGGAGATGGAGATACTGTGATGAGTTACATTATCGAACAAACTAGAACGGATAAGATTTTAGCAAGAGCTATCCAAGAATAGTTAAAGTGTTGCAGAGTCGATTAATAATGATACACCTCATAGTTAATCGGCTCTTTTTTGTAGGCTCTGTTCGTAGATATTGTTGCTTATTGAACTCCCTTTCTTATTTGACTAACGGGGCAGGTTTGTTCAATAATAACCCTCAACAAAATGGAATTTTAAGGTAAAATATAATTTGGGATATCAATACATAATAAGGAGTTTGGTTTTTTGAAAAAAATAGTTTTATCTCTATGTTTGTGTTCTCTTTTGATAACAGCTTGTCAAAAGGAGTATAAGGGTGAATATATAAAATGGGGAGAAAAGACCAACAGTAATGCAACTGAATTATTAAAGAAAAATGGAATACCTTATAAAATTAAAGATGGAATTATATATACTCCTGAAGATGCTTTTGATAAATCTATTTACTGTTGTGCTTAAAGATTAAAGTAAAGGGGGCCCTACTCCAATATTAAGAGTTGTATTCAGCTCTTTTTGTTTATGCAGCTAAAGGGGCAGGTTAGGTCAATAAGAATAGGTGAAATTGACAGCGGATTAATCTTCGGTTGGCTTGCTCGGAAAAAAGAGAACGAGGAACGAACCGAAAAATACGATTTTAACGACAAGAAACAGGATGTCCGCGGCCCAGTAGTCAGGTAGAAATTCCACTGCAAATTCCAGACCAAGCACGGCTCCTGTAATAAGGAACACAAGAAGATTTAGTATTTTCATTTTCATATCAATCACTCTCCTGAAAGTAGGATAAAATCGAAATAAGCAATGAGGACGAATTAAAAGATAACTTTTTTGGGGTGTGCTAAAAAATATAAAGATAAAATTGAAGTTGCTAATACAAAACCCGTTATTTTCCAAATGAATTATAACATATGTGTTGGTCGTGATTATAAAAAGATAATCAGTTTTTGAACATTCATCCTGAAATAAAAATTGATTAAGAAACACTGTGATTGATTGTCCTTATTTGGGTTATCGGGTAGCAATCTTGTATTGAAGGATACGATTAATTATGTAACACTAACTATAATTGGAAAGAATGCACTTCAACTAACGGGGGCATTACTCTATTATCAAGGGCTGTGATCAGCTCTTTTTTGCTATACAGCTAAAGGGGCAGTTTAGTTTAACAAGAGCAACTGAGAAAATAATATTAAGTTAATTCAAGTATTTTAAGAGTTAAAATAAAAAACGTGGGGAAGAGATGAGTTGGGGAAACGTACAAAAACAATCTCATTTTATGTTATATCAATGATTGTTATATATGCGATATTTGCAAGTATAGAGACTGTAAAACTAAGTTCTAAAACTGTCAATGAAGCATTTGAAAAGTTTAAGAATGAATTTGTTCAAACTGAAATCGGTGATAAAGAATTTTACCGAATTGGGAATTCTACATTTGTGCCATTTGAAGTTGGAAATACTGTTTCATTAGTCCAGTTTGAAAAAGGGATATTCGGTTGGAAACCAACCTATTATTCTCACGATGAGGATAGAGGTTCTTCCTATACAAGTTTTACTGATGGAGATATTCTTTTGCACGGGGTCATACCAAAAGATATAGTGGCTGAAACGAAGACCATAAAAGTGAATGGAATAGAGGCAGATATTGTTAGGCTCAATGATAAAACGAGAGTTTGGATTTTGATGAACAATAAACCAAAAAACTTTTCTAACATAAACATAGACTTCTTAGATAATGAGGGACATATAATTAGTGAAATATAAATACAAATAGCATTTCTAAAGGTATTTGCTATTATTGTGAATAAGTATACTTAAACTAACGGGGCATTGATCCAGGAAGAAGGATTAATGCCTTTTTGTGTTGAATTTCTTATGGAACAAACGGGGCAGGTTAGCGGAAGAAGGATTAATGGCCTTTTTGTTGAACTTTTTATAGTAGTAACGTAACAGGTTACAGAACAATTTAAACAACTATTCTTAGTGGATATGATGGATAAGTTGCATTATAAGCCAACTTGATTAGTTCAACAGGAGGCAGATGTATGAAAGAGACGGAGTTTTATGCTTATCACATTGTTACTAATAAAGAAATGAGAATGGGACAGATCATTAACTTTGATAGGAACCAAAAAAACACCTTATATCGCTTCTTTTTTGAAAGGGAAATATTAAATTCTAAAGACGAAGACTTTATGCAAGTTTTATATAGCCATTTTACAGATGAAGGCTTGCACTTGAATAAAGAGAATGCCAAGGTAGTTGTAGATTATGCGGATCAAACAATTAGAGCAATAAGAGAAGTGCTAGCAGAAATGGTTAGACTGCAAGAATATCCTGAATATCCTTCTAGATTATCTTGTTTATATGCTGCGAAGAGCTATGAAGAAGCTCTGAAATGGAAAGAATTGTTCGATACTTACAACCGAAAAGTTATTCAGATTGTTAAACTAAGAGTTGTAGGAAATTATTTTGAGGGTGATGGAGACCTTTTACCAAAGGCAGATGGAGTTCCTTTCTCTCAGAAAATTGAACAAGCCAGAGAATATTGGAAGGGCAATGTGAAAAACAAGCTTCCTGAACTATTGATTAACGGAAAAATTGAAGTTACGGAAATTATACACGATTACGTAATCTAGTGGATATAGCAAGTGAACTTAGGAAAACTTTTTCTCAAGCAAGGCTGTCAAATTGACGGTCCCTTCTTATGCAGCTAAAGGGGCAGGTTAATTCAATAACGATGTAGAATTATTAATTAACATTTAGAGGATTTATTAAAGGTACTATTCTAAGGGGTGATGCAAAAGTGGGTGAAACCATTAAGCCAGTAGTAGAGACATCTGGTTGGGTAGATGTTATTACAGCCGTTTTACCAATTGTTCTTTTGGTGATAATTGGTGTAATTATTGTAGCAATTATATATATCGTTAAGATAGTTAAGCGGTATCTAGCAAACAATAAAATAGCCGAGAAGAAATTAAAAATGGAAGAAAGAGATATACAAGAGATTAAACAACGTCTTGACCGAATTGAAAAAAATCTTAAGTGAGGTTGAGTGATATCTTTCATATTGTGCCTAACAGGGGCATTACTTCAATATCAAGAGTTGTAATCAGCTCTTTTTTTTATTCCACAAACGGAGCAGGTTAGCTGAACTGAACCCTTTGTTATTTACCGAAAATAGTATAATTTTAAAAAAGGAGGTGTAAGTATATGAAACGTAATAGGAAGAAAATATGGATTCTTATAGGCGTACTAATAATTGTTCTAGTCTTCCCTCCTCTTTTAGATTCAGTCATACACGATAACGATTCTCCTAGAAGTGCTATAAGAGCTTCTATTAGAGATGATGGTTATCCCTATCAAAGTTTTTTTGCCATCATAATCTCTAGAGATATTTATGATGAAGATTACGGACATAAGTACGAGGTAATATGGCACGATTGGAAGAATGAAACTGGAATGACAGGCACTATTTGCTACGCAAAACAAAATGAAAACGAGAAGTATAGTGTTTCTTGCGGCACAGGTCCTTGATTATTAAATTATATGTGTTAAGAGTGAAAATTAAGGTTAAAAAGCCGCCAAAAAATCGGTGGCTCTTATCATTATGATAGAAGACGAAATCGCCTTCCTCCTGGGACACGCCGCTTACTGCAGAGGCAAATTAAATTAAGTTTGTGAAAAAGTGTACTTAAACTAACAGGGGCGTTAATGGAATAACAGAGACAGTTTAAAAGCACCTTCTTTTATTAGAAATAATGTTTATAAATAGCGCCATTAATGAAGATCCTTAGGAGAACGAAGGCTGGGCGAGCTACTGGCACCAACGCATTCTCCGTGAACTTGATTTAACAAGCGGGGAATCGATCGAATTTGCGAAGCTCAATGCAGGTGTGGTGCAGCCGTCAAGAACAGGCATTAACCCTTATTACTTGGGCATCAAGATGTTTGAGGATATTGAAGAGAGGTATAACAACCCAGACGAAGAGATGAAAAGGCGAGGGGTTAAACCAAATTCAGGCCGTGAGAAAATGTTTGAAGTGCGGGAGATTGAATCGGATATCTCCTTTCTCCGTAATTACCTCACAAAGGATTTAGTCATGCGCGAGGATATGTATCTATTTCAGAAAAAAGGGCGCGACTATAAGATTGTCGATAAGCAATGGAAAGCGGTACGAGATCAGCTTGTCGGCATGCGGGTCAATGGAGGGTTCCCGTATATTACGGTGAATGACGGGGACTATTTAAAAAATGGGGAACTTTACCTGAAGCATTGGTTTGAGGATATTGAGCTGGATGTAAAATATCTAGAGAAAGTTTTGCCGCATATGCATTATTTATGGGTACGAACGGTTCATATGGAAACGGTGTTGGAAGGTAAGGGAATTTTGTTTAGTTATGATGGGAAGAGTGTGAGTCGGAAGTATGTGTGAGTGATGAGAAGAAGCCAATCCAAGATTGGCTTTTTTTGCAGTTAGGGATAACCAGTATTTCTCTTTCCTAATTTTGCTTTATTTAAAAATATTCATTCACAGCCATAAACTTTTTCATATTATTTTTCTTTTAATATAGGAGTGCTGCTCTCCATTTGTGACATAAGAAAGCTTGTATTCCAGTACGCCACCATACTTGTGATAAAACAAATGGATAAATTGTGAAAAATAGCACAAACATCGGTAAATAAAGTAAAAATATGCTAAAGTGGTTTGTATAGAAAGTATAAAGGAGTGTATATAGTGGGGGCAGTAGAAAAGAAGAAAAAGCCATTTTATAAAAAATGGTGGGTTTGGTTAATTGCGATCATATTGATTATAGCAGTGGGTACTTCTGAAGAAAATGAGGAGAGTAAGGCCGTTGATTCTTCTGATGTAAAAGAAACAAGTGTAGTTAATGACACTAAAAACAAAGAACAAGAAAAAGAAGAAACAACTACTAAAGAAGTAGCAAAAGAAGAACCGAAAGAAGAAGCAAAAACTGAAAAAGTAAGTGTTTCAAGAGAATTTAGTTCTGCATTGAAAAAAGCAGAACAGTATGCTGAGAGCATGCATATGTCAAAGAACGCTATATATGACCAATTAGTTTCTGAATATGGAGAACAGTTCCCTGCTGATGCAGCTCAATATGCTATTAATAATCTTGAATTTGATTGGAATGCAAATGCATTAAAGAAAGCAAACTCTTATGCTGATGATATGGATATGTCAAAAAGCGCTATATATGACCAATTAGTTTCTGAATATGGAGAAAAATTCACTCCAGAAGAAGCTCAATATGCAATAGATAATCTAGAGTAATAGAATAATTTTTTTGACTAGAGTAGCAGTTTTGCTACTCTTTTTGTTAGGTGTTACAGGCATTATCCATCCATAGCAGAAGATGATTTGCATAAGATTATGAAACTAATTATAGATAAAGTGTGAAAAATAAAAGGTGAAAACTTCATTTCTGTTAATTTTATGGATAATGTTTGCTACGAATGATCCTGTATTGCAGGTTTGGCCGGTAAACCCGACTATGAGGAGCGGGGTGAGGTGAACCTGGATATGGTACGCCATTGATCAAACAGGGAAAAACCAGTTCATGGTCAAAGCAGACTCGGTGGGTTCTGCGTGACCTGGTTCCAATTCGCCAGGTAGATCACGAAAAAAACGATTCCGTTTCATGAGAGTAATTTCTAGTGTTCATATGTGTGTTAAAGTAGAAGCCAATCAGCGATTGGCTTCCTTTTTATTGTTAAGTATAATATTTCGAAATTGAATGAGTTATCTAATGGTAATAAAACGATTTTTTGACCTTTTAACTTAATTGGTTTCGGTATCTATTTTTTTATTTCGACATATCCGACATACTGAGCCTTATTTGATGAGTTTCTCGTAATCACTTCCATTACGAAGGTTCCTTCGGTATTAGGGAAGGTGAATTCCCCGTCTTCATTCACATCGAGATCGGTATCTTCCCCATTTTTCCACAATGTGACGGCAATGGAGTCTGGCCAGCTGGCCCCACTGCTTCCGCTATTTTCCTCATTTTCAATAATGTCAATCCTGGCTTCCTGGTTGGGATGTGCAAATATTTTATTCTGATTAGGACCGAATTCTTCAATATCTAACACAACGTTCTTTACTTCGCCACTCGACGAGCTCCAGCTGATATTGGCTTCGGTTAACGGGTATGCTAGGAGTCCATCCATCTCGCCTACTTCTAAACGAGCGCTTGGAAGCCCCACATCATAATCCTCTGCAAAACACCCTGAAACGGTAAAAATCAATAAGATTCCGATAACCCATTTCAACCATTTGTTCATCAACATTTCCCCCTACATGGTTAATGCTAAACCTTACAGGTTTCACATCATATTAAAATCTACTGCTCTGTTTGGTCATCAAGGAAGTTAATCCGCTTAGAGGATATTTCTTTACATTTAATATCTCCTTCTTCTTGGTGAGATTGTGGCTGTATCAATTAAGCAAGGAAGATTCTTAGAAGAAGGGAGACTGGAGTTGTTTTGTCTAAAGATTTCAATGGAACATTACAGGAGGGTTGAGCAAGTAAAACCAGCTATTGCTGGTTTATCTTCGTTTCCTTCGCCAAATCCACACGTTTGACAAGAGAAGTAATCCTGCAATGGTACCAGCAATTCTTTGATCGCGGCTTCGGGTATATTCTAAAAAGTCATCTGCATCATAATCTGCCAGTTCCCCGTTTGGAAACTTTTCCACGTCCGTTGTCAGCTTCGGCCATTCATCTGCTCGTCCGCACGGATCAACCTCAATGTGTAATCCTTTTTTATGTCCGTAAATGAGGTAGATTCCGCCTTCTTTGAGAGTTTCTTGTAACCAATCTCCGATCATGTCTTTCACTTTAACCCTAGGTTTCAGTTCTCCTTTATAGACCGTGTCCACTTGGATAATGTAACTGTCTCCTTTTTGCTCCTTTACCATCCCTTTAAATACGAAATCGGCGTTCTTGAAAGCTTTTTCCGCGCGTTCAGGTTCCGCGCAGCTCAAAGCCTCTCCCGTAGTGGGAAAGGACAGGCTCCCTAGCAGAAGGAACAGAACCAATCCAAATCCTTTAGCCGTTCGCCAACTGTTCATACTGCTCATCCTCCTCTTATAATCCACATAACTTTAATTCAACTGGTATTTCGAAATAACCTTACCGTAAATTTGTTATTTATAAAGAATATTATTTAAAATTTTGAGGTAGTTGTTTTTATATTTCTTTATTTCAAGCAGGCTATATAATTATTTTAATGGATAAATCTTGAAAATGGAGCTGCATTCTTAAAAATGCCATTCAATAGGAAGAGATAGATGAAGAACATTTTGTTAATTGGACTTCTCTTGCTGGGATTACTCGTGAGCCACATATTAGTAAATATCCAGCCAAAACGTACAATATTTCGCATATGAAATCTGCGTGCGTTTTTTTGTTGTGATTTATTTTTCTTTATTTAATTTATATGCAGCGAATCCTAAATCAAAAATCGTGGAAATGAAAGGCAAATGAAAACGAAAGTAAAAATAGAATAATATTATGTGATAAAATATACTTACATGTTATTAACGTTAATTATAGGGGAGTCCTAGAATGAAAAAGAAAATAAACTATATAATCTCACTTTTAACGATTATCTTTTTGGTGAGTTGTTCGAATGCTGATGATACATCTATTACAGATGTAGAAAAAGAATCACAAGAAGTAACCACAGTTAATACAGAAGAAAATAGTCAAAAAGAAGAAAAAGAAGAAACTACCCCTACGGTTAGTGATGAACCAGCAGTAGAGGAACAATTAGTTGATGAACCAGTAATAGAGGAAACAAAAACCCAATCAAAGGATGAACGGTTCTCAGGATACAAACGGATTGAGGTTGATGGTGGCGATTTGTCTGGATATCGTGAAGCTAACGTTGTCGTTGACATTGGCTATGGGGATCGTGAATATTGGGCATTTACGAATGAATACGGGCAATTAGTGCGTGTCATTGCTGACGAAATTATTCTGCAAGATGATCGTAGCGAACCTGTAACATCATCTGGAAGATACTACTCTGATGAGGCGAAAGTTCCTGGTGTTGAGAGTGATAATTTAGATGAAGGACATATCATCGCTGATTCTCTCGGCGGGGTATCGAATGCTTATAATATTACCCCGCAGGATAGTACACTCAACCGACATGGTGACCAAGCTTATATGGAAGATGCGATTCGTCGTGCGGGTGGAGCTACTAATTTCGAAGCAATTATCACCTATCCGAATACGAAAACACAGGTCCCTTCCCATTACCAGTATTCCTATAATATAAGGGGTAACGAGATTGTGGATAAATTTGACAATGTAAACCCTGATGAAGTAAACGCATCGCTCGGTTTAACAGAAAGTAAGCCTTCTGATTCAACTAGTTCAAGTAATTCTAGTAGTTCAACTAGTTCAAACACGAAAGGTGATATTTCTAGTGTTGATGTGAATGGTAATGGACAAGTGACAATTAAAGAAGCAAAAGATGCAGGTTTCAGTATGCCCATAACGAGTGACCATTGGTTATATCCTTATATGCGCGATAACGATAATGATGGAATGGTAGGGGAGTAACACTTTTAACTCTGAGACAAACTAGATGAACGAGAGAATAGTTCTTCGTTAAAGATCTATAAGCTTGGGATATCCCAAGCTTATTTTTTATTAATAGGTTTACTCAATCATTAGCTATTTTTGTTAGGAAAACGGATGGTATTTGAGCTGTGCTTTATATTTGATGTCTTTTTTAGAGGATGAGGATAGGGAATGTGAACGAGGTATTAGAGGATGCTACTATATGACGATAGGTTGTGGTGATGGTTCTGCTACTATTACGCACGAATAAACATCCTATTATGAAAGGTGAGGTCGTATGTTTGCTATTATTGGAATTACCTGTTATTCTTAAGAAGAATTATTTTTGTTCGGTTTCAGATTGAGAAGCGATTTTGATTTTCGTCTAAGGTATTTGAGCAAGGATAGTAACATATTGTGTGGACATCCACACTAGGAGGCAACATATTATGGAACAAGGTAAAGTGAAATGGTTTAATGCAGAAAAAGGTTTTGGATTTATCGAACGTGAAGGCGGAGAAGACGTATTCGTACATTTCTCAGCTATCCAAAGCGAAGGATTCAAATCTTTAGACGAAGGTCAAAGCGTAACGTTTGAAGTAGAACAAGGACAACGTGGCCCACAAGCTACAAACGTTCAAAAAGCTTAATAAGAGCTAATGAAAGATCCTGCATATGCAGGGTCTTTTTTTGTTTTTTATTCAATTTGGGCAATAAAAAAGCCCTATTCAAGAAATGAATAGAGCTTAGACAACAAAAGAATGAAACTGTATAGCAAATGGTAGGCTAAGTATAGCACAGTGCTTGAATAATCCCTAATTTAAACTTGCTTACTTGCAAAGGGAGTATTTTTCTATTACTTTTTACAAATACAATAACTGCTAGCTTTCTTAAAAATCCTTCAATAAACATTTAATAAGGTAACAAAAGTTTCCTTCATCACTTCTTCAGATGGATGGTCTCCACTTTTTACATATTTAGTTGACATCCCATATAGGCTCCAACTAATCATAATACTAAGCAAGTCTGCTTTTTCATTTGACCAAGAGGGGTACTTTTTCTTTAATAAATCTTTAAATACCCTTGCGAGTTCTTCTTTTACGATAGTTTCAATTTTGGGTGTAAATGCTTCATAACTACGTGCACATTGATTGGCCAACCCACTTTGAAAGGATAATAAACTAAAGAATATGTCATTTAAAACTTCTGGTGTTAATGCTTCGTGCGAAGTTACATCTTTTAATATCCCCTGCAACACATCTTCACTGATGACTGTTTCCAATAAGTCATATTTATCAAAGAAGTGATAATAAAACGTTGCGCGATTAACAGTTGCTCGTTGCGTAATGTCTTTTATTGTAATATCCTTGAAATCCTTCTCAATTACTAACTCCATAAATGATTCCATAATTAATTTACGTGTTCTTAGGAATCGAGGATCTAACTTTTTCTCCATAATATCCTCCTATTTTTTCGTCATATTTAACGAAATGTCGTATATACGATGTTTTGCTTGTATTGTTGATTGTACATTTTATTGATGAAATATAGAATTAATTATACAACAAGTGTTGTTTATCTGAAAAGTGCCAACAAACGAGTTGGACTAGGATAAATGATTCAATAGGAGGAAGATAGTATGAACATTTTAGTAACGGGTGCATCAGGACATTTAGGATCAAAAATTGTGGAACATTTAATGAAGAAGGTTCCAACTTCAGATATTATTGCAGGTATGCGTGAAACAGAATCAGAAAAAGGAAATTATTTCGCTGCCCAGGGTATTGAAATACGTGAAACTGATTTTGATAGAAAAGAAACATTAGTAGAGGCTTTCCAAGGTGTCGATCGTGTATTTATCATTTCGACATTCAGTGATCCAGAAACTTCAGCTCGCCAACAAAATAATGCGGTAGAAGCAGCCAAAGAAGCTGGCGTTGCACAAATGGTTTATTCTAGTGCTCCGCGTGCAGACGTGAGTGAGTTTGTCTTAGCAGGAATTCATCGTGTCCGTGAAAACATTATTAAAGAATCAGGTATTCCATACGTATTTGTACGTAATAACTGGTACGTTGAAAATGAATTAGGCAGTATTCAGCAAAGCTTAAATGGTGCCCCTTGGGTTACCGCCGCAGGTGAAGGTAAAGTAGGATGGGTTTACCGTCCAGATTTAGCAGAAGCAACAGCAAATGTACTTGCAGGTGAAGGACACGAAAATAAAGCGTATGAATTAGCAGGTGAAAACTTAACGCAAGGTCAATTTGTTCATGCTGTAAATGAAGTTACAGGTAAAGAAATTCAGGTAATGAATGTGGATGATGCTACGTACGGCAACATGTTAAAAGAAGCGAATTTACCAGAAGAAGCAGTAGCAATGACTACGATGATTCAACAAGGTATTCGTGAAGGCGGATTAGAGAACCCTCATTCAGATTTAGGAATGCTCCTTGGACGTAAACCAACATCTGTTAAAGAAGCATTGCAAAAATTATTGAGTTAAAATTTACGCCTCTGTAAACGAAAGTTTACGGAGGCATTTTTTCTTTTCTCTCTAAAGAAATTGATTCTAATCATTTCGAAAATCTCCTACTTTTTCAACATTTAGGCTTAAATGTTGTATATACGATTTTCCTATCGGTTTGTTGGTTGTTCGGTGTGTATATTCGTATTATTATTGATTTACAACAAGTGTTGCATAAACAAAAGGTGTCGGAGGTTATTAAATGAATATTACTGTTTTTGGAGCCAACGGACAGATTGGTCAACAATTTATCAATATTGCCCTGCAAAATGGAGCTAAGGTTACGGCATTCGTTCGCCGGGAAGGTGCGTTAAACGTATCGCATGCCAATTTGACAACGATCGTAGGTAGCTTAACAGATGAAAAGGTCGTAACAAAAGCGATTAAAGGGCAAGATGCAGTCGTGAGTACTCTTGGTCCTAAACTGAATGGTGGACGAAAAGTAAAAGAATTACCAATTCGTGATGCACATGAAACAATTTTAAACGTGATGGAAACACAAGGTGTGAAACGTTTCATTACTCTTGCAACACCTTCTGTAAGTTCAAAGGAAGACAAAAAACAACTCGCAACGATTATGCCTGCGCTTATGCCGAAGTTGTTTTTCCCTCCTGGATATCTGGAAATGAAAGGTATTGAGCAGCTGGTGAAGGCAAGTAAAGTTGATTGGACAGTCGTCAGAATCATTAATCCAAATGTAAAAACGGACGGTAATGGTTATGCTATTTCATTTGGAGACACAAAAGCAAAAATGAGCGTTTCACGCAAAAATATCGCATATTGTATGTACGACGCGATCAGTAAAAATGAATGGATTGGCAAAATGCCGATTGTATTCAACAAAAAGGGGGATGGAAAATGACTATATTAGCTTGGATCTTACAAGGAATATTAGCGTTACTGTTTTTAATGGCTGGTGTTCAGAAAACCTATGGTTCCAAAATGCACAGAGAAGTGTTTGCTAAATGGGGATACCCTCAGTGGTTTAGAGTCGTAACTGGCTTGGTCGAGTTAGGGGCAGCTGTATTACTAATTATAGGATTCTGGATTGAAGGTTTCGCAATTCTAGGAGCTTTGATTTTAGTGGCAGTTGGTAATCGGGGGAGTGATTACACATATCCGCGTAAAAGATACGTTTAAGGATACAGCTATGATAGGAATTTTGGGAATTTTATCAATAATGTTAGTAGTCATTCTTTTATAGTAGGTGGAGAAAAATGAATTTTGAATTTGGAGTTTATTCATTGGGTGAACGTATCCCGGATGCAAACGGCCAAGTGTTATCTGCCAAAGAGAGGGTAGAAAACATCATTCAAATGGCGAAGTGGGCAGATGAAGCGGGACTTGATGTGTTTGGTACAGGTGAGCATCACCGATTAGACTTTGTTACATCAAGCTATGCCATGCTACTTGGAGCCATTGCGCGTGAAACAAAGAAGATTAAATTAACGAGCACTTTATCCGTTATTAGTACAGCAGATCCTGTACGAGTATATGAGGATTTTGCCACGCTTGATTTATTAAGTGGTGGGCGTACCGAAATAATTCTAGGTCGTGGTGCCTTTTTAGAAAGCTTCGCATTATTTGGAGCAAGCTTAGATGATTATGATCGTTTATTTGAAGAAAAGCTTGATCTATATATGCAATTACAAGAACATGAAGTCGTCAATTGGCATGGAGAATTCCGTACGCCACTTCGTAACGCACAGATCTCCCCTCGGCCTGTGCAACCAAAAATTCCAATGTGGATTGGAGTTGGCGGAACGCCTGCCAGTGCAGTGCGTGCAGGAAAGCTTGGGGTAAATATGGCAATGGGGCTATTGGCTGGTGAACCAGAGCGCGTTCAATATTTAACTAATCTTTATTGGAAAGCTGCGAATGAAGCAGGACATGATTTATCAAAATTAAAAGTTTCTGTAACAGGACATGGCTATATTGCATCAGATGGTGGTCAAGCGATACGCGAGTTTACCCCTCATTATAATCAGTACATGCAGCATTTTATGAAAGATCGTGGGCAATTCTTTAATCCTGTTACTGCTGAAGAAACGATGCCACAGCGAGCAGCAAATCAAATTTTAGCAGTAGGAAGTGCTGAAGAATTAGCGGAGAAAATTCTGTACCAGCATGAATTATTCGGTCATACACGTTTTATGGGTCAGTTTGATATGGGGAATCAACCACCTGCTCGTTTAGTAAAAGCCATTGACTTACTGGCAAATAAAGTTGCCCCAATGGTTCGTAGTGCATTAAGTAGATAAACAGATTAAACCAACTTACATTATTACTTTTTAAAAATATTTTTATTTAAATCTATATATTTTCGTAATATTTATATAGACCAATTCTTGTTGGAAAATACATTCTAAAGTGAGGTTAATGTCATGACTAACGTATTAGTAATTAAGGCAAACAATCGTCCAGATGGTATTTCAACAAAGATGTATGAAACATTCGTGGAAGAAGCAGCAAAAAATAATAAGCTACAAGTAACAACTTTTGATGTGTTTGAAGAGAACATGCCACATTACGGTCAAGATTTGTTCGATGCCTTTGGCAAATTGCAAATTGGCGAAGACTTAAACGAAAGGGAAGCTGCTTCAATAGCGGCACAGCAAAAAGCACAAAAAGCTATTACAAATGCAGAGGTGCTAGTCTTTGCTTTCCCATTATGGAACTTAACCATTCCTTCAGCGTTACAAGCATTTATTGATTACAATTTACAAGCTGGCTTTACATTTAAGTACAATGAGCAAGGTCAAAAGGAATTTTTATTAAAAGGTAAAAAAGTGATTTTATTAAATGCTCGTGGCGGCTTCTATAGTTCTCCAGAAATGAACGGCATGGACATGGCTGTGAATTATATGCGTACCGTTATGACAAACTTCTTCGGCTTTGAAATTATTGACGAAGTAATCATCGAAGGCCATGCGCAAGACCCTGATAATGCCGCAACGATTATCGCGGAAGGTTTGGAAAAAGTTAAAGAAGCAGCAGCAAAATTATAGGTAGTTTTTACAATACTGGTGATACAAATTTAAAAGGACACTACATGATTGGTATGTAACCGCTGTGTAGTGTCCTTTATGATTCTAAATAATATAAGTAAATTAAATTAAATGAAAAATCTTATATGGATGAGTTCTTTAGACATTATGAAGCAGTATATAGCACACGAATAAACATCCTATTATGAAAGGTTAGGTCGTATTAATTGCTATTATTGGAATTACCTGTTATTCTTAAGAAGAATTATTTTTGTTCGGTTTCAGATTGAGAAGCGATTTTGATTTTCGTCTAAGGTATTTGAGCAGGGATAGTAACACATTGTGTGGACATCCACACTAGGAGGCAACAATTATGGAACAAGGTAAAGTGAAATGGTTTAATGCAGAAAAAGGTTTTGGATTTATCGAACGTGAAGGCGGAGAAGACGTATTCGTACATTTCTCAGCTATCCAAAGCGAAGGATTCAAATCTTTAGACGAAGGTCAAAGCGTAACGTTTGAAGTAGAACAAGGACAACGTGGCCCACAAGCTACAAACGTTCAAAAAGCTTAATAAAGCTAATGAAAGATCCTGCATATGCAGGATCTTTTTTTGTTTTTTATTCAATTTGGTCAACAAAAATCCCTAATCACGGGCATATTTCCAACTCTCCAAGCCATTTACTGAAATTCGCCTTCGATTTCTTCTTCAGTAAAAATGTCATTTTTTATATGAATTTAACGAGTAATAAAAAAATTACCTAGTAAAAGAAGTAACGATTTTAATGAGTTGAGAAATCATTAGTCTCTTTTAATCGTTGAAGCTTATTCCATGGTAAATACATCACAACCCATAAAATAACAATCATACAAGCTAAACCAAATATGTACCCGGGATTCCCAAGTACCTTTTCAAGCGGAACAAGTGGGGAACCAGGTGAGGGGACATTTAAAAACATAAAGTTTGTATCCCATATTTTATTTAATGGATAGATAATTGATCCTGTCACAGCTAAAAATAGGACTGAACCTACTATTCTTTTTTTATTTGGTTTTACAATCCCAGCGTATAACACCATGACACAATACATAACAAGTGCTAAATGAAAAATAAAGCTAAATAAACTCATAAATTCATAAATCGGGCGATGTGTCCAGTTACAAAATAATAAAGCTGCAATTGCACCAGGTAAGAATAAGTTATAGAGCTTTTCACCAATTATTAAGCTATTTGTATAGGCATGATATAAAATCGCAAAAATCGCAAAACTACATAATTCAAACGGTAGATAGTCAACTGTAAATTCATTTCTGTTAATCAAATAGATATTCTTAATTATCTCAAATAATAAAATAAACCATGCGATTCTTCGTTGTACAATACTCTGACTTTTGGCATCTAATTTATTGAAATGCTTACTAACCTTGATAACGGTCAACGTTATTATAATGAGCCATGCAATATGATATGGTCCAAATAATGAAAATCCCATTTTTCTACCTTCCTTTTTATTTCATGAAGAAACCATTTTGGCAAAAGCGCAAAATGGCTAGATTTATTATGATGAATATTTCGTATCTGTTTTTTCTACTAAATTATTGATATCCAAACTAATATAAGTGCCACGACTAGCACCCTAAGAAGAACAACACTATAAACTATTAATGACTTCATGGCTAAAGAATAAGTCTCCATTTTCACCATTGGCAATACGGCTGTCATAAAAATAATCCCTAATATTAAAATAGCAATAATCGGCACGACAAACAATCGGTTGGAATTTTCTAATTCTTTCAATATCTACCTTTCCTTTTAATGAACAAGATGTCTATATATACTCTACCCTGGGAATGATCATTGGTGAGAATATATTTTTATACAGGAATACTTTGAATCTCAAGATTAAGTCAGACTAGGGGATGAATCTGTTTAAATTCCCTTAGAATGAGAGTAAACCAATATCTTAGCTAAAGGGAATGTGGCTTTTTCCTTCGTTATTGGTGCCTTAACCATTAGAGAATACCCCCTCACCATTGGTCGAGGAGGTATCACCACTTATTTTTAGGATAACCTCCCTCCGTCGCAGGCACATTATATTTTTCTGCGAAACGGGTTATATCATGTGGTTGTTCCTCTTGAATGTTTCAGAGTATATATTGCATCATAGATAAATATCCAATTATGAAAGGTGAGGTCGTATAGTTTGCTATTATTGGAATTACCTGTTATTCTTAAGAAGAATTATTTTTGTTCGGTTTCAGATTGAGAAGCGATTTTGATTTTCGTCTAAGGTATTTGAGCAAGGATAGTAACACATTGTGTGGACATCCACACTAGGAGGCAACAATTATGGAACAAGGTAAAGTGAAATGGTTTAATGCAGAAAAAGGTTTTGGATTTATCGAACGTGAAGGCGGAGAAGACGTATTCGTACATTTCTCAGCTATCCAAAGCGAAGGATTCAAATCTTTAGACGAAGGTCAAAGCGTAACGTTTGAAGTAGAACAAGGACAACGTGGCCCACAAGCTACAAACGTTCAAAAAGCTTAATAAGAGCTAATGAAAGACCCTGCATATGCAGGGTCTTTTTTGTTTTTAAATCAATTTGCGCAATAAAAAAGCCCTATTCAAGAAATGAATAGAGCTTAGACAACAAAAGAATGAAACTGTATAGCAAATGGTAGGCTAAGTATAGCACAGTGCTTGAATAATCCCTAATTTAAACCTGCTTACTTGCAAGGGGTTTTTTATCAAATCTTCTATCCCACTTTTGGCTCTATTTATTAGTCACGTGGACATCTTCTAATGTTTCCTCATCCAGTGAATAAAGGGACTTCCAACCGAATTATTATGCTCTGAATACGGAAAAGGCAACTCCTTCTTACACATTATAATCATAGCGCCTGATTTTCCCTCAACAAAATAATTTAATAAGAGGATTTCTTATTTTTATTTATTTACAGAAAATTCATTTAAAATAATATCAAGGTTTAACTTGAATTTTATAGTAGAGGGAGTCTTTGGTGTTGAAGCATATATTTGCATTTGAGAAAGAAGAGGATTTTCAGGAATACAAATATTTGATTGAGAGGTTTTCCAAAAAAATAAAAGGCTATCAGCTTGAATTAGTAAATCATTATGAGCTCAAAGAATTGCCAAAAGGAGTTGTATGGACAACAGATGAACTAGCCACAACTGTTTTTTCCAATATACCGATCCCAGCCTTTACAAATAAAGATCTCATTTATCTTTCTCCTGATTTGGTAAGCTGGAGGAGGTTATTTCTTACACAATTAGAGGGAAAGAAACATTCTAAAATAGAAGACTTCTATACTAATATGTCTGAAAACCATATATTAACTATACTTGGACACGAATTAACCCATCACTCCGATTTGTTTTTGGATGAATTTGATGATGAGAGAGAGAACAGTATTTGGTTTGAGGAAGGAATGTGTGAGTACTTATCAAGAAAATACTTACTAACTGATACAGAAAATAAGCAGATTACAAATATTGAGATAGAATTGATGGGTCTGTTTAAGCACAAATATGGTAACCATTCGTTAGAGGAGTTCGGAAGTGACAGTTATCAAGGGAGTTTAACAAGTATTATGTTCGATTACTGGCGAAGCTTTCTTGCAGTAAAGTATTTGGTTGAAGAGGTTGCTAATAATGACCCTAAACAAGTTTTGAAAGAATATCATAAATGGCATAACGAGGGAAGAAAAAAGCCTTTAATAGAGTACTTCCATTTGGAAAACTTATTTTAAGAGCAAGAAAAAAGGATTGAATCCTATTGTTGATTCAATCCTTCTAACTATTAATTAATATTATTTATTCAACGACTACTGTTTCTTTGTATGGAGTATCTTCGCTGGATGTACCAAGATATACAGTGTACTCGCCAGGTTTCACCACGAAATCGTGTTCGTAGTAGTCCCATACACCCATTGGATGGTTCGTAGCAGTTGGGTCAATCGTGATGCTAACTTCACGTGACTCATTAGGATCTAGGTAAACTTTTTGGAAACCAACAAGACGTTTAGGTGGCTGTCCTTGGACAGGAATACCTAGATATACTTGAACAACCTCAGCTCCAGCAACTTTTCCTGTGTTGGTTACGGTCACCTTTACCGTAATAGGGGATTTGCCATCTATTTGTGATGGTGTTACTGAGAATCCGGAAAGCTCAAAGGATGTGTAGGATAGACCGTATCCAAACGGGAATAATGGCTTAATTCCTTGGGATTGGAACCAACGATAACCCATGTTAAGGCCCTCAGAATATCGGATAACTGGGAAGCCATTGCCTTCATCTGTACCAGGATAACGCTCAGGTCTTCCTGCGTACAAAAGATCATCCTCAGAAGCTGCGTATGTGGTAGGAACTTTACCGGATGGATTTACAACGCCAAAGAGTAAATCGGCAACGACGTGACCATCTTCAGTACCTTGGTTCCATGCCTCAAGAACAGCTTTAGCCTTTTGGATCCATGGCATCATGACAGGGCTGCTGTCTTTCATGACTACAACCGTTTGCGGGTTGATATCCAATAGTTCTTCGATCATACGATTCTGATCATTTAGCATGTTTGGACTAGGTAAATCAAAACCTTCAGAGGCAACTAAGCCGGCCATTAGAATAACCATATCAGCTTTAGCCGCAGCTTCTTTGGCTTCGTCAAGATTTGAAAGATCTTTAGCGACAGTAACCTTGCTGACTGACGTGTGTGAACCAAGACCTTTAAGGACATTTTGCATGCCTTCTACCGGTGGTACCGTGTAGAGCGGAGTAACCTTGGATGAACCGCCACCACCGTTGCAGGCGTCATCCACGTACTCAGATTGACCAATGATTACGATGGAGTCATAAGCTTTCGGATCAAGTGGAAGCATTTCACCTTCATTTTTCAGAAGGACAGCAGCCTGCGAGCCGATTTTACGAGAAATGGCGCCATGGCCTTTTGCATCAATCTCACCAGGATTGTAAGGACGCTCGAATTGACCGAAACGGAACATTTGCGTATAGCGGCGAACCAATGCACGGTCAACAGTTTCAATCTCGAGGCTAGTATCCTGGAGTGCATTCTTGACGTTCGTCTCGTTTAACCATTTAGCGTCAGGCATTTCATGGTCCATACCAGCGTTCAATGATGCGGCAGCAGAGCGGCATGACCAGAAGTCTGATTGTACGTAACCTTGGAAGCCCCACTCGTCACGCAGAATATCGTTAAGGATATAGCGGTTTTCGGTTGCGTATACACCACGAACACGGTTGTATGCGCTCATGATTGCAGCGATATCACCGTCTTTTACCAACATTTCGAACGGTAGCAGGTAAAGCTCGCGCAATACGTGCTCATCCAACTCAACACTCGTACGGAAACGTTCGTACTCCTGGTCGTTAACTACATAATGTTTACCCATGGCGATAACATCGTGTTCTTGGATAGCTTTTGTAATCTCGACGCCCATCACTCCGGATAGATATGGATCTTCTGAAAAATATTCAAAGTTACGTCCGGCAATTGGTGTTCTGTGTAAACAAACCCCTGGTCCCTCAAGTACATGCTGGCCAAGTGTTGCAGTTTCAGAACCAATGATATTACCGTACTCACGTGCGAGCTCAGGATCGAAGCCAGCCGCAACACCGATGGACATTGGCAATGCTGTAGCTGGTGGACTTGGGTGTCCGTCACCCATACCTACGCCTACAGGGCCGTTGGTAATACGAAAACGTGGAATTCCTAACTCTTCAATACCTTTTACATGGCGCTGTACCTGGATTTGGGCCATAAGTCGATCTTGTTCCTCAGGGCTCATGGCATTCATTTCATCCATAGATGGCATATCATAAATATTAATCGTATTCATGGCGCCGTGAAGTTGGGCAATTTTTTGCTCCAATGTCATTGCAGCTACAAGCTTTTCAGCACGCTCACGTGGTGACAATGACTTGTCCATCCATGGAAACTGTCCATTCTTTTCTGTATCAGTAGTATGTTGATTATTCATGTTGAACACTCCTAACACAATATTTTTATAAAAATAAACGTATTATTTCTAATACTTTTTATCTGATAGTCTAAACCGCTTACATATTTAAGATAACCAGATAATTCTATAAAATCCTAAGTAAAGCAAATGAGACTTCCTTTGTTAGATCTGCGGAATTCTCTTTTATGATTTGGTTTCAATGTGTAAATTATATTTTTTTTATCATTCTTTTACTCGTACTATTTTTGTTTTATTAGTAGATATTTTAGTTATATGCTATTTATTAAAGTGGAAAATCGAATAAATGAGTTTTGATGGTAGAAGTCTTCGTCAAAAAAGCAAACGGATGGGTTAGTAGTTATAAAGATTGTAGATGGAAATCTTTGTTTCTGGTTTTATATATTATAAGGACAACTAGGGCAGTGGTTATGAGAAAAAAGTCTAATAGGGTAAACAGAGAATCAAAATATTAAACTACCTCTTGAAGAAAGGGTTAAATGATACTAAAAGATCTATAGTAAAGATAAGAAAAAGACGGAACTCATAATATCGTGATTGAGGAGTATTTCTAATAACATATAAGGGGACGGTAATTTGAGTTTATTACAAAAATGGTTTTATTGGCTACTTGCCTTTATATCAATCATTGTTTTTCTATTACATAATATGGGTCCCTATACGGGGCAGTTAAGATTAATCGCCTATATACTGTTTACTATTCTTTGTGCAGCTTTGCTTATTAAAAGTAGAGAGTCAAAGGCAAAGATAGCAGGAATCATTGTGTTTTACCTGGTTATTGGTATAGGTGGATATTTTTAATAAGAATACTGCTAGTCGAGAAGAGATTTTACTTATGGTTTTGGAAAGTTGAACAGTAAGCTGGTGATACTTTAGCTTACTGTTTTTTATTTTCTTGATTTTAATTATTAAGTCATATAATATAAGTAATGTCTTATATAAGCGTTTGGTTATATAAAGGAGGTATATATGAATACAATTGAGCAAATGGCTCAGCAATTAAAAGCAGTCAGTGACCCGAATCGGTTAAAATTATTGGCTTGTCTGAAAAAGGGAGAGGTATGTGTTTGTGATTTTGTGGATGTTCTTCAAATTTCCCAGCCTGCAGTCAGCCAACAAGTGAAAAAGTTGAAAGATGCAGGAATTATTCTGGAAAGAAAAAAAGGCACATGGAAACATTTTCGCCTAAATGAAACTCAACAGCCGTATATTCAGGCAATCATTGACCAGCTGGAGCCAATTAGTGTGAAATGCTGTTCATCAGATTGTTAAATCAACAAAGAGTGGGGGAGAACCAGATGGCAGAAAAAAGTGTGACGAAAAGGCTGTCTTTTTTAGATCGATATTTAACGGTATGGATCTTTGCAGCCATGGCAGTGGGTATTTTAATTGCGCTGTTAGTACCTGATTTTAAAACAATGTTAGATACTATGTCCGTAGGGACGACATCCATTCCAATTGCTATTGGATTGATTGTAATGATGTATCCGCCATTGGCAAAAGTGAAGTATGAAGAGATGTGGCGTGTATTTAAGGATTGGAAGGTATTATTGCTATCCTTATTCCAAAACTGGTTGCTCGGTCCGGTTCTAATGTTCTTCTTAGCAATTATCTTTTTACATGATTATCCTGAGTATATGGCCGGCCTGATTATGATTGGTCTTGCGCGTTGTATAGCTATGGTTATTGTTTGGAATGATCTGGCTCGCGGGGACCGAGAATATGTAGCTGGACTTGTCGCTTTTAACTCTGTATTTCAGATTCTATTTTATTCGGCATTTGCCTACTTTTTCTTAAATATCTTGCCAGGCGTATTTGGGTTGGAGAATTTTACTGTTGTCATTTCGATGTGGGAAGTTACAAAAAGCGTTCTCATTTATTTAGGTATTCCTTTTATAGCAGGAATGGCAACACGATTCATTGGATTAAAATTAAAAGGGGAAAAGTGGTATCAAGAATCTTTTTTACCTAAAATCTCTCCTCTTACACTTATTGCTTTATTATTTACGATTGTGATGATGTTCTCCTTAAAAGGAGATAAAATTGTTGAACTCCCATTGGATGCCATTCGAATTGCTATACCATTGCTCATTTACTTTTTAATCATGTTTGCTGTATCATTTTTTGCTTCAAGAAAAGCAGGAGCATCCTATCCTGTAACGGCATCGTTATCCTTTACAGCAGCGAGTAATAACTTTGAATTGGCAATTGCAGTTGCGGTTGCTATGTTTGGGATTAATAGCGGCGTAGCTTTTGCAGCTGTTATCGGTCCATTGGTGGAAGTTCCTGTTTTGATTGCACTTGTAAGTGTAGCACTGCGCTGGGAAAAGAAATACTTCCATAGGAACAAAGTAGAAACGTCTGAACAAAAGTTCAATCAGGGGGAATAATTTAATGCCAAAGAAAAAAACACTTTATTTTTTATGTACAGGTAATTCGTGTCGCAGTCAGATGGCGGAAGGGTGGGCAAAGGAAATCCTGCCTGACTGGAATGTCAAAAGTGCTGGACTTGAAGCCCATGGATTAAATCCGAATGCAGTGAAAGCGATGCAGGAAGTAAATATAGACATAACTAATCACACTTCAGATGTGATTGATCCGGATATTTTAAATCATGCAGATTTGGTCGTAACTTTATGTGGGCATGCAGATGAACATTGCCCAGTAACACCGCCCAGAGTAAAACGAGTTCATTGGGGATTTGATGATCCGGCAAAAGCGGAAGGAAGTGAGGAAGAAAAATGGGCATTCTTCCAAAGGGTACGCGATGAGATAAGGGATCGGATTGATTGGTTTGCTAAAACTGGGGAATAAGCCTGTTAATTATTAAAGATAATGTAATGAAAAAAGCTAATCATTTAGATTAGCTTTTTTTACTTAGGCAGTGAATTGGACAACATATGTATCATTAATCAATTTTAGCTAATTCCTGAAGCCGCTCCCTATCCAAAATGATATAGCCACGATCATATTTTTTTATAAGATTTCCCTTACAGAATTGTGAGATAACATGTAATAAGTGACGGTAGGAAACTCCTAAATATTCACTGACTTCTGTGTGTTTTTCTTTGTAAAAATCATTTTCAGCTGACATTAAAATAAATGAAGCTAACCGATTTTCGAGCGGATAAATTTGAGTTTGGACAGATTTAAATGAAAGATAATGTGTTTTTTTGCTTAAAAATATGGACAAATGCCTCAGGAAAACCGGATCTTCTAATAATTGATTTTTACATATATGCATGGGAATAGCTAAACAGACCGTTTTTGTTGATGTTTGGACCCCTATAGAATATTGCTCTACTCCCAATAATTCGAGTTCGCCAATAAGTGACGGTGCTTCAATAAAATTAAGGAGAGATACTTTTCCGTTTTCAAGCGTGATATATAGTTTCGCTTTCCCTTCAACAATAAGGTATAGATACTCTGGTATAGAACCTTCTTTGTAAATGAATTCACCACGCTCAAATTCATGGACTTGAATAAATGGTTTTATCGAGACACTGGAAAAGGGTTGGATACTGTTTAAATCAATATATTGGCTGCGCAATGGTTCAGATAAAATCTGCACTTTTTTCCTCCAAATTATTAAAAAAATATGAGATATCTCACATTATTGTAAGCGTGAAACATGCTATGATGCAATAAGTATGGAGGGAGAAAGAATGAACAATCCGCGTTGGTTTTCACAGAACTTTTTTTTATTTTTTATGACATGGGGTATATTTTTACCTTATTGGACAGGTTATCTTGTACAAGGAAAAGGATTGACAGTATCAGAAGCAAGCTTAATTATGGGATTTGGATTGGTGGTACGAGGGCTATCAGCGCTCTTTGTTTATCCAATCGCCTCCAGATACTGGAGTGCTCATAAAGTCGCTTTCCTTTTAATTATCTGCTCATTAGCAGTGACAATCCTATATATACCATCGACATCATTTACTTCCCTATTTGTTGTCACTCTTATTTTTAGTGCCTTTTATCCAACTTTACTTCCCGCAGTGGAAGGTACTGCTAGTATTTTAATGAGACAGGGGGATGGGGCATATGGAAAAGCTCGCTCATATGGCTCTCTTGGATTCATTGTCTCTGTGCTAGTAATTAGTATGGTTACTGGGTATTTTGGGGATAGTGGGATTTTATGGGCAATGATGTTCATGCTTGTTTTAATGCTTATCAAGTATATTTTACCTAGCCCGGATATACTAACTGAAAAACCGATCAAAAATGAAAGTAAAAATACAATGAAAATGAGCAGCTTATGGAAGATTAAAAGCTTCTCAATTGTTTTGCTAATCGTATTTTTACTTCAGGGTGCTCACGCATCTTATTATAATTATGGCTATATTTATTTACAGGATTTAGGTGTAAACACATACTATATCGGTATGATCATTAATATTGCTGTTATTTTTGAGATCATCTGTTTTGCGAAGGCTGATCATCTGTTTAGAAAATGGCAGCCATCTTCTTTATTATTGGTAGCTGCTGCTGGATCAACTCTGCGCTGGTTATTGGTAGCTGTATTCCCGAATGTTTGGGTTTTCATGTTATCGCAGAGTTTGCATGCACTATCCTTTGCTTTGGCACATTATGCATTTATCCTTTATATAACAAACTCGCTGCCAAAAGAGCAAAATTCCAATGCACAAGGTGTATACTCGGCTTTTGCTATGAGTTTTAGCACAGCGATATTGACACTGGCAGGAGGATTTTTATATGATATTTCTCCAGGACTCTCTTTTGCCGGAATGGCTATTTTTACATTGCCAGCAATTATAATCATTTTAGTGACAAGAAGAAAATATCGTTATTAATTTGGTACAATCGTATAAATGAGTGTCTTTTCAATTTATTGTAATTGGAGATGATCTAGATGGTAAATAAAGAAACATTATTGGAAAGTGCCCGTGCTGTAAAATCAAATGCTTATATGCCGTATTCTCAATTTCCTGTTGGGGCTGCCCTTTTACTTAAAGATGGAAGTATTATCAATGGTGTAAATGTTGAAAACGTATCTTTTGGTGCAACAAACTGTGCAGAAAGAACAGCCATTTTTACGGCAATTACAAAAGGTTATCAAAAAGGTGATTTTCAGGCGATAGCTATTTCAGGGGCCACAGAGGATTATTTACCGCCTTGCAGTATTTGCAGACAGGTTTTAGTTGAATTTTGTTCTCCTGACATGCCAGTTTATTTAACGAATGCAAAGAAAGAATGTAAAGAATTGACTTTAAAAGAATTAGTGCCATATGCTTTTACAGAATTAGATATGTAATGAATGCAATGACAAGAGAGAGCCACCTGGCTCTCTCTTATTTATTCAATGGAATCTGCAATTACTAATGGGAGTGTAATATCCCATCCTGCTTGAGATGTATAAGTAAAGGAACCGTTTACTTCACCATAAATAGTGACAACGTCTTCATCAACAAAATCTGTATAACCGAGGTAAGCTACATAAATAATATCAGATACAGACCAGCCGTAAGAGGTTGGAGTAATAGAAAGGCGAATTGCAGTCATTCCATCACTTTCCATTATTTGAACAATTTCACCTCTATATTTTACATATTCACCTTTGTAGCGGTCAGGGTTTTTATTCAGCTTGTCAAAACTAATGGTTTTAGCATTTGCTCTCTTAGCTTGTGCTTCTTCTTTTGCTGATAAGGTTCTTGTAAAAGCCACTTCTTTTGTTTGTTCCTTGAAATTTTCTTTAGTAGCTTTTATGGTGTATTTATATTCACCTTTTTCTTTTGTATTTACATTAAAGGAGAAAGTCCCATCTTTTCCGGCAGTAGCTTGATCCAGCTTTTTTTCATCCTTCATAATCGTTACTGTTGCACCAGGTTCTGTTTTACCTTTAATCGTATAGGAAGGTGCTTGTATCTGGCTATCATTTGTAACAGTAAGAGGAATATTAGGGATTGTTCTGTTTATGGAAATGTTCAAATGTTCTTCTGTATATCCCTCTTTATTAGCATCTACAACATAGTTGTAGGTACCTTCAGCTTTTGTATCAAGTTTGAAGGAAAATGTGCCATTTGCATCAGCGGTAACTTCTCCATTTTTTGTGCCATCTTTATTTAATATGACGGTTGCCCCAGGTTGTACGGTGCCTTTTAAAGTATAAGAAGGCACTTCTATATGACTATCATATGAAATATTCAAATCGATAGGTGGATACGCTCTCATTACTTCATACTTTAACTCTTTACTATACTCTTCGTTATTGGCATAAATGACAATTGGGTTTTCTCCTTCCTCAAGTACCACATCAGTAGAAAAGCTGTCTTCTTTGATAGTTACAGTTTTACCATTAACCTTTAATTGATCAGCATGTTCTACAGTACCTTTAATAGTGATAGTATCCTGAGTAGTTTTCACTTCTTCAGGTATTTCACTTGTTACATTCAGGCTGATTTCCATAGGAATAGGGTTTACAATGGATTCAATGATAAGAAAAACAAAGGAAGCTAGAAAGCAGCCACCCGCTAGAATTAAATTCTTTTTACCTTTCCCATTCTTCTTGATAAAGCCAATAATGGATAATATCAAAAAGGCTATAAAGGCAATAATTAAGGCTAGTACAAGAAAAACCAACATTTTGCACACCTCCAGATATTATTATATTGTTATAATTAATTTACCCGTTCTAGTAGACTATAAATATGGAAAAATATTCAGGGTGTCCTAAATGCAAAATAGAGGAAGAATGTATTAGAATCAAGGGGGAAATTAGTCCATTGTTCACCAATACCTTTGTAACCAACATTTTTTTAAATATGGTACTTTGTATTTGACTTAAGAAGCTTGAATTCGAAGTGTACTGCAGCTCTTAGTAAAGTATAATAAATTGTTGCAATAATTTTATGAAACAGAAGATGGACAGGAATTATTTATCGAATTTTAATTGATCGCCAGGAGTTATTTAATGAAGTTATTTAGATTAAACAGACCGTTTAAGGGATTTAAAAAAGAAACAGAGTTTTATTTGATTGCAGAATCTGAATTTATTGGTGTTAAGGAGTTTGTATTAAGAACGACGGATTTAAAAAAAGTGATATCTGTAAATGAAAGCGAATATCTAAAGAATTTTACTCAAGTAAAGAACTAAATCTTTGGTTGTTAATTTTACGAGATTTAGATCTACAGTGGAAAGGTCCTTTTTACTGGTCTTTATAGGATACCAATTTATAAAAAAAGATAAAAGTCAGCCTGTCTGCTGACTTTTATATAGAAGCTGATTTTCTGTTGGATAGTTCATTTAATCTTTGTAAGACATAATCATTACCTTTATTTAATTCGGATATTAGTTCTTTTAATTTTCTCGCTCTTTTATATTCCTTGATTTTATAATAGTATTCAGAGGAATCTGTAGCCGAGTCAACCGCCTTTGCAGCCTTTAAGATTTCTATATTAATCATGCTTTTTAAGCTTGTATTTACGATAGTTTCCTTCATAATAGTCACCTCATAGTTTTCTTGATTTTATACTAGCATAATATTTTTTTGATTCTGTATATCTAACATACCTGTTAGATACTTATGGTCTTCTTGTTAACTTCCAATCAATTTGTTATTTTCTGAAAATACAGAAAGGATAATAAAGAAAATGGGGAATATATCAGCCTTGATTTATGGATATAATCTAGAACAGGAGCAGATGAAACTGTGAATAAATAAAGATAATTACCCATTCTCTAGTATGAGGAGTATTAAAGCAGGATTTTTTATATTTGTCTTGAAATAATTTTAAGTAGTTTCTATCATTTAGATTCTAAAATTTGCTAATTTTTATAAAGCATGTTATTCTTAAGAAGAATTATTTTTGTTCTAAGCAGATTGAGAAAAGATTTTGTTTTTCGTCTAAGGTAATTTGAGCAAGGATATTAATACATTGTGTGATATACACACTGGGAGGCAACAAACATGGAACAAGGTAAAGTTAAATGGTTTAATGCAGAAAAAGGTTTTGGATTTATCGAACGCGAAGGCGGAGAAGATGTATTTGTACATTTCTCAGCAATCCAAGGCGAAGGTTTCAAATCTTTAGACGAAGGTCAAAGTGTAACATTTGAAGTAGAACAAGGTCAACGTGGACCCCAAGCTACTAATGTTCAAAAAGCATAATAGCCAAAGCTATTAAGAAAGACTCTCCCTTGAGAGTCTTTCTTTGATTTAATAACGAAATAGGCATTCTGAAAGGCTCTATTCCATATGGAATAGAGCCTTTATTCAGCCATATGCTCAACAAGTAAAATGTACAAATGGAACTTAGTGTAGGATAGGATATACTAATCCCCTTTAGGTATTTTAGGAGTTCGTATATCTCTTTAATAGAAATATACGAATAATTGATATGCTGTAAGGCTTTAAAACTTCTTGTTGTTAAAACAAAATGACATTATCAAAAAGTAATCTGGAATATTCTAATATACAGATTTTCAAATCTTTTCACCTATCTTATAAACTGTTTACCAGTGCTGAAGAAAAAATGGATATTGTTAATTTGGACATCTCTAAATGAATAGTTTTTTTTACCCAATAAATAATATAAAGCAGAAATTTTAATTACTTCAAAGGTATATAGTATAATGATACTAATTCTTAATATTAATAAAGGAAGTCCCCATTTCAAATAAGCCTAGATAGTTTTGGACTTATATGATATGGGGTTTTTATTTTAAAATGAGGTGTTTACTATATCCTATAAAGCTTTAGCAGATAGTGTAGAGATTGAAATGAATGGATCTAAACCAAGATTAATTAAATATAGCCAGAATCTAATACTAATAGGTACAGGCAGGAGTGCTTTTGTATTTAAAATTAAAGATAAGGATTTGGCTTTAAAAATATATTTTCCTCATAAAAAGAGAATAGCCCTTGAGGAAGCGACCATTTACCGTAAATTGCAGCATATAGATTATTATCCGTCGTTATATGATGATGGTAATAATTATATTATCATTGATTTTATTGAGGGCTATACATTGTTTCAATGTCTACAAAAAGGTATTTTTGTACCTGAAGAGAAAGTTAAAGAGATAAGCAAAGCTTTAAAAATGGCGGAGGAAGTTGGATTAAATCCCGCTGATATACATCTTAAAAATATTATCATTACTTCTGATGGAGGAGTAAAAGTGATTGATGTTGCTCGTTTCATGCAACAGGAAAAAGATAACCAGTGGAAAGATTTGAAGAGAGCGTATTTTCAGATGTACTCAAAAAAATATTTCCCTAAAAAAGTTCCAACCTTCATCCTCAATTTGACGTCATTCATTTATAAAAGAAGATTTCTCCCAAAGCCAATACGGGTTTTATTTGATTCTACCGAGTAGATATTTTGTGCGTACAGTTGAAAGGGAGAGTCATGAAGCAAAAATGTTAAATAGAAACCTTATTTCAACTCAACCTAAATATATTGTGGCTATTTACCAATAAAACACTACTTTTAAAAGGCTGGTTGTCATGGTTATAATCTACTTTATGGATAAACATGAAAATATGTAAAATGCGAATACTATTAGTGTATAGATAGTATTAATTGCTCGGAGGTTAATAATATGACAACATTGCCAAATTGCCCTAAATGTAATTCTGAATACACATATGAAGATGGTCCGCTTTTAGTTTGTCCGGAATGCGGGCATGAGTGGACGTTAGAATCTGAAAGTGAAGATGTGAAAGTGTATAAAGATGCTAACGGGAATATTTTAAATGATGGTGACACTGTTACTGTTATCAAAGATTTAAAAGTAAAAGGAAGCTCCTCGGTTTTGAAACAAGGTACTAAGGTGAAGAATATTCGTCTCGTGGATGCTGATCATGACATTGATTGTAAAATCGATGGCTTCGGACCAATGAAATTAAAATCAGAATTTGTTAAGAAAATCTAAATAATCTTTTTAAAAAGGCGTTCAACAAAATATTTGTTGAACGCCTTTTTGCTGTGATTAATGTTGAAAAGTGAGAAAATAGTAGGTCTTTTAACACGTTATGTCATGTAAATGTAATATTTATAAAGATACTTATGAATTTAGTAGCAAAAAATGTAAATAAAAATATATAGATAACAAATTTTATTCCAATAATTAACATGTATACTTTATGATAGTTAAACTATTTTAGGGAGTGGATGAATTGAAAGCGGTTAACAAAAAGGTTTTATCTGTATTTATAGCGCTATGTTTGCTTATTGGTTTAAGTACCGGTTTTCTATCTCTTGAAAAAAAAGAACATGCCGAAGCGGCAGGAAAGAAAAAAACAGAAGTTAAAAATATCATTTTTATGGTGGGGGATGGAATGGGAGTCCCATTTTTAGCTGCTCACAGATATATGAAAGATAATCCAAACACAAAAATAATCGAAAACACAACATTTGATTCATATTTGGTAGGCATGCAAACTACGTATGCTGATGATGAGGAACAAAACATTACTGACTCTGCTTCAGCAGCAACAGCTATGTCTTCAGGTGTTAAAACATACAATGCAGCAATCGCTGTAGATGTTCATCAAAATGAAGTTAAAACGGTCCTGGAAGAAGCTAAAGCGCTTGGGAAATCAACCGGACTTGTAGCTACATCCGAATTAACACATGCAACACCAGCATCTTTTGGAGCCCATGATATTTCCAGGCATAATATGAATCAGATTGCCGATGATTATTTTGATGAAATGATTAATGGAAAACATAAAGTGGATGTTATGTTAGGTGGCGGACTAAAGAATTTTGTACGCACTGATCGTGATCTAACAGAAGAATTCCAAAATAAAGGATATAGTTACGTTACAAATAAAAACGAAATGAGTTCGGATAAAAATAAACAGATTCTAGGGTTGTTTGCGGATGGTGGCCTTCCAAAAATGATCGATCGTACTAAAGAAATCCCATCATTAAAAGAAATGACAAATGTTGCAATAAATAAATTAAATAAAAATAAAGATGGATTTTTCTTATTGGTAGAAGGGTCGCAAATTGACTGGGCTGCGCATGATAACGATATTGTAGGTACAATGAGCGAAATGGAGGATTTTGAACAAGCATTTAAAGCTGTAATAGAATTTGCTAAAAAAGATAAGGAAACTTTGGTTGTCCTTACTTCAGACCATTCAACTGGTGGATATACTATGGGAGCAAACGGAGAATATAATTGGTTTCCTGAACCGGTCCAAAGCGCAAAAAGAACCCCAGACTTCATGGCAGCAGAAATAGCAGCCGGTAAATCTGTTGAAGAAACACTAAATAAGTATAGTGGCTTAGAACTAACGAGTGAAGAGCTAGATACGGTAGTGATAGCCGCTGAACCGATTGACGGTGTAAAAGACGTTACAAAAATTGATAATGCGATTGAGAACATTTATAATGCACGTTCAAATTCAGGTTGGACAACAAGCGGACACACTGGGGACGATGTGGCAGTCTTTGCATATGGACCTAAAAAAGATAGATTTAGTGGTTTAATAGATAACACAGACCAAGCAAAATTTATTTTTGATATTCTAGAAGAAAACAGTCCATACCTACCGCTGACAATCGAAGATGTATCCAGTAAGTCTACCAAAATAAAAGGAATGACTGCACCTGGAGCTACCATTTCTGTTAAAGTAGGAAAAGAGACAATTGGTTCTGGAAAAGCTAATGAAAATGGAGAATTTATAATTAATATCAAGAATCAAAAGGCTGGTAAAGAATTAACAGTATCAGCGAAGAATAAAGATAAAAGCAGCAAGGTTGTTAAATTACTCGTAAAATAATTACAAAAAAGACATTGCGATTTTGTGCAATGTCTTTCTTGTTTTTAGGAATGTTTTTATATTAGCGTTTAATTAGTTGGTTAAAAGAAAAATTATTAAAAGGAGAATTCTCAAAAGAAGATTAGAGTTTATATTTTACATTCAAAGAAATAGTCATTATAATCTAAATGGAATGCTAATTTTTTAAAAGCTGCAGAGCAAGTGTGTGGCAGGTGGATTTTTGAATGTTTTGTTTTCGCCACCCATCCCTTTATAAGGGGTGGGTGTTTTTTATTTTGGCCAGCTTCAGGGCCTAGGAGCTCGGGACATAAGCAAAGCCACTACGGGGATGAAACTCCCTCTGTGCCTTTGTCTTATACTCCTCGCGGGCCTACAGGATGTAGGTCATGAAGACGTTGCCACAGGACGTGGCGTTCTTAGTCTTCGTTCCTTGAGTTTTAGCTTTATATGCAATCTAGCTTCAACGGCTAGAAACTCAGGACATAAGCATAGCCTCTACGGGGGATGAACCTCCCCTTCGAGTCTCTTTCTTATGCTCCTCGTTTCTGAGCGAGCCGTTTCAGCTTTTTATTTTAGGAGGTTTTTATGGGGATTTGGAGATATGCTTTACTTGTTTTTTTAGGCGGTTGTTCGTATGGGGTGGTTTCTACTTTTGTGAAACTTGCCTATGGGGAAGGGTTCACTCAGGGTGAAATTACAGGTAGTCAGTATTTGTTGGGTGCTGTTATGCTGTGGATTGTAGCATTATTTGTACCTAAGGTTAAGTTGTCAGGTAAGCAAATAATAATTTTATTAATCAGCGGCTTCCCAATGGGACTGACGGGAATCTTTTATAATAAATCGCTGACCTATGTAGATGCATCGTTTGCCATCATTTTGCTTTTGCAATTTACATGGATTAGTTTTGTATTACAATATATTTTCGATAAAAAGGCTCCTGGTAAGAAAAATATTATTGCCACTGTGATCATTTTATTAGGATCCATTCTTGCATCAGGTATCTTGGCAAGTAATGGCGATGTTTCATTAGTGGGTATAGTTTGGGGACTCCTATCTGCGACATCATTTGCCTCTTTCATTGTAGTAAGTGGACGCAGCAATATCGAAATTCATCCTATTTATAAGAGTGCATTTATGACAACGGGGGCAGCGTTACTCATTTTAATCGTATTCCCGCCAGTATTCCTTCTAAATGGTACATTGATGGATGGCTTATTTATATATAGTATAGTTGCAGGTTTATGTGCTTCCTTAATTCCTCCTATATTCTTTAATATAGGTATGCCTAAGATAGGAAGTGGGCTCGGGACTATCTTAAGTGCTTCAGAATTGCCTATGGCTGTATTAATGTCTGCTCTTGTGCTTAATGAAGTAGTAACTGGAGCACAATGGATAGGCGTAATTATTATTTTATGCGGAATTGCTTATCCGAATATGAGGATGCGGTGGAACCGTGAAGTTCAAAATGAACCGATTGAATTGTAATATTAATTTTTTGTACAATAAAGATTTACTTAGTTCAATTTAGAGGCTGCCGACAATGTCGACAGTCTTTTTTTTTGTAGATATCGCTTAGCACGAAAACTTCCGGGACTTTAAAGCAGGAGAACTTCCTCGGTGTCGTCAATTAAAATATGGTTTCATCCTGATTGCTTAATTTAATAAAAAAAGGGAAAAAAATAATAATTAGTATAGCAATTGTTCCGCTTAAATAACCCAACCCCAATATAAAACCTCTATCTTTAAAAGATACATATTGCTTGTTTTTGCAGCTTGGACAATCCTTTCCTTCCTTAGTAAAGCCGAGTGACCAAATGTCTTTAACTTTCCACTTGAAATTACAGTGTGTACACCTTGCCAACAATCCATCAACCCCATCTCTATTCTTTGTTGGATTACAGGGAATTTCTGTATTTCATTTTACCATCAAATCAAAATTATTGGGAAAGTAGGAAGGTTAGAAAATAACCGTATAAGATTATACCTGCGAGAAAGTAAAGGAAATAGACTTTTGCTTAAATAATAAAATAACCCAAACCTTTTTCAATATTCAAACATATATTTGAATGATAAGTAGAAGGGATATATAATATAATCAAACGAAGGTTTGAATGAAGAGGGTGAAATAATGAGTAAAAAGGATACATGTGATGTATACGGGTTTGATCAAACTAAGGTTGATCGCATAAGGACAGATATACAAAGAGAAAATTTGTCCAGCGTTGCTCAATTATTCAAAGCGCTAGCTGATGAGAATAGAGCGAAAATAACGTATGCTTTATGCCAGGATGAAGAGCTATGTGTTTGTGATATAGCGAATATTATTGGTTCATCAGTTGCGACTGCTTCTCACCATCTAAGGACTCTTTATAAACAAGACATTGTTAAATATCGAAAAGAGGGCAAATTAGCTCTATATTCATTGGATGATGAACATATTAAACAAATCATCATGATTGCCTTAACGCACAAGAAAGAGGTGAAATGAAATGAATGAACATGTAAAAACAGATCAAAAAACATACCGTATTGAAGGGTTGAGTTGTGCTAATTGTGCCAATATATTTGAGAACAATGTAAAAAATCTAGATGGAGTCAAAGAAGCTAAGGTGAATTTCGGAGCATCCAAGATTTATGTGCAAGGCTCAGCTACAATTGAAGATATAGAAAAAGCGGGTGCTTTTGAGCATTTAAAAATACGAGATGAAAAAGAGAAAAAAATCGAAAAGACTCCGTTTTGGAAACAGAAAGAAACCTACAAAGTTTATATCTCAGCTATATTAATAGTGATTAGCTGGTTTTTAGGCCAGATATATGGTGAAGATCAGATAATTCCTACAATTGGATATGGAGCAGCGATTTTAATAGGTGGTTATACCCTTTTTATAAACGGCCTGAAAAATTTAGGGAAATTAACCTTTGACATGAATACCTTGATGACCATTGCCATTATTGGTGCAGCGTTGATTGGGGAGTGGAGTGAAGGAGCTACTGTAGTTGTCCTTTTTGCCATTAGTGAAGCATTGGAGCGTTATTCAATGGATAAAGCGCGACAATCGATTGAATCTTTAATGGATATTGCTCCGAAAGAAGCCTTGATTAGGCGTGGGCATCATGAAATTATGGTGGATGTCGAAAATATTGTGATCGGTGACGTCATGATTGTAAAGCCGGGACAAAAAATAGCAATGGACGGTAAAGTGATAAAAGGAACGTCAACTTTAAATCAGGCAGCCATTACGGGTGAAAGTGTTCCGGTTTTTAAAGCCATCGATGATGATGTGTATGCGGGTACATTAAATGAAGAGGGATTGCTCGAAGTAGAGGTTACAAAACGAGTAGAAGATACAACATTATCTAAAATCATTCATTTAGTAGAAGAGGCTCAAGCGGAAAAAGCTCCTTCACAAGCTTTTGTAGATAAATTTGCTAAGTATTACACCCCTGCAATCATCGTGATTGCGTTCTTAATTGCCATTGTACCTCCATTATTTTTCGGTGCGGAGTGGAGTGCTTGGATTTATCAAGGGTTGGCTGCTTTAGTGGTAGGCTGTCCATGTGCTTTGGTTGTATCTACACCGGTTGCTATTGTAACAGCCATAGGGAATGCTGCTAAAAATGGTGTTTTGATTAAAGGTGGTATTCATCTTGAAGAAGCTGGACATTTAAATGCAATAGCCTTCGATAAAACAGGTACCCTTACAAAAGGTATCCCTACTGTAACAGATTATATCGCCTTTGCTGAAAATAAAAATGAGTTATTCATGATTGCTGCTGCAATAGAAAATGGTTCACAGCATCCATTGGCCTCAGCGGTAACAAAAAAAGCTGAAGAAATGGGTCTGAGTTATAAAGATATAATCGTGGATGAATTTCAATCCATTACAGGTAAGGGAATAAAGGCTAGCGTTAATAAAGAAACGTATTATGTAGGAAGCTTGCACTTATTTGAAGATTTGTTAATGGATCAGATTAAAACAGAGCAAAGGAATCAGATTCAGTCACTTCAAACCCAAGGTAAAACGATGATGATTCTTGGTACGGAAAAAGAAATATTAGCTATCATTGCAGTGGCTGATGAAGTGAGGGAATCCTCTAAAGAGGTTATTAAGAAGCTTCATCAAATTGGAATACAAAAAACGATTATGCTCACAGGAGATAATGAAGGAACAGCAGCAGCAATTGGTCATGAAGTTGGTGTTTCAGATATAAAGGCTGACTTACTACCAGAGGATAAATTAAACTATATTAAAAATCTCCGTAAAAGTAATTTGCGTGTAGCTATGATTGGAGATGGAATTAATGATGCTCCTGCGCTGGCTGCAGCTAATCTTGGTGTTGCCATGGGCGGTGCTGGAACAGACACAGCCTTGGAAACAGCTGATATAGCTTTAATGTCTGATGATTTAAGTAAATTGCCATATACAATTAAGTTAAGTCGTAAGGCGCTGACCATCATCAAACAAAACATCACCTTCTCATTGGCAATTAAAGCGATTGCCCTATTATTAGTCATTCCAGGCTGGTTAACATTATGGATTGCTATCTTTGCTGATATGGGTGCGACGTTAATCGTGACATTAAATAGTTTAAGATTGTTGAGAGTGAAAGAATAGAGACGATGCAGGAAGCAATTTGCTTCCTGTTTTTTATATAAAAGGATTTTGTAATTGATATATAGAAATTGTAAGAAGAAGGGGATTATATATTATGAATAAGATAAATAAAATTGAAGCAGTTTTTATTGATCGAGACGGAACAATAGGTGGAGATGATACGATTCATTATCCGGGTAAATTTGAGTGTTTTCCCTTTACGCATTCTTGTATCGAGCAGATTAAAGAAAATAATATAAAAATTTTCGCATTTACAAATCAGCCAGGGATTTCTAGAGGAATGGCAACCGAGCAAGATTTTATCGATGAGTTAAAAGGCTTTGGTTTCGATAATGTTTTAATATGTCCTCATTCTCCGGAAGATGGATGTAAGTGCAGAAAGCCAGGGATAGGAATGTTATTGAAGGCTGCTTCTAAACATCTATTAAACTTAGAAAATTGCATTGTGATTGGGGATAGATGGAGTGATATGGCAGCAGCTAAACAGGCAAATTGTTTAAAAATACTTGTAAAAACGGGATCAGGACATGCAACATTATTGAAACATCAGAAAAAAATTAAGAGAATGACAATAGAGTATATTGCTGAAGATTTAAAGGATGCTGTGCAATGGATTTTCCAATCACTAATTAATCAAGAGGAGGATAAAATAGTTGGAAATTTATCAGGCCACTCTAAAGAATCGTGAAGGGGTTAGCCAATTATTTAATTCGTATCGAGAATTTTATCATCAACCAAGTGATTTTGATGGTGCAATGACTTTTATTAGTGAGCGCTTAGAAAAGAGGGATTCAATTATTTTTGTGGCTGTGAATCATAAAAGGTATGTGGGATTTATACAGCTTTACCCGTCGTTCTCCTCTATTGCCATGAAACGAACTTGGATACTTAATGATTTGTATGTTATACAAGAAGCAAGACGAGAGGGAATTGGACAGCTGTTAATGGATGCAGCTATTAACTTATGCACGGAAACGGGGGCAAAATCATTATCCCTTCAAACAGCACCTGACAATGAACAAGCGCGAAGACTGTATAAAAATAATGGTTTTACTTTAGATAATGAGTATGACTCATTTATTAGGTATTTTAGATAATAATGAACAGAATGATTAATGTAAAGGAGGATATTTTAGGTGGGGAATAAATATGCCTATTATTATACGACGCTAATAGGTAAAGTAGGAATCGCAGAAGATGGGATCGGGATTACAGATGTGTTTTTAGGTGAAAAGCCAATAAAAGCTGAGATTAAGGAAACACAGTTAATTAAAGAAACTGTTATGCAACTGGAGGAATATTTTAAAGGGGAACGGCAACAATTTTCTGTAAAACTGAATCCTCATGGTACTCCATTTCAACAGAGTGTATGGAAGGAATTATTGCAGATTCCTTATGGAGAGACAAGAAGCTATAAACAGGTGGCAGAGAGGATAGGGAATCCTAGTGCCTCTCGAGCAGTAGGAATGGCGAATAATAAGAATCCGATTTTTATTATCGTTCCCTGCCACCGTGTAATCGGTGCTACTGGAAAATTGGTCGGTTATGGGGGTGGACTTGATATAAAAGAGAAGCTTTTGGGACTGGAGTTTGAACGGATTACAAATTAAAGGTGATTCGAGCAGATCGCATTGATTCGTTTAGAATCAGTTTTATTTTGGCTTATAAACGGTCTTTGATAGTCTATAATGAAGTATATCTAATTGCATGAAAGAGACAATAAGGAGTCAGAAATGGAGAAACAATATTTTTTGATTGGTGAAGTGTCAAAGCTTACAAATACATCCGTTCAAACACTACGGTTTTACGATAAGATTGGCTTATTTAAACCTTCCTATACCGATCCTGATAACCAATACCGATATTATAGCAATACGCAGCTGTTTTATTTGGATATCATTAAATCACTGAAGCATGTCGGAGTCCCGTTGAGTGAGATAAAATCTGTATTACAGTTATCAGCGGGGGAGATGGCTGAATTTTTAGATGCGCAGGAAAGTAAAATTGAGCAGCAGCTGCGTCGGCTGGAGGATGTTAAGGCCATTCTGCGTTATAAGAAGAAGCAAATACTAAATCAACCCTCTCCTGAACAATTAGAAAAAGTGTATATAAAAAAATATGATAAACAGCGTATTCTTACTTATAATCAGGCACCTTCATCCGCCACTATCATTCCAGTAAAAGAATATGGCCATTTAATGAAAGTATTAGAAGACCATGGAACGGTATTTGACAGTGTCTATTGTGCGACGTATCCATTAAAAAAATATGATTCTATGCTTGATTGGCAATATACGTCTATCTTTACACCAGTTCTCACGGACGAGGAAATCACGGTCTCAAATAAATATATGGAGATTGGTGAATTACCTGCCGGTGAATACGTATGTATTGCCTTCCATTCAGCAGAAGGAGTATATGAATCCTCTTATGAGACGCTTTATTCTTATATTATAAACAGAAAAATACCAACTGAAAAAATCGTCTATGAGTTGTATATGCCTTTTACCGATACGGCAGTCAATGAAGATGATTTTATCGTTGAATTGAAAGTACGAATAAAATCTACTTGACCCTATAGTAACTATAGGGTTTATTTTTATTAGTAGGAATTATAAACTAGTATACAAGAAAAGGAGTAAAACGATGTCAGGCAGCAAGAATCAGAATAAAGTACTTATCCTTTTATTAAGTAATATGTTTATTGCATTTTTAGGGATTGGCCTTGTAATACCAGTTATGCCTACACTTATGCGAGAACTTAACCTCGATGGCATGATTATGGGCTACCTCGTTTCAGCGTTTGCGGTCGCACAGCTCATTTTCTCACCATTTGCAGGGAAATGGGTGGATTTATACGGACGTAAGCGTATGATTATAATCGGTATGTTTTTATTTGGCATATCAGAGTTGATATTCGGTTTGGGAGAACAGGTATGGGTACTGTTCCTGTCCAGAATTTTAGGTGGAGTTAGTGCGGCATTTATTATGCCTGCAGTAACAGCATTTATCGCAGATATTACCACAATGAAGGAACGTCCAAGAGCATTGGGGTATTTATCAGCAGCAATTAATACAGGCTTTATCATTGGACCGGGAATTGGTGGTTTCTTAGCGGATATAGGTACGCGAGTGCCTTTTTATTTCGCCGCTGGACTAGGGATTTTCGCGGGAATCTTCTCCATTTTAATGTTGAAGGAACCTGAGCGCACAGTAGAAACGAATTCTTCAAAAGAAGTACCTGGCAAGAAAGGATATCATAAGCTATTTACGATTATTTACCTTATTCCGTTCCTAATTATCTTATCATCTTCACTTGGTCTATCTACCTTTGAATCTATGTATAGCTTATTCGTTGATCAAAAATATGGCTTCACTGCTAAAGATATAGCGATGCTCATTACGGTTAGTGCCATATTAGGAGTCATCGCACAAGTATTTTTATTCGAGAGAATTACAAGAGTAATCGGGGAAATATGGCTGGTTAAGCTATGTTTACTGGTAGGAGCTGTTTTTGCGTTCCTTTTAACAAGAGCATCCGCTTATTGGAGCGTGTTGGCGGTAACGTTTATGGTATTCCTTGCTTTTGACTTAATTAGACCGGCAATAACGACTTATCTATCTCGTATAGCCGGAAAAGATCAGGGATTTGTCAGTGGTATGAACTCAGCATTCACGAGTGTTGGGAATATTATCGGACCGTCAATTGGCGGGATTTTATTTGTTATTGATCTGATCTACCCATATATTTTTGCGGCTATATTATTGGGAATTAGCTTGCTGATTTCCTTTGTATGGCGTGAAAGGACAACGGAAGTCCAGTCATAGATTGATTGTATTAGAGGCAAACCAGCTGTGTTTTTTTGCGCGGCTGGTTTTATTTTTAAAGTACTTATGGGCAATATCACTGTATTGATTTTCTTAAAACTCATTTTTCTATCTCCTTCAGCATATAATCGTGTAGTGAAGGAGGTCCGTCCAATAATCGGACAAGCATTTTTGAGGTATTATAAAGAGACATAGATAGTAATCGACGTTTCAGTTCAATCGTAAGATTAAGATATAAACTTTTTCAAACGTGATTCACAGAGAGTTTGTCCCTGAATAAAAGCTATACCCTGTCTATTAACCTGTAACCAGATTTATTAAATTCGCAAAGGAGTAAGCGATAGATGAAACTAAAAATTCGATTAGCCAAGGATTCAGAAACCATGGAGATTATCGAACTATTAAAAGGGGCTGCGTCATGGCTCAAATCTGAGGAAATTGATCAATGGTCTTATTTATTGTCCGGAGGAGAGGATCTCGATATAGAGCGTGCTATTCTCAACAATGAGACCTATGTAGCAAAGTATGAAAATAATCTGATAGGGACCTTTACTTTATCATCTGTTCAAAGTGAATGGGATCTCGATTTATGGGGGAATCAAGAGGATAGTTCCATATATTTACATCGCCTTGCTGTAAATAATGAATATAGAGGGCAGGGACTGGGGTGTGAAATAATTCGGTGGATTGAAGAGATATTTTCCGGTCGATATATGTATTTAAGACTAGATTGTGTGTCCAATAACCCCAGACTTAACCAGTTTTATCAGGATTGTAGATTCAAATTGGCTGGATCCACCGAAGAATTTAATAAATATGAAAAATGTATTTAAAAAGGTAAATCAAGAGGAAGCAGTAAAAAGGATTGATAATAAAAGATATTTAGATTTAAAAAAGTTTAAGTATCAAATGTTTGAAGAAATGGTTACGGAATATAGAAATGTTAAGTAATGAGTGAACGTATTAATAAGACATTTTTCTGGAAACTAGCCAACTAAAAAAGGACACCCAAATAGGCATCCTTTGAAAAGTTATTACTACCACGGAAATATGAGATAACACAAACATGCAATTATAGCTAAAACTAAGTTATAGAATATGTATTTATATTTTTTTTGTAGTACAGATATAATTGTTGAAATAATAGCAACTACCACTGCCATAGGAATAGTGAATAAAAATACGCCAAGAAAAAAAGTATCGATATAAACTAGAACAGTAAGTATGGCAGTGATGCTTGTCCATAGGATTGGATTTTTAAGCATAATTTAATCCTCCTCGTATAACTTGGTAATTATTATTTAAATATAATATAATATCGAAAACATTACTTCAATAGATTTTTGAAACCAATTTAAAGCTATTTCGTTATATACTACATACAATAATCTATACATAAACAGATATAGAAAAAGAAGGGCACCAATAAATAATAGGATTGAAAACATAATTATTATGCCCCCTTAACAGCAGAATCACTTCTCTTCGATATTCCATAGATGATACCGACAAGTCAGGAAAGAAAGGGAGTCAAATACGTATCGTGATTTACTCATAGGTTGCATAAATTTCCTTGGATTTATATCTGCTGAGTTGACATCCTATAATGATAATAATGATAGACACCAGCAGTAATTTGGAAATATACATCTATATGTTTTTCTTCCTAGCCTATATTATAGGAGAGGCTAAGGGCATTTATTTTACTTTCTCCTAGCTTTATGTTGATATTGTATAATGAAGATTACTATGATTGTCCAAAGAAGGAATATTATGATAGTGCTTTAAAGGTATTTCTGATTGGTCATAACACATAACTGATACATAGAAAGGATGGTCCAATTGGAGTCTTGGATAATGGACTTGATGAATCAATTTGGTTATTGGGGAGTGTTTCTCCTAATTGCTTTAGAAAATGTATTTCCTCCTATTCCGTCTGAAGTGATTTTAACGTTTGGAGGATATATGACACATGAAACTCAGTTAACGGTAGTTGGTGTCATATTGGTATCTACAATAGGTTCGGTTTCCGGTGCAATCATTTTATATTTCATTGGCCGATTGCTTGATGTCAGTCGTTTGGAAAAAATAATTGATCGGTATGGGAAGATCCTTCGTCTTACAAAAGAAGACATTTATAAGGCTGATGCCTGGTTTGATAAGTATGGTATTTGGACAGTCTTATTCTGCCGTCTAATTCCCTTAATTCGGAGCCTAATTTCTATTCCTGCAGGGATGTCCAATATGAATTTTCCATTATTCATTTTGTTTACAACAATAGGGACAGTTGTCTGGAATACCATCCTGGTCAACCTGGGAGCAAGTGTGGGAGAAAATTGGCATGAGATTGTAAACTATATGGACACTTTCTCAAATGTAATCTATGTCATACTCATTGTGCTATTTATCCTGTGTATTGTTTGGTATATTCGAAAAAGAAAAGAACGGAAGTAAACTTGAAAAGCCCTTATTCTCCAGATGAAATGGAGGACAAGGGCTTTTATTATTTGTTTGGCATATAGTACGTTAAAAATGAACTAACTTTTTCTTCATACAATGCTGGATTTATATCATAGGCATTGCCATGCTCTGCTTTCGGTACTGAATAGAGGTCTTTTTCTGATGGAGTAGCCTCATAAAGCTCTTGTACCATTTCAACTGGAACAAAGGTATCAGCTTCACCATGGATATAGAGGATGGGTAAATTTGTCTTCTTGACCTGCTCGATAGCTGAAGCTTCTCCAAAAGAGTACCCTGCCCGGATTTTTGTTAACAAACTAGTAGTTTGGATAATTGGGAAGCTTGGAAGATGATACATTCTTTTCAATTGATAGGATAGAACATCTTTGGCAGACGTATATCCGCAATCGGCAATAATTGCTTTTACTTGATTTGTCAGCTCTTCGCCGCTTGTCATTAAGACAGTAGATGCCCCCATCGAAACACCATGCAGGGCGATGTTTGAATCTTCTCCTTTACGATCGATTATATAATCAATCCATTGAAGATAATCCTTGCGCTCTGGCCAACCAAAACCAATATAATCCCCTTCGCTAGCACCATGTCCACGCGCATCCGGCATAAGCACATTATAATTTAAAGTTTCATGATAATATTTTGCGTATGCAGCCATATTCTTAGCCTTGCCTGCGTATCCATGCGCAATAATAACGGTTTGATTGGTTGGTTCATTAGCTTCCAAATAATAGCCTTTTAATTTCAGACCATCCATAGAAGTGATTGATACAGTCTCAAAGTTTGATTTGCTCATCCATGAAAGTGCCTGTTCCAGTAGAGAGTTGTCGGTTGAGACATCTAAATCTGGATTATCATCTAGAAAATCCTTATCAGAACGATAAACGGCTACTTTATAAAAGTAGAAGCTGGCTGCAGTCAGAATGGCTAGTATGAGTATGGTGATAATCGCAATCCACTTTTTCATAGTCCACATCCTTCTTCTAAGTTGTCATAACAACTATCATACATCGAAAGATGACTTTTTGGTATAAGGTTTCTTTATCTATAATTACCTCAATTATCTATAATGCAGTAAGGATTATGTACCAGTGCGCGACTGAATAAGTGGAAGACCTGTTTGAAGGAAAAAATTGAACGTTATCACAGATAGTAGATGTTAAATTTTCCATAAATAAAATGTTCAAACAACCTGTTAAAATATAGATATACAATTTACAAGTCAAATAGGATTTTATAAAGGAACTGACAATGACTCATACAGATAAATACCAACTACGACTTAAAGAATACTTAAAGCAAGCTGGCAATCCTTTGCTTATCAAATTACTCATCAATGGTTTAACAGTAGAAATGACATATCAAAATGGACTTCTTAATAAGGTAATCATGGTTGATCAAAACCATTTTGAAGTGGATGTAACTCAAGTGGTTCGAATCAGTGTAGATGTCCCTGACAAGATTTTGTTTAAGGGATTATTAAAGGTGAGGGCACATGTCATTCACACCTTCTCGGATTTTGAAAAGTTGAATCGAAATGGCCTGTATTTACATCATAAAGATTTAACGAAAAAAATACTCCAGCAGCAGATGGATTATGAGCAAAGAAAGCTAAGGGTCATTGTTTCAAATATTGTTGATATATTCGGCTTGGATAATGACAGTGGTTATAATGAGATTGAACAGGTAGAGTTTCTAAAGAATCAAGGATTTCACGTGGTCTATTATGAGCAAATTGAAAATAGTATTGAAGGAATTCATTTATTTTACGAGACTTTTATGGAGTATCACCGTCAAGAGATAGGCTATTCCGTATCAGGTCTGCAAATACTTTCTGCTGATTCACATGACTGCAACGAAGGGTTCATATTACCTTTTTCATCTGATGAAGCAATTTTAACAGTTGATGATATTTGTCCTGAGGTAATTCCATCTGGAAGGATTGAGCCTATTGTCAGAATAAAAGCGATTGATCTAGCAGGAGAACGTTATTATTCCCTTCGGATGCATGGATTCTCTTTAATCAAGTTAATGGATATTCGAATTGGCGACCAGGTTTTGATGTCGGATGTACAAACTATTATAGGGGTGGAAATAGAAAAACGGACAGGTACAGAAACTTGCTTTGTCCTACCTGAATTTTGCCCTAATTGTGGGGATAAAGTAAAGAATGATGGTGAGCAACTATATTGTACAAATAGCGATTGCAGGAAAAAACCGGTATTCAATCGAGAGCAGCATGGAATAAAAGGTAAGACTGTGGTTATAACTGGTACACTTTCAATAAGAAGATATGATTTCAGGAAATTAATTGAACAAGCTGGTGGAGTACTGGCGGGAGCGGTTACGAACCAAACAGATTACTTATTAATGGGGTCAAAAGGGGTAGGGACAGTCAAATATAGAAAGGCAAAATCTCTTAAAGTGCCTATTATAACGGAAGAACAATTTAGATTGATGATTGAATAGGTGAGGGACCAATGAAGCTCATTGGTCTCCTTTATTAATTTATGCGAAGGTTTGAGTGATTTTTCTGGAATAACCAAGAGTGTAAACGCGGATATAGGATAATTCCAGCTATTGATAAAGGCAACCATAATAGAGCATAGGGTACACAAATTTGTCCATAAAGATTAAAAGGAAGGGCACTATAATCCCATATAGATAGCTTTAGCCATATATTTAAAATAAGACCGGCGCATAGCTCTAGGAAGGTCACTAAAAGAGTACCTGCCAAAGCTTTCAGATACAGCGGGATCTTAATTAGAGTCAGGAACCCAAACAGAGTGAAGCAAATACCACCAAGCACCCCCATTGTCCAATGAGTATGTCCCCTCCATATTAGCTCTACTAACAAATAAAGAGCGCCGCCAATAATCCCGAGGTGTAAGGTTTTCATGAGAGTAAAAAACATTTGGACGCCTCCTGAGAAGAAGTTTATATAAGCTACAAGATTATTGGTCTTTTCGTGCTTCATCAGCTGTGTCCAAACGCGTAGAACCATTATTATGTAGTGCTTGATCACGGTCAGATTCAACGCGCTTGCTGTTTCTCAGCTTCTTTTCTTGTCGGTCTTTACCCATATTACTCACTCCTTTTCGTGGATTAAGCTTAGGGTAACCTTTCTTTGGTTTTTCATTACTATTTTTAAAGGGAAAATATACAAGTACAAGTTAGGAGAAATCGTAGGAATAGGGATCGCTAATTTTTATAAAAAAAGATAGGATTCTTGGGTTATCTCCAAGAATCCTATCCGAGGTAATTATTAAATAAATAATCCTACAATTGTAGCAGACAAGATAGATGCCATTGTAGCTACGATGAATAGTTTGAAACCAAATGCGCTTACTTCTTTTGCTTTTGCACCATTGATCGCTTGGATAGATCCGCTAATGATACCAATAGAAGAGAAGTTAGCAAATGAAATTAAGAATGTGGAAATAACAGCAACTGCTTTCTCAGACATGTCAGCCATTAAAGGTTGGAATTGTAAAATCGCAGCAAATTCGTTTGCTAACAATTTTGTACCCATTACAGATCCTGCTGTGATCATTTCGCTTGCTGGAATACCCATAATGAAAGCGATTGGAGATAAGAGATATCCTACAATTGTAGTTAAATCAACTCCAACAATTCCGCCAACAATACCATTTAAAAGTCCTAGGATTGCTAAATATGCAACTAGCATTACAGCAACAATTACGACTACTTTTCCACCGTCTAATGCTCCGGCACCAATGGCTTCAAATACATTTTTTGTTTGAACCATATCGTTAATATCGATTTCAGTATCTTCCTTCGTTGCTTTAACTGGTGTCATGATGGAAGTAATGATTAATGCACTGAACATATTAAGGAAAATAGCGATTAATACAAATTTCGCAGGCAGCATTGTCATATAGGATGCAATCAATGCTGCAGATACGCTTGCCATTGCTGATGTTGAAACAATAAATAGTCTGTTTGAATTTAGCTTACCAATTTGACTTTTAATTGCAAGAATTGCTTCTGATTGACCGAAAAATATAGAGTTAACAGCATTGAAGCTTTCTACTTGAGGTAAACCAGTGATTTTTGAAATAAGTCCGCCAATATATTTGATAATATAAGGAAGAATTTTGTAATGTGTAAGTACAGATAATAATGCAGATGTAAAAATAACAGGCATTAAGACATTTACAAAGAATGGAGAACCTCCTTCAGGAATCCATCCACCAATTACGAATTCGATACCTTCCTGGGAGTAACTTAATAATTTATTGAACGCTCCAGCCACTGCATCAACTACCTTTAAACCGACAGTTGTACCTAGTAATAAGAAAGTTAGAACTAACTGGAAGCCAATCATGATGGCAACAGCTTTAAAATTGATATTCTTTTTATCATTGGAAAATAAATAGGAAATTCCTATTAGCAATGCGATTCCGAGAATACCGAGAATAATGCTCATTAAAAAAACCTCTCAATCTTTTTATTTATTTACAATCATTTTGCTCAATGGCAATAAAAATAACCATCAGCCTTGAAGAATTATACTTATATAACAAACTGACTTACAAGGACATATGTCCCAATAATGACTTTAAAATAAATATAAAAATTTTCTAAAAAGTGAGACCGATGATGGAAAATGCTTTGAATCATGTAAAAGAGGTAGAAGTCATTTATAATAAATTTATAAATAGCATCGAGGAGAGAGGGCATTACATGATTAAATTAATAGCAACAGATATGGACGGCACATTTTTAGATGATCATAACCAATTCCCTGAGGATTTTTATGAAGTTTTTTATAAATTAAAAAAGAAAGGGATTATTTTTGGAGCAGCCAGTGGGCGTCAATATTATAATCTTGTAGAGAGATTTCATGATATAAAAGAACAAATGCTATTTATTGCTGAGAATGGAACATATGTTGTATATAAAGGGGAAGAGTTATATTCTCATACACTAAACCTTGAAGAGGCAAGAAAATTTATAAAAATAGCAAGAACCATTGAGGGAGTACATATCGTCCTTTGTGGGAAAAAAGCAGCCTATATTGAAAGGTCGGAACCAGAGGCACTTGCAGAAGTAAATAAATATTATGCCCGATGTGATTTGGTTGAAGATTTAATGCTTGTAGAAGATGAGATTTTAAAGGTAAGCCTTCTTGATTTCAAGGGGGCTGAGCAAAACAGTGCAACCTTCTTTACTTCATTTAAAAAGGATTATCAAGTGACGATCGGTGGCTATTTTTGGATGGATATTATGAATGCGGGTGCCAATAAAGGCATCGCCATAAAGCGAGTACAAGAGCTTTTAAATATACACCATAATGAAACAATGGTATTCGGTGATTATTTAAATGACCTTGAAATGATGCAAAGTGCTTATTATAGCTTTGCGATGGGAAATGCCCATGATCAAATAAAGGACATAGCCAGATTTGAAACAAAAACAAATAATCAGTCAGGCGTGATCGAAACGATTAAAGAACATATACTGATTGCATAATAATTTGATAGATTTAAAGTAGAGTGACTTTGGTAGAAAAGGTCACTCTTATTTTGGTTGGAAATGATTATATATTTACCATCTCAAATATAAAAGCTATACTTCTACTCGTAATTCGTGATGGAATAGGGAAGATTACTGACAAACGAAGGTTAAATAATTGAAGGTGAAACATCTGATGCAAAAAGCTGAAAGAGAGAAGTTCATTTTAAAGTATCTAAAAAAATATGATATGTGCGAGATTTTTTCTGGCATTGATTTAAATGATATTGATGTTGTGCAAATAAAAAAAGGACAGTTGATTTGTTCTAAAGGCGATGAAATCAATGATATGTATTTTCTCGTTGAAGGAAAAGTTAAAATATATACCATAACCCCTGATGATAAACGCTTAATATTGCGGTTCCAAAAATCATTAGGAATTATTGGCGATATTGAATATATACAAGGTACGCTTGTACTTCATACGATTGAAGCTAGTACTGATTGTCTGGTGTTAAAAATACCGTTTCATACCATTAGACATACTGTAGGTAATGACGCAAGGTTTCTGTCATTTTTACTAGACGTGGTTACACGTAGATTTCGTGCTAAAACTGATGCAGCAACATTAAATCTTTTATATCCTGTTGAAGTGAGATTAGCTAGTTTTTTATTATCAACAACTACAGATGGTGAGCGTCCGGTTTATCATGAAGAAGCTGTAGGTTCAAGTTTAAAGGATATTGCGGATATGGTTGGAACAAGCTACCGACATTTAAACCGTATAATAAAAACTCTTTGCAATGAGGATATAATCAGTAGATCGAATGGTAAATTATTTGTTAAGGATCTCAATAGGCTAAAGGAAATAGCAAAAAATAATATTTATGAATAATAAGTGAAGAGTATATTCAAATGAAATATACTCTTTTTTATTTTTGAAAAGCATACATAAACATAAACAGGGAAACCTTGAAGCTTTAGCGTTAAGTAAAGATCGTGTGTATAATACCGAACATTTTTCCAGGAAGCAATAGCAAAAAACGCCGTAATACTAACCGATTTAATGGAAGAGGAAGATTTAATAGGCCACAAATGAATACTCATATATTCGAACGGCTAATAAAGCCGGCCCTTCTGCATCAAGGACAGTATAGAAGAAATATTAGAGCACATACTAAAATAAAATGGGTAATTACCTTATGTAGTGGAGGTAGGAATGATGACTGTTAAAGCAACAGTAAGGATATGCCTGGCAAATCTTGAAGGAATTGAAGCTAGTCTATCAATTTTAGCGTTAAATACAGAACAAAAAGAGACTGCTGCGGATTTGCATCAGGCAATGTTGCTTGTTGGAGAGATTGTTACAGATATTAAAAAAAGAGTCGAAATATTAACAAGCTAAACTCTTTATCATTCGGAGGATGTGTATTGGAAATGCCAGAATGGTTAGATGTCATAGTAAGATCCGTTCTTTTTTTACTAATTTTATTCTTCATCACCAAAATACTCGGGAAAAAGCAAATAGCCCAGTTATCCATGTTTGAATATGTCACAGGAATAACAATAGGAAATATTGGAGCTGAAGTTGTGACAGGCCTGGATCAAAAAATCCATCTGGGAATCATTGCGATTGTTGCAACAGCAGCTGTTCCTTATGTATCAGGCCGGATCACTCTAAAAAGCAAGAAGTTGCGTGACTTTGTTGATGGCAATGGTACTGTTTTAATGCAGGATGGTAAGGTTTTGGAAGGTAATTTAAAGAAAGAGAAAGTTACTACTGATGAATTACTAGAGATGTGTCGTAAGAATGGTGTTTTTGATATTTCAGAAGTAGATTATGCTGTATTAGAGGCAAACGGAGTATTGAATGTCCTATTGAAAAAAGAAAATAGACCATTAACAGCAAAAGACTTGAATATGAAGGTTCCAAAGGAAAGAGAGCCACAAACGGTTATAATGGATGGAGTAATCTTATCTGAACCACTTATACGGATTGGCAAAAATCAGTCATGGCTGAACAATGAATTAGCTAAAATGAATGTGACATTGGATAATGTATTCATCGGACAAGTAAATACATATGGTGAACTAACAGTCGATTTGTTCGACGATAAGATTCGCGTTCCATCTCCTCAGGAAAGACCCCTATTATATGCCACGATGAAAAAATGCCAGGCAGATTTAGAATTATTAGCACTATCATCAGATGACAATGAAGCAAAACAGATGTATCTAAAAAATAGTAAAAAAATGCAGAAAGCAATTAAAAAGGTCGCCTATATATTAAAGCATTAAGGACAAGGGACATCCAAAACGGAAGTCCCTTGTTTTATTTTTGATATATTTTACAATAAATGTGAAGGGGGAGGGTAATGATGCAAGTAGTAACTAACGAATTAGCAAAGTGGATTGAAGAAGTTGAAACTGACGCATTCTATTCGAGATTATCAAGAATAGAAAAAATTCCGGATAATCCTATGGGTATAGAAATACGGAAGTTCGGTAATGCGATAGCTTTTGTGGCTCAAAATATCCCAGGTCCAGCATTTAACAAAATAAAAGGAATATAAAGATATTCCTTTATTGAATGAATTGATCCAATTATACAACGATAAAGGGGTTCCAGCGAGATTTGAAATTACCCCTGCACATGCAACATCCATTCTCTATTCGGCCCTTGCAAACCTTGGCTATTTACACACCGATTTTTTAACCAATCTGTATGCTGATCCACAAAAGTTATTAATAGATGGAGATGAAAATTCATCAGTTTCAATACGCGAGTTTAAATCAAACGAATTTGATTTATTTGCAGAGCTGTATATAGACGCTTTCGATATGCCGTTATTTTTAAAAGAAAATATCGCCCGCAATAATGAAATACTGTATGGTATGCCTGGATGGAAATTTTATTTAGCTAATTATAAAGATAAACCTGCGGGCATAGGTGTACTATTTATGGGAGAGAGGGGGGCATACTTAGCTGCAGCAGGAACCATACCGCAGTATAGAAATAAAGGAGTTCAGGGAGCTTTAATACAACGACGGATTATAGAGGCAAAACGAAATAATTGTAAGGTAATAGTTGGTCAGGCGAGCTTCGGCGGTATCAGTCAAAATAATATGGAAAGAGCAGGGTTGAAAATAGCCTATACAAAGTCAGTATGGACTCATCAATCATAAGCTATATTGGAGGCACAAATTTGAGCCTTCTTTTTTTATTACCCGGGAAATGTTATTATAATATTTTTTGAAGAATATGGATTGAATGTATGAATAAATAGTCTATAAGTTTAAATTTTAGGGTATAGGGTAATATGCTGTCTTTCCAGTGCAAACTGGAAAGAAAAAGGCAAAAGAGAAGATGGTGAGAGATGAAGAAAAACATTTATAATCATTTAAATGGCAGAAAAATCTTTATTACTCTTTTACTCCTATTTGCTATTTTCTTTTTTGTTCAAATACAGGAAAGTACCCTTTATAAGGCCATTATAAATGGTAATCACGAATATATAAAAACAACTGTATTGGACTCCATTCTATATGTCTACGTTTTCATGCTGTTTATCATGATTATCCAGAACTCATTTACAATTATTCCCCTGATTCTCGTGATTACTATCAACATTACTGTATTTGGATTTTTTAAAGGCTTTATTTGGAGCTGGCTTACAAGTGTTCTGGCGGCAATGATCATTTTTATCTTCATTAGGTATCTATTCACTGATCGTTTTTCGTCGAAAATTTCTCCTGAACAATTACAAAAAATTGAAGATAAAGGTGTTTCTTATATATTGGTTGCTAGAGTTACTCCTTTTATACCAACCAGCATCATTAATATAATTGCAGGATTAAGTTCAATTACATTGCAAAAGTTTATATTAGGTACGGCCGTTGGAAACTTTATTTATTTTTTCATCTTGGCCCTTATTCCAGCAGGTTTATATTCTAGCGGAATCAATGAATACATGATAGTGGCAATAATCATTTTACTCATGTCTGCATCCTACTTGTTCTCCAAGATAAGAAATAAAAGGAAAAATGATTATACTAAATTAATGCGTAATAAATGTTAAAGAGAGGGAAGATGATATATTATCCCTCTTTCTTATTACCTTTTTTTCGTTAATCATTATTAGTGTAAAAGGATTTGTTATTTAATCATAATTAATTGTTTTATGCAATGGCTCTAACTGATATTGTCTATTTTTCGTTGAACCAATTGAGGGGATATTTGGGTGAATACGGAAAAGTCGCAACAAATCCAGCCAATTACTACTCGCCGAGGGAAAAGAGAGAGTCCTTTTTAAAGACAAATGAGGACATATAACATGCAAATATCTTTTACAAAGCAATAAGGAGGAACAAACGATGATATTAATTGTTAATCGAATAGAAGGTAATTTGGCAGTCTGTGAGAAAACTGATAAAAGTATGGTGGATGTTGAGTTGAGCAAATTGCCTGTTGATGTAAGGGAAGGAGATATCCTTATTGAAAAGGATGGTAACTATAAGCTTGATTTAACGCAGACTGAAAGAAGGAAAAAACGTGTACAAGATCTTATGGAAGACTTATTTGAATAAATACCTATTTCACTATCTTACGCCGAAAAAAGCTCAAAGCATTTTGCTTTGAGCTTTATTTCCGTGTACAACTACATATTTACTCTGCTAAAGAGGATCCCCTAAACTCAATATAAAACAGATGAGGAGTGGGGTTGATTCTCCATTTACCTTAAAACCAGCTTACTTCATCGATTAATCGGTTATGCTCATTGGAGTCTTAATCTCTGCCTCAGTTTCAGGATGTATCCTTCTGTCGAGAGCAGGAACGATCTTGATAAAAATAACAATCCCAGCTACACCGATACCAGTAATAAAAATGGATGTAGCTAAATTGGATAGATACGCACTTAATGTAATCGTTAGAGAACAAATTAAATTGGCCACATTATAGGTTAATCCGTTTACAGCTAAATAAGAGCTCCTCGCATGTTCAGGGGGCAAATTAGCCATATAATTTTGCTGGACGGGCACACGCAATACTTCAGCAACAGTTGCGATGAACATTGCTCCGAATAAGAACCAGATATTATTAGAGTAAGAAATCACAGCATAGCCGGCTACAAAGACAATGCAGCTGGTGATTAATACATTTCGGTCGTTCAAATTAGAAACAAGCTTTGTCGCAAACAGGGCTAAAATTACAACCAAAATCGTATTTTCTGTACGTAAGAACCCGACCATCTCAATCCCGCCAAATTCGATTCCTAATAGATTCTGAATGGATAGATCCTCTGACAGTCTAATACTCATATAGCTTGTTAATTGGAATTCCATTGATAGAACAAAGATTCCTGCTAATACGTATAAGACAAAGAGTTTATCTTTAAAAACAGAATGATAATTTGAAAATAATTGTTTGACATGTTGGGGTGGTGTTTTTTTCTCTGTTTTATTTGGTATGTAGCTTTCTTCAATAAAAAATGTAATTAAGGTCCATGCAATCAATGAAGTAATTGAAAGAGCGAGGAGTAATTCAAAGAAGTATTCTCTAAACATAAATCCGCCAATGGCACCGCCAAAAGCGATGGATAGATTATTTGCCCAATACATAATGGTATACATCGATTTTCGTTCCTCAGGACGGCTGACATCAATCAGCATTGCCTGATTTGCAGGCCCTGCTAAGCCCCAGCATATACTGTTAACAGTCATCATAAAGAATGTAATCAGCGGTTCTGTAAACCATGGTGAATTGCAAATCATCATGGTAACGAATGCTAAAAATCGAAGCGATTCAGCAAATACGATTAATTTTTTTCTGCCGAAGCTATCTGAAAAATATCCTCCAAAGAAATTAATCGCTATGCCGACAAACACATTAATCAGCAATAAAAGTCCCGCCATTTTTACCCCGAAATGTGAAGATAAATAAATCGCCATGAATGGAAATATCATACCTCCAATGGCGGAACTTAAAAATGACTCTATAATACGTATTTTAATTGTACGGTGAAACTGTTTAAAACCCATGGTTGACCCTCCCCTTTTCCCATTATGTAATTTTATAACATTCTGATAATATTTCAATATAAATTAAGAAAACATGGAATATTGTTTCTATTTCTTATTCTATTTTTAAAAATGGAAGATTACATCCGTAATTTTACGGATAGAATCTACAACTTTCGATGGAGCATAAAAAAGCCAAATTCACAAATAAGTGAACTTGGCATAAGCATTTTTTTACTTCCTTTTTTCAAGCAAAGTGCAGTTATTCATCCAATGAGTGTACATTTTCAGCTATATCTTTATAAAGCGGATAAACGTTAAAGGCTGGCGTTTTGCTGCTAAGGCTGAGAATACCGATAAAATCAATATGATCCCAATTGCTCATGATAGGGTAGTAGTTCCATTCCCCTTTTTCTGCTACCCCATTATAGGCTTTTGCTGGTTGTCCAAATGGCGAAAAAGACGAAACCGTACTGACTAATCCATCGTTTGGCCACCAGCTTTTATCTATAATGGGTCCATCTTGTGGATTAGTTCTACTAAATTTCCCTAAGAAACTGGTAGGTTGATGGAGAAACAGATGTGTGTAAGCAGATGGTATATGCTGACCTGTCAAAATACTCTTTTTGGAGGTTTGACCGGTGTAGGAGAAATAATAAACATCTGATTTTGTCTCTACCTTTTGATTAAGTACAGCAGCCCCTGGTGTACTTAAATCATATGCACTTATATCAGTACTCTCCCAAATCTTACTGTTAATGACTTTGGAGAGATACGATTTAAAAGACTCCCCGGGTTCTCTGCGAATTCCCCAATGGTCCAATTTAAAATCATATACTAAGTTTTCTTGGCTGATTCCTGTAACACTGGCGACATTAATGATTAGATCTTTAACAAAAGATATTATTCTATTTTCATCATCTGCATATGTTGTACCGTTATGTGGGGTAGCAATGCTGCTCACACTGTGCACCCACGATTTATTGCCTTCAAAAAGAGAGGACATACTTTCATTCGGGTGGACCTGATGATAGTCACGTTCTTCTGCACTGCCGTCTTCTAGAAGATCAACTAAACTGCGTGTTGTTAATCCTCCCATGCTGTGGCCTACAAGGTGAACCGGATGATTAGCATCCCATTCAGGGTAGACCCCTTCATAGGTGCGCCCATAACGTGAATGTCCATGCTGTTTGGCATGGGACGCTCCGTAATCTACCGTGCCGCCTTTAATATAATAATAGAGTTCTACTGAACGATCATAGTTGCTGGCTACTGGACTGACACTTGCTACAAATGTTTGATGGCCCATGCTTTCTAAGTACTCCGGAACATCCTTTAGTCCGCCCCAATAATTGTAACCTAAAAATTCGCCTTCTCCCCATCCACCTAAACCATGGACCAACACGATAGGATAATCATTGCCTTGGTTTTCAGCGGCACTCACCTTTGTCTGTGGCAAAAAAGCAAAAAAGCTAATGATTAATCCTGTGACCAAAATAAGATTTGTTACTTTCGATTTCAAACCAATTCCTCCTTAAAATAAAAAGTAGTCCATGACAAAGCGAAGGGGTTCGAGTTCTTGCGAAGGAGTATTTTGATAATTCTGTCAATTATTACTATATGTTAGCGCTTACATAATAAGCAAGTGAAAAATTATGAATTAAATATAAATAGGAAATTCAGCCTAACGTTTCCGGATAGGTAAATAAGGGTATTTTACAGCCATATAAAAGTAAAAAGATTCTATAAGGGTAGAAAGTGGGATATGTATGTCGGGAATATTACTAGCATTATTAGCTGCTGTATGCTGGGGCAGCTTGGTATTAATTAGCGTAAAACTTGGTGGAAATGCTTATAGCCAAACATTGGGAATCACATTGGGTGCATTTCTCTTTGCTGTAATTATGTTGTTTTTTTCTGAACCTGTATTTAATCCTACAGTTTGGATTGTAGGGTTGATTTCAGGAGGACTGTGGGCAATTGGGCAAACAGGGCAGTTTATTAGCGTCAAGTATATAGGTGTATCGAAAACAGTACCCATTTCAACGGGCATGCAATTAATCGGAACTTCTTTATTTGGTTTGATTGTTTTTAATGAATGGAGCACGAAGGTTCAAATTATTATGGGGATACTGGCTCTTTGCTGTTTGATTGCAGGCGTGATTCTTAATTCAGTCGGAAATGATAGCGATGAAGAAGGAAGTCAGTTAAAAAAAGGCTTAATCACTCTGACATTATCGTCATTAGGGTATATAGGCTATGTTGTTATTATCAGATGGTATGAAATTGATGGCTGGTCAGCTATTCTTCCGCAGGCTACCGGAATGCTAATTGTTGGTCTTGTAATAGGCTTTTGGAAACATGCGTTTGATAAATATACAGTGAGAAATATGCTTTCGGGGCTTGTTTGGGCAACGGGTAATATTGCACTTCTTCTGTCAGTTCCAAAAATCGGAGTAGCCACAAGTTATTCTCTTTCTCAAACAGGTATTGTGATTTCCACGCTCGGGGGGATTTTCTTATTGGGTGAGAAAAAGGATAAGAAAAGGTTGATAATGGTCATCGCAGGCTGTCTCCTTGTTATTGCCGGAGGCGTTATATTGGGATATACCAAGAAATAAATAGTCGAGAGGAGAAACGTACTATGTATAAAGATTTAGAAGGTAAAGTTGTTGTTATAACTGGAGCAAGTAAAGGGCTTGGAAAGGCAATGGCCCTTCGTTTTGGGGAAGAGAAAGCAAAAGTAGTTATTAATTATCGTTCAACTGAAAAAGATCTAGATGAGATTGTTCGAATCATTAAAGCCTGTGGTGGGGACGCCATCACTGTTCAGGCGGACATTTCGAAAGAAGAGGACGTTAAAAGGTTAATAAATGAGGCAGTTGAGACATTTGGTACACTTGATGTCATGGTTAATAATGCTGGAGTTGAAAATGAAATGCCTTCACACGAATTAAGCCTTGAAGATTGGAATAAGGTTATTTCCACGAATTTAACAGGATGTTTTTTAGGAAGCAGAGAAGCCATTAAGTATATGGTTGAACATAAAATAAAGGGTTCCGTCATTAATATGTCATCTGTACATGAGCAAATTCCATGGCCCCATTTTGTCCACTACGCGGCAAGTAAAGGTGGGGTTAAACTAATGAGTGAAACGCTTGCCTTGGAGTATGCTCCGAAAGGAATTCGCGTAAATAATATATGTCCGGGCGCAATCAATACACCTATCAATGAAGAAAAATTCAATGATCCTGAAGCGAAGAAGCAAGTTCTTGATCTTATTCCGATGGGATATATCGGTAAGCCTGAAGAGGTTGCGGCGTGTGCAGTTTGGCTTGCTTCGAAGGAATCAAGCTATGTGACAGGATTAAGCTTATTTGTAGATGGTGGAATGACACAATATCCAGGTTTCCAGGCAGGCAGAGGATAAACATTCGGTAAAAAAGATCATGCCCTTTGGATAATTAACAGACAATCGTACATACATTATTAGGATGGTATGTACATAGTCTATTGTATCTGAAATATAAGGGTGGAGTTTTATGCCGATAAGATCTGGTTTGGAATACATCGAGAGAATAGATAATCTTCATTCAACGATATGGATCGATGGACAAAAAGTAAATGGTAAAATTTCTGAACATCAAGCTTTTAAAGGAGTCATGAAAAGTCAGGCTGCCTTATATGATTTACAATTAAAGGAATTCAACCGAGATATCATGACATTTCGTTCACCTGTTACTGGCAATCTGGTTGGGACCTCTTTTTTGGAACCAAAAACAAAAGAGGATTTAGAAAAAAGAAGACTGATGACACAAGTATGGGCTAAATCAAGCGGAGGGTTTTTGGGCAGATCACCAGACTACATGAATACTGTGATGATGTCCTTTGCGTCTGCCGCGGTCATTTTTTCTGAGCAGGATGAACGCTTCACTAAAAACATGCTGACGATATTTGAGAATGCCCGCGAGCAAGATTTATCTTTCACCCATACATTTATTAATCCACAGGTTAATCGCTCATCCTATTATGTTGAAAATTTCACCCAGACAATATCAGCACAGACGACAGAAATAAAGGATGATGGGATTGTTATAAATGGAGCCAGGCTTTTAGCCACACAGGGAGGAATTACGGATGAAATACTAGTGTTCCCTGCCAATGCCGCTGGGCATAATAAAGATTTGGCTTATGGCTTTTCCATTCCAAGCAACACGCCTGGATTGAGATTTATATGCAGAGAACCATTTAGCTACCGTGATTCGGCATTTGATCATCCGCTTGGTTCCCGTTTTGATGAAGTGGATTCCATTGTCGTGTTTGATCAGGTATTGGTTCCCTGGGATAGAGTGCTCTTTTATGAGAATCCTCTTATAGCTCAAAAAATTTATCAGGAAAGCAGCTTCCATTTACTAGCTGCACATCAGGTTACATGCAGAAGAATCATCAAGCTGGAGATGGTATTAGGAATTGCCCAAAAGCTAATTGATTCCATACAGGTGGGGGAGTATCAGCATATACATGAAAAAATAAGTGAAATATATGTCGGATTGGAATCATTAAAGGCTTTGTTGCTTGCATCTGAAGTAAATGCCAAGGCGGATAAGTGGGGAACAATGGTACCGGATGCAAATCCGTTACAGGCATCCATTTTATTGTTTGCTCGTTTGTATCCAAGATGTACGGAAATTCTTCAATTAATCGGAGCGAGTGGGCTTATGGCCATTCCAACAGAAGCTGATTTTTCATCAGAAATCGGTGCGGATCTTGATTTGTATATGCAGGGAGCCATCGTTGGAGCAGAAGAAAAAGTGAAGATTTTTCGGTTGGCATGGGATATATCCATGAGTGCTTTCGGAACGCGACAATCCCTGTATGAACGATTCTTTTTTGGCGACGCAGTCAGATTGGCTTCAGGGCTCTATATGAGTTACCCAAAAGAAAACTATGTTAAATTAATTGATCAATTTTTAGATGAATACTAAGAGGGAGGACAGTTATCGAAAAAACGATAGCTGTCTTTATTTTTGGCTGTTATCGTATAGATTGTTGTTCCTGTATATAAAGGAGTAAATATCCATTTCGTGGTACCATTAAATAAAGATAGCCACTTGGGATAGCTTTATCTATTAAGGGAGATTAGCGGAAGAACGAATCTCAGTAATAATAGAGAAATATTTTTTAGAGGGAAATGCAATGTTTCTTAGAAAGAAGAAATTTTTTGTTTGCTCGGGTATGTGGTTATGATCATTTACCGGGACCTTTATTTGAAAAAGATATTCCTGATGTAAGCCTTATTTGTGCTTGCTGTGGATTTCAACCAGGGTACGACGATGAAGAGTTGGGATATACATTTGAAAGTTATCGAGAAGAGTGGATAGAAAAGGGAGCTAAATGGTTTCAGGAGAAAGAGAAACCAAAGCAATGGGAGCTCAAGAAACAGCTGAAAAATATTGATATCAAATAGAGTTTAAGGTCGAGTCTGTAAATTTGCATTCTTTATTCTTTATAGAACAGGTGAAGATTAGCGGATGAAGGCAATGAAAAACAAAAGTAGAATCTATTCAAAGAAACATTGGGGGAGAATAATGAAAAAAGCACTATTGGTTATAGACGTTCAGAATGGAATGTTTCAAGAAGGGAACGTTGTGTATAAAGGAGATGTCCTGCTAAAAAAATTAAAAGGACTGATTGATCAGGCACGCTCTTCTAAGATACCGATTTTCTATATACAGCATAATGCATCTGCTGGACACCTATTAGAATATAGAACAAAAGGTTGGGAGATTCATCCTAAAATTAATCCAAATAATCAAGATATCATTATTCAAAAAACTACCCCTGATTCATTTTTTAATACTACTTTAGATGATGAACTGAAAAGACAAGGGATTGAACATTTAATACTTGCCGGAATTCAAACAGAAGCCTGTGTTGATACAACTTGCAGAAGAGCTTTTAGTATGGGATATAAAGTCACTTTAGCTTCAGATACACACAGCACTTGGGATTCAGAAGACCTTACTGCCCAACAAATTATAAACCATCATAACGGTGTATTACGCTGGTTTGCTGATGTTTACTCAAGTCAAGACATTACATTTAATAGTGCATTGTAAACTTTCAAGTCTACATTAATCCATACATGGAATAAATTGATGATTAACTTGTAGAAAAAGACTGATTTTTAATAACATTTAGTAATTGGTTGAATGACTTGCAATTCGATTAGGAACTAAATTAGTTATTATCTTAATATTATAGTAGGTATTGTAAATTATCTGTTTTTAATTAATAATTAGAGTATAATTTGTAACGACTTTTTATCGGAAGGGAACCAAATGAAAGTGAGCATTAAAGAGGAATATGAGAAGCTAGATGTTTCCATGGGACAGATAAAGTATGCAAAGAGAATACAAAAATTGTTATGCGAAAGATTGGATATGGAATTGCCAAGCGAGTATGAGCTATCTGAAATTGTGGTGGAACAGGCTTTGTTTACTTATATAGATATATTAGAAAAATATTATCGCTTGGATGGAAAACCGTGGGAAGAGTTTTATGCAATATATCATGGAGTAACTAATGTTCCTAGACAATTAGAGGACTTTAAAGAACAGAAAAAAGGGACTTTGCAACTTTTAAGAAAAAGGGAGAGCTAATCCTCAGCTGAAGTAAAACTTTGAGGAAAAAGAAGCACTTAGCTAATGCTAACTCTCTTTGTGAAAGAATAAACTGAAACTATCGGGAGTACCCGCTCCAATATCAGAGCTGTGATGTAGTGACCCCAATAAGTTAGAAATCTGACTTTTGGGGTGTAATACTGATCAGCTCTTTTTTTGCTATGCAGCTAGGGGCAGTATATTTCAATGGAGTATGGATATTTATGTTAAAGTGAACATGTAGGGAGGAGAGATAGTTGGTTTATTTCGCAAAGACTCAAAGAGTAGCATTATGGTATATAATGCTATTAATGATATTGACAATTTCAATAAATGACTTTTTCGATTGGTTATTATACTTCCAAATGATATTTTCTTTAGTTATTCTTGTTTTATTATGTATCAGATATAAATTTGTGATAAATAATGACTATTTGACGTATCAAATATTGTTTTTTAAATGGCCTTTATATAAAACAAGTATATTTCCCCATCAAATAAAACAGATTAAATTTAAACGAGTCAATTGGTATACCAAAGGTGCTTTTATGCAAGTTAAAAAAGGACTTACCATCCGAATTGTAAATTTCAATCCCAACGACGTTTTCAAAGAATTAGTTGATTTTGCTAACAAACATGGTATTCCATATTCTAAAACGAAAGATTATATAATTATAGAAAAATAGTCTTATTCCCTAACGAGGGTATTACTTTCATATCAAGGGCTGGTTGATCAGCTCTTTTTTGCTATTCGGTTAAAGGAACAGATTAGTACAAGATGACCAAAGCTAATAAGTTATAAAATATGAGGTGGTAAAATGAAATTCCATCTATTGGGAGAAAAAGCTAAAGTAGAAATAGATATCATAGCTCGTGAATATCCGAATAGCTTTGATTATTGGGATGGAAACTGGGTTATTTCAAACGTGAAAGTTGAAATCCCTGGATATTATGTTGATTTTATTGCTAGTTTAAGAACTGATGACATTAGGGATTTTTTAAATGATTTGAAGTTAATGAATAAGGATTTATCGGGTAAAGCTATATTGAAAAATTTAGATAGCTTTATTTATTTTGAATGTGAAATGGATAAGTTGGGGCATATAGAATGGTCTGGAGAGACTTGTTATCCGACAGGAAGTGGTGCTGTATTATCCTTTGAATTTGTATCAAATCAATCATATTTAGATGATTTGATTAAAGAATTAGAGAATATAATCTCTCTATATCCAGTTATAAGTAAACCGTAGCTATTGTTTTAACAGGTCAATAGCAGAAAATCAAGGCTGTCATGTTGACGGTCTTTTTTTATGCTCCCCATTAGGTAAGACAGTTTGAAAAATCTGGCTTACCTAATGGGGAGTTTTTCTGTGCTCAAAAAAAAGAACGCTGTATTGATCACATGGGGCGATTCATTTTGGGGCACAGTAAAATAGAATAGTATTATTAAAAAAACGAATTTTAAAAGAGGCGTTAATAGCATCTGTAACAACGTTATCAATAGAGATTGAGCGGCAGAACCCCTTAGAATTCAGGGTTCTGCTTTTATTATATTCATTGTTTACTAGACAGGGAGCAGTTCAATACCGCAGTTGTTTAAGTGAATATTCCTAGCTTTCCAATACGTTCAATAGCTTCTATTAGCCGGTCTTCGTCTACTAATAAGCCGACACGAATGTAGCCTTCTCCGTATTCACCAAAGCCTTTTCCTGCTGCAACGGCTACATCTGCTTTTTCAAGCAAATAATCAGCAAAGCTCTCGCTCTTGAAACCGGCAGGGACAGGAAGCCAAGCAAAGAATGAACCAGTTGGGGCTTCGACTTTCCAGCCGATTTTATTGCAAGCGCCAATGAGGGAATTTCGTCGTCGTTCATAGCGTTCGATAAGCTCTTCTACGCAGGATTGCTCCCCTGTCAAGGCTGCGATTGCCGCTTTTTGTACAGCAGGGAAGAGGCTGACGTAAAGATGATCTTGAATGAGATTGAGTGCTTCGATGATAGCTGGGTTTCCGATAGCAAAGCCAACACGCCAGCCTGCCATATTGTAAGTTTTCGAGAGTGTGTACATTTCAATGCCGACTTCTTTTGCACCCTCCGTTTCAAGAAAACTGATAGGTTTTTGTCCATCAAAGCCAATAGCTCCATAGGCAAAATCATGAAGTACGGTAATGTTATTTTCTTTTGCAAATGATACTGTTTTTTCAAAAAAAGCATGATCTGCGGTAGCTCCGGTAGGATTATTTGGGTAGTTTAAATACATTAGCTTTGCATGGGTCCTTTGTTCTAAAGGGATGCTTTCATAATCCGGCAAAAATTGATTATCTTTTGTTAGTGGAAAAGTTTCATAGTTTACGTTTGCTAATACAGCTCCAGATAAATAGTCGGGATAGCCTGGGTCTGGCAAGAGCATTAGCTCTCTATCGTTGAGCAAGCACATTGGTAGCTCAACTAGTCCGGCCTTCGTTCCAAAAAGGATGGCAACTTCAGTTTTAGGGTCAACCTCGACGCCATATTGCTTGTGATAAAATTGTGCTGCCGCTTCTTTCAACTCTTCCAAACCCCGAAATGGAGAATATTTATGAGTTTGTGCATCTTCAGCCGCCACTTGCAGGGCTTTGACGATATGCGCAGGAGTAGGTTGATCAGGATTTCCTTGTCCGAGATTAATAATGTCTCTGCCTTCAGCTATAGCGCTGTTAACTTTTAGGACAAGTGTTGCAAAAAATTGGACTGGCAGTTTTTTTAAGCGTTCTGAATATGTCATATAATTCACCTTTACGAAGAGAATATAGTTTTGAATATTTAAATAATAGATAAAATTCTATAACCTTTATTTAGAAATGTCTATAGTGAGCTGAAAGAATTTGAATATAGCGGTAGTAAATGGTTATTAGATTTGCTGAGTCATAGATTATAGGGGAACGTTTGATGAAGTGGGTGTGGTAGCTTTTTCAGAAATGATTGTTTTTCGGAAAATGTGAAATGTGGAGACTATACATTAAATGAGCTTGTTTGGCAGATGAAAATAGTGAGCGATGAAAGTGTTATTCAGTAAGCTTGCGAAAATGTAGAGTTTTACATTATCGTCAGTTCAGCCCTACGAAGAAGAATGGGGAGTTTTTTAATCCGATGTATGTGGATTGGAATATTTTATTGAAATTGCAATGATGAAAGCGGTTCAACAGTTTACGTCAAAAAGGTTTTTGTTGACAGACTATTCTGAAGTCTGTAATATCATAAACAAATCAAATAAAGCTATAGCTTATCGAGAGCGACCGAGGGACTAGGCCCTATGACGTCCGGCAACCCCCTTAATAGGGAAGGTGCCAATTCCTGCAGAATGTATTACATTCTGAAAGATAAGTCGAGATAGATGTATTTCGATGCCCCTTTCAGATGAGAGGGGCATTTTGTTTCAAAAAATGTGTAGAGATAGAGGTTGGCATATGATAAAAATTCAGAATATTAATAAGATTTACAAAACTAAAAGCGGTATAGTAAATGGAGTTGACAACGTTTCCTTAACAATTAAAAAAGGCGAGATATTCGGGATTGTCGGGTACTCAGGAGCAGGTAAAAGCTCGCTGCTACGCTGTATTAATTTGTTGGAGCGTCCAACATCGGGAAATATCACAGTTGATGGAATTGATCTGGCTAAGTTGAGAAGCAAGCAATTGCGTCATGCACGCTTAAAAATCGGGATGATTTTTCAGCACTTTTATCTTATTAGCCAGAAAACAGTTTTTGAAAATATAGCTTTTTCTTTAAAGGCAGCAAAAGTGCCGCAGACTCAAATACAAGACCGAGTAGAAGAACTGTTGAAAATGGTCGGATTAGCTGAAAAGCGTGAAGTGTATCCTTCGCAGCTAAGTGGGGGACAGAAGCAGCGTGTAGCGATTGCAAGGGCGTTGGCGAATAACCCGACAGTACTCCTTTGTGATGAGGCGACCTCAGCACTAGATCCGACGACAACGAAATCAATATTGAATTTGTTGAAAAAAATCAATAAGGAGCTCAATATTACGATTGTGTTGATTACACATGAGATGAATGTAGTAAAGGAAATTTGTAATCGAATGGCGATTATGCAGGATGGCAAGGTCATTGAGGAAGGCTCGGTGTATGATATTTTTGCTAAACCCCATGCCGATCTTACGAAGGAATTCATTAACAGTGTTGTTTCGTTCGATATACCTGACGCTATTTACCAAAGTTGCAAGGGTCCGATTGTCAAGGTGACGTTTAGGGGAACGGTTGCCGGTGAGGGAGTCATATCGGATACGCTTCAGCAATTTAATGTAAAAGGCAATTTTCTTCATGGCTCAATTGAATATATTCAGGAATTGCCTTTAGGTATTTTTATCATGGAGCTTCGCGGACAGAAGGAAGAGATTAATAAAGCGATATCTTATATAGAAAGTCGAGAGGCAGAAGTGGAGGTGTTCCAACATGGGCTTTGATTTCAACCACTTTATAGAGCTTATTCCTGAAATTAACACAGCATTTTTGCAGACGATTTACATGATTTCCATTTCTTTAGCTGTCGCAATCGTGATTGGTTTACCAGTTGGAATTCTATTATATGTGACAGAAAAGGGTTTATTTTGGGAAAACAAAACGGTTCAGAGGATATTAGGATTTGTCGTCAATTTGGTCCGATCAATACCATTTATTATTTTATTGGTTGCTCTTATGCCATTGACCGAATTTGTTGTAAAGACAACGATTGGACCAACAGCTGCTAGCGTATCGCTGTCAGTCGCAGCTATTCCGTTTTTTGCGAGAATCGTTGAAACGTCTTTACGAGAAATTGATAAAGGTGTTATTGAAGCCGCGATAGCAGCTGGTGCGACACCGTGGATGATTATTAAGGAAGTACTATTGCTCGAAGCGAGATCAGGTATCATTTCGGGTATTACACTTACATTAATTAGCTTGATTGGGTTTTCTGCTATGGCAGGAACGGTCGGTGGTGGCGGTATTGGTGATTTAGCGATTCGCTATGGGTATTATCGCTATGATAATACCATTATGATTGCAACTGTTATTATTTTAATCGTAGTGGTTCAGGTTATCCAACTTGCCGGTGATTTCATCGCAAAAGTTATAGATAAAAGATAATAGAAAAGGGGAATTATTTCATGAAAAAGGGGTTAACAGCATTTATTTTATTCTTAGTGGTAGGTACATTGGCAGCTTGCAGCGGCAATGAAAGCATTGAGGATGCAAGCTCAGAGTCAAAGGATATTAAAATTGGAGCTACTTCTGGTCCTTATAGTGATATGGCAACGAAAGCAATCAAGCCAGGCTTGGAAGAATTGGGATACAAAGTAGAAGTGGTGGAGTTCAGTGATTATATTCAACCGAATAAAGCGTTAGATGGTGGAGATATTGATGCGAACCTTTTTCAGCATACTATTTACTTGGAAAACTTTGAAAAAGAGAACAGCATGGATTTGACAGGGTTAATTAAAGTACCGACTGCGCCGATGGGTATTTATTCAAACACGTATAAATCTTTGGATGAAGTGAAGGACGGAGCGACGATTACAATTCCGAATGATCCGGTAAATGCAGCTCGCGCATTCAATACACTTCAAGATGAAGGATTAATTGTAGTAGATGAAAATGCAGAACCCCTTAAAGTTTCTGAAAAGGACATAATCGAAAACAAGAAAAACTTAAAATTCCAGCCGCTAGAGTCAGGACAGCTACCTCGATCTATTGACAGTGCAGATTTATCAGCAGTACCAGGAAACTTCGCATTAGCTGCAGATATGGACTTATTAAGTGCATTAGCGCTTGAGAATATGCTTGATCCGTATCGAAATTTAGTGGCTGTAAAGGCTAATAATGATGATTCACAGCTAGCTAAGGATATTTTATCAGTGGTAGAATCTGATGAATTCGAAAAAATAATCGATGAAGAATTTGTCGGCTTCGGCAAGCCTGAATGGATGAAATAATAAGAAAAAATGTCCTCAGTTCTCTCTTTGTTTTATGTATAAATACTAAGGCTGTATATCCCTTAGATTAAACAACTAATTCGTAAACAATACAAAACCATAGAAGGAGCATGGCGGGTGTAAGGTTAGACATACAGAATATATAAAGATAACACTTCCCACTTTATTAATGTTTTTAACAGCAAATAGAAATGAGTGATGAAAATGACTGTTTTTTCAGTTCATGGTGCTCCAAGTGAATATATTTTGAAAGATAACGCTTTAGATTTATTGGAAGCTAAGCTGCTGGAACGCAATCTCCGCAGAGTTCTTGTGGTTCGTGGGAAAAAGTCCTGGGAGGCAGTAAAGCCGTATTGGCCGCAAATGGCAGAGGTAGAATTGGAAGAATATACGTACGGAGGCGAGTGCTCATTTGCCGAAATCGAGGCGGTTACTAAGCTGGTCAAGCATCATTCATTGGATGCGGTAATAGGTGTCGGAGGCGGAAAGATACTCGATCTTGTTAAGGCGGTTTGCGATGCGACTGAAAGGCAGTCCATTCTCATTCCGACATTGGCATCTAATTGTTCGCCATGGACGCCTTTAAGCGTTATATATGATGATTCCGGAGCTTTCATTCGTTATGATATATATCCGGTTTGTACCAGTCTGGTGCTAGTGGAGCCGCAAATTTTAGTTGATGCTCCAATAGAAATGTTAATTGCCGGTATTGGAGATACTCTTGCGAAATGGTACGAAGCGGATGTACAGATGGCTGTAATTGATAATAAGACTGTTCCACTGCAAATTGCTCATTTTGCTGCAAGAGAATGTAAGGATTTATTGCTAAAATTCGCCCGTGGAGCTGTTGAAGCTGCAAAGGCTGGGGAAGTAAATGATGATTTCGTCAAAGTAGTGGAAACGATTATTATGTTTGGTGGCATGGTTGGGGGCTATGGTGATTATTACGGTCGAATTGCTGGCGCTCATTCGATTCACAATGGTTTAACGGTACTTGAAGAAACTCATCACGCCTTGCATGGTGATAAGGTGGCATATGGCATTTTAGTTCAGCTAGTGCTGGAAGACAAATGGACAGAAATTGAAGAGCTTCGACTGTTTTATGAGGAGTTGGGCCTTCCATTATCCTTAACAGATTTAGGTGTGGAAGATATAACGGAAGCGCTGATTGCTGAGGTTGCTGAAAAAGCAACAGTTACGGGTGAGTCGATTCATGTAATGTCAATTGGATTGGTTACAGCTGAGAGGGTAGTGGAAGCAATTCAGAAGTTGGAGCAATTTGTTTGTGAGAGTGAGAAATCTTGCTAAAGTTGTTTACATAAACGGTCATCATCCACTCTAGGAATTAGAAGGTGTTTTAGGATTAGTTGATTGTGCAGGTTTCTTAGTAGACAGTTAAAAAGCTGTCTACTTTTTTTATTAGTCGTTAGCAATAATGTTATGAAAACAGCCTTATCTTTACATGTAAATAAAGTTGTTTTTTCCTAATTAAAATGCTTATCTGGCTGCATAGTTTATTACCAAAATTATAAACTTGTTTATTTGTATAAATGAACCCTAAAATGGATAGGGAAATTTACTATTAAACGAAGGAAGTTGATTATGGAATTCACCAAGTATGCGAGTAAGAAACACACCGTACAGCAAATTGCAGAAGATCTGCTACATGTTACTCAACAGGCAGCTATTGCTTCATATCCCTGGATAGGAAAGGGAAATAAGATTGAAGCAGATGGTGCAGGGACAAGGGCTATGAGGCATCATTTAAATACAATCGATATGTGTGGAAGAGTCGTAATTGGTGAAGGAGAAATGGATGAAGCGCCAATGCTTTATATCAATGAAATGCTGGGAAATGGGAACGGTCCGGCAATTGATATAGCTGTTGATCCGGTGGAAGGTACTACGTTAATGTCTAAAGGGAAAAATCATTCAATGGCTGTGTTGGCTGCTGCGAAAAGTGGAAGCATGCTTCATGCTCCTGATATGTATATGAAAAAGATCGCAGTTGGGCCAAATGCAAAAGGATGTATTAATATAAATGCCTCCTTAAAAGAGAATATGCAATCAGTTGCGAAGGCCCTTGGAAAAGATGTAAGAGAATTGACCATTATGATTCAGGACCGCGACAGGCATAGTACTTTAATGGCACAGGTTCTCGAACTGGGAGCGAAGTTGAAGTTATTCTCTGATGTTGATATAACGGGCGCTATAGCAACTGGAATCGATGGAATGGATATTGATATGCTTGTCGGTACAGGCGGAGCTCCAGAGGGTGTCATCACTGCAACTGCACTAAAATGTCTGGGAGGAGATTTTCAGGGGCAGCTAGTTCCTATGAATCAGGAAGAATATAACCGATGTGTACAAATGGGTATTGAAAATCCAACTAAAATTTTCGAGCTGGATGAAATTATTCGTACAGATGATTGTTTATTTTCTGCAACGGCAATCACCGACGGTATGTTTTTGAATGGAGTCAGGAAGTTACCAAGCGGGAAAATGAGTACCCACTCCTTGTTACTGGTAGGCGCAAATACAAGAAATACAAAATTTATCCATACACACCACCATTAATGCTTTCTAAAAATAAAATCCTATAAAAGCAGTGATGATATGCTTTTATAGGATTTTTTTATTTCAAGGTTGATCAATACTTTCAAATCTTAATCCCGAATTAAATTAATCCTTTGCAAGAATCATTTTTGAGAGTAAAAAGGTAAAAGGAATCGCAATAATAGTAGCGATTATAGGTGCTATATTATCATGTATGGAAAGCAACTGGACTAAAATATAAATGGCAAGCGTGGACACTAAGATATTAACGACATAGGTTAATGGGAATTGAAGGAATTTTTTTAAAGTTGGTTTCGTTCGATAGGTAAAATAGGAATTCAGATAAAAGGAGCCAATCATACTGATAAAAAAACCAAGTAAATGGGCAGTCATATAGTTCATCTGAAACACTTCTTTAAAAAGTAAATACAAAATATAATAGTTGATTGTATTTACAATGCCAACCATATTAAATTTCCAAAATTCCTTTTCAAATAAAATCATCGAGTACAACCAGCTTTCTTCGCTTTTTTTCTAGGTTCTCTTATTATACTCAATTTAACAGTCAGCTAAAATATTCCATAAAAATGGATAAGGGTTATTAGCGATAGATGCGAAGTAAATGACTGATTACTATATGGATATAAAAAGAAGTAAGACCGGAAATGGTCATTCGCGGTCTTACTTAGTTACTGGTTAAATAGATGAAACTCTTTCCACCAATCCATTCCAATATCCCGATAAAAATTTAATTTTGTTAAGTTATAGGAGTTAGGTTGATTCAGTAAATATTTTTGAAACTCATCAGCTTGCTTTTTTTGTTCCTCCGTAACAGAACGATGGTTATCGAGTAATACGTGACCTAGTTGATGCAATAAATGGGAGTGGACATTTTTTATCGCATCTTTAGGTGTGTACTTAGCGGCATAGTGCAGGGACTTAAGATAATGGCTTGCTGATTTTTCAAAATCACTAAGTAAGTAATTCATCTTCCCGATTGATTCATGAACACGCATTTTATCCATGTCTGTTTTAGCCAGTGATAAGGCTGCTTCATATGTATCTCTAGCTTTTTGCAGGTTATTCACTTTTATATATTGATCAGCCAAAAGGATTGTAGCAGGAAACACCATTTTACTGACCCTCTTTGGCATTTTACCCGAGATGGATTGCAGGGCGGTTTCTAAAAGCTTAATAATTGTATCCGTTTCTGTGTTTTCATCAGCATTAAGTGCTTTATATAAAAGTTCTTCAGTTGGGTTGGTATGGTGAAACTTATTCAAGATACTCATATAGCATCACCTTTCAGAAAATTTATTATATTAATATAATTATAACATGTTATTCCTGTTTTCATCTTTCCTAATTTAATTAAAAATGCGAACTTCATTGTGCTGGAATGTAAGAAACACGATTTTAAAATAGCTATACTTAGAGCCATATGAATCGTTTCACAGCCAAACCGACAAGCGGGATAAGTTAGACACGATTCAATCTATTAACAAGGATACTGAAAAAAGAAAGGATACTGATAAAGAGTAAGGAATTAATGGAGATTACTCTACCCATTGCTATAGAACGGGTTTGCTCAAGAATAATGACAGGTAAAATTACGGAAGTTATAACACCTCCTATGTGGGAGAGGAGTTGTCCCGAAAATAAGGACTTAAAAACGTGATTGTAAAGGGATTGAAGTGCGTATTTTTTGGAAGCAATTTATGGATTAGAGACTATGAAAATATTCCCTTTACTTTAAATTACCATATAATTCAAATGAATAGGGGATAAAACAAAAAAAGCCCAATAGACTTTTCTATTGGGCTACTAATTTGCTATTCTTCTATTTTCCACCAAACATATCGAAAAGACCTTTTGCTACACTGCCTTCATCGCTTGACCCGCCTCTAGACGGCATAGCGGAAAACACTCTGCTTGCAAGGCGGCTGAAGGGGAGTGATTGAACCCAGACTGTTCCAGGACCCTGCAATGTAGCAAAAAACAGACCCTCTCCGCCAAATAACGCGGTTTTAATACCTTTGGCAAATTCAATATCGTAATCGACATTTCTGGTCATTGCAACGATACAGCCGGTATCTACTCGTATTTTTTCTCCTGGAGCTAATACTTTTTGATGTAATGTCCCTCCGGCATGCACGAAAGCCATCCCATCACCCTCGAGTTTTTGCATGATAAATCCCTCACCGCCAAAAAAGCCAGCCCCAATTTTTTTCTGGAATTCTATACCTACTGATACACCCTTCGCAGCTGCTAAAAAGGAGTCCTTCTGGCAGATTACCTTTCCATCCAATTCACTTAAATCCAAAGGAACGATCTTTCCCGGATATGGAGAAGCAAAAGATACATGCTTTTTTTGAGTTCCTTCATTTGTAAAGGTGGTCATAAATAAACTTTCTCCAGTCAGGACTCTTTTTCCGGCACTGAATAATTTGCCCATCATTCCAGATTGGGAAGAAGAACCGTCACCGAAAATGGTTTCCATTTGAATCTGCTCATCCATCATCATTAAGCTTCCGGCCTCGGCCACGACTGTTTCTTTCGGATCTAATTCCACTTCTACAAATTGCATATCGTCTCCGTATATCTTGTAATCAATTTCATGGTTGTTCATTGCCAAACACCTCCAAATTGATAAATCTCTTCAGTTAAAGTGTAATCCAAAACAATTGAGGATGCGAGTTTGGTATACAATCAATTATTGCTTTTTTTCGCCCTTTTTTGTCCAGGGAACCACCAATTCCATTTGCCCAGCAATTTCATTAGAGAAGGAACAAGGACCATACGGACAAGGGTGGCATCTATAAAAATAGCTAAGGCCACGCCAACCCCGATTTGCTTTACCGGTACAATATCTGTAAAAGCAAAGGCACCTGTAACAGCAATCATTATGGCGGCTGCCGAGGTGATAATTTTGCTTGTTGTAGTTAAGCCTTCAAGGGTAGCTTTATCGTTATCTCCAGTTTCGAGATAAATCTCTTGGATACGGGAGATTAAGAAAACTTCATAATCCATACTTAATCCAAAAACAATTGCAAAGGTTAAGATAGGTATCATTAGTGCAATTGGGTTAGGATCAACTCCTAAATTCCCGTGCTGGAAAATCCATACAATGATACCAAAGGCAGCTCCAAGGGAAAGGATATTCATCAGAATAGCTTTCACCGGAATGAGTACAGACCGGAATGCAACTAATAAAATCAAATAAGTAGCCCCGATAATCAGTAATAAACCTTTTGGGACCTGCTCCAGGATTTCATCAAAAATTTCTTGTGTGAATTTTGCCTGACCGCCAATAGTGTGAGTCAGCTCTGGATGTATGTCTTGATTCTCAGCCTCTCGAACCCAATCTTTTGCTTTCGCGGTTTTGTATGCTGCATCGAGTTTAACCGTTATGTGGGTTGTATCTTCGTTCACTAGCTTTTCGAGGACAGGAGCCATTTTTTCTCTAGCCGCATCAGATTGTAAGGTTTGATATAACTCTTCAGCGGAGTTTGTGTTTGTATACGTAAATATTGAATCAACTTGATCGACAAGCTCATCTTCCTTAAGCTCATTTATAAATGCTTCTATGTTCTCAAGGGATTCCTTTGATAATATGTCCTCTTGATTTTTTGTTTCTAAAACAATCGGTACGTTTGACTGATTGCTTGGAAGGAAAGAGTCTTCAAATTTTTCATATGCAATTCTTGTTTGACTGTCAGCCGGCAAAGAATCAGCATTAGGTATTTCTAAATCAATATTGCGAATAGGGGTGGCTGCAATCATTAAAATGAGTAAAGCGGCTAAGGCCATAATTATAGGGCGTTTCATTACGAAGTTTGCGAAACTTCTCCATTTACTGTCCGAGTTTTCTTTAGTTTTTAGAATCATAGCTTTGTTAATGTTTTTACCGATAATGCCTAATAAGGCCGGCAGGAAGGTAAGGGCAGAAATGACAGAAATGAAAACAGCGACTATACCGCCGACAGCTATACTTCGGAATATATCAATATTAATGAAAAACATCCCTGCAAGACCAAGAACAACACAGGTTCCAGAAAAAGCAATTGCTTTCCCGGCAGTTTTGTTTGTAATGCTCACGGCTTTACTGACTTCATGATGCTGCAGTTCTTCTCTGAATCGATGGATGTAGAGAAGGGCAAAATCAATGCTGACTGCTAACCCAATCATGGGAACAACATTTAAAACAAACACGGAAAGATTAATACTCTGACCAATAAAATAAATAATCCCCATCGAGGATACAACGGCTACAATCCCGGTCATCAGGGGAATGGAAGCAGCAACCAATCCTCCAAAAGCTAATAACAATACAATCATGGCGATTGGAATCCCAATCATTTCGGCATTTTTTAAATCAGTTTGAGATGCTTTGCTCATATCTTCTTCAATGACATGGCTACCAGTCAGAGAAGCGGATATATCCTGGCCAGCAATCTCTTGGTTTAAAGCTTTAATATAATCTGCAGGTTCTTGTGTGTCTTCGTCAAAAGAGATATAGGCATAGGCAATCTCCTTTTTATATTGTGAATCATTTTCTAAGGGGGATTCTACTGAGCTAAACCCGTCGATTTTTTTCACATCATTCAATACTGAGTTTATCTTTTGTTTAAAATCCTTTTCCTCTAAATTATCCTTATTTTCAAATAAAATGATATAAGGTGAGGCTGATTGGCCGAACCGATCCTCTAATAGCTCATTTGTTTTATCATAGGAGGACTCTTCCATCTCAAAGCCGCTGCCTTGCAGAATACCAGGCATTTTTAGAGCGAAGAATCCCATTACCAATGTGAAAATAATCCAAATCACTAAGATTATTTTACGATATGTATACATCATTCAATAAACCTCCTCTTTTAGCTCTATGTGCCACAATTCTCTATACCCATGTATACAAGATATATCCTCCCGCTATATAACATTTTAAACTTTAAAAGCAGTTTATCATAGGTTTTACCCGGTAAGTATAATGAAATAATTATCACTATAAATATGAAAAGATAGTGTATTTAGAAGCTAAGTGGGGAAATACTAAAACAACAGTTACATAACAAACTTAGGAGGAGACATTATGAAGAAATTATCATTAATCATGTGTATGTGCGTTTTAACAGTATTTGCAGCAGGGTGCAATAATAATGATGATGCACAAAAAGATAATCAAGCAAATGACAATCAAACAACAGAAAATAACAATGCGAATGATACAGCGACAGACAATAACAACGCAAACAATCAAGCAACAGACAATAATACGGGTACTAATACAAATGATTCAGCTTATTCTTTTAGAGATTTTGATCTTGAAGTGAAATACGAAAATAATAAGGATTATGAGGTTAGCTACGAAAATGATAACGATGGAGTAGAAGCTTCGATTGAAGATGATCGAAATAATGAGCGAGTAAATGGTAATGATGCAGTTGACCGCTTAAATCCTATATTTAAAAAATTAGATATTGATTCTAATACATCACAGGATGATGTTATATCCAAAGTTATTTCAGCATTTGAATTAGATGATAATTATCAGGCGATTGATATAGATATTTCATTTAATGACGGAACAGAAAAAGAATATAGAAATAATAAGTAATTGATATACGCAATCAGAGCATCCCTTAAGATTAAAAGGGGATGCTTTGTTTTTATGTAGATTTTATTTTTTATTATTTAGGGTGTAAGAAATGCTTTTTCCAATCAGTTGGGATAAGTAAGGGGGTTAATTGTCTTTTTAGAGAACGAAAGAGCAAAGGCTATTATAAAAAAAGGGAGTATGACAGTCAGACTAAGGTAATCTTTTTATGAATAGTTAATTTCCCATTGCACAGCTTTGAATGTTAGGTATAAGATGTAAGAGGCAAAACTATCTTCAAAGGAGTTGAAATTATTGAGTAACTACGATTCGAGTGACCCAGACACGAGCTTGCCTGAGGAAACCAACAGTGCTTTTTATAAAAGGTGGGGAAAGATAATTGTCATTCCATTAAAAAGAGTTGTTGCTTCCTCATAATGAGAGGAGGTTAAATCAATGTTAGAATATTATATCTCAGATACAGATAGTAAATTACAGAAAATTGATGAACTGAAAAAAGGGTGCTGGGTCAATATGGTTGCGCCAAGTGAAGCTGAAATCAAGTTAATTTCGGATCGTTTGGATATACCGGAAGATTTCATTAAAGACCCATTGGATGATGAAGAAAGGTCTCGGCTTGAAAGAGAAGATAATCATATATTAATCATTGTAGACTTTCCATACATTACGTATGATGATGGGGGATTCCCGCTTTATGAAACTCTCCCAATTGGTCTGATTGTAACGGACGAATGCTTTATTACAATCTCACTCATTGAAAATCCCATTATTACTGATTTTGTGAGTAAGAAAATGAAGGGATTTTTTACGTATAAAAAGACAAGATTTGCTCTTCAAATACTGTTTAATATCTCTAGCTATTACTTAAGATATTTAAAACAAATCAATCGTAAAACAGATGACATCGAAAAAGAATTACACCAATCTATGAAAAATGAAGAGCTCTATGCATTCCTTTCATTAGAAAAGAGTTTGGTGTATTTTACGACATCGCTAAAATCCAATAAAATCGTATTGCAAAAACTTTTGCGGTTGAATCATTTGAAAATGTATGAAGAGGATAAGGATCTTTTAGAAGATGTCATTATTGAAAACACCCAGGCGATTGAGATGGCTGAGACGTATCATTCCATTTTAACGAGTATGATGAACACATTTGCTTCAGTTATTTCTAATAACCTGAATATCGTAATGAAATTTTTAACTTCCATTACAATTATTTTATCATTCCCGACCATTGTAGCAAGTATATATGGGATGAACGTTAATTTACCATTTCAAAATAACCCGTATGCGTTTATAGGTGTTATTTGTGTTGCCCTATTGTTATCATCCATTACAACTATAATATTTTGGAAAAAGAGATACTTTTGAAGATAGCAAAAGCTATCTCTTTTTTTGGGGTAAGCTAAATATGTTGAGTCTCTTTCGTGAAAAAGATAAAATATTGTTTTGTGTTCATAATTGATTTGTTTGGTAACATGTTCTGTACAGTTCGATAAAAAAGTGATATAACATTTTTCTGCACTAATGTATGGACTATTTCATAAAGGTGTAAAAGTATGGGGTGAATTATTTTGGAACTTAGAGAGTCAATGGCAAAAAGGGTAGCCTGGATTAGTATTTGGAGCAATATAATTCTTACGGTTGGAAAAATCGTAATCGGAATAATCGCAAGCAGTGATGCCTTATTCGCGGATGGGATACACTCAGCAGCAGATGTTTTTGCAGCGGTTATCGTATTATTGGTACTTAAAGTTTCAAATAAACCTGCGGATCTTGAGCATCCATACGGACATGGCAAAGCTGAAGTAATTGTTTCCGGGGTAATTGGAATCTTGTTATTATTAGTATCCCTTTATATTGTGTATGAAGGTGTAGCGGGATTTTTCCATCCTATTGAAACCCCAAGTATGATTGCCTTCTGGATTGCTTTATTTTCTTATGTAGCGAAAGAATGCTTATTCCGTTATTCCATGAATGTCGGTAAACGGGTAAACAGTAAAGCGATTGAAGCGGTAGCATATGATCATCAGGCGGATATAGTGGCATCATTGGCTGCAGCAATAGGTATACTTTTATCTTATCTTGGGGATAAATTAGGAATCACCTTTCTCTTGTATGGGGATAAAGTGGCAAGTATATTTGTAGCCTATTTGATTTTCAAAATTGCAAGGGAAATGCTGACAGAAGCCTTCCATATTCTAATCGAACGCAATGTACAGCCGGAAATGATGGAGCAATTTGAGGCTGTTATCCTTAGTTTTGATGAAGTCAGACGTATTGACCGAATAAGGGCAAGAGAACACGGTCACTACATAATAATGGATATTCGTATCTCAATTGATCAAGATAAAACAATTAAAGAAGGTCATGACCTATCAAGAGAGATTAAGAACTCTCTAAAGGAGAAATTTGACCATATTGAAGAAGTGCTCATTCATTTAAATCCATACTTTCCGGAATAAACGAAGGCCAATTTACATGTTAATTGTAAATTGGCCTTTTTTCGTTCTGTCCCACCGCATATTTTAGTTATCCAACGTTCAAAATTTAATTAACATTAAAAAACCGGACAGCCATCTCACACCTGTCCGGTTTTTTTGTTATATCGAAGTATATTGAAAGACAAAATTGAGCGTAAATAAAAGAGCGATAATATAAAGTGGTACTGAAACATCGCGCTTTTTCCCTATAAATAGCTTAATTAATGGATAAGCTATGAAACCAATAGCCATTCCGTTGGCAATGCTGAATGTCAATGGTATTAAAACAATTACCAATAAAGCAGGGAAGCTTTCAGTTAAGTCATTTAAATCGATTTCTGCGATATTTTGAATCATTAATGCCCCAATTAAAATCAAAATAGGGGATATAGCTGCATTTGGAATGATTTTAATTATAGGTAATAAAAACAATGAAGCTAAAAAAAACAAACCTGTAGTCACTGCAGTTAAACCGGTACGTCCGCCTGCTGTAATTCCAGCAGCTGTTTCGACAGTGGCAACAGTTGGGCTAGATCCAAATATACCGCATGTCAGGACAGATATAGCATTCGCTTTAAGTGCTTTATTATTTTTTTCTGGTTGCTTAATTGATGCGGTATGCGCATGAATTAAACCAATATTTTCAAAGGTTACAACCATGGCCATTGAAAAAGAAGTTAACAGAAAACCGATTGAGAAGATATTGGTAAATGACATGGCTCCAAAAACTTCTCCATACGAGTTAAATGATGGTTGAGTCCATTCAAACCCATCAAGGTTTACCACTCCAAGAAAGATGGCCAGGATGGTGATGATAGCGACACTGATTAGGAGATTTCCAGGAATATTACGAGTAAATAGAATAAAGGTAATTATAAGACCAAGAATGGTTAACAAGGTTTCCGCATTTGTTAAGTCACCAAGAGCAACAATAGTTTCAGGTGAGGAAACGATAATTCCGCTTTGCTCAAACCCTATAAACATTAATAAAATTCCAATCCCAACTGTAATTCCTGCTTTTAAGGAATGCGGGATTGCTTCAGTAATTTTTTTAGCTAACGGTGTGAACGCAATAAGCATGAAAAGCACACCTGAAAGAAAAACAATTCCAAGTGCTTCCTGCCAGCTATAGTTACCATTGATAACAATTGTATATGTGAACATTGCGTTAATTCCCATGCCCGGGACGACGATGATGGGAGTATTACTCCAAAGTCCCATAATCATGCAACCGAATACACAGGTAAGTATAGTTCCGATCATAGCTGCGTCATATGGTATTCCGGCTTCTGATAGGATTTTGGAATTGACAATTACGATATAAACAATGGTGATAAAAGAAATAAAGCCAGCGAGGATTTCACGTTTTATGGTAGTACCGTGCGCATCCAATTTAAATAATTTTTCCATGATGTGTCGTTCTCCTTTTTAAAAAGCTACCTTCCCATGCTATCATTGTGTGTAATATATGAAAAATATTTATTTTGTATGATAAGTATATCTTTTTGATATAACGGAAATGAGGACAGGATATGGATATAAAACAGTTACGCTATTTTGTAGCCATTGCAGAAGAAAAACAAATTACTAGAGCGGCAAAACGATTGCATATGGCTCAGCCGCCGCTCAGTCAACAATTAAAGAGAATGGAAGATGAATTAGAAGTTGTCCTTTTTAATAGGAAAGGAAACACTCTTGAATTAACTCAGGCAGGAGCCTCTCTCTATCAAAAAGCAGTGGATATCATTAGAGTATTTGAAGAAATGATAACTGAAACGAAAGAAATGGTGGAAGGATTAAGTGGTAATCTCCGCATTGGAGTAAATACATTTTCTGATTATCAATTAGCAGGTTATCTAAATGACTTTCATCAAAAATATCCTAATGTTTATTACACCGTTTATCAAGGGAATTCAGTGGAATTGACGAAAATGATTAAGGAGGGGCTGCTTGACATTGGATATGTCATCTTTCCAATTGAGTCTCATGAGGTGAATATACTGCCCATTAAAACAGAGCCATTTGTTTATTTAACAAATGAAAAAATAGAGAGCTCTGAAACAATCGTTTCTTTAAAAAGCATTAGTAAAAAACCATTAATTCTACCAAGCAATGAAGGATTGGGAATCTACAAAATGATTGTCAGTGAATTCTCAAGGCTGCACATAAAACCGTTAGTGAAAAGCGAATGCTCAGACATCAAGCTATTACTTCAATTGGTAAAGCAGGGATTTGGGGTCACTGTTGTACCGGAATCAGTTGTAAAGACATATGATACACACCAATTATACAGTTATCAGCTTCAAGAAAAAGATTTAACATCTACGGTGGGTGTTATTTGGTCCAAAGAAAGATATCTGGCAAAGACAGTGGAAAATTTCCTGAGTATGATTAAACAAAGAACAGCGGGAAGTCCAGTTACTGAATCAAGTGATAATAACCAGTATTGATAAAGGTATTCTCTTTTTTTATAATTTTCAAAAAAACCAATTCGTTCAACTGTGTATTCCAACAAGGAGTGGTAAAATAGTAACGAATGGGAATGATGTTTTAAAGGAGCTGAAAGAATGAATTTTGAACAAAAATTAAACAAATATGCAGAATTGGTTGTTAAAGTGGGAGTCAATATTCAAGAAGGGCAAATTTTGGTAATCTCATCCTCAATTGAATCAGCATCGTTTACACGCCAAGTTGTTAAAAAAGCTTATGAAGCCGGTGCAAAGCATGTATACGTGGATTGGGCTGATGAAGAGGTTAGCAGAATCAAATATGAATTGGCTCCAGATGAAGCCTTTAATGAATTTCCGCAATGGATAGTGGCTCAACGAGAGGAGTTGGTAGAAAAAGGTGGTGCTTTCCTATCAATTGTTTCTCAGAGTCCTGACCTATTAAAAGGAATCGATCCGAATCGAATTGCTAGCTTTCAAAAAGCGGCAGGCACTGCATTAAATAAATTTAGACAAGCTACACAATCTGATAAAGTGAGCTGGTGTGTAACAGCTGCTGCAGGGAAGGCCTGGGCTGACAAGATTTTCCCTGATTCCGAAAACAGTGTGGAATTACTTTGGGATGCGATTTTTAAAGCAGTCCGAGTAGATAGTGAGGATCCAGTTGCTGCTTGGAAGGAACACGATGAAACCCTGCGTACAAAAGCAGACTATTTAAATTCAAAAAAATATAAAGTTCTTCATTATAAAGCGCCAGGAACAGATTTATCCATTGAGCTGTCTGATAAACATATATGGTGCGGAGCCGGTAGTGTGAATTCAAAAGGTATATCGTTTATGGCTAATATGCCAACAGAGGAAGTCTTTACGGTTCCTTATAAAGAAGGCGTGAATGGAACTGTTACAAGCACGAAGCCTTTAAGCTATGGCGGAAATGTCATTAACAATTTCACGTTAACATTTGAAAAAGGAAAAGTTGTAGATGTAAAGGCAGAAACAGGTGAGAATGTTCTTAAGAATCTTCTTGACTCTGATGAAGGATCTCGCTATCTTGGTGAAGTTGCCCTAGTACCTCATCAGTCACCAATCTCTGATACAAATATTTTATTCTATAATACTCTCTTTGATGAAAATGCATCCAATCACTTGGCTATTGGCTCAGGCTATGCTTTTTGTCTTGAAGGAGGCAAAGAGATGAATGAAGATCAATTAGCGAATGATGGTGTCAATATAAGTATTAATCATGTTGATTTTATGATTGGTTCTGCTGAAATGGACATTGATGGAGAATTGGCGGATGGAACAAAAGAACCTATTTTCCGAAAAGGGAATTGGGCGTTCTAAACAAAGCTGGAGATAGAGCCGGAACATAAAAGTTCCGGTTTATTTGTATTAGTTCTTTTCTAATAGTATATTGCTGATATCTCAATAAAAAAAGACAGCTTTTGTGCTGTCATTACTTTGTTTGAAGCCCCTAGCTAGCATACTAAAAAAATATATTAAATTTTATTTAAGATTTTTTTCAATTCGGTCAAGACGTTGTTTAGTCTCCTGTATATCTGTTTCTATCAGCTTTAGTTTTTGCTCAACTATTTTACTGTTAGTTAGATAACGCTTAAAAATCTTAACAATATATATAATAGCGATAATAATTAAAATCATTACCGCCAATAGAAAAAAAGGTAAAACATTCGTAAAGATATCTACAAAATTCGATGTTTCCACCTCTGGCTTTACTGTTTCCACTATAGTGTCACTCCTTTACATAGTATTTTTCTATAAGTCCATTAATTCTACATTAAACATTGTTATGGATTAACCTCACTTTAACCTGAGTTACTCTTTCTATGATCCCAAAGGGTTAAAATTTCTTTCTCAATTTCCTGCGTAATATCATATGCACCTTTAGATTTGTTAGAACATATTACGGCTGTGATTGACATCTTAGGATAAAATGCCGAATGGAAACTAACTCCCGGGTCATAACTCATAATATGATATTTGAAAATCTCATCATTATGTTTCTCTATCCATACTCCGTAATAGCTGGTGAATTGTTATACCCTTTTCAAAGTTCGGGAATTGAATATTAAGACAATCTTCTAATTTCATCTCCCATTTCTGTGTTTTGGTTCTTATGGTTGTTTATGCTTAGTGAAAAAGCTGAACAAAGCAAAAATATGAATGCTAACCCAACTCCAACTAACATTGAATATCCGAAAATGTTTTTTAGCGCCATACCACCTGCGATACTTGCAACAAATATCAACAGAAACATCACTGTGTAGTTCTTCAATTTAAACACCGCCTTACCAATATTATACAACAATCAGTAGGAAAACAGATTTTTATAAAAAGTATGACATCTAATGTATTAAAACATTATATTAATGGGAATGTTTTTTCTAACGAATAAATACGATATAATGGGGAATAACCGAATATGAGGAGAGGAGGATACAATTGAAATCAAAATTACATTTTTGGACATTGGAAATCTTGTTACTGTTATTGATTATATTCGTAAGTACAAAAATTTCCTTCTTATTTAATCCGATTGGGATCTTCATATCTACGCTTTTTTTCCCAATTTTGATTTCAGGATTTCTGTTTTATTTATTAAATCCACTTTTAAAATTTATGATAAAGCGGAAAGTACCAAAAATCATTGGAATCTTGATCGTATACATAGCCCTGATTGGTTTATTTATATTTGGTGGAGCAACAGTTGGGCCAATCGTTTCGAATCAAATAACAGATATAGTCGAGAATACGCCTAAAATCATTGATGATATTGGAAGAATCATTGAGGATGCATCTGATTCCCCTTTGGTTAATTATGTAATTCAACAGGATATAGTTAAAATAGACGAACTGAAGGACAGATTGCTTGAATTCACAACCACTGTGACAAAGAATATAACGACTGGAGTCTCGGCCGTCTTCTCCTTTATCACAAATCTGACATTAATTATCATAACAGTTCCGTTCATCCTGTTTTATATGTTGAAGGATGGGAATAAACTTCCCAATGCAATCATGAGATTTTTACCATCTTCTTTTAGGAAAGAAGGAATGGTTATTATTCAGGAAACCTCTGAGACATTGGCAAGCTATATACAGGGACAAATTATTGTCTGTATTTTTGTCGGTACGTGTTGTTTTATCGGTTTCTTAATACTGGATTTACCATATGCACTGACGCTGGGATTAGTAATTGCAATTACAAACATTATTCCTTATGTAGGCCCGTTTATTGGGGCTGCACCGGCAGTGGTAGTCGGTCTATTCCAATCGCCGCTAACAGCTATTTTGGTCATCTTAGTGATTGTAATAGTTCAACAAATTGATGGTAATCTGATTTCTCCGTTGATTATTGGGAAATCACTTAATATTCATCCATTGACCATTATCTTGATATTATTGGTTGCAGGAAGTTTAGCTGGTATAATGGGGATGATATTAGCCGTGCCGACCTATGCTGTTGTAAAAACGATCACCAAAAATATTGTAAGGCTCTATAGATTGTATAAGACGAAAACGACTGTTATAACCGAGTAATGATTGAGCAGGACCTGTTAAGGTTCTGCTTAATTTTGTTTTCCTGAAGTAAATAAGCTAGCTCGAAAGGATCTTGTAGCTAATCAGGAAAAGAGGCATACATTATAAAAACCGCTTCTCTAAGGAAATTAAATTCCAATTTGGAGAAGCGGTTTGTTGGTTGGTATTCTATAAATAATTTAAATATTAAGAGAAGAGGACATTATCTTCTTCAGCGACGTTTTTTTGTGGTATACCGATTATCTGATATTCTTTAACCTTTTGCTTAATTTCAACATAATGGATATGATGGTCTTCCATATCGATGATGGTTACTTCATATCCTTCGAGGTCAATCGTATCCCCCAACTTGGCATCATAATTTTCGGTTAGAACCCATCCGCCGATTGTATCAATATCTGAGTCATCCAAATTAGTTCCAAGCAAGTCATTAATTTCACTGATAAGTACTTTTGAATCAACGATATAGGAGCCGTCTGGATTTTTACGAATCTCAGGTATCTCGTCAGCATCGAATTCGTCGCGGATTTCTCCAACAATTTCTTCAACTATATCTTCAATAGTGACTAAACCTGAAGTTCCGCCATACTCATCCATCAGAACAGCCATGTGAATGCGTTCAGTTTGCATCTTGACTAATAAGTCATGAATCGGCATGGTATCTAAGACACGGATTATCGGCCTAATGTAGGGATCAAGAGTGACAGTTGTCACCTGTTTATGCTGGACGATATCTGTCAGTATTTCTTTTACATTTACTAATCCAATGATGTGATCCTTATCTCCATCAATAATAGGATAACGAGTGAATTTCTCAGCATGAAATACATCAATAAATTCCTTTACGAGGTCATCTTTTGATAAGGAAATCATTTCTGTTCGTGGTACCATAATTTCTTTTGCAATTCGGTTATCAAATTCAAATATATTGTTCACATATTTAAACTCAGATTGATTAATTTCGCCGCTCTTCAAACTCTCAGACAAAATAATTTGCAGTTCTTCTTCTGTATGTGCAATCTCATATTTTGATGCGGGTTCAACTCCGACTGATTTGGCAATCAGCCTTGCTGACCCGTTAAGAGCCCATATAAAAGGATACATGATTTTATAGAAAGTCATAAGTGGCTTTGAAGTAAGAAGAGCAATTGATTCCGCTTTTTGAATGGCAACAGTCTTTGGTGCCAATTCACCAATGACTACGTGAATAAATGTAATTAACATAAAAGAGAGAATGATGGTCAGTGTTTTGGCAACAGCATCCGGTAATGTCAAGAATGATATTACTGGAGATATGATAGTGGCAAAGGTTTCTTCTCCGATCCAGCCAAGTGCCAGTGCCGTCATCGTTATGCCAAGCTGACAGGCAGACAAGTATTCATCCAGATTTGTGATGATTTTTTTGGTGCTTATTGCCTTTTTATTTCCTTCTTCAAGTAATTGATCTATCCGTGAAGAACGAATTTTAACAATTGCGAACTCCGATGCAACAAAAAATGCGGTTAATGCAATCAAAATGGCTATAAAAACCAAATTCCATATGTCCAATAAATTTCCTTTAACCGTTTATGACGGTCAAGGAGTCACCTCCTGTAGTAATAAGCTGCTATCAGCTAAATGGTTTAAATATAAAAGATCGACTATATGAATGTTTTTGGTCATCAACTTCCCATGTGAATCACCCCTTGGATTATAAAAGAGAAGTATTTGAAAAAGAGTTATTACTATCCATTATATTAAATTTATAAATGAATAGCATTTGTTTTTATTCCTAATTTAATAATTTGACTATATTTTCAATAAATATGAAATTTGGGACTATCTTTTTTTCAGCAATTTAGTAAAATTTAAGTTGTGGAATTATTTACATAAGTAACATAATTATAGTGTTATTTACATAAAATCAGTTAGTAAATAAAACAGATATAAATGTCAAATAAAATGCTTGTATTTTGGTTTGAGGGATTAATATAAGGGTATATTTGTATGGATTAGTATAAATTAGAGGTGGAGATAGTGTGTATGGATATCGTATCTAAATTTAAGGTGCAGGGAATTATCATTGAAAAGACAAAATCACGTAATGAAATATTTTCAAATGTATTTATTTCAGGGTTCTCTGATTTGGGTCATGAATTAATGGCTGAGGAAGCATCTGAGTCCAAGAAGGAAGTAGAACTAAAAAGTCATTAATCAATCTCATACATACATATTAGTTAAAAATACGATCATTTCACAGAAGACGCATGTATGCGTCTTTTTTTGCTGTTGTATGAGGATATGCAGAAAAGACGGAAATATAAAAATTTATATTTATGTGATCAAGGGACAAAACGAGAAAAACAGGCCCTCACTCAAGCTAAGAGCAAGATTGTACACACCTCCCTGTAATTCTTTCCATTGTCATCTTAGGAATAATCTACTATTATTATATAGAAATAAGAAAAACCATTCTAATTTGTGGGGTGTTTTTTCGTTAAATTCTCCTTTTATGTGGAGTATAGTAGATTTTTTCTAATAGATAATTGAAGGAGGACATCTATGAACCTTACAGTTAAAATTATATTAGGATTGTTTTTTGGTGCGATTGTTGGATTGATGCTTAACATTTTTTCACCTCAATCATTTGAAATCTTAAATGCTTTAGTATTTTCACCAATCGGCAGTCTGTTCATTAACGCTATTACCATGCTGGTTGTTCCTATTGTACTTATCTCAATTACTCTAGGTACGGCGGGTTTAGGGGATCCTAAAAAACTCGGCAGAATTGGTGGTAAAACCATTCTTTATTTTCTTTCAACGACTGCATTTGCTATCACAATTGGTATATTCCTGGCCTTAGTCATTAAACCAGGGAACGGAGGTAATTTTGATATTGCCTCAGCTGAATATACAGCCACTACAGCCCCTTCTATAACTGAAACTCTCATTAATATCATTCCAAAGAATCCAATTCAGGCAATGGCGGATGGAAATATGCTTCAGGTAATTGTAATGTCTATTTTCTTTGGGATCGCAATTACGGCTCTTGGAGAAAAAACAAAAGGTATTATCAACCTTTTGGAGCAAGGTAATGAAGTACTGATGTATTTAGTTAACCTAATTATGAAGGCAGCACCTTATGCAACATTTGCCTTAATAGCAACTGCTGTCGGAAGCCAAGGTCTTCCGGCTATTAAAAATATGGGTCTTTATATGATCGTAGTTCTTTTGGCATTATTGGCTCATACAATTGTCATATACGGGGGAGCGATTGCAATATTCGCGAAACGTAATCCAATAGAGTTTTTCAAAAAGTTTTTCCCAGCTATGACAGTCGGGTTTAGTACTTCGTCGAGCAGTGCAACTTTGCCGGTAGCTATGGAGCTTACACAAAAAGAGCTGAATGTACCAAAAAGTATCAGCAGCTTTGTGCAGCCGCTTGGCGCTACCATTAATATGGATGGAACTGCTATTATGCAAGGGGTTGCTACTGTATTTATTGCCCAGGCATATAGTGTGGACCTTACAATGACGCAATTAATTACTGTCATCCTGACAGCTGTTCTTGCAAGTATTGGAACAGCAGGTGTGCCGGGTGTAGGATTAATCATGTTGACTATGGTTCTTGGCCAGGTTGGCCTTCCAGTTGAGGGTGTAGGTTTGATCCTCGGTATTGATCGCTTACTTGATATGACGAGAACAGCAGTTAATATTACTGGAGATGCATCTTGTGCTGTAATTATTGCCGAATCTGAAAAGAAACGTGAAGAAAAAGAAGATAAAGCAGATACAATAAAAATAGAAGAAATGACTGCTTAGTTAGATTTGGATTAATAATACTTGCTAATGTATGGAAAAATTAGTACGATGTAAGAAATGAATAGTATTCCACAAGGGGAGCCTATGGCTGAGAGTGAACGATCGAGTTCTGACCCTTCGAACCTGTTAGTTAGCACTAGCGTAGGAATGTGGCTGAATGAATGTAATGTAAGCAATGCGAGCCATTTTTGTGCGAGCATTGCTTTTTTGCATTTTTGGATGCCCGATCAAGATGGAGGTTACGATTCAGGAGCTCTTGATTAGAAAGGGGAAGTAAGATGAGAAACAAACGATTATTATTTATGGTGGAGATTGCTGTTTTTTCTGCTTTGGCATTTATTTTTGATTTGTTGGCCACTGTTGTATCTTTTAGTTTATGGCCGCAGGGTGGCAGCGTGTCAATCGCTATGGTACCTGTTTTTTTAATGGCTTATCGATGGGGTGTTAAAGGTGGCGTAACCACAGGATTACTGTTGGGTTTGCTACAAATTCTATCAGGAACTGCTTATATCATGCATCCTGTACAAGGTTTTCTCGATTATATTGTCGCTTATACGGTTGTTGGCTTAGCTGGGATTGTATTTAAATATGCAGATAGAGAACGAATTGGCAAAAAGGATATTAAAACATCAGGTATTATTGTTTTAGGAATACTACTGGGAAGTACGATGCGTTTTTTTGCACACTTTATTGCTGGAATGGTTTTCTTTGGAACTGGCGCAGCAGATGGCCAATCAGTCGCAGTTTTCTCATTGTTTTATAATTTATCCTATATGCTGCCAAGTGTTATTGTAAGCGGAATGGTAATGATGCTATTATTTGCAGCAGCACCACGGGTTATCTTGCGGAAATCTGTACATCATTCCTAAAAAGATTAATAATTTGAATTTAGGGCTCTCGACATAGTCGAAAGTCTTTTTGAGTTTTTCTCATTCCATGTACTTGAACCCGACCCATCTTGGCTTCGCTCCTGAAAGAGTTATAGTTCTATCGTCCTTTTTAATTAATAGAAAGCAGTTTTTTGTAAAAAGAAGAAGAGAATATAAAAAAATTAGTAAATTTATACATAATAATACCTATCTTCCATTTATTTCTATTATAATGATAGTAGTGAACATTAAATTTGGAGTATAAATATTATATTTTATATTGATGGGAAGTGGGATGATTATGAGTAAGGATGAAATTATTCGTCTAATATCTGAACGTATGCGATTAATCCGTGTGGAAGTTGATTATACACAAGACAAGATGGCCGAAATAATCGGTATTTCTAAAAAAACATTGGTACAAATTGAAAAAGAGCGTAATGAAGCAAGCTGGACTACTGTCGTGGCTGTCGTTTCATTATTTCGTGAAACATTAACAGTGCAGACTTTATTTGGCGGGGACCCTCTCGAGGTCATTGAAACGGTTTCAAGAGAAAGAATTGATTACAGGAAAGAAAAAATGCTTGGCGGTAAGGTATGGTGGAAAGATATTCTTAATGATGGCGGGTATGTTCTGCAGCAAAATATGATTAGTGAGCACTATCGTATTTTAGATGGGGATCAGTATCGAATCTATAGTTCATTAAACGAGAATGATGCACATAATAAATATAAAGAATTGGTTAATAAAGTGTTGCAATAATACTCTGATATTGAGAGATTCCTGTTGAACGTACGTGTGTATGAAGTTGCCTGGAATGTCTCTTTTTTTAGTTTGATGATTTTTTTAGATTTGGATTTTCTAGCAAAATAAATGGCCTCCTTTTGCTCTCTATGAGGCAGGAGGCCTTATATAGTTAAGGAACAATTAATTATTTTGCCACTAACACAGGACATGAGGCATTTTTAATGATTTTTTCAGAGATATTGCCGAGAAACAATTTACGAAGACCGGTAGTGCTGCTATTGCCGACAATAATTAAATCGACTCCCTCTTTTTCAGCATATTGAAGAATCATATCATCAATTGTCCCTTCAAGTACTACAAAATGTGAATGGATAAGATTATTACCTTCCAAGCTGTTTACATAGCGTTCAATTTCCTCAAGTCGATTGTTATTCGCAGAGTTATTGTTTATTAAAGAATTAGTTTCTGGAACGATTGCCTGCCCCTGGCTGGAGTCTGCGTAAAATGTGCTATTGGTTGAGGCTACAAATGTATTCTCAGGAATTAATCCTTCATTATTTTCTTCATAAACATAAACTACTGATAATAAGGAGTTCTCTTTACTCTTACAAAAATTTAATCCCATTGATAAACCCAATTTAGCCGAATCTGAGCCGTCGAACGCCACCAATATATGGTTAAACATATAACTCAGTCCCTTCATTTTATTTGCACTCGTTATTATTTATCCTTTATTTGGCTTTTGGAAACATCAGGCAAGGGAACCTGTCAATCCAATATCCTATATAGTGACCTTATGCCTTAAAAGAGTAGGTATGTTATTTTTGGGATATTTGGAAAATTGGTCTTAATTTGTTGTGAAATAGGGTCAAATCAAGATTACCTATTTAGAAGTTCGAAAAATAGATAAATATGCCAAAAGACCAATGGTCATACCAGCAAATATCTTGTATTCTTGTATTATAGAAAAAAGAGGTGATGAGGATGTTAGATGAAAAACAACCCCAGGATATTCACCCAATTATTAAAAAATGCTTAACTCACTTGGATGTTTTGGGAGCAGATGTAAAATTAAAGCAAATTGTTTATATGTATATGGAAACATTGCATAAAGAAATTGGAAACTCGAATAATGAGATTAACAAGTGAAAGATATAGGTAAACCTAAAACAACTGTCTATCAGTTGTTTTTTATTTTTTGTGTATAATATGTAACAATGGATAGAAATTTAGTTGATTTTTAGAGAGGATGAGAATTGGATGGGTTATAAGTTTTTAAAAATATTTGACCATTCTCGTTTAGTACACATTCTTCTGCTTGGTCTATCGTTCATAGCCCTTATCATAAGTTCATTCCTTTATCTGCTCTTAAATCAGGAAGTTGATTTGTCTCATCTGAAAACTGAGCTTATGCAGCCAACCATCATTTATGATATGGATGGAGAAGAGGCTAGTAAAATTTCAGCAAATAAGACAGAAGGGGTTTCAATTAATCAGATTCCAGAGCATGTGATTGATGCTGTTATATCAATAGAAGACCGACGTTTTTATGAACATAGTGGGATTGATTATATAGGGATTATTCGAGCAGCATATGAGAATTTCACTGCAGGAACTGTTGTTCAGGGTGGAAGTACTATCACGCAGCAACTAGCAAAAATAACACTTTTAACGCCTGAACAAACCTTGAAGAGAAAGCTGAAGGAGGTTTCGATAGCCAGCCAGATTGAACGTGAATACTCAAAAGATGAAATCATGGAGATGTATTTAAATCAAATTTATTTTGGGCATGGCGCTTGGGGAATTCAAAATGCCAGCAAAGTATATTTTGGAAAAGAAATCGAAAAGGTCAATCTATCTGAGGCAGCTTTGTTAGCTGGTTTAATACATGCTCCCTCTGTTCTGGATCCTTATAAAAACTTTGAGGCGGCAAAAAAAAGGCAAGAAGTAGTGTTGGTTCAGATGGAAAATAGTGGGTTTATTACGAGTGAAGAGAGGGAATCAGCAGCTGAAGAAGAAATAAGTTTCACAGAGTTAAGCGATCCCTTAAAAGGAATGTTTCCCTACTATGTTGACCAGGTGATTATGGAAGCTGACAAAACATATGGAATAAAGCAGGACGAGTTGTTAACAGGTGGATATAAAATATACACAGAACTAGATCAAGGTATGCAGGAAGATATGGAAGAAGTATATAAACAAGATGATTTGTTTGCAAAAGGTTCAAATGCAGATGAATTAGTACAAAGCAGTGCCGTTTTGCTTGATCCAAAGACTGGCGGTGTCAGAGCCCTTATTGGGGGAAGGGGAGAGCATGTTTTTCTTGGATATAACAGAGCGACACAATTAAAAGCCCAGCCAGGTTCAGTGATGAAGCCGCTCGCAGTTTATACACCTGCCCTTGAAAAAGGATATAAACCTACAGATTTGATTAAAGATACGGAGATGGAATTTGCAGGAGGTTATTCACCGAAGAATTATAATGATCAGTATGAAGGAGAAGTTCCGATGTTCGAGGCTGTGTATAAATCGAAAAATATCCCTGCAGTCTGGCTTTTGAATGAAATAGGCATACAAGCTGGAATGGATTATGCAGAGAAATTTGGCATTAAACTTGGAAAGAATGACCGAACACTGGGTCTTGCTTTAGGTGGGCTAAACGAGGGAGTATCTCCACTGCAGATGGCTTCAGCCTATTCTGTATTTGCAAATGGAGGTGTACGTCAGGAAGCACACCTTATCCGGAAGATTGTAGATGCGAGCGGCAAAGAAGTTGCTGTCTTTAAAGGGAAAAAAATTAAAGTAACGACCAAGGAAGTAGCAAAAAATATGACTGCCATGCTAAAGGGTGTGGTTGATTATGAAGGTGGAACTGGAACAAATGCAAAGGTTGAAAATAGAGATATCGCTGGAAAAACAGGTTCAACTCAGGTAGATAATGTGTCTAGACAGGACGCGGTAAAGGACCAATGGTTTGTCGGTTATTCTCCCAACCTCGTTGGTGCCGTGTGGATGGGCTATGATAAAACAACAGCCAATCAGTATCTTTACAAAGATAAAATAAGCGGTGCAAATATTGTTTTTCAGGAAATCATGACAAAAGCCTTACAAAATGTCGAAAATCAAACATTTGATGTTCCAACAATAGATGATATGGAAAAGGAAGTAGAAAAGAACCGTTTTAAAAACTATTGGATTGAGCAAAAGGAAAAGATTCAGAAAAACTTTGATGAATGGATCAATCGCTGGAAAAATTAATTAAAAAATAAGTTGCCTTCCATATTCAATAGGAATGAAAAAAGCCCATTTGAAATCGTAAATTTTACGGTCTCAAATGGGCTTTTCTACTATGCTGTAATTAAGACATAGAGGGTGTTAACTCAGTATTTTCTGTCAGACATATTGTTTCGATTTGCTCAATTGCCCCTTGAGCATTTTCGCCTTTAACAAGGACTTTAACATGTGCATCCGTACCTAATGTTAGGAAAAAAGCTGTTAAAGAAGAAATATCCTTTACGTTAATTTCTTGTGTATTCCTTACCAATTTGATTGTTCCATTAAAGTTTTTCGCATATTGTGCTATACACATTAATTGTGGAAGTGTTATTTGTTTTTGAATGGAAAGTTCAGAAGAACCGATTTCATATTTTTGCATTTTGTCTCACCTTTTCCTCTGTTATTGAGCTAATTTATATACTATTTACCCTGTGTTAAATTAATTAAACAAAATATAGATAACGTGGGAAATTAATGATGGATTGGAATCAACATGAGTGATAGTCATAGAATTGTAAAATATTTTCATTTTTTAACCGGTCAGCCCAGAGTTAAATGTGCTATTTTTATCATTATAAGGATATGAGGAGGTAGGGGAAATGATTGATTATACTGTAACGCTTGCTATAGCTAGTATCATGACTTTAGGCTTTTTTATCGGGCACATGCTTTGGGATGCGTAAACCTAATATCTCCTAAAAGCTAACAGTCAAGGGGGCTAGATTTAAGCGCTATCATTTGACCATCTGCTATAATAGAGAGTATGTTCTTAATAGTAAGATAATACTTTATAGGGGATGATGAAGGTGGAATATCGGATTGAAAAAGATACGATGGGAGAAGTGCGTGTTCCAGCTGATAGCTATTGGGGGGCTCAAACAGAGCGTAGCCGCAACAATTTTAAAATTGGACAAGAATTAATGCCAATTGAGATTGTATATGCCTTTGCCCACCTAAAAAAAGCCGCTGCTTATTCCAATTTTGATTTAGGTAATTTATCGGAAGAAAAAAAGAATGCGATATCATACGTATGTGATGAGATTATCGCAGGAAATTTAAATAGTCAATTTCCTCTAAAAGTTTGGCAAACTGGAAGTGGAACCCAAAGCAATATGAATGTGAATGAAGTAGTAGCACGTAAAGGGAATGAATGGCTGGAGAATAATGGGTTTGAAGCAACGCTGCACCCTAATGATGATGTAAACATGTCTCAAAGCTCCAATGATACATACCCAACGGCTTTACATATTGCAGCTTATGAAACTATACATAAAAATGTTTTGCCTGAAATTATTGCTTTTAGGAAAGTACTTCAAGAAAAAGAGCAGGAGTTTATGGGAATTGTTAAAATTGGACGTACTCACCTGCAGGATGCTACACCATTAACACTTGGCCAGGAAATAAGCGGATGGAGATTCAGTTTTGAACGTTCAGAACAGATGATTAGGGAAAGTGCCGAGAAGCTGCTTAGCCTTGCGATAGGAGGTACTGCTGTTGGTACAGGCATTAATGCCCATCTCGAATTTGGGGATAAAACAGCGGGATATATATCTGAACAAACCGGTTATAACTTCATTTCTTCACCAAACAAATTTCATGCATTGACCAGCCATGATGAGATTGTTTATGCGCATGGTGCATTAAAAGCTTTGGCTATGGATGCGATGAAGGTGGCCAATGATATACGCTGGTTGGCAAGCGGCCCTCGCAGTGGTATTGGGGAGATTACCATTCCTGCAAATGAACCTGGGAGTTCGATTATGCCTGGTAAAGTAAATCCAACGCAAAGTGAAGCTTTAACAATGGTAGCTGTTCAAATATTGGGAAATGATACATCCATTGGATTTGCTGCAAGCCAGGGGAATTTCGAATTAAATGTATTTAAACCCGTGATTGCTTATAATTTCCTGCAATCTGCCAGATTATTGTCAGATTCGCTTAAATCCTTCAGGGTTAATTGCCTGGTTGGACTTGAGGCTAATATTGAAAGCATTCAAAAAAATGTAGAGTCCTCCCTTATGCTCGTAACGGCACTAAACCCGCATATAGGCTATGAGAAAGCAGCTGAAATTGCTAAGCTTGCCTTTAAAGATAACAGTACGTTAAAAGAAACAGCCTTGAAATTGGGTTATTTAACTGAGGAAGAATTTGATCAATGGGTAAATCCAAAAGATATGGTCAAACAAAAATCCTAAAAACATTCGTAACCCCCTTCCGAATTGTTCGGAAGGGGGTTTTAGCCATTTTATATGAAATTTTTAATTAAGATTGAGATCTGCCGCTGATTTGTTGTTCACCCATACGAACAAGTCTTTTTGTTATTTCTCCTCCAACAGATCCGTTTGCACGAGCTGTTGTTTCAGCACCAAGTTGTACTCCAAACTCAGTAGAAATTTCGTATTTCATTTGATTGATTGCTTCTGCTGCACCTGGAGCAACCAATTGATTAGAGTTATTGTTTGAGCTGTTTTGAGCCATGATGTTAATCTCCTTTAAAAAAATGATTTATTTGGCTGGGTCAGTCGGATTTGAACCGACATACAGGAGATTATCGTATGAAATCTCCTAAGCCCTAAACGGCTTGACCCATTGATGTGAGTGCGTCTTTCTACTAGCTAGTATGGAAGGTCACACTTTAATTTATACATAGATATAAAAAGGTAAAAGCTGGAGTTGATAAGATTCGTAAGGGTGTACAAGCAGGAAAATATTATCTGGATTCCATGAACATAAAAAATCTCATGGGTGAAACGCTAAGGAAAAGAAAAGGTTTGGAGAGGATAATATGGAATGTCCTTTATGTAATGGTCTAACTTCTATAGAATACTTATGTAAAAATTGTGATATAAATATGGAGGACTTTGGGAAGGTAATGGATTACTATGACGACTATAGTGCATACCTGGAAACCAATATACAAAAACAAACGGACGGAGATCCTCAATCGGTAAGACAAAATATATGCCAACATCTTTTATCCTGCAGTCAATGTGGAAACGACGAGGTAGTATCTATTCACGAAATGTATATTTGAGAATAATTATAATTCCTGAAAACTGAATTAAAGCCATATCAGGAAACAAAAAAGCCAAAATCCCGAGAGATTTGGCTTTGAGTTTTTATAATTAATTATGGGCGAATTCTTAACTCAGTGTCTTTATCAAAGAAGTGTGCTTTGTTGATATCTAATCCTAATTTAATGGTATCCATTGGACTGATATCAGAACGGGAATCGATACGTGCTACGATGGATTGACCTTCAATTTGAGTATAGAGCATCGTTTCAGCACCCATTAATTCTGCCACTTCAATTATGCAGCTGACTGTAGTTTCTGGGGATGCATCCATGAATATAGGTTCATCATGGATATCCTCAGGACGAATACCAAGGACAACGTCTTTACCTATATAGCCTTGTTTGCGCAAATAGCTTAATTTACCTTCAGGTACGGCAATGCGAGTGCTGCCGGTTACAAAATATCCATCTTCTAATTTCCCATTAATAAAGTTCATGGCAGGAGATCCGATAAATCCACCTACAAAGATGTTTTCTGGATTTTCATAAACGTCTTTCGGTGCACCGACTTGTTGGATGAAGCCGTCTTTCATAACTACCAGACGAGTAGCCATTGTCATTGCTTCTGTTTGGTCATGTGTTACATAAATTGTAGTTGTATTTAATCTTTGATGAAGCTTAGCGATTTCAGCACGCATTTGTACGCGCAATTTAGCATCCAGGTTAGACAAAGGCTCATCCATAAGGAAAACTTTTGCGTCACGAACGATAGCACGGCCCAATGCAACACGCTGACGTTGACCGCCGGAAAGAGCTTTTGGTTTACGATTTAAATATTCCTCGAGACCAAGAATACGTGCAGCATCTTTAACGCGGCGATCGATTTCAGCTTTATCAAATTTACGAAGCTTTAGTCCAAAAGCCATATTATCATATACACTCATATGAGGATATAATGCATAGTTTTGGAAAACCATTGCAATATCACGGTCTTTTGGAGGTACATCATTCACGCGTTTATCATCAATATAGAAGTCACCTTTAGAGATTTCTTCTAATCCGGCGATCATACGTAAGGTTGTGGATTTACCACATCCAGATGGACCTACGAAAACGATAAACTCTTTATCTTTTATGTGTAAATTAAAATCGGTTACTGCAGTTACCTTATTATCATAAACTTTATAAATATTTTCTAATTTTAACTGAGCCATCTTGAAATGTCCTCCTTGATAACTATGTAATAATGAAACCCTTTTCACAAATAATTTTACTAGTCTAATAGTTAAAAATATATGTTCAATTTGCACAAATATAATGATTATGAAATGGGCTGGTTGCACTTATAGTTAATTTGTATTCTCCAGTAACCGGATAGCTAAATAGGCACATAAGCTGTCTTCGAATTTTCGAACATCGAGATTGGTAATTTCATAAAATTTATCAAGACGATATTTTAGACTGTTACGGTGAAGAAAAAGCTGTTTTGCAGCAACAGTAGCATTGGCATTAGCTTTAATGTAAATCATAATAGTTTGGAGTAGATCTTTTTCATTTTCTAAAGTGCCGAGTAGATTTTTAGCTAGAGTTATACATAAAGTTTGATTTTTACCTAGTAATAAAAGATCCAAAAAAGCTGAAGAAAAAGTAATGACTTTATCTTTTGAGTTATACAGACGTATGGTTTTAAAGCAAGTATCTTCTGAAGAAAAATACGTTATGATTTCATTCGAAAGCGGATAATTATTTCCTATAAATAAACGGAAATGTGCGTATAAATCGCTTTCAAGGGTATGAATGACAGCATTAAAATCTTGATTTGTGAGCAAAGTGGATTTGGTGTTTTCTATAATGACTCCGCTAGATGGGTCCTTCCAGCAAATGACCGGGTCATGAAAAAAGCCATTTATAGCATCGGAGAAGTCTGTAATATTAATATCATTGTTTGGAAGATTATAATGAATAAAGCGGTATGACCCATCTTCAATTTTCGGCAATGGTGCAGAATCCTGTTGGTATAATAATTTGTGCCAATGCATTTGCTGGGCAGATCTATTAAGTTCTTCAGTATGAAGCAAAAAGGGTTCTAAAAAAATATTTAATAGAGCCAATTGATCAGATGATACAGACCTTTTTGGAATACCGATATATTGATTCGCATTTTCTATGTACCAATAATAGGATTGATCCTCCAACGGATATGAAACACGGATTGCGTTGGGAAAGAGTATAAGTAAGTCAGTGTTCATGAGTAATCCTCCAAATATTTTGTATCATAGTCTATTGATTATCATATACATGATAAAGCATCAATTCGTGTACTCTGGATTCTAATTCTGGTTTAGCATAGTCAGATGGCTGTGTTTCAATCCAAGTAATAGAACCATCCTTATGGTAAACTCCTTTATACCGTTTTTTTTCAAAGTAGAAGGAAAACTTCCAACCAGGTATTTTTTCTGTTTCATATAATGATTTCCATTCAAAATGATTAATCAATAGATTGCACCTCAAATCTAAATTTAATAGCAATAATTATAATTATACACTTTAAATAAGCATTTATATCCAATTACAACCTCGCATAAAGAAAGCTATCATCAAAATCTTTGAAAAATGGACACCGATGGTTGCAATTTAATAGTAGATAAGACTAAACTATTTCTTACAAACAGGAAGTTTTAAAAAGGAGTTACTTATGAGTACATTTATAACGATTATCACAGTGGTTGTAGTAGGGGCCTTAATAGGCGGTATTACAAACGCCTTGGCCATAAAAATGCTATTCCACCCCTATGAGGCTATTTATATCTTTGGTAAACGCTTGCCATTTACGCCTGGGTTAATACCAAAAAGACGAGACGAATTGGCCGAGCAGATGGGGAAGATGGTTGTAGAACACTTAATCACTCCAGATAGTATTAAAAATAAATTGCTTACTGGTACTGTCAAAGTGGAAGCTAAGAGAATTGGAGAAAATATATTAGATAAAACAATTTTTTCTGATATCTCTATAGAAAAGGCGCTTGAAAAAGCTGGGTTGGCTGATATTCCGGATTTAATCGTAAGAAAAATTGAATCCCATTCAACAAATTGGTTAGAGGATTGGTATTTGCAGCATAAAAATAAACCTATAGCAGCCTTTATACCAGCAAGTGTTGAGGAGAAAATAGAGAACAAAATACCGGATGTATCTCATTATATCTTGGATAAGGGAATCGCTTTTTTTGCCAGCAATCAAGGTAAGGAAAGACTTCAAAAAATGGCAGATGATTTCATGAGGGAACGGGGAAAACTCGGTGGAATTATGCAGATGCTATTAGGAAATGTAAATCTTGGCGAGAAACTTCAGCCGGAGATTATTAAATTTCTCTCAAATCCTGGGACTAGGGATACGCTGACACAACTCCTGCATAGTGAGTGGCATAAAATAAAACATAAGCAGATTTCAGACGTGGAGGAATTCTATTCATTGGATGAAATGAGAAGTTTACTCCATAAAGGAATTATAACCGGCTATAAAAAAGTGGATTTATCTAATCTGACACTTAATCAGATAACTGGTGAATGGAATGAGACCATCAAGGGAAGATTGCTGCCAAATGTTATTGAAGAGGTTGCAGCGATTTTAATTGAAAAAGTACCAAGCATAATGGAAAAATTGAAACTAAAGGAAATTGTCCGTGATCAGGTTGCTTCTTTTCCGGTGGCTCGTCTGGAAGAAATGGTACTGTCTATCACAAAAAGTGAATTGAAAATGATTACGTATTTAGGAGCCCTATTAGGAGGCTTGATTGGAGTTTTCCAGGGAATCTTTATGATTTTGATGAATTAAAACCATTCCAGTAAACATACAATGGATGTATAATGCTTTCGATAATGGTATAGTAAGAGAGACTTCAGTGTAATAGAAAACAGGAGGTATATGATGTCAGTTAATTTATATGATTTAGCGTATACAGTAGAAAAAGGAATACGTGAAAGTGCAGAATACCAAGAACTAAAGAATCAATACAATGCGATAATGGCTGATGAGCAAGCAAGAACGATGTTTAACAATTTCAGAGATATTCAGCTAAATCTTCAGCAAAAACAAATGATGGGTCAGGAAATTACTGAAGAAGAAGTAATGCAGGCTCAAAAAACTGTTGCGCTTGTGCAACAACATGAAGCGATTTCTAAATTAATGGATGCTGAACAAAAAATGAGCGTCATCCTAACAGATCTCAATCGTATTATCACAAAACCATTGGAAGACTTGTACGGAACACAATCCTAAGCATATATGGAACCGATTAGTGTCGAAGCTTCTCTGCCAGTTAGATTTATTTAATTGGTGAAGGGAAGTTCAGGGCGCTAAATCGGTTCTTTTTTCTTTATAACTGTTCTATTTCTGCCAAAATCCTCATACAGAATGTATATGGGCATCATGAAAGGTGGATTGGACATCATGGTATATAAACTGTTAATGATTAATATGGATGGTGCACTATTATCTTCAAAAGGAAAACTCCACACTCATACAAGAGAATCAATTGAATACGTTGCTAAAAAGGGAGTAGAAGTAGCTCTGATGACCTCTGAAAATTATGACTATACACAAAGAACCGGAAAAGCTCTTAGATGTAATCCGCATATTATTGCGCATCAGGGTGGCTTTATTTTGGAGAATCTTCATAATCCTATTTTTGTTAAGCGAATACCTGAGAACACTACCCTCGATATCGTTCGTTTTTTAGAAAAATTAAGCGGGCACATCCGTTTAATTCATGAGGATATGACAATCGGAAATAGAATGGATCTTCCAACACCGCTCTTTGCAAGAATCAAATGGACGCCGGGAGAGACCAATATATATGCCCAGCAATTTGTAGATTCTCTAGATGAGTATTTACGCACCCATCCGATGTCTCCATTGCAAATTGATATATATATAGATAAGAAACAGGACAGAATAGATGCAAAGTCTGGTCTTGAAGCGATGTTTGAAAACGTAATGATCCAGGAGAGTCATCCGAATAAACTTGTGATTTTACCAGAACAAGTCACAAAAGAGAAGGCTTTTAACTACTTATTAAAAAACAGGGGTATAGCAGCAAATGAAGTGGTCTTAATTGGCAGTGATCAAGATGAATCGGAGCTGGTAAGAAATGTGGGACTTGGTGTAGCTGTGGCAAATGCTGATGCAGCGGTAAAGCGCTCAGCCAAATGGATTACCCGCAGTAATGATGAACTGGGTGTGGCCTATCTCATTAAAGAGGTATTCAGAAGACAGCATCCAATTGGCTTCTTAAAAAAGATGAATATCAAAACTGACTAAATAGGTGTTGAAGGTGTTTTTTACCACCTACCAAAAGGATGGCTCCTCTGGGGTTATCCTTTTTTATTGGGCTTCGGTAATAAATATTGTCGGTTTAGGGTTTCGTTATGATGATAAAGGTGCTATGTAGGGCTGAAACAGTTTTCTTGGCAATTAAATTAATTTTGTGTACTTAATTCTTGGCAAGAGATGTAGGATATTCAGCCCAACGAGGATGAATCCAGCCGAATTGAGCATAGATTCAGCTTAACTTCGTAATAATCCGGCCGATTCAGCTGAAAATCCAGCCAAACTCCGTAATAATCCAGCCGATTCAAACAATAATCGAGCCAAACGCCTAAATGGGGCCATTCCTTTACTCTTTTGATGGAATCCAGCTTCGGCTTCTAGGAACTCAAGTCATCAGTAAATACTCAGCGGAGGCCTGCAGGATTTAGTTCACAATGATCTTTCTACGCGATGTGGTGCTTCTTAGTCTTTGCTCAATAGGACCCTTCCTCTCAGTACTCTTCTTATGCTTGTCGCTCCTAGGCAGTCTCCTAAGCTTTTTTATTGGCTGAATAGCTTCATTCCCAAATAGTCATGATAAGGAAGAGATGGTTTATTTGTGATTGACCGCTGTCTTGATGTTCAGTAAACTGATATGGATTGAATTTTTGAAAAGGGGATAGGCATGCGTATTTTAATAAATGGCATTGAGGATGAAAGGCTGTATCGGCCCTTATCTTTAATTGCGGACTTATTTTTTGAAGAGGCAACACTGCTTAATAGCGATGAATCACCATCGGATTTATCAATTACATTAAAACAAGAAATGATTAATCATACATTATATACAAAAGCGATACTAGAGGATTCTACATCTAATAAAGTACATGAATCCACATTTGAAAGAGATGTCTTGAATCAGACGGATGAAAAGGCTCTTTTTAAGCAAAAAAAGCATTCCTATTCTTATGTTTTTTTAAAGGTTTTGGAACAACATACAGGAATGATTCAGAAGTGGGGATTGTTGACAGGTGTTCGTCCCACAAAATTGTGGCATCAATATGTGAAAAAGAATATAGATGCATCTGTTGCCAAGAGAGAGCTGAGCGCCTCCTACTCCATTACAGACGAGAAATTAAATTTACTGGAGGAAATTGCTGACCGTCAATTAGAAGTCATTCCAGATTTATATGATTTGAAAAGGGAAGTGAGCATTTATATAGGAATTCCTTTCTGCCCTACTAAATGCGCCTATTGTACATTCCCCGCTTATGCAATTAATGGACGTCAGGGAAATGTAACATCATTTCTGGGTGGACTGCATTATGAAATGCGAGAAATCGGTAAATGGCTGAAGGACAATCATATAAAAATTACTACTATTTACTTTGGCGGCGGTACACCTACGAGTATATCAGCTGAAGAAATGGACATTCTTTACGAGGAACTATATGAATCATTCCCTGATATTAAAAATGTACGGGAAATTACGGTGGAAGCAGGTCGGCCGGATACGATTACACCGGAAAAATTGAAGGTCTTAAAAAAATGGAATATTGATCGAATCAGTATTAATCCACAGTCCTATACACAGGAAACATTGAAGGCGATTGGGCGACATCACACGGTAGAGGAAACAATTGAAAAATATAAACTGGCTAAAGAGGCCGGTATGAATAATGTGAATATGGATTTAATTATAGGGCTTCCGGGTGAAGGTGTCCCTGAATTAAAGAATAGTTTACACGAAACAGAAAAATTGATGCCGGAATCATTGACTGTTCATACGTTATCCTTTAAACGGGCTTCTGAGATGACGAGAAATAAAATGCGCTATAAGGTTGCGGATCGTACGGAAGTAGAACAAATGATGAATGAAGCTGAAAAGTGGACTGCAGCCCATGGATACCATCCATACTATTTATACAGACAAAAGAATATACTGGGTAACCTGGAGAATGTCGGATATTCATTACCTGGAATGGAGAGCTTGTATAATATCCTGATTATGGAGGAGCAGCAAACGATCATAGGACTTGGATGTGGGGCAGCAAGTAAATTCATTGATCCTGATACTGGAAAAATCACGCACTTTGCCAACCCAAAAGATCCAAAATCCTATAATGATAGTTATGAGCATTATACAACTAAAAAAATTGATTACTTAAAAGAATTATTTTTGCGCTGAAATTAACAAACCGAGTTCTTGTTTGGATGAAGAACTCGGTTATTTTTTCTTCTAATATACAAATAATTCTAATAAATTACACCTTTTTTGTGTTAAAACGCTTACATAAACCTTTATAATAAATATATATCAAATTTGAAAGGGGATTTTGCCAGTGAAACCTGCCTCTATTATCAAGAGCGTGCTTGTGGAAAAGGAAGGCACTGTAGCTACCGTGTCATTAAACCGTCCTGAAGTATTAAATGCTCTTAATAAAGAGATGCTTGTTGAATTAAACAAGGAATTAAAAGCATTGAGTCTTGATGAGGAAATTACAATTATTATTCTTAAAGGAAATGGCAACGGATTTTGCTCAGGCGGCGATATAAAATCGATGTTTAATTTAGGCAGTGAAAAAGATTTTTATGGAATAATGGATTGTATTAACGAACTAGCCATGGCCATGTATACGATGCCAAAATTAACAATTGCAGCAGTTCACGGGGCAGCAGCGGGACTTGGATTCAGCCTTGCCTTGGCCACTGACTGCATTATTGCAGAGCAGGAGAGTAAATTAGCCATGAATTTCATTGGGATCGGCTTGATTCCTGATGGCGGAGGGCACTTCTTTCTAGAACGAAGACTGGGAGAATTGAAAGCTCAGGAAGTAATCTGGGAAGGTAAAGTGATGAGCGCTGAGCAGGCATCAGAAATTGGATTGGTTGATCTGGTAACAACGAATAGCCTTGAGGATGAGGTTCAGAAAAAGGTAAAAGAATGGCAGGCAAAACCAATTTTGTCTATGATCCGGACGAAGAAAATTCTTGCTGAAACAAATCGTCCTAAGCTATTGAAGATGCTTGAATTGGAGAAATACTCGCAATATGTAATGAGACAAACAGAGGATCATGAAGAAGGTATCAAGGCGTTTGTTGAGAAAAGGAAGCCTAATTTTAAAGGGAAATAAAAAGGTTTGTATGATTCCGTTATAAACGGATCATACAAACCCTTTCTTATCTATGGAATAATAGTAGCTTGCCAAGCGGTGAGGTGAACCGATGTGTCTTTTCTTCGTATTCTTTTTCAGCTAAAAGCTTTTGTCCAAGTTCTTTTGCGCTTTCATCATTCTCTGCCTGAATCGATTCTTCTAAAATCTTTTCACCATCTGCTTCAAACACGGTTAATTTATAGAATTTCATCTTTATTCCTCCTAAATTCAGCTGATCAGCAGTTGATATTATTTTCGCATAAGAAGACAAAATTTGTAAAGTTTAGAATTACCTTTCAATTTATCAGGTGGATATATTAGAATATATATAGACATAAAAATTGATAAAAGGGGGAAATGCTTTTGACTTTACTGGTAAATAACGTAGTAAAACAATTTGGAGAATTTACAGCAGTAAATCATCTTTCACTTGATGTGGGAGAGGGAACGATGTTTGGTATGCTCGGGGCAAACGGGGCTGGTAAGACTACTACTTTCAGAATGATTCTTGGTTTATTGGACCCTACAGAAGGGAGCATTAGTTGGAAGGGAAGGAAAATTGACTATTCCACAAGCTCGACGATAGGTTATCTTCCTGAAGAGCGAGGGTTGTATCCAAAGATTAAAACGGGTGAACAATTAATTTATCTGGCTCGTTTGCGAGGGATGAACAAATCGGATGCAATGCAAGAAGCAAAAGTCTGGTTGGATCGCTTTAATGTCCCGGAATATTTCGATAAAAGAGTTGGTGACCTTTCTAAAGGAAATCAACAAAAAATACAATTTATTGCCTCTGTTATACATAAGCCAGAATTGTTAATTTTGGATGAACCATTTAGCGGTTTGGACCCTGTAAATGTTGAATTATTAAAAAAAGCGGTTCATGATTTAAGAAAAAACGGAACAACTATCGTCTTTTCCAGCCACCGTATGGAACACGTAGAGGAATTATGTGAACAGCTCTGCATACTTAAGCAAGGAGAGGCAGTCGTTAATGGTTCACTAAAGGATATCAAACGTTCCTATGGCAAAAAGAATGTATCTATACATGCTGATTTTGATCTTAAATTCCTGACTGATTATCCTGGTGTGACAAAAGCAGTAGAAGTAACGGAAGGAATTCATTTGCAAATTGCGGATGAGAAGAATGCCGAATTAATCTTACAGGATACAGTTAAGCGTGGTTTCATACGTAAATTTGAATTGGAAGAACCATCCTTGAAGGATATCTTTATTGAAAAGGTTGGTGCTCAATATGAATAAGTTTTGGATTATGACATTTCAGACGTATATATCAAAGGTTAAAAGTAAGTCATTTGTCATTTCGACTGCAGTTATTTTATTAATGGTTCTCGCTTTTACGAACTTGGATCGAATTATCGGTTTGTTTGATGAAGGTGATACAACAATTGGAGTTGTGGAAAATTCAGGCAATTTCTATGCCGCGCTGGAAAAGCAGCTTGATAGTAGTGGGAGCGAATTAAGCCTGAAAGCATATAAATCTGAAACTGAAGTAAAGAAAGCTGAAGAAGAGGGAGAATTGGAAGGATATTTATTGCTTGAAGAGCAAGACGGTATTCCAATAGGTGTGTATAAGGCCCAATCCATCGCCAATTCAAATGAAAGTACAGAAATTCAAAATGCTTTGCAGCAAATACAAACAAGTATTCTAACAAAGCAGGTTAACATAACAGATGAGCAGCTGGCAGCTATCTATAAGCCCGTTTCCTTTGAAGTCGTCCCATTAAATAATCAGGCTAAATCAGAGGAAGAGCTTAATCAGGCCCGCGGCCTAGTCTATGTGATGATCTTTGTCATTTATTTCTCTGTTATTGTGTATGCCGGTATGATTGCCAACGAAGTGGCCATTGAAAAATCATCACGTGTGATGGAGATCTTAATTTCAAGTGTGTCACCAATTCAGCAAATGTTCGCGAAAATCACTGGAATTGCTCTGCTGACATTGACACAGCTTGCCATATTTGTGCTGGTTGGATATTTATCATTTAAAAGCAGCAGTGGGATGGGAGAAATTTTCGAGGCTTTTGGCTTTGACAATATGAAAGCGAAGACGATTGTTTATGCAGTTATATTTACCTTCTTAGGCTATTTATTATATGCAACAATGGCAGCGTTTCTTGGTTCCTTAGTAAGTAAGATTGAAGACTTGCAACAAATGATCATGCCAATGACCATGCTGGTTATCCTGGCTTTCATGCTTGCCATGACCGGGCTTGGCAATCCGGAAGCAACCTTTATAAAGGTGTCATCCTATATTCCGTTCTTCACGCCTATGCTAATGTTTATGCGTATAGGAATGCTTGAAATATCCAATATCGAAATTGCGATAAGCATTGGTATTCTGCTTGTGACGATTGGACTATTAGCCTATTTTGGAGCTAAAGTCTATAAAGGCGGAGTTTTAATGTATGGAAATTCAAGTTCTTTTAAAGATATTAAAAAAGCACTTGATTTAACAAACAGCAATAAGTAAACAAGGACTCACTTCCAAATGGGAAGTGAGTTTTTTATGGTTCTTAGCAGGATATTTGATTTGCTTAAATAAAGGCATCCTTTGCAATCACCTGGCTGATTACGGGGAGGTAACAATTATCTAATAATATTTGTATATGAGATAATTAAATTTACGTTTTTTTTGATTAAAAGAACAATCGTTTGTAGTAAAATGGCATGGAAGGAGTGTGGTACAGTGCGAGGCGTAAAATTTATACATGCAGCTGATTTGCATTTGGGCAGCGTTTTTTCAGGATTTCAGCATATGCATAGTGCCATTTATGAAAAAATAAAAAACAGCGGATATTCAGCATTAACAAGGCTCGTGGACACGGCAATTCAGGAAAGAATTGATTTTGTTATTTTTGCTGGAGATATTTATGATAATGAAGAACGAAACTTGAAAGCACAATTGAAATTTAAGGCTGAAATGGAAAGATTGGAAACCTATTCGATTCCTGTCTATTTAATTCATGGAAATCATGATTACATGAATGGGAATTACTTTGATATAAGCTTACCAGCGAATGTTCATCTGTTTGGACGCGAAGTAGAAGTTAAACAATTTATTAAAGAAAATGATGCAACTGCCGTAAATCTTTATGGATTCAGTTACGACAAGCGTCATATACATGACCGGGTTATTCAGGAGTATAAAAAGGCAGACGATGGTGATTATCATATTGGTATTTTACACGGTAATTTAGATGGAGAGAGTGCTCATGGAAACTATGCTCCTTTTACCAGAAGTGAACTGCTTAGTAAGCAATTTGATTACTGGGCTCTGGGGCATATCCATAAACGAATGGAAATCCTGCAGGATCCACCAGCCATTTATCCAGGATGCTTGCAGGGGAGAAATAAAAAAGAGACAGGTGAAAAAGGGTTCTATATAGTCTCTATGTCAGGGTCAGATACTTCTTTAGAATTTGTACCTGTATCGACAGTCGAATGGAAAACAGAAACCATTCAGGCAGATCATATTTCATCTGTAAACGAACTTATAGCTGAAATGGATAAAATAAAAGAGGGTGCGTATGAGCCGGATAAGTCTATTCTGCTGAATATTATGATCGATGCATCTGATTGCAAAATGAATCCTGAATGGCTGTTTGTGGATATGGATCATTTACTTGAAGGTCTCCAGGATGAGGAGATGGATGAGATTTCTGTATGGATCCATTCCTGTACACTGATTCCACCCCGCTATGCAAGCAGAGGCGGAGAGCTGTCAGATACATTTATTGATGAACTTTTGAGGACAACTGCCAATATGAATTCTGAGCAGTATCTGAAATACGGCGAAGCTCTCTTTACTCATTCTGCGGCAAGGAAATATATAGAGCCATGGGAGGATAGCGAGTGGCAGCAAATCTTGGACGAGGCAACGCTTGAATTAGTAAAGCGCCTGAATCGTTAAAAATGAGGAGAAAATGCTTTGATTATAAAGAAAATACATATATATGGATTTGGTAAATTTGTAGACTACAAACAAGAATTAACATCAGATATAAATGTATTCTACGGAGAAAATGAGGCTGGTAAATCAACGATTTTTTCCTTTATCCATGCCATGTTATTTGGATTCCCTGCTAAGAACCAAACAACAGCCTCCTACGAACCGTCGGGGAGCGGCCGGTATGGTGGAAAACTGGTCATTGAGCTCCCTGAAATAGGTGAAATAACGATTGAAAGAGTTAAAGGGCACCAGGGTACAGAATGTGGAGTTTATAACAGGTTTGGGAGAATAGGGGGGGAGGAGAAAATAAAAGAATGGTTGAAGGGAGTCGACCGAAACTTCTATGAATCTATATACTCCTTTAATCTAGACGGCTTGCAGGATATCTATCGTCTGGAAGAAGATCAATTGGGCAAATATCTCTTTTTTGCTGGCATGAGTGGCAGTGAAAGGCTTTGGGAGATGGAAGCAGGCTTGCAAAAGCAAATGGACAGTCTATTTAAGCCAGGTGGAAAGAAGCCTATTCTGAATCAAAAGCTGGCTGAATTAAAGCAAAGCTCCCAGGCAATTCAAAAAGCAAGGGAGAAAGAGAAAAGCTATAATACCTTTTTGAGCGAAGAAAGGGAACTAAGTAAAGAAATTTCGCTCACTCAAGAACAAATAGAGCGAATAAAAACGAACTTAATTCATTTAATGGACTGGAAGAGACTGTTGCCATCCATTCAGGAGCTTGCTTCCATTGAAGTGCGCCTGTCAGAATTAGAAGAATTTCCTTTTCCGGTAAATGGGATGGGGCGCATGGGAAAGATAGAGGCTGAAAGGTCGGCAAAGGAAACATTTCTGCAAACTCAGTTAAATAAATTGAAAGTACTCCAAAATGAAAAGGATTCCCTCCAAGTCAATGAACAGTGGCTGGCAAGTGAGGAGAGGGTACGTCAAGCCGAGCTTTATAGTGATAAATTGATCATCCTACTCGAAGAAATTAGGACTCAATCGATCGAATTAAAGCATATAGAGGATAAAATCATTAAGCTTCAGGGAGAATTACATACACAATTTGATCCTGTTATGGTTGAAAGTTTTGATACAAGTATCTTTCGGAAAGAAGAAATTAAACAGATAGAATTAGAGAAGCATACACTTGCCAAGAAGAAGATGGAGCTTGATGCTCAGCTTGAAAAAGAACGAGTCAAATTGGAACAAATCGAGCAAATCACTGAAATTTATGAGAGAAAATTGCTGCCTGAAAATGAAAGAGAAAGGCTTAAAAGAATAGTAGAGCAGTATGAACATGCTGACAAGGCAGCACAGGAAGAGAAGTCAGCCAAGGAAGTGATCCAGCGATTAAAGCAACGAAGGAATCAAGCGTTGGAATCAGAGAAAAAGGGTAAGAAAAAACAGAAAGTTATTCTGGGCTCGGTCTTACTGGCTTCCATTTTGGCGGTTCTTTTATTAATCTTAGGCGGACAGCTTGGCGTTGCATTGATTGTGGCGGTTGTTGGTATCGTACTCGTTATATATATAAATTCGATGAATGGCAATCAATTGCAATCTGAGGAATTAGCGAAAGAAATTAACTACTATGAGGAAATTGTAAAAAAATCATCTTCGATTTCAATTGATGAACAAAGCTACAGAATGCAAAAAAGTATGCTTGAAGAGGATACGGCAAATCGAGAAAAATACAAGCTGGAATCACTGCGCAAAGAGCAACAGGAAGCAATATTTGACAGTTTAATTGATTCCTTTGAAGAATGGGAAAAAGAGTTGGCGCTTTGTAAACATAAATTGATTACGCTCGGAAATGAATGGTCATTGCCTAATGAGGTGTCATGTACGATGCTTTCAGATGCTTTTGAGCGAATTGAACAAATTAAAAACCTTATGTTGGAGAAGAGCAAACTCATTTCATTGCTTGCTTATACAGAGGAGAAAAAGGATGAGTATATCCGCTATATAGGGAAGCTTTCAGAGGAATTTGGTGTTACGGGCACTCAAAGTATCGAGCAAATAAACTACTCTATTGTTCAGAAGTACAAAGAGAATGAATTGGTCAATAGGCAAAAAAATAATATGCTCGAAAAAATACAGGAGCTCGAGGAAGAAATTATACCTTTAAAGGACTTGTGCAGACAGCTAAATCAAGAAAAGCAGCAATTGCTTCAGGAAGCAGATTGTCATGAAGTGGAAGGGTTCTATCAGCGCGGTAGAGATGCCGAAGAAAGAAGTCAGCTCAGCATAGCAAAGAGACAATTGATTGGGCAGCTGGGACGTTATGCAAATCTCGATCAGTACCATTCTGTTACAGACTTGGTTTTAAAGGATAGAATTGAGGAACAAGAGGCTGAGCAGTCTTCCTATGAATCAACATTAAATCGGTTACGAAAAAGACTTGCAGAGGTAAAGTACGAGATAAATAGGCTTGAGGAGGATGGAACAGTAGAGGCGTTGCTTCATAACCATCAGCTTTTAAAACAGGAATTTCAAGTGTTGGCTAAGAAGTGGACAACGCTCAGCCTCATGAAGGGGACTCTGGCTGAGTCTATAACGACGTATAAAGAAGAAAAACTGCCTGCAATTATTGAACAAGCTAATGGGTATCTACGTAACCTTACGAATGGAAGATATGAAAAAATCCTATTCTCAGAAAATGGTGAGGGACTCTCTTTATTGGACCATAGGGGATTAGAGGTTCATTCGAAAAATTTGAGCAGAGGGACGGCAGAACTTACTTATGTATCTATAAGGCTTGCTTTAGCGGGTACGATTGATGGAAGAAAAGAATGGCCGCTGATCATGGATGATACGTTTGTCAATTTTGATGATAAGCGAACGGAAAGAATGATTTCTCTATTAAAGCATATTAGTAAAGAGGGGAATCAGGTTCTCTTTTTTACCTGCCATGATCATATTGCTGCGATGTTTAATGGGCAGAATATCATCCAATTAACAAGATGATTTTTAATATTAATTTGCCTTCGCATGATATAATAAATATTGGAATGGACCGGGGAGGGATATACATGAAGGGAATTGCCCATCATGAAGTTGGAGATACGATAGATCTTCATCTATTCATAAAGAATGCTATAAAAGGAACAGCAAGTAATGGAAAACCTTTTTTATCTTTAATTTTCCAGGATAAAAGCGGAGAAATAGAAGCAAAGCTTTGGGATGTAAAACCTGAGGATGAACAGCTGTATATGCCGGAAGCAATCGTACGGGTAACAGGAGATATACAAAATTATAAAGGTAAGCTTCAGCTTCGGATTCGATCAATTCGCCTAAAGTACGATAATGAGACGGTTAATATTGCTGATTTATTGCCGACTGCTCCTCTTGGAAAAAATGAAATGTCTGAAACGATTACAAAATATATATTCGAGATGACGAATCCTAATATACAGCGGATTACTAGACATTTGGTTAAAAAATATTTTAATGAGTTTTTGGAATATCCTGCTGCCACGAAAAATCACCATGAATTTTTCTCTGGTCTGGCATATCATGTTGTATCGATGTTAAACTTAGCAAAATCAATTGCTGAGCTATACCCATCATTAAATAAAGATTTATTATATGCGGGAGTCATCCTTCATGATCTCGGAAAAGTGAAGGAACTATCAGGACCAATTGCGACTACTTACACAGTGGAGGGCAACTTGCTTGGCCATATTTCCATTATGGTGAATGAAATCGGTAAAGCTGCTGATGAATTAAATATTCAGGGGGAAGAAGTTCTTATTCTTCAGCATATCGTTTTAAGCCATCATGGAAAAGCGGAATGGGGAAGTCCGAAACCGCCATTGGTTAAAGAGGCAGAGGTTCTGCATTATATTGATAATTTGGATGCGAAAATGAATATGATGGATCGTGCGCTTGATCGGGTAAAACCGGGAGAATTTACAGAGCGAATCTTCCCTCTCGATAATCGCAGCCTTTATAAACCGAATATCAAATAGATTATCGATTTTAAAAATATGCTTTCCTTTAAGTGGAAAGCATATTTTTTTTTTAAAAGCATATAGTTTTAAAAAGGATGCTTAATCCTTAAGGAGGGGGAGGACAAGCTTGTCAATTTTTATTGGAGTAATCATAGCTGGTATCTTCTTTAGTGCCTTTATGACCATAAAATCAATCAGGGAAGAGCAAAAAGTTGATGAATCGTGGATTGAACAGGAGGGGAATGTTTATATAGAAAGAATGGAAGAAGAAAAAAGAAAAAGAGCAATGGCACAATAAAAACTCGACCAAACCGGTCGAGTTTTCTGTTTCACCTATTAGAATGCATCTTTTAAATCTTTATCTTTTACTTCAACATCAGCATCATCAATCACTTTTTGAATAGCTTCTTGAGCTTTTGCGGAATCTAGCTTGGTCATTTTAACGTTTCTAGTTACTTCATCTTTGGATTCTTCAAAAGAAGGATTGTCATTTTCTTTCTTCTCTGTTACTTGAATGATATGGAATCCATGCTCAGTTTGTACAGGATCAGAAATTTTGTTGACTTCAAGGCCGTATGCAGCATCTTCAAATGCAGTTACCATTTGTCCAACCCCAAACCAACCAAGGTCTCCACCTTTATCTTTATTGGCTGTATCTGTTGAATATTCTTTTGCCAAATCCTCGAATTTTTCACCTTTATCAAGCTTAGCCTTTACTTCTTTCGCTGTTTCCTCATCTGCTACAAGAATATGGCGAGCTTTTAAGTCGATTTTATATTTGTTATTATAGTAATCCTTAAGTTCTTTATCTGTTACTTTGATTGTATCAAGAGCGGCTTTTTCCTGTAAAAGATTGAATTTCACAGATTCTTTAAAAGCTTCTTCATCTTTAAAGCCAGACTGTGCCAAAGCTGCTTCAAAATTTTCGCCAAGATTTTCTTTGGCTTCTTCAACCTGTTTATTCACTTCTTTATCTGTTACTTTATATTTATCAGAGAGAACTTTTTTATATACGAGTTCTTTTACTGCTTGATCCCCGTATTGATCTTTTAGTTGTTGATAAAGCTCCTCTTTAGTAACATTTCCTGCTTTCGTTTCTACCACTGCTTCATCAGATTCATTATTGCAGGCTGCAAGACTGACAAGTAAAGCTGCTGATGCCAACGTAATTAACCATTTCTTCATCCATTACACTCCTTTTAGCGTGTTGCCAAGTAAAAGTATTTCATAACAAGCCTAACTATAACACAAAAATTCTGTTAAAAAAAGGATAAGCACAAATGTTATTTGATAATTATAATAATTGGAACAATCTTACTTAAATTCTAATCAGCGTTTTCATGGAATCTCATGTGTTTTTAAGTCTGTTTAGGGTCTTCATTAAAAATCATTTATTTAAGCAAAAGGCCCATTCCTTTTTGTGGAAATTGAATATGATACGGTAGCAGCTCAAAAGGAGGTGTGATCATGAGTCAAGGATTTGGTGGAGGATTTGCTTTCATCGTAGTTCTGTTTATTCTACTCGTGATTGTTGGTGCGTCATATGTGTACTAACTAAGTAAGTATGTAACTGAAGGGAGGATACAACATGTCTGGTGGATACGGCGGAGGTTTCGCTTTATTAGTAGTTTTATTTATCTTGTTGGTTATCATTGGGGCATCTTGGATTAACTAATTCAAGATTTGCAAAAGAGTGCTGCACGAACGTGGTCATGAGTACCAATTGGGCGTATGCAAGCTGAAATCATGTATATTCTCAGGCAACTATGGAGAAGAATTCAGACATTTGCAAAATCCTCTAAAAGGTCACCTATGATCTATAGGTTGAACGAAAGACGAGTGTGAGTAACACTCGTCTTTTATATGGTGTAGAATATTTCAATATAAGTAGAGATTAACAGGATGGTAATAAGGATATTGATTGTTCGAAAAAATTTGGCCTGTTTAGCTTCTGGCAATTCCTTTTTAGTACAGAAGCTGTCTGATAATTTATTGATATAATACAAAATAAAAAGTGCAAATAATGAAAACCAAATGAGAGGTATCATCCTGTTATCCTCCTTGACGCTAGTATCTCTCTAACATTATCAAAAAAGTATCAATTCTGTAAAGAATATGAATCGTTAGAACATTAATTACTCGGGAAATTAAGAGGGGGAAGAAAACGAGGGATATATAAAACATTGTGATTAAATACACAAGCCCATTCAAGATAAAAGCGGAGGTATGATAGATTAGTGTCCGCTTTTATCTATTATTATTGAATGGGCTCTTTTTGATTTTCAATTTTTTCGAGAATTCCATTTTCGTCTGTGAATTCATTCTCAAGATTTGCAAATGATTTTTCGAATATATTCATAAAGTCGTCACCATAGATATTTTTAACAATCGCCATCATTTCCATCATATCAGGGAATTTTCCGTATAAGTCTTTTAAGGGTTGAGCACCTAAATAGACGGAGTTCTTGGATGAATCGAATACGCTTACGATTTCAAGCAATAGTTCGTTCCCTTCATCTGTAAGCTCAATATAGGTGTTACGTTTGTCATTTTCCTTTTTTGAAAATCTGAGAAGACCACGTTCTTCCAGCTTTTTTGAAAAGTTAAAGGCTGTAGATACATGCATAACACCGAACTTGGCCACATCAGATATGGATGCTCCCTTAAGATGATAAGCAATCCATAGAATATGATGTTCATTGATATTTAAATTATAGGGTTTAATCCACTGCTGCCAGTCTTTTTCAATTGCTTTCCAGAGAGCTTTGCTAAGCTGAGCAACCCGCTGGGTAAATAGCATGGCTTCTTTGATGGAATTTAAATTTTCAGTCATAATACGCTCACCTACTTTTCTCAATTTATCTTACTGATTTATTATCCTTATAAAATATTAAATAACAAAAATGGTAATTTGCCAAATTTTTAGTTTTTTTACCGAGATTTTCTTGGCGCTGAGTTATTTTGTAGTGAGCGGAGATATAGCTGTTTCAAGCTCCTGGATGGCTGTTTCAACATCATTAATTTGGACTTGAATAGCACTTGTGTGTGCCTGGCTGTCTTGTTTCCATTCTTCCAATGCTTCTTTTACACCTTTTACGAACACTTGAATCTGTGTCTTGCTGACCGCGGTTGCAGATACGGATTCGTTCTTTAACTGGACGATACTTCTTTTTACATCCTGAAGAAGGTCCATAGTCTCATCTTTCGATTGTTTAAGCTTCAATCTGAGCTCTTGTCCGGATGAAGGAGTGCTTAACAATACTGAGACTCCAGCTACTGTAAACCCGGAAATAAAACCAATTAATAATGATTTTCCTTTCATTGCTATTCACCTCAATTTTATCTTTCCATAACAGATTTCTACATAAAGTTAAAATACCCTTTAAAATTATTCCTTATATTTAACAATTCCTTTTTTTATATTATTTTAAACGTAAAAAGCTATTTTCGGAAACTATTTTTGGAAAAAAATTCATTTGTTTTTAGGTTATACCTTATTTTTCATCCAGTATTATGTTATTTCATATAAATATTGAATGTGCATACAATTAGATATGTAGATGAAAAGGAGGAGGAGGAAGTGTCATTATTTTTACTCATATTAATTCTCTTCAGTGGGTTTATAAGTATATTGTTTTACTCAATCATTTCTCTGGGAAAAGGAGGCGTATATCCAGCTAGACGTGTACTAAAGAAGAGGATTCATATGAGTGGAATATGGGCTTCAGTTCTTCTTTTGGTATTAATCTTAATATGGAAGTTGTAGATAGTAGAGGAACGTAAAAAGAGGATGTTAACCTTTTATGGTTTGCATCCTCTTGTTCTATTAGTTAACTGCTATATTCGAGCGTTTTAAAATGCCGCTGGCAATGGGGTGTATAAGGGCCATTACGACAGTATTAACAACTGTTGCAGGTAAGACTACGCCAGCTGCCAAAGCTAGAAATGGTCCAGGTAATCCAACGATCAGATAGGCCGATCCAAGAAATAGCATGCCGGATACCAGTGTACCTATAAAAGTCAGTACAAGTGAAAAGGCAAAGGTTTTGCCTAACTTTTGAACGATACTAAAAATAGCATATATAAGTAAAGCAGTGAAAAATTTATCAATCAGATTTGGAATTAATCCTCCAGGGAAAGTAGTGGTCAATCCGGATATGACCCCGGTTACGCTGCCTAACAGTACCGTGCTTTTCAAATCAGGGAATAAAAATATCCCTAGGAACATCATAATCAGCATAAGGTCTGGCTTCATCCCAAACACAATTCCCGGCATGACAGTGTGCAATACAGTACCAATTCCAACTAGCAGTGATAAAGTCACCAAATTCTTCGTATTCACTTCTCATCTCTCCTATTCTAAGCTTATCTCATTTTCTTCTCCGATTGTGCACTCGTTGCCAACCGCGAAAAGGTTATATAGAGTATATCACCCATTAGCAATATTTAACACATTGTTAATGCTTATTTTTAAAATTATTCATGAAGTCGGCCAGCTTTTGGCAGTGCTCAATCGGAACTGCATTATAGATAGATGCCCTGCATCCTCCAATGGAACGGTGGCCCGCCAAACCGACGAAGCCAGCATTCTTGGACTCTTGAATGAATAGGTCGGATAATTCTTTAGTAGGAAGAGTAAAGGTGATGTTCATGGTTGAGCGGCTATCTTTCTCGGCATGGCCACTGTAAAATCCGTTACTCTCGTCTATTGTCTGATAAATGATCTGGGCTTTTTGTGAATTTATTTTTTCTATTTCGTCAACACCGCCTTTATCTTTTGTCCACTCAAGGACTAAGGCCAATAAATAGATGGCCAAAGTCGGCGGTGTGTTATATAAAGACTTTGAAGCCGCATAAGTATCATAAGAGAGCATGGTTGGTAATTGCTGATGTTCTTTAATTAAGTCATCCCGGATAATCACGACTGTGACGCCAGATGGACCTAGGTTTTTTTGAGCACCTGCATAAATCAGTCCAAAATCAGTTATGTTAATTCGCCTGCTTAAAATGTCGCTGGACATATCTGCAATCAGAGGAACTGTATTTGTTTTGGGGAATTCCTGCCACTGAGTGCCGTAAATGGTATTATTACTGGTGATATGCAGATAGGCAGCATCAGGTTTCAAAGAAATATTGTTATGTTCAGGAATACGCTTATAATTTATATCCTTAGTGGAAGCGGCAATTTCTGTGTGTCCAATTTTACGAGCCTCTTTTAAAGCTTTTTCAGACCAGGATCCAGTCAAAATATAGCTTGCGCATTTATCGGGTGAAAGAAGATTCATAGGTACCATAGAAAATTGAAGACTAGCTCCGCCTTGTAAAAATAGTACTTCATAATTATCAGGAATATCTAATAGCTCTTTCAATAAATGGGTAGCTTTTGAATGCACTTTGTCATATTCTTTGCTGCGATGGCTTAATTCCATAACAGACATATGGCTGCCTTCAAAGTTCATCCACTCCTGTTTAGCCTTCAATAATACTTCTTCCGGTAATGCAGCAGGACCGGCATTAAAATTGTAAGCACGTGTCATGATTATTCCCCTTCCGATATCGCGATTCTTTACTTAGTCCCCTCTAATACTTTTCAGTACTAAAGTGAGTGAATTCCCCCATATTCTACATCAAAAGATGATAAAAATAAATAAATAATCAGACTATTTCGTTTACTCGAAAGGGGATTGCTTTATATATCAAAGATATCATGCTTCCTCCATGTATCTTCCTAAGGTTAGGAAGAAATATCGAAACTCATAAAAGCAAACTAAAAAGCACCTCATCCGAGATGCTTTGAGTAGAGTGATATCGTTATTTCGAAGCATCATTTTGAAGCTCCGACATTCCTTAAGGCAATTTAGCAATTTTTTGCTCAGCAATATTAGGCTCACGAAATGCCATTTTGTCATAGTGTTTATATAGAGCATGAAATATGCCGTTGTAGTTTTGCTTCCATGGCTTTTTCTTTCCGCAAAAGTGAAGGAACACAGTGTGATGTATTACATAATCCATATCTAGCTTACCATTGGATGTTAATTTATAATAACTGAAGAATCTTGCATCATAATTATAAATCGTTTCTTCTAACTTTTTAATAGATTTGGAGTAAAGTGCGTTTAAGACATCCTGATCGGGTAAGATTAATTTTTGCTTATTCTCTTCTACAAATTTAAAAATATCTTCTTCCTTTATTACTTTTCGCTGCTCTTTTAAATTCATTAACAATACACCTGAATTGTAATAAGCATCTATTTCATATGGTAATAAACGGATTTGATTAATCTCTTTTATCGATATTTTATCATGGCAGGCAGCAGCATATAAATGCTCCCCTAGGTCCATCTCATAAATTTCATCTACAGAATTTAAAACAAGAATATCTGGGTCCAGATATAGGATTCTGTCCATTTCTTTCGGAAGGAATTTGAAGGCCAATAATCTATAATACATTTCTTTTGTATAATGCTTGAGAATAGGTGCCTCTTCGAAATGTTTACCATCCACTTGAATATTTATAAGCTCACTTCCATTTGCCTGAACAAATCGTTCTAAAGAATGGAATTCTTCTGTTTTAATATCCGTATGCATGATAAAGACTTTAAATGTCCTGTGTGGGTTATTTAGGAATAGGGATTGAAGCATTACTTTAAGTGGTCTTAAATAAGTAGAATTTAACGTAACCAATATATTAGTCACTATAATCATCCTTTCAAGACTATTATTTTTACTAATACCTCCAGTTTTACTAATGGAGAGGTATATAGTAGATCTAATAATCAAAAAATAAATAATATAGAAATAATATAGTACACTTTTTAAATAGTAATCAAATCATTATATCTACTAAAAATTACGTATTATTGTAATTCTAACAATAAAGGTAACTATAGCTATATATTACCTGGGATTTTAAAAATAGTTTGTTAAATGTGAGCAGTATACAATAATTATTTTATTTACGGCTATACTCTATAAGAAAAATGGCTGTCCTATGGAGGGCAGCCATTATCATTATTGCTTATCAATTATTGAATATGCTGATTGATTGATGCAGCAATATTAGCGAGGTCTTCGCCCGTATATTCACTTGTATGTGTTTTCCAAACAGCGCCAAACCCATCGTTTTGTCCATAGCGTGGAATCAAGTGGATGTGGAAGTGGAATACGGATTGTCCAGCATGTTCACCATTATTATTTAGAACATTCATTCCGATCGGTTGATATTCCTGCTTCAAGGCGCGAGTTATTTTTGGAACTACCTGGAACACATGGCTTGCTATTTCAGGAGTTAATTCATAAACATTTTCTTTATGTACTTTTGGGATGACGAGAGTATGTCCCTTAGTGACCTGGCTTATATCTAAAAATGCCATCACATGCTCATCTTCGTATACTTTTGCAGAGGGGATATCACCTTTAATAATTTTACAAAATATACAATCTTCCATGGTTAACATCCTTTCTATTTATTGATTCATTATGTATTAGTGTAGCACAGACAAAAACGGGAAAAAAGGAAAGGGACGCAACATATAATGTTACGCCCCTAAGTCCTCGAGGGGAAGCTTAATTCCTGGATATTCTTACAGAATCTTCTCTGACAATTACTCCAATCGTTTAGATGAAGCAATTTTGTCGTTTTCCCATGTTATGTCCAATGCAACCATCCCCTTAACACTTGGAATTATTGATCCCAATTTCAGGTTCTAGGCCTTTAGCGAACACCCCATTTTCGAAAGAAGTACACTGATCAAACCCTAGGTTAAAGCCTTACGTTATCGCGAACCAACACCCCATTTATCAATGAAGTAAAGTGAATGTTGTTCCCCTCTGATTATAGATTGCCCATGTTTTTTCCTAATATACATATTAAATGTCCAAAAAAGTTCCACATTTACTTTTAGCGTTTTCCGTTTTAGGAACCGTTTGTTACAATGATAGGGAGAAAAAGAAAAGGAGACTGTCTCTATGTCATTGCTTGAAATTAATCATATAACAGGCGGTTACACAAAAACACCTGTATTAAAAGACGTGAGTTTTGAAGTGAAACCCAATGAACTTGTCGCATTGATTGGATTAAATGGGGCAGGGAAATCAACGATCATCAAACATATTATTGGTTTAATGACACCGAAAAATGGCGAAATCAAGATAAATGGAAGCCAGTTTAAGGATGATAAAGACAACTATCGCAAACAATTTTCATTTGTGCCTGAAACCCCTATCTTATATGAAGAACTGACTTTGGAAGAGCATTTAAAATTGACTGCTATGGCCTATGGTATAGAAGAGTCTGTTTATCAAGAAAGAGTCGAAAAGCTATTAAAGGAATATCGAATGGAAAAAAGGCTGAAATGGTTTCCAGCTCACTTTTCCAAAGGGATGAAGCAAAAAGTAATGATCATGTGTGCATTTCTTGCTGAGCCTTCTTTATATATTGTTGACGAACCATTTGTTGGGCTTGATCCGATTGCCATCCAATCCTTATTGGATATGATGAAGGATATGAAAAATCAGGGGGCAGGAATCTTAATGTCTACCCACATCTTGGCTACGGCTGAAAAATATTGTGACTCCTTTATCATTCTTCATGAAGGTGAGGTACGGGCTAAAGGAAATATTGAAGATTTACGCAATCAATTTAACATGCCTGGAGCTTCCCTGGATGATATTTATCTGCAATTGACAAAGGAAGATCGCCATGAATAGGGAAACATTGTGGAAGGACCGTTTTAATAATTATCTGAAGGAGACAACTAAATACTTGCGGTTCATATTTAATGGACATCTGGTCTTTGTAATGATTATTCTGCTGGGAGGAGCGGGGTTCTATTACAGTGAATGGCTTAAAACATTAAGTCCTGATTTTCCAACCGTATGGATTATGGCGATTCTCTTAGGATTAGTTACAACAATTAGCCCGGTTTCAACGTTTTTCCGCGATCCGGACATAGTGTTCTTACTGCCAATCGAGTCAAAATTATCATCCTATATAAAAAAATCGATCATATTTAGCTTAGTCATGCAGGGCTATATTCTTATCATGGTTCTGGCTGTATTAATGCCAATGTATATGCAAACAATGCAAGAACAAACGGTATCCTTCTTGTGGATGCTCCTATCTTTGTTGATTGTAAAGGGGATTAATCTTTGTTCGCGCTGGTTCGTTTTGTACTATAGGGAAAAAAGTGCATCTTTCGTTGATGGATTAGTCCGTTTCGTCCTAAATGCGGCTTTTGTGTATTTTCTTGTTAAGAATGAGTCTTTTCTTTTTATGGGAATTGTCCTCCTTCTTTTAGGAGGGCTTTGCTTCTATTATTGGAAAAGCACAAGAGAGGAAAGTTTACATTGGGAAAAGCTGATTGAGCTAGAGAATGGAAGAATGGCTGCTTTTTATCGAGTAGCAAATTTGTTTACGGATGTTCCAAAATTACGTGAAAAAATCTCAGAGAGAAGATGGCTTGGTGGTGTTATGACTCTTCTTTCGGGTAAGTCTAACAATCCATTCAGCTATTTATATGCCAGAACATTTGTAAGAGCGAATGACTATCTAGGTTTATTTGTGAGGTTAACTTTCATTGCGGCTGTTTTATTCCTGTTTACAGATCTGGGATGGGGAACATTATTTATTGCGATTCTCTTTTTATATATAACAGGTTTACAGCTCCTGCCAATCTGGCATCATCATGATCAAAAAATGGTGATGGATCTTTATCCATTGCATACAGATTATAGAAGGAAGGCTGTTCTTAGACTGCTCATTACCGTTCTAGTTATTCAAAATTTAATTTTCTTTATGACGGTTCTGATTGGTGCAGGAGTTAAATTGGCAATTGTAACATTAGTGAGTGGTTTTGCGTTCATTTTCATTTTCAGACCGTATGCAATGAAAAAAGTGTGAGTGGCATTGGAGGTTTTGTATGTCATCTGAACGGTACGAGGAAAGAGCCAAGCAGGATTTGATGTTATGGAAGAAGAAAATCAGCGCTAAGCCAAGTATGGCAATGCGTATCTCCAAACAGGCCCAAACGGCAATTAATCAAAAGATACCTCAAAAAGTACATGATATAATTAGCTCTTCTATTAAAACAATGGTGGACGGCGTATTATACGGTTCAACCTATTTTAAGAAAGTAGACCATGTTGGGAATACGCTCGAGGAAAAGGAAGAGCTGGCTCAATCTATGCTGAATATATATAGAAGAACAGCAGTCATTGAAGGAGCGGGAACAGGGGCAGGAGGAATATTGCTTGGTCTATCGGACTTTCCACTGCTTCTATCTATAAAAATAAAGTATCTATTTAGTATCTCTCAGCTTTATGGTTTTGACCCAAGAAAATGGGAGGAAAGAGTATTTATCCTGTTAGTATTCCAGCTTGCTTTTTCTTCTTTAGAAAAAAGGAAAGAGCTTCTCCCAGTGATTGAAGACTGGGAAAACAAAAAAGGATTGTACCAGGAAATTGATTGGCAAAGCTTTCAGCAGGAGTACCGGGATTCGATTGACTTTATAAAAATGATGCAGTTGGTGCCGGGAATCGGCGCAATTGTAGGAGCCTGGGCCAATCATCAGCTGCTTGAACAATTGGGTGAAACGGCAAAACACGCTTATCAAATGAGATGGTTTACTGAAGAGGAAATGGGCTGAAAATAAAATTATTAGGCTTAAAAACTGGCATCGATTAAAGATATGCCAGTTTTTTCTGTTTTTCATATTAAAATGTCGAAGATAAAATTTGCTGGTGGAAGTAAGGGGATTAGAAATAGCGCCATTCCTGAAAACCGATGGCTGCACTGCCCAAGGTCTTTGCGGCAATTAACATGGCTTTCTCATTAAAATCGAATAAAGGATGGTGGTGTGGATAAGGGTGATCTGTGTTCTCGGGAGCAGCGCCTGTAAAAAACATAGATCCTCTGACCTGTTGAAGATAGTACGAGAAATCCTCTCCTACCAACAGGGGTGTAAGTTTTTTTATGTTTTCGCATCCGACGATTTCGGTTGCCTTATATTCAATATAGTCAGTCTCTGATGGATGATTAATGGTTGGAGGATATCCTCTGAAGTATCTCAGTTCATATTGGCAGTTATTTGCCAGGCAGACACCTTGAACAATTCGTTCAATTTCCTCAATAATTTGTTCTTGAACTTCTGATTCAAAGGTTCGGACAGTACCTTCTAAAAAGGCTTTATCAGGTATGATATTAAATGCTTCCCCAGCTTTAAATTTCCCGATTGTTAAAACGGCTGCTTCCATTGGATCAATTCTTCTGCTCGTTATAGTTTGCAGGAGAGATACGATTTCTGACGCAATGACCAATGAGTCTTTTGAAGTATGAGGCTCTGCCCCATGACCACCCTGACCGTATATGGTCACTTTAAACCGATCGGCAGTGGCGGTTATTGGGCCAGGGCTTATATAAATAGATCCAGTAGGGAATGGAGACCAAAGATGTGTTCCAAAAATGGCATCTACACCATCAAGGCAGCCATCTTCAATCATAAATTTTGCCCCACCGGGAGCAAGTTCTTCTGCATGCTGATGTATAAAGACATATGTTCCTTCCAACAGATGCTGCATTTCTTTAATCGCTTTGGCCAATATTAGCAATAAAGCTGTGTGTCCGTCATGGCCACAGGCATGCATGACTCCAGGGACTGTTGAGCGGTAAGAGACATTTTTTCCATCCTGGATGGGGAGGGCATCAAAATCTGCACGCAGGGCAACTGTTCTGCCAGGGGATTTACCATGTATGGTCGCCACAATCCCGCCACCTCCAACATTGCTTCGGATAGGGACATTTAATTCTTTATAAAAATTTTTTATGAATTGTACTGTTTTCTTTTCATGAAAGGAAAGCTCAGGGTGCTTATGCAAATAACGGCGAATGGCCACCATTTCTTTGAAATCATCTTCTAATCTTTGAAATAGCTCCTTTTCCATATAATCCCCCTAATTAAATGACATGGTTTCCTAGTATCCTTATTTACATAATTAACCATTATTAAACTAAATTTAGTAAAACTTCTATAAGTTTAGTAGATTGACATTTTAAAAAAAGGATAAACAATGATTAAGGAGCCAAATAGATGATATGTCAGTATGGTTATCATTGTAGACGGTTTTCAAATATGATAATTGCCTTCCCCTACTTGTTTTCTTCTTTGTAAGCATGAAAGGTGACAGTGTAAGGACTGCCTGTAAACAATACCTGTGTGTTAAAAAGGCTGGACTTATTTGGGACTAGTGCACTTGTATCCCCTTTTGCATAGGCCTGTTCGTTCTTCCAGTTTGTCAAAACAACATAGGTATCAGATTTGATAGGGCTAAGTATACGCATCGCATGGATCCCAGTTTCATTTTTGATAGACACTAATTTATTTTTAAGGTCAAATTCAAATGCAGGCCGATCTTCAATAGAAACAGGTATATTATGTAGAGCATAAAATCCTTCTTGTTTAAGTGGACCGAATCCATCCAAAACTTCGAACTTTCTTGCTGAAGAAAAGATTGTTTTCTGATCCGTTTCATGAATCAGAGCGGCAGTTTTAGGATTGTTCAATAAAATAAGAGGTAAATTTGCTCGTTTATCTTGTATCCTTTTTAAAAAGCTGAAGGTTCCTGTCGTTATATAGAAGTTCATTATTTGCCCCCTGATTAGATATTTTAGTATAATGGAGTCGTTAGTTAATAGTAATTATTCTAATTTGTAACATTTTATTTACCCATTATTAGTTAAGTCATAACCTACATTGCTGTTAGGTAAGGAGCATTTAACTATAATGGTTTAAATTAAGTCTATTTTTTGACAATTTTTTCACGATTATATACAAGGAAAGGCTGAAAGGATATAGTTGTTATTGATGCCTAAACGATGTAATTCAGGAAAAAAATATAAAATATATAGTAAAAAAGAGGGGCGGAGCGGCTTTGAGACAAAAATTCAATGATACCTTCCTAAAAGCAATTAATAAAGAGAAGGTAAATCACACTCCAGTATGGTATATGAGACAGGCGGGAAGATCTCAGCCTGAATACCGAAAAATTAAAGAAAAATATTCCTTATTTGAAATTACTCATCAACCTGAATTAGCAGCCTATGTAACTCGACTACCGGTTGAACAATACGATGTAGATGCAGCTATTCTATATAAAGATATTATGTCTCCGCTGCCTGGAATTGGTGTACAGGTTGACATTAAATCAGGAATTGGTCCGGTTATCGACAATCCAATTCAATCATTAGCCGATGTCGAAAAGCTTGGTGAATTAAATCCAGAAGAAGATGTTCCTTATATTCTCGATACGATTAAACTGTTGACTGAAGAACAATTATCCGTCCCGTTAATCGGATTTTCAGGAGCTCCTTTCACAATCGCAAGTTACATGATTGAAGGCGGTCCTTCTAAGAATTATACAAAAACAAAAGCATTTATGTATACCGAACCAAAGGCATGGTTTGCATTAATGGATAAGCTGGCAGATACCATTATTATCTATGTGAAAGCTCAAGTAAAAGCAGGCGCAAAAGCAATCCAAATATTTGATTCATGGGTCGGTGCCTTAAATGTTCAAGACTACCAATACTATATTAAACCAATTATGAATCGGATATTCACAGAACTTAGGGAAGTGCGAGTTCCTTTGATTATGTTCGGTGTGGGAGCAAGCCATTTGGCTAAGGAATGGAATAGCCTTCCACTTGATGTTGTCGGTCTTGACTGGAGGCTGTCCATTACTGAAGCAAGAAATATCGGAATAAACAAAACAGTAATGGGAAATCTTGATCCGGCATTGCTTACCTCATCCTGGGATGCCATTGAGAAGAAGGCAAAAGAGATTATCGAACAGGGATTACAGGAACCGGGTCATGTATTTAACCTTGGACATGGGGTCTTCCCAGAGGTAAATCCTGAAGTTCTAAAACGCCTGACTGCATTTATACATGAGTATTCTGCAACTATCATCACATCAAAAGGAGAGGCTGAATAATGGCACATACAAAGAAAAAAATCGGTTTATTAGTAATGGCATACGGTACACCTTATAAGGAAGATGATATTGAGCGTTATTATACACATATTCGTCACGGAAGAAAGCCGTCTGAAGAAATGCTTGAAGACTTGACTTCAAGATATCGTGCGATTGGCGGGATTTCACCGCTTGGAAAGACAACGGAAGATCAGGCAGCTCATTTGGAAGCAGCGCTAAATAAAGTACAGGATCAATATGAATTTGTAGCTTATATAGGTTTGAAACATATTGAGCCATTTATTGAAGATACTGTTGAAAAAATGCATGCTGACGGAATCACGGAGGCAGTTAGCATTGTGCTTGCACCTCATTATTCCACTTTCAGCATTAAATCATACAATGGACGTGCAAAAGATGTTGCTGATAAATATGGCATGAAAATTACTTCAGTTGAAAGCTGGTACAAAGAACCAAACTTCATTAAATATTGGGTTGACCATGTAAAAGAAGCATTTAATCAAATGACTCCGGAGGAAAGATCAGCAGCGGTATTAATCGTATCTGCACATAGCTTACCTGAAAAAATTAAACAGCTAGGCGATCCATATGAACAGCAATTAGAAGAAACAGCAAAACTGGTTGCTGAAGGAGCAGGCGTTGAAAACTATGCGGTTGGTTGGCAAAGTGCCGGAAATACACCTGATCCATGGCTTGGACCGGATGTTCAGGATTTGACAAGAGATCTTTATGAACAACATGGATATAAAGCGTTTGTCTATACACCGGTTGGCTTTGTGGCTGAGCATTTGGAAGTTCTTTATGACAATGATTATGAATGTAAGGTGGTTACGGATGAGATAGGCGCAACATACTATCGCCCTGCCATGCCGAATACGCATCCTGATTTCATCAATGCCATGGTTGATGCAGTTATGAAAAAAATGAAGCTTAACTGATAACCAACAATGAAAAGAAGGCGATAAAATTGGATTCAACGAAACAAAATATTGCAATCATTGGTGGTGGAATCGCGGGTCTGACGGCAGCCTATTACCTTGATAAAAAAGTAAAGGAAGACAATCTTCCATATAATGTAATTCTAATAGAGTCTACAACTAGGCTTGGCGGTAAAATGCAAACGGTAGAACGTGACGGTTTTGTCATTGAAAGAGGCCCAGATTCATTCTTGGCTCGAAAGAAGAGCATGACAGAATTGGCGAAAGAAGTGGGTCTTGAAAGCACGATTGTTCCAAATTCAACAGGGAAATCTTATATTCTCGTAAAGGATAACCTTCATCCAATTCCGGGTGGATCGGTTATGGGGATTCCTACGGAGATAGGGCCGTTTATTACAACGGGGCTGTTTTCTCTATCAGGTAAAATGAGAGCAGCTATGGATTTTATCCTGCCGCGTTCTAAAGAGCCAGGCGATCAGCCATTAGGGAAATTTTTAAGGCGCCGTCTTGGGGATGAGATAGTGGAGAATCTGGTTGAGCCTCTTCTTTCAGGAATTTATGCAGGCGATCTCGACAAGTTAAGCACAATGTCCACGTTTCCTGATATGCTAAAATTGGAGAAGAAATACAGAAGCATTGTATTGGGTACAAAAAAGAACCGTCCTAAAAAACCAGTATCACAAGACAATAAATCAGCAGCAGATAGCAAAATTGGTATGTTCCGAACCTTTAATAAAGGGCTGCAATCATTGACGGATGCCATTGAAGCAAAGCTTCCAGCAAATCAAATCCTTAAAGGGACAAGAGTTGATGGGATTATTAAAACAGGTGAAGGATATATGCTGACATTAAATAATGGGGATCGGTTACCTGTCATTTCAGCTATATTGGCTACTCCCCATCAGGCTGTTCCGCAAATGCTGCCGGATTATGGGATGTTTGAGCCGTTTAAAGTAATACCTTCCACATCGGTTGCAACGGTATCAATGGCATTTGATGCAAGCGCGATTAAAGAGGATATTGATGGAACAGGATTCCTTGTATCAAGAAACAGTGATTATACGATTACGGCTTGTACATGGACTCATAAAAAATGGCCGCATACTACGCCTCATGGCAAGGTTTTACTGCGCTGTTATGTAGGAAGAGCCGGTGATGAGGTAGTCGTAGACTTATCAGACGGTGAAATTGAACAAATTGTATTGGATGATTTAAACAGAATCATGCAAATTACTGAAAAACCGGATTTCACCATCGTCACTCGTTGGAATGAAGGGATGCCTCAGTACGAAGTCGGTCATTTAGATCGTTTAAAAATGATTAAAGAAAGAATGGACAAGGAGCTTCCGGGAATTTATCTGGCCGGAGCATCCTATAATGGTATTGGAATGCCTGACTGTATTGATCAGGGGATTGCTGCCATGAATCAGGTCCTTACATTTATTAAAGAAAAAAATCTATAACTTTACAAAATAAACAAATCCGATTAATTCCTCTTATTATGGAGAAGAATTAATCGGATTTTTTATATCTTTTTATTGGGCTCTGTTCGTAGATATTGTTTTCTAATTAAACTTACTTCTTATTTAACTATCGGGGGAAGGATTAGCTGGATAGCTAGCTAATTGCAGGAATTTGCCTATAAGGAAACGAATTACCTATCTATTATAAATAATAAGTGAGGAATATTTATGCTGTTTCAAAATGGTAATCTAAAGGTTCGAAGATTAGAAAAAAAGGATAAATATCTATTTGTAAAATGGCTATCAAACCCAACGGTTCTCGAATTTTATGAGGGTAGAGACAACCCATTTAATTTAGAAAAAGTTGAAAAAGCTTTTTATCCACCTGAAGATAGTGAAGTGAGATGTATTGTGGAAATCGATGATACCGAAATTGGATATATTCAATTTTACCAATTGGATGATGACACAAAAAATGACTATGGATTTTTTCAAGAAAATGTTTTTGGTACTGACCAATTTATTGGGGAAATAGATTACTGGAATAAAGGGATTGGAACATTACTTGTATCATCTATGGTTTATTTTTTAACTGAAGAAAAAGGAGCTGAAAGAGTAGTGATGGACCCTCAATTAAGAAATACAAGGGCTATCAGATGCTATGAAAAATGTGGATTTAAAAAGGTTAAAATACTGCCTAAGAATGAATTGCACGAAGGGGAATTTCAGGACTGTTGGTTAATGGAGTACCATAAATAATTTTCCCCTTCAACTATGTGGGGTATTAACCCAAGACGGATTAACGCCCTTTTTATAATACGAAGGACAGTTTAGTTCAAAGGGGATTTTATTAATATCAGTGAATACATTAGATAATTCTATAGTGGTTAATTAAAATAGAGATAACGCAGGCGATTGCAAATAAGGTGTCGCACCCTAGGAGTTAGTTTTACTCTAACTTTTCGGATATGGCACCAAAATAGTCTCTTTTTATTAAGCTATTAGTAATAACCTCTACGAACAGCATTTTGTTTTATAAAAAAGAATCAGCTGAAAAATATTTAATTCTCTTTCAATGCTGCATCCTCAAGATCATGTGAAGATTGTATTAATTTTGTTAAATAGATATTACCTGCCGTTTCACCGATTATTAATAGTATGATAAAAAATATAAAGGCCAGCATCCAGGTTATCATATTCAATCACTCCTTAGCTTCTGAAGTATTATATATGAGTCCTATTACAGCTTTATACCCACATTCAGAAGGAGGCAATCACCTTGAATAATAAAATTGGAGATATGACGATGATTCAATCCCTAGCGGCAACGGGGGAGAACAGATAGCTGTGTAAAAACATAGGCTATCTATTATTTAGAAGGGATTGCATTTTAGAACCTAGTTATTTCTTATCTAAATACAATGAAGACAGTCTAATAACGAAGAAACGCTCAAATGATGTGAACCACCGTTTGAGCGTTTCTTTATAAAGACTGTTTTCATAGAGATTGCTGTTATTGTTACTATTAATCTGAGATGTAAAGGAAGGGCTATACTTGTTATCAACAAACGCTACATCCATGATAGGAATAAAAGATATAGAATTATTTTATTAATGTTTCCCCTGTTAAAATTTTATATAGGTCTGTTGAATCTTGCTTTGATAATTTTATATATTTATCGCTATCGGTAACTATCTCTATATTTTCATTATTAGAGCTAATCCATAGTAGATAGGATGCTAATTTTTCGGAGCTATCTTTATTATTCTTGGAGCGTTTTTAGGACTTATTACAATAGCAAATGGAATTCTTATAGTGTTGATTGGAATTATAAGATGGATTATTGTCTTTTTTCAAAGGGGAGATTAACAATTCTTTCTTCTATAGAACCGAAATTCGAATTGATAAAGGGTTTAAAGCAGAAGCAGACCATTGTTTAGCTATATGTTGAAAAGTTAACATCAATAAAGGATTTCTTACTATAGGAACTCTTATCAAGTGAATTTATAAATGAATGATTTATTTATGTTTTCTTTAAAAATAACCTAAAAAATAACCAGCCATATATAATTGGCTGGTTTTTTGCAAATCGCAAAATAGAGGGAATTTAAAAAATCAGGGACTGTATGAATACAGTCGATATGAGCACCCCAGGATTAAAGGGGATTGCTGCTAACATTATTTAAAGACTATTCAGATACATGACGCAGGCATTTATCACAGACGATTCCGTAGCATTCGTGCTGTTCTTCAATGTTTTCACCGCATTCTGAACATTTCTTAGGGGGCAAATTTCTGAAGAATTCCATAACGTTTCGTACCATGTTTAAAACCTCCGTTTTTTAATTGATTTATAACAGATAATCCATTTTCGAATCTGTTATATAACTGCTTGATAATGTCATTGTATTATAACAGATATGGAAAGTCAACACTGTTTTAAGACAATTTTGAAAAAGATGAAAAAATAGGCTAATTGTTATATATTGAGTGTGAAGCTATATTAGATTTTGCGAAGTCATAACCATGAAATTGGTTATAATTGCATGCAATTAGTGGAAAAGGACAGATTATGAGAAAGAACGATAGGAATTTTATAGCTTATAGATTTCGTTACAGCCATTTGCCAACAAACAATATAAAGTTAGATTGATTTTTAATGGGGGGATAAAATGCGTTTAACAGTTATCGGGTTTTGGGGCGGCTATCCTGGGAAGAAAGAAGCCAGTTCGGGTTATCTGATTGAGCATGAAGGATTTAAATTGCTGCTTGATTGTGGAAGCGGAGTATTATCTCAGTTACAGGAATACATAAGACCAGGCGATTTGGACGCCGTTCTTTTATCACATTTTCATACAGATCATATTGCAGATATAGGGGTCCTGCAGCATGCATTATTAATCGATCAAATGGTAGGAATTGAAAAAGAGCCATTGCCTATATATGCTCATACGGAAGATAAAGCTACAGCTGTTACTCTGACATATAAAAGCCAGACTGTATGGGAACCTATTGTGGAAGGGAAATCTGTTCAAATTGGTCCTTTCCATGTTAAGGCACTTAAGACGAAGCATTCCGTTCCATGCTATGCTTATGTTATTGAAGCAGGGGGCAAAAGATTGGCTTATACGGCAGATACAGCCTATTTTTCTGAACTCGTGTCTTTTTTCAGGGATGCAAATGTTTTACTATGCGAGTGCAATTTTTATGAGGGCATGGATATGGCTGAAAGGGCCGGTCATTTAACCAGCATTCAAGCCGGAGAAATAGCCAGGGATGCAGCAGTTCAAACCTTAATATTGACCCATTTGCCGCACTTCGGGAATCAGAATGATCTGGTAAAGCAAGCCGCAAAAGTCTATAAGGGTGAGATTGATTTAGCCAAGACTGGTTTACAAATTTATATTTAATTTTAGGGGGATTGAGTAATGCTATTTTTAGATAATAGAGGAATAACAGATCCACGTATTAATTTGGCAATTGAGGAGTATGCATTAAAACATTTGGATATTGATGAATCATATTTATTATTTTATATTAATCAGCCATCCATTATTATTGGAAAGAACCAAAATACAATTGAGGAAATCAACAGTGATTATGTAGAAGAGAACGATATTATTGTTGTCCGCAGACTTTCCGGCGGCGGTGCGGTTTACCATGATCTCGGTAATTTGAACTATAGCTTTATCACTAAAGATGATGGTGAAAGCTTCCATAATTATAAGAAGTTCACTGAACCTGTGGTGGAAGCATTGAAGGAACTAGGCGTAAATGCTGAATTAAGTGGTCGTAATGATTTAGTAGTTGGAGAACGCAAAATTTCAGGAAATGCTCAATTTGCCACTAAGGGAAGAATGTTCAGCCATGGAACATTAATGCTTTCCAGTGAAATTGAAAATGTGGTTTCGGCCTTAAAGGTGAAAGAAGATAAAATTAAATCAAAAGGAATAAAATCCATTCGCTCAAGAGTTGCCAATATTTCCGAGTTCCTGTCTGAACCATTGACTATGGAAGAATTCCGCCAAAAGCTACTTGAACATATTTTTGGTGGAATGGAGAATGTACAAGAATATCAATGGACTGATGAAGACTGGAAAAAAATTATGGAAATCTCTGAAGAACGTTATCAACAATGGGATTGGAATTATGGAAAATCACCTAAGTTTAATATTCAGCATTCTCATCGTTTCCCAGTTGGACAAATAGATGTTCGCTTAGAGGTAGCTAAAGGTAAAATTGAGGAATGCAAAATATTTGGTGACTTCTTTGGAGTGGGTGATGTAGAAGAAATCCAAAAACGATTAGTTGGTGTTAGATTTTCAAAATCTGAACTAGAAAATGCATTGAAAGATGTGAATATCAGTCATTATTTTGGAAATATCACAAAAGAGGATTTTGTTAATCTTTTATATTAAATAAAAAGTGAAAATACTTTCTATCAAAAAGCTTCTAATGGGTTAAATCCGTTTGAAGCTTTTTATTTATACAAATAACTATATCAATAAAAATACGATATTTTTGTGAAAACATAAAGGTTATAGGTAAATTATCCTGTTTATGAATATTGTGAATGTAGGGATTGCTTAATCTATGATTTCGATTAAATAGTTGCTTATACCTAGTTCTTTTTCTATAATAAAAATTGGGTGTATTTAGAATATTTTAACAAAACTTACACCTTTCTAACAGGGGAGGGAATAATATGAATTTATCAACCCAACTTCTAGAAACGGCAGAAAAGTTTAAAACAAAACCAGCTTATATTTTTATGGATCAGGAAACGAGTTATGCTGAATTGAATGCAGCTGTTACACGGTTTGCTGATGGTCTTCAGAGTTTAGGGGTAAACAAAGGAGATAATGTTGCTCTATTATTGGGTAATTCACCGCATTTCATAATTGGTTTATATGGATTAATGAGATTGGGTGCAACGGCTATCCCGATTAATCCAACGTATACACCAGATGAAATAGCCTACATATTGAAAAATGGTGATGTAAAAGCAGTAATCACATTGGATTTGCTGATTCCTATGTTTGATAAGATGAGAAAGATACTGCCAGATATTAATCATGTGATTGTTTGTCCGTCCGGTACAGGACCAGATGAATTGCCTCAGAACCTATCTATCAGCGACAAAATGAAACCGTTTACAGATATACTCAAAATTGCTACCGGACAATTTTCTGCCCCGAAAGTGGAGGAAGATGACACCGCCCTTATTTTGTACACCTCAGGGACGACCGGTAAACCAAAGGGTGCTATGCTTACGCATAAAAATCTCTATAGTAATGCCCGGGATGTAGCAGATTACTTACAGATCAATGAAGATGACCGTGTTATTACGGTGCTGCCAATGTTCCATGTATTTTGTTTAACGGTTTCTTTAAATGCGCCACTAATAAATGGAGGTACATTAATCATCCTGCCTAAATTCAGTCCACAAGAAGTGTTCAGAGTGGCCGAGAAATATGAAGTAACCCTTTTCGCAGGTGTGCCTACTATGTTCAATTATCTATTGCAATATCCCGAGGCTAATCAAGATAGCTTTAAAACTCTCAGGTTCTGTATTTCCGGAGGTTCAGCTATGCCGGTTGCGTTATTAACAAATTTCGAGAAGAAATTTAATGTTATTGTGTCAGAGGGATATGGTCTTTCAGAAGCATCTCCAGTTACCTGTTTTAACCCAATTGATCGCCCTAGAAAGCCTGGCTCTATTGGAAAATCCATCATTCATGTTGAGAATAAAGTCGTAAATGAATTGGGTGAAGAGGTTCCAGCGGGTGAAGTTGGGGAATTGATTGTTAAAGGTCCAAATGTCATGAAGGGCTATTATAAAATGCCAGAAGAAACTGCAGCTACCATTAAGGATGGTTGGTTATATACTGGTGACTTAGCTCGTGCAGATGATGAAGAATATTTTTATATTGTTGATCGGAAAAAAGACATGGTTATTGTCGGTGGCTTTAATGTTTATCCTAGGGAAGTTGAAGAAGTTTTATTTGCACACCCCGAAGTATCGGAGGTAGCTGTAATAGGGGCTCCGGATCCGAATCTTGGAGAAGTCATCCGATGTTTTGTAGTATCCAAAAGCCTAGATTTAACGGAAGAGCAATTAATCAACTATTGCCATGAGCATTTAGCAAAATATAAAGTACCTACATCGATTGAATTTATGGAGGAGCTTCCTAAAAATACGACAGGTAAGATTTTACGCAGAGCTTTAAGAAATACTGTGCTGCAGCAAACAAAATAGAAAAACGAACTTTGGACCCGCAGTGATGCGGGAATTTTTTTTGCTTAATCCGTATTTATCTATCATTTTTATGGATCTTATCCTGCTAAAACTAATCAACCTACTCACCCAGCTAAAAAATAGCATATTATAGTTTAAGTTTCAATTTTTACAGATATGCCGCTGCTTTATTGTCTGAATATTCTATATTATTTATTGCAATTCTAAAATTTTCAGGCTATAATTTAACGAATAAAAGCATAAAAGCGATAAAGGGTGGGGGAGCATATCATGAAATGGAAAAGTTTATTGGCAAGTATAGCTGTAATATCAACCATTGCACTTGCAGGCTGTGGTTCGGATGAAAAATCGTCCGGCGAAGGTGAGAAAAATGGAGAAGGAAAACAGTATACAGTAGGGATTTCTCAATTTGTTGAACATCCATCGCTTGATGAGGCCACAAAGGGCTTTAAAAAGGCTCTTGAGGATTCTGGGTTGTCCATTAAATATGATGAACAGAATGCTCAGGGGGAGTTAAATAATAATCAAACGATTGCTACTAATTTAGTGAGTGAAAAAGTCGATTTAATCTTTGCTAATGCTACTCCAAGTGCTCAAACTGCAGCCAATGTTACAAAGGATATACCGATTGTATTTACATCTGTTACAGATCCAGTAGGGGCAAAATTGGTATCCAGCATGGAAGCACCGGATAAAAATGTGACGGGAACAACAGATACTCACCCTGAAGCGATCCCTAATACAGTGAAGTTGATAAAAGAAATGGGCTATACGAAAATAGGAACGATTTATAATGCCGGTGAGCAAAATTCGGAGGTTCAGGTCAAAACTGTTGAAGATGAAGCAAAGAAAAATGGAGTGTCTGTTGAAAAGGTTTCTGTTGCAAACACTTCTGAAGTAAAGCAAGCTGCAGATTCTTTGGTGGGTAGAGTAGATGCTATTTATATCATTACAGATAATACAGTTGTATCCGCACTCGAGTCTGTGATCCAGGTTGCAGAAAAAGAAAGTATTCCTTTATTTGTTGGAGAATTGGATTCAGTCAAAAGAGGTGGCTTTGCAGCATATGGCTTCAATTATTATGATATCGGCTATCAGGCGGGGGAACAAGCTGTGCAATTACTGAAGGGTGAAAAAGAGGTGAAGGACTTGCCTGTTGAAGCACCGAATGATTTGAAATTAGTTATTAATAAATCAGCCGCTGAAAAAATGAAGATAGATCTTACTAAAATTAAAGAGGAAGCTGAATTTCTGGAATAAGGTTCTTCAGCCGTAATTAATCCAAACAGAAAGGAAGGTTAATACGTGTTTGCATCTGTTTTTGGTTCGGTGGAAGCCGGCATTATTTATAGCATTATGGCCTTAGGTGTTTACTTATCATTTCGAATTCTTAACTTTCCTGATATGACAGTGGACGGAAGCTTTGTAACAGGGGCGGCCGTCGCTTCCATTTTAATTACAGGCGGAACAAGTCCTATCCTTGCTACGTTTTCGGCGATATTTGTAGGGTTCTTTGTAGGAATAATTACGGGGTTACTGCACACAAAAGGGAAGATTAATCCACTGTTATCGGGAATTTTAATGATGATTGCCTTATATTCTATTAATCTAAGAATTCTAGGTAAGCCAAATGTATCCTTATTATCAGAGGATACAATTTTTACTCAGCTTGGTACATGGTGGGCGAGTCTTGGAATTGATAACTGGATTGCATCACTTTTCACAAACATTGGATTAGAAGGCTATATTCCGCATACATGGTCCATTGTATTGCCGATGATTTTATTTGTTATCGTAGGCAAGATGTTACTGGATGCATTTTTGAAAACAGAAATCGGCCTTGCCATTCGAGGAACTGGAGATAATGAGCAAATGGTGCGCAGCTTTTCGGTTCATACAGATATGACGAAAATGCTGGGACTTGGAATCGCCAATGCGCTGGTCGCTTTATCAGGAGCTTTTGTCGCACAGTATATTGGGTCTGCTGATGTCGGAATGGGGATTGGAATGATCGTCATTGGGCTTGCATCCGTTATTATCGGGGAAGCAGTCTTCGGTTCTAAATCCATTGCCAGAGCGACCTTAGCGGTTATTGGCGGAGCGATTTTATATCGATTGGTTGTAGCCTTTGCGCTTAAAGTGGAGTTTCTTGAAGCGGGAGATATGAAACTAATTACGGCTGTAATTGTTATTATTGCTTTGCTTATTCCAAAATGGATAGACAGTACGAAAAAATCCCGGAAAAGACGCAATCGAATGAAAGAATTGAATGCAGAAACGGTTAAACCTAGTATAAATGAGAATGGAGGAGAGCAGCTTGCTGCAACTAAGTCAGATATTAAAAGTGTTTAATGAAGGCTCTCCTGATGAAAAAATGGCATTAAATCAGATTAATCTTGAATTGAAGCAGGGAGATTTTGTGACGGTAATTGGAAGTAATGGAGCGGGTAAATCCACACTTATGAATTTAATTTCAGGAAAAATCCTGCCCGATTCAGGAAAAATCATCCTTAACGGAACCGATTTGACGTATGCGGGAGAACACCGCCGTGCCCGAAAAATAGGAAGGGTTTTTCAGGATCCGCTGGCAGGTACTGCTCCGACGATGACAATCGAAGAAAACCTGGCCATTGCCTATGCAAGAACAAAAAGAGCAGGGCTCAGTTTCGGGGTTACAAATAAGCGCAGACTGTTTTTTAAAGAAAAACTAGAGGAGCTTCATTTAGGTCTGGAGAACCGATTATCTGCGAAGGTCGGCTTGCTATCAGGAGGGGAAAGACAGGCGCTATCCTTATTAATGGCTACTTTTACAGAGCCGGATATACTCCTCCTTGATGAGCATACTGCAGCACTCGATCCATCACGGGCTCAGCTTATAACCGAACTTACGAAAAAAATCGTAAAAGAACATAAATTGACAACCTTAATGGTAACCCACAATATGCAGCAGGCCCTTGATTTGGGCAATCGATTAATCATGATGGATAGCGGTGAAATTATTTATGAAGCAGATCAAAACTCTAAACAAACGTTAACCATTGATCAGTTATTGAATGAATTCCAAAAACTAAAACGGAATACGCAAATTTCTGATAGGAGCTTGTTGGGATAATAGATGTATAGGAGTAAACAAACAGAAACAGCAAGCATTATGCTTGCTGTTTCCATCTATTTTAGCCAACCTTTCTTGTTGGAACAAATGTTTCTTTGTATGTATCTTCCCACAAATCAATTCGGCTCTGGATATGGATTTCATCGCGCATGCTTTCATGATGCTTTTCGATTTTTTTGGTGATTCTCTCTCTCCAGAAGCTTTTGAAATTTGGTTGAATCGTCATAGAATGCTCTACACATACATGGTTATTGTTTTCGTGGAATACGACTAAAACCTGGCAATCTTTATAGGAATGGCCCATTTTAGAGAAAACTTCATCTAAGTGATTAACTGAAATTATTTTTTGTAAACGTTCTTGTTCGTCTGGATCAGGATGATGCAGAGTGTTTGGACAAATATGTGCTACTTTGCCAACTTCATCAATAACTACTCGTACATATCCTAATGTTTTTTCATTACCTTGCATAAGTATCCCTACTTTCATCTTCATCATAAATCCATTATATGAGGGATGAATGTAATTCTACAATATTCAAAAAATTCCAATACAAAAGATAAGTTCGATAAGACAGACTTTTGGTATAACCATTAAAAGAATAAGTAAAATACGTAAATCTCTTACAGAAGCTTGGTAGATAAGAGTAAAAACCCTTGAATTATTAGGAATAGCTTATTTTATCTTGACGTAAGAGACTAAGAAAGGAGTATGTCATGGAGGTGCAGGTTGCCGAGCGCAGTGTATCGGATTTTAAGGAGGGGATTCAGGCAGGAATCAGTATTGCGATAGGATATTTTCCAATCGCGCTAACATTTGGTCTGCTTGCCAAATCATCGGGACTAACATTTGGGGAAGCCTTAGCTATGAGTATATTGGTATATGCAGGTGCTTCTCAGTACACAGCATTAAATTTGCTGTCACTCGGTACAGGTGTAATTGGTATTATTGTCGCTACATTTATTTTAAATATACGGCATTTATTAATGGCGACATCCATTCAGTTAAAATCTGTGAATGATCCTTTATGGAAAAAGATTATTTATTCATTTGGTATTACAGATGAAACGTTTTCGGTCGCATCCTTTAAAAAGGGGAAAATAACAGCGGGCTATATGTTCGGCCTTGGAGGAATTGCTTATGTAAGCTGGGTTCTCTGTACGGGAGTTGGTTATTTGTTCGGAGCCAGTTTGCCCCATGCCTTACAGGAAAGTATGAGTATTGCCCTCTATGCGATGTTTATTGCTCTGTTAATGCCAGCATTGGCGAAAAGCCGTAAAATCCTCCTCCTTGCTGGTATGGGAGCAATCTTTAACACAATATTATCTGTAACGGGTCTTTTATCCACCGGCTGGTCAATTATTGTGGCAACGCTTTTATCAGCCTTTCTGGTTGAATGGATGTATACGTTGATTGGCAAAAGGAGGACAAGTGAATGACGGCATCTAGTTTTATACTTATATTAGGGATGGCCCTCGTTACATACATACCAAGAATGCTGCCTTTTGTTTTGTTTAAAGAAATGAAGCTCTCTCCATTTTGGGAAGGTTTTTTACAAAACATCCCCTATGCAACGCTGGGTGCATTGATTTTTCCTGGTGTGCTTTTTATACAGGAAAACATTTGGATAGGATTAATCGGTGGGATGTCAGCTATCATTCTTTCTTTGCTTGGAGCCAATGTCATGCTTGTAGTGGTGGGATCGATTAGTATTTTAACAGTCTTGTCTATCTTTTTATAATTTTATTCGCGTACCTAAAAGGGGGACTCTCTCTCCCCTTTTTTTCTTTATTTTCAATTATTAGTTTGTCAGATTTAGATTTATTCCAGTATATATATGGTTGGTTTTTTTTATTGTTAAATTATGGGTTTTTAATTATGATTAATCACAATACCTAGTATAAATATCAAATTGCTTTAGGGAAGGGAAAATACATGACTTTTTTGCATGGGAAAATAGCTTTAGTAACAGGTGCGAGTGGTTCAAGGGATATTGGGACGGCCATTTGCAGAAAACTAGCTTCACAGGGAGCTGATATATTTTTTACATACTGGAAAGCAGAACAAGAATGGCCTGAAATCTTTTTTAATGAAATACAAACTAACGGAGTCCGTTGCAAAAGCATGGAAATTGACCTGTCAGATGCAAATGCAGCCTCCGAAACAATTAAGCGTATTTCAGAGGAATTAGGTGTACCTTCCATATTGATTAATAATGCAGCCCATTCAACAAGAGATGGGTATCTAAATCTGGACGCTAAAACTTTGGATGACCATTATGCCGTTAATATGAGGACTACTTTTCTGTTATGTACAGAATTTGCTCGATGTTTTAAGAATGCTGGATATAAATCAGGCAGAATTATTAATATGACATCAGGTCAGGACTTGGGTGCGATGCCTGACGAATTAGCTTATGCAGCCACAAAAGGAGCTATTTCAGCGTTCACTCGGTCATTGTCCGCTGAACTGGCATCATTAGGAATTACAGTCAATGCTGTAAACCCTGGTCCTACTGATTCAACATGGATGACAGATGAGATTCGGGAACATCTTTTACCTAAGTTTCCAATGGGACGTATAGGTGTACCTGAAGATGTAGCCCGTATGATTGGCTTCCTTGCTTCTCAAGAAGGAGAGTGGATAACAGGTCAGATTATACATTCAGAGGGAGGATTTATACGAGATTGAAAAGAAATAGCAGATTCATATTGGAGATATAGATGAAAATAAATAAACAGGAATACCATTCAAATAGCTTAATCTTATTAAGTTTTAAAAAGAGAAAGGGGCTCAATTATACATATGTATAAGAATCATGAGTTAATTATTCGGCCAATCAGAGAAGAAGATTTATATTCTTTATGGGAATTAGTTTATAAAGAAGAATCTCCTGAATGGAAAAAGTGGGATGCCCCCTATTTTGAACATAAGTCTATATCCTATGATGATTACTTGAAGAAAAGGGATAAGATTATCAATCAAGATTACTACTGGGGAATAGAAGTAGATGGAAAAATAATTGGTACAGTCAGTTATTACTGGGAGCATGAGCCGTCAAAGTGGCTAGAAATGGGCATTGGTATATATAATCCTCAATATTGGAATGGGGGATATGGTACGAGAGCTTTAAAATTATGGATTGACCATTTATTTAAAACGATGCCTTTAGTTCGTGTAGGGTACACAACCTGGTCTGGTAATCAGCGAATGATCAAAGTTGGAGAAAAATTAGGTATGCAAATGGAAGCAAGGTTAAGAAAATGCCGTTTCTATGATAACGAATATTACGATTCAATTAGAATGGGCTTATTGCGAGAAGAATGGGAAACTATTAAATAAAATCAAGAGCTGTCAACCAGTTCTTTTTTGTTTTCGATAAAGCTTTGGTTTTTGGAAGGTATTTCATATCTCAATGTAGAATCAAATAATTGAGAAATTTGTCGAATCAGAGGTGAGTCAATGGGTGGATTTAATAAAATAAGTCCAATTGAAGCCGGGCAACGGTTTATTAAAATTTATTTTCCAAACTGTCAGGGTGCTCTATTGGCAGGGAGCGTTGTTCGGGGTGAAGCAACTGAAACATCTGACTTGGATATCGTTATTTTCGATAAAAATATCAGTTCATCCTATCGAGAGTCATTAGTTGAATTTGGATGGCCTATTGAAATGTTCGTATATAATTTAACCTCTTATAAACTGTTTGTTGAAAGTGACTGTGAAAGGGCAAGACCTTCACTGTCAAGAATGATTTCTGAAGGGATAATCTTAAAAGATTGCGGAATAATCGATTCGATTAAAAAAGAGGCTAAAGAAATACTGGCTAAAGGTCCAGAAGAATGGACAGCCGAAATAATCAATACGAAGCGTTATTTTATTACGGATGCACTCGATGATTTTAAAGGCTGTACGAATCGGGCAGAGGAACTCTTTATAGCCAATACACTTGCTGAATTGGTAAGTGAATTTATCTTAAGAGCAAACCGTCAATGGATTGGCACATCAAAATGGGTAGTTCGTTCTCTCAAGCAATATGATGAATTATTTGCAAACCAATTTGTAGAAGCATTTGATTGTTTTTATAAGACAGGAGAAAAGGATCAAGTAATCCATTTAGTTGAAAATATATTAGAACCTTTTGGAGGGGAGTTATTCCATGGCTTTTTACTGGGGGAAAAATAAAGGAAGTCGGAATTACTAAAGAATAGAGTAGAACAGGCAAATTGCAAGATAAAATGACTAAATATTCAGAAATAAGAGGTGGATTATGGATCCGTTCACGATTAAAGAAATTAAATCAGTAAATGAAATAGTTGAAGCATTCCCTGTGATGAAGCAGCTGCGTACTCATCTCGATGAAAACTCCTATCTTGAACTCGTCTTGGATGCACAAGAAAGCGATAGATACAAAATGTTTGCTTTGGTTGATGCGGGTGAAATAGTTGCGGTAATTGGTTTTAAAACGATGATCACTCTTTATTATGGACGATTTGTTTGGGTATGTGATTTGGTTACGGATATAAATAAACGTTCCAAAGGATATGGTGAACAATTACTTACATATGTTCATCAATGGGCTAAGGAAAACAATTATGAAACGATATCCTTATCATCAGGATTGCAGCGTAAAGATACCCATCGTTTTTATGAAGAGCGGATGAACTATGACAAAGTAAGTTATGTATTTAAGAAGTCTTTAAATTAGAGATGTTCTATATATCTAGACCAGTATTAAGGGGAGGTGGTAATCATGATAGAACTAAAGTATTTTGAACGCTCTGATTTTAAACAGCTTATCAATTGGATTGATTCGCCTGCATTTTTACTTCAATGGGGTGGCCCTGGGTTTAACTATCCCTTGAATGATACTCAATTAGAAAAGTACATGGAGAATGCCAATCATGCTAACTCAGAAGCTCTGATTTATAAAGTGGTTGATCAAGAAACAGGCAACGTTATTGGACATATCTCTTTGGGGAGAATTGATAGAAAAAACGAATCTGCAAGAGTTGGAAAAGTCCTAATCGGTGATAAAAACACAAGAGGTAAAGGGATCGGTCAGCAAATGATTAAAGAAATACTTAAAATCGCATTTGAAGAACTTCACTTACATAGGGTTAGTCTTGGAGTATTTGACTTTAATGACTCTGCCATTGATTGTTACGAAAAGGCAGGATTTGTAAAAGAGGGTTTACATAGAGATGCAAGTAAAAATGGCGATGAATACTGGAGTTTATGGGAAATGAGTATTTTAGAAAATGAATGGCTGGAGATTAAAAACGTATAGTAGAAGAGATAGTTTATACTTTAGATGAATACAAAATGGCAATTTGTGGTGTAATCGGTAATGAGATTGTAATTAAATCTATTAGAAAATGACCAACCAGCTGTTCATTCATAAGTTGAGGAATGAACAGTCAAAAAAGTCATACCTCGTCTTAGCTGAAGATGATTTTTAATAATCCTATTTTTGTAGACGGAGGTATTTTCAAAATGAAACAAAGTTTACTCGGAGCTGTTTGTTTATCCTTGGCCGCCAGTTTGTGGGGCGGTATGTACGTAGTGAGCAAATATGTTTTGGATTTTATTCCGCCATTGACGCTAGTATGGCTAAGGTATGTAGTTGCATTTGTTGTTTTGTACGCTATTTTAAAGACCATTCAAGTCAAAAGTAAAACTCGTGAAACGATACAGATGAAAGATTGGCTGCTGCTGGGGTGGATTGGGTTTATAGGTTACTTTGTATCAATTGCTTTTCAATTCATTGGTACTAAATTATCCGATGCCCATACGGGATCTTTAATAACATCAGCTACACCAGCTTTTATGGTTGTTTTTGCAACGCTTATTCTGAAGGAAAAGCTAACGGGCAGAAAAGTTATCTCGGTCATACTCGCATCAATCGGAGTCACCATTGTTATTGGATGGGATACAAAGGCTGGAGATTATTTTTTAGGTAGCATGATATTAGTGGGAGCTGCCATTACCTGGGCTTTATTATCCGTCTATGTAAAAATTGCCTCTGCGCGTTTTACGTCATTAACAATCACTACCTATGCGGTCATGTTTGCGCTTGTGTTTACAACACCTGTAATGATATGGGAACTTCAATCAAATGCTGCTGACTATGATAGTGCTTTAGTTATCATGGGGGTTATCTATCTGGGGGTAGTTTCAACTGCGGGAGCGTTTTTCCTTTGGAACAAAGGATTAGAAATGATGGATGCAGGAATCGGCTCATTATTTTTCTTTTTTCAGCCACTGGTTGGTTCTTTCTTAGGGTGGCTCATACTAAATGAAAAGTTGGGCATTAATTTCTTTGTAGGTGCCATTTTAATTATTGCTGGTGTTGTAATAGTTACTTTTCAAAAGGAAAAACAGGTGTAAATTCTTTCAAGAGGGCAAGTTATCTTGCTTTCTTTTTTACAGCTAAGGTGAATAAAAATAATGAGGAGTGAAAGATAGAATGTCATTTGAAATATATAGTATGGCACAAGAACAAGCAGAAACAATTGCTTTCACCTGGCATTATGATAGTGAATATTCTTTTTATGATTTGGAAGCGGATAAAGATGATTTAGAGGAATTTTTAGATGTTGATAAACGAGGTAACTCTATGTTCGCTGTATCAAAAGATGAAGAATTAATAGCTTTCTTGAGTATTCACAGAATTGACGATAACACGGTTGATATCGGTTTAGGGATGAGGCCTGATTTAACTGGAAAAGGGATGGGATTAGAATTTTTAAAGGCAGGGATGGAGTTTATTAAATCTGAAGCGAATCCTCAAAAAATCACCTTATCAGTTGCTACATTTAATCAAAGAGCAATTAATGTATATAGAAAAGTTGGATTTAAAGATGTTGAGATTTTTATGCAAGATACAAATGGCAGCACTTTCGAGTTTTTAAAGATGGAATACATATGTTAAATTTTGTTGTTTTATATTGAGAAACGAGTATCGTAAAGAGCGTTGTCTTTGAGCTTTCAGATAGAGTAAGTTCGATGAGGAGGAGATTTTTATTATAAAACGTATCATTGAACATTTTGGATTGCAGGTAATATCAATGAATGAAGTTGAAGATTCCTTTAGTTCAAACGTCTATAAATGTGAGTTGCTTAGGGGAGCGACGGTTTTTATTAAAATTCCTTATACAAAGTTAAAGTTTCAGCGGGAATTGGAAGCTTATGAGATTTTAAAAGGAAGAATTGCGATTCCTGATATGCTAGATTGTTGGTTTGGAGATGAGGAGTGCCCTAGTGCTTTTTTGCTTTCCGAATTAAAAGGACAACCTTTAACACCTGTGGCTTCACCCAAAGCAGTATATCATGTTGGAGTTATACATGCTTCAATGCATTCTATTCAGCTGCCGATAACGAACGAGTTGATTGCCATACAAAATGAATTCCCGAATTGGTCCGACTTTCTTGAATCAAAATTCTATAGTTTTGCTGTGGATGTAAGAGATGTATTGGATGAACATTTATATGAACAGGCTATAGAAAAGTTTGAAATCATGAAACGGCAACTCCCTGCCCCAGACGGACCAAGCTTAGTACATATGGATTTTCGCCCCGCCAATATTATAGCGGACGACAATCAAGTCTCAGGAATCATCGATTTTGAATCCGTACGATTTGGTTCAACAGAAATCGATTTCACTAAAATTTATCGTGATATTTTAAGCTGCGATCATACCCTCTACCAGGCATATAAAGAGGGCTATAAAAGTATCCGACCTTTAATTGATTTAGATATTGTATTGCCCTTTTATCGATTTACAGATGCCTTCAATAGCATTGGGTGGTGTAAGAAGCGTGGAATGGAAAAAAACGCTGCATTTCTTGTAGAAAATTTAGCGATTTTGAAAAAACTTTTACCATCAAATAGAAGTGAAGGTAAGTAATAAAAAGCTGCCCTATGGACAGCTTTGCTTTTACCGAAGTACATCTCCCTCATTATTAAAAAACGTAGAGCCAGTAGAGGTATGTCCATTAATCCATTCCTGTGAGATTTTAGATACATTAGCCCAATTAGGGATTTTTGCATTATGCTCTGCGATCCAGCTTAAGCAATATTGGGGATCGATATTTTCTTCATAGCATTGGGTTAAAAAAGTCTGGATATTGGTTTCTGTACAATACTCAAAGGAGCCGCAGGTATGAGATAAAATTTGCTCCATTTTTATTTGAATAGAATCCTTGCTAGAGTTAGTCATCCAATTGCTCCTTTCATTTGGCTGATATCATTAGATCACTCATCATTCGTCTTGATATTTGAACCGTGACGGCTATTTACAGTGGGTATATGTTTTAAGGGAGTATCACCGTTTTTTGATGTCGTTTCCTGATTTCGTACCCGGAATTTAGATTGATCTTGATTATTCTTCATTTACTCTCACCTCCATTGTCTAACATTTGAAGAAATACAGAAAAATATTCAATTTCAAGCGCAAAATGTTAAGATACCTCACCAGAAATGAGAATGCTACACCTAATTTGAAAATAAATATTAGATAGTAAAAACACAATTAGTAGATAAAGGGCTATAAAATAAGCGGATTAAAATAATAATGCGTTAGTAAAGGGACTGATTAAATGGATGTGAAATTAAAGGAACAATTAAAGGAATTAGAAGAAAGCCATATTGGATTTGAAGTTCGTAAAAGTCGGGACAAGCTGGATAACATACTGGCAGACGATTTCTTTGAGATTGGCAGTTCAGGGTTTATGTTTGATAAAAAAGCCTGTCTGGAAGATGGAGTGGTTTTAACTGAGATGTCACTCTATAACTATAATATTTATCCGTTAGCGCAAGATGTTGTTTTATCTACTTATTTCATTGTTGATAGCACTCGTAATCGTAATACCTATCGAAGTTCAATATGGAAATTGATTGGTGGCAGATGGCAATTATATTTTCATCAAGGAACTATCTCTCCTTTACAATTAAGTGAGGTTCTTAAAAACCCTAATCCGAATTAGGATAGTTGCTTCTCAATAGAATAACTTAGTTTTCTCTTTAAACCTAAAAGGATTTTTAAAAACTAGATTGGAGGTAAATTGTGAGGTACTGTAATAAGCCGTTTCATTAACACTGTATTCTATGCTTCTCTACAAGAGCTCCTCCTTATATAGGAAGTAGATAATCTAATCATTGAATATAAGGAGGATAACTAAATGGAGAATGGACAATTAATTGATATTAAAGGGAAAAAGATATATGTGGAAATCAGCCATAAAAAATGTGATAAAGCGATTTTATATTTACACGGAGGCCCCGGAGAAGGCTGCTTCGATTTCACCTATCACCAAAAGACTCGTTTAGGAGATAAATTCAAACTAATAGCATCTGATCAAAGAGGGGTATGCAGGTCTGAAGGCATAAGTATTGGAGAAACATTTTGTCTTGATGACTTGGTTGACGATTGTGAGGGGCTTCGGCAATTACTTAGAATAAAGAAATGGTCTATAATAGGGCATTCTTTTGGAGGTTACCTGGCAGTACTTTATGCATCACGGTATCCTAACTCCGTAGAAAAAGTAATTTTTGAAGGACCAACATTTGATTTTAGACTAACAGCTAAAGCACTTCTTAAAAAAACGGCTAGTTTATTTGAAAAATATAAGATGGTCGAGCATGAATTGAAGTGTATAAAACTTTATAATGACGCCACTCTTTCAGCACGAGAACTGGTAGAGGGGTATATGGAGATTGGTGAACTTCTAGAAGAAAATAGGATGGAAATCTATACTCATAATTTTACTAATCCAACTGATACAGGCGTATATTCAGATGATCAGTGGGATAACTTCTATAATAAATCAGCAATCCATTTCGACCGCTTAAGAGATGAAGGAAAGATATTTGAGTCAGTTTTGCCTCTGTTGAAAAAAATCAATATCCCCTGTCTCTTAATTTTAGGAGAGCATGATGTTGTGACCTGCCCGATTCAAGTTCAAACGTATATAACCGAGGTTAAACAAGGTGAAATATATACGATGAAAAATAGCGGTCATACACCTCATTATGAAGCTGCAGATGAATTCTGTGATGTGGTAACAAATAAGATGTAATGAAAAGGCTGCTAAATTGAAGGTGACCCCAAAAGTTGCCTTTTGATTCTAACTTTTAGGGTGCACATCCATTGCGGTCTTTTTCATTATACATTTTGTTGCATATACAACAAAATGTACTATAATAATTATAATAGCATAATTTAAGTGCTTAAAGTAATGGAGATGTATTTATGAAGGAAATTCTACGGGAAATAGGCATGATTGCCAGGGCTTTAGATTCGATTAGTAATATAGAATTTAAGGAATATGACCTTACTAAAGGGCAATATTTGTACCTGGTCCGCATTTGTGAGAATCCTGGTATCATTCAAGAGAAGTTAGCTGAGATGATAAAAGTGGATCGAACCACGGCTGCACGAGCTATAAAAAAACTTGAACTGAATGGTTTTATTGAAAAGAAAGCTGATCATCAAAACAAAAAAATAAAAAAGCTCTTTCCAACGGAAAAAGGGGCAAAGGTTTACCCATTTATAAAACGAGAGAATGATTATTCTAATAAAGTAGCATTAGCTGGATTATCTGAAACAGAGATAGATATTATTTTTGATCTCCTTCAAAGAGTTAGAAAAAATATTGAAGTAGATTGGGAATTTGTGAAAAAAGGAAATAAGAGAACGTATTGATTACATAAAGGAGACATCCATAAAATGAATGTAAATATACAAAAGTGCAATCATGAAGATATACAGATCCTCCAAGAAATTAGTATTCAGACATTCACTGATACATTTAAGGATCAGAATTCGCCTGAAAATTTAAAGGCCTATTTAGAAAGGGCATTTAATCGCGAACAGTTAGAGACGGAATTATCCAATGCTTCCTCTGAATTTTATTTCATCTATTTCTGTGAAGAACTCGCAGGCTATTTAAAGGTCAATTTCAATGATGCTCAAACTGAAAGAATAGCTGATGAGGCACTAGAAATTGAGCGGATTTATATAAAGTCAAAATTTAAAAGAAGCGGATTGGGCAACTATCTGATGGATAAGGCAGAGGAAATAGCCATTGGACAAAAGAAGAAGCTTATGTGGCTGGGCGTTTGGGAAAAGAATGAGATTGCTCTTAATTTTTATAAAAAAAGAGGATTTGTTCAAATAGGAGCTCACTCCTTCTATATGGGTGATGAAGAACAAGTCGACTTTATCATGAGTAAATCATTGATATAACTATTTATAGATCCTTTCATGATTAAAAACGATGAAGTGGAGTGTTGTGTGATGGTGAAATTTATTGTCGATACTGAATTTTGGGATGTTTTCCCGGATGCTCAAATTAATATGTTAATTGTTAGAAATATTAATAATCGAGGTTCGGAAGAAAACCATGATGATTTCTCTGAACTACTTAACAGAGCGGCTAAGGAGGCTACTCAGTTTCTGACAGAAGATACATTTAGCCAAAATCAAGTTGTTGATGAATGGCGTAAAGCATTTGGTAAATTTAAAACGAAAAAGGGTACTCGTTCATCGATTGAAGCATTGCTAAAGAGAGCCAATCAAGGTAGAGAGTTTACACCAATTAATCCTTTGGTGGACATCTATAATAGTGTTTCTCTAAAATATGCTGTTCCCTGTGGCGGAGAAGATTTAAATTGTATCACTGGGGACTTACGTCTTGGGAAAGCAAAAGGAGGAGAACCATTCTTGCCACTTGGTGCTGATCAAGATTCCCCTGCTTTACCGGAGGAAATCATCTATTATGATCAGGACGGAGCTATTTGCAGATGCTTAAACTGGAGAGAAGCTCAAAGAACGATGCTAACTGATGACACAACGGATGCTGTCCTATTCATTGAATCCATTAACAAAGAACAAGCTGAACGTGCTAATCTAGCCATGAATGAATTGAAGCAATTGATTGATTCGTATTTCAACACTATAAGTACGGATATGATATTGACGGCAAAAGATTCAGCTTTTGAATTTTAATATTTTTACATATCTGGAATCATATCTTTTTAACTCTTCTTTGTTCTTTTCATAGACGAACTTAAGGAGGAATATCACGATGTTCATACCTGAGTGCTTTACTATCGATGACAAAGAAACCATTTATGATTTTATTGAAAAATACAGCTTCGCTACTCTTTTTTCACAGCATAACGGCGAACCATATGCTACGCATTTACCCCTAATATTAGATAAAGATCAATTTGCCTTATATGGCCATATGGCGCGTGCAAACAAACAGTGGGAAGAAGCAGGAAAACAGCAGGTCCTTGCTGTTTTCCATGGCCCTCATTGTTATATTTCTCCTATTTATTATGAAACTATTAAATCAGTACCTACTTGGGATTATGTTTCTATTCATGTATATGGCAGAATGGAGATTGTGAGTGAAAAGAATGTCATCCATCACACCTTAAATAGCCTGGTTAATAAGTATGAAAAGGCAGATAGCTCATACCATTATCTAGACTTAGATTCCAGTATAATCGAAGGTATGATAAGAGAGCTTGTCGCCTTTAAGATTATTATTACCAAAATAGAAGCACAGGCAAAGCTGAGTCAAAATCATCCTGTGGAGAGACAAGAGTTAATTATTAAACATTTGGAAAACAATCCGGATCAAAATGATAAACAAATCGCAGCTTTAATAAAGAGAAATTTAATTAACAATTGACTGAAGGTAATAGTGGGAAAATTTGATTTTCTTAGAGAGCATTAGTCCATATGGATTAATGCTTTTTATTTGGACAAAAGATTTCTCTTATTAATAATGGATTTGATAGGATCTTTAATTTTTGGTTCTAATATAAGCTACAATAATTGCTGATAGGAACAAGGAAATACTAGGAAATATGATGTTCCATTCTGAAAATGAAATATCAGGATATTGATAATAGTATTTAGAATGCCAAACTTCAAAGATCAGGTTGGCTATTAAAGTCACTAGCGGGCCAATAAAAATTTTATTGGTTATGGCTGAGACTAATACGCCTAATCCAATCACAATGGTTGGGACAATAACTAGCTGCAATAAAAAAGGATCCATAGTGTCAAGAAAACTCATATTTATATTCTCCTCAAGACAACGGTGTATATGAATCTCATAAACGCTAAGAATAGATTGTATTAGGTAAAGAGATACAAATATACAATAGAATTATAAATAAATGAAAATCGTTATAATAAGTGAGGTTAAAAAGTATGCAAGAGAGCCAAAGAAAACATAGGAAGGATTAAACTTACTTTGAGTTCCTTCTGGTCGTAGGCCAGTACTGCCTTGAATTTGAACATCAAGACTGCGACTTGTGTAGCCGCCAGTTGAAGTAAAAAAATAAATAATTATTGTAGAAAAGAAGCCAACAAACACACTGTAATCAAAGAAAGAAGCATCAAGCGATGAGGTTAATGCAAAGTTAATAATTCCAATGATTAAAAAGGTACCTATAAAAATAATATATTTTCTGATTATATTCACCTCCATAATTTAATTATATATTATTTGGGAAATTATGTTACTTCATACTTTCTACAGTATGTAAACAAATAGTAATAATATGAAGTTTAAGGCTGAATGATTCAATTTTGTTGCTTGAGGTTAATATAGGTTCAAATAGATGGCTAGAGACACTAATTCAACACTTAGGAGTGTGTTGAGTTAGTGTCTTTTTGTTTGTTTGCAGGAAGGATTTTTATGTGATTTATATATCTAATGGTCCAGGTTAATACAAGAAGGATATTGCGTGTAATTGAAGAATTATTTAATCATCACACATTTGAAGGATAATGATATGAAAGAAATTAATACCGAAAAAATCCATCCATTAATACGGAATCTTCTTTCCTATGCGACATCAGAATTTAGGATTGACGAGGAATACAATAAATATTTAAAATCTCCAAATCGAAAATTATTTGGTTTAGAATGCAATGGGAAATATGTTGGGTGCATAGGATTTGAAATGATTAGTCCAAAAGAATGTGTCATTTCACATATTGCTGTATTTCCGGAACAAAGAGAAAAAGGGATTGGCAGCAAAATGATAAATTTCCTGTCCAATCAATTCTGTCTTATCTCTGCTGAAACGGATAAGGATGGGGTGGATTTTTATCGTAAATATGGCTTCATGATAACAAGTTTAGGAGAAAAATATCCGGGTGTGGAACGATTTCAATGTGAATTTAGAAATGAAAGTATTTGTTAAACTTGCTTGGTATGAATCTAAGAGAGATTGATAATTTTTTTGAAATGAACGAAAAGGAACCGCAATGTTCCCATAAGTTACAATTGAAGAGGAGTTTATGATGGAAACACTATCAGACCGTTTATTGCTGAGACCATATAATAATCATGATTTAGATTTTCTTGAATCACTTTTAACGAATCCTAATATTGTGCGATATATAGGAAACGGACAAATAAGAGATCAAGAAGGAATTCAAAAATTTTTGAATTGGATTATTGATACATATGCCATTAATCCTAATTATGGATTGAAGCTCATTTTAGAAAAAGAAAGCAACAACAGAATAGGTCATGCAGGATTGGTACCCCAATTGATAGATGGAAAAAAAGAGATTGAAATTGGTTACTGGATTTCACAGGAATATTGGGGTAGGGGATTTGCAACTGAAGCAGCCAGAGGGGTAATGGAATATGGGAAGAATAAGCTGAAGCTTGAAAAAATGATTGCCCTTATTCAAAAAGACAACACTGCCTCTCAAAAAGTTGCTCAAAAGATTGGTATGCGAATAGAAAAAGAACTACTATTAAATGGAAAAGATGTTTTTGTGTACTATTGCTAATTTTCTTTTTTGGTCTGAAGCCGATGCAGATTTTATTGTGGATGATTTATCTGAAATTCCTGTGATTATTAAAAAGATGAACAATGTGTATTGTTGATTCAACATGAATTTAGTGCATAGGTTAATAAATGAAGATATATTATTTTAACGATATGTAGTTAACTACTATCAGGTTCTGATTAAAGATAGAGAACAATGGTGAGACACGCTATATTGATACCAGACTAAATCAGGCGCTCACTGTGCTAAAACTTTATACATAAGCGAATAATGGAGGACTGCTTTTTGCGGAAGATAATTTTTATATTTATCATCTATGCCACTTATATTAGTTTAGGGTTACCCGATCCCCTTTTAGGGATAGCTTGGCCTGAGATGGTGGGAGAATTTAATGTAGCACATAGTGCGGCAGGCTTAATCTCAATGACTATTGCAATTTGTACGGTTATTTCTAGCTTGTCGACTATGCGAATTAATAAAAAAATCGGAACGGGAAGACTAGTTCTAGGTAGTGTATTGCTTACTGTGATTGGATTGATAGGGTTTGCGTTTACACAAAATTTCTTATTATTAATTGTCTGTGCATTACCTTTAGGTTTTGGAGCTGGCGCTATTGACACCTCTGTAAATGACTACGTGGCTGCTAACTTCAAAGCACATCATATGAATTGGTTACATGCTTTTTGGGGAGTAGGAGCAACTCTCGGCCCAGTTATTATGGGTGTCGTTTTAAATAATCAATTTTCCTGGAGAAACGGTTATTTTATTATTGGCGGTATTCAAATTGTATTAGCTATTATTCTCTTCCTATCTATTCCTCTCTGGAAGACAAATCAACAAAAGGGATCCGAAAAGTCTGAAGAGAGTCCCGTGTCCAATGGCTCGGTTTTAAAAGAAAAGGGAGTTGTTTTTGCGCTATTATCTTTTGTATTTTATGTTGGTTTAGAAGGTACAATATTTTTGTGGGGAAGTAGTTATTTAATAGAAATGAAGTCATTATCAGTAGCTACTGCTAGTTTCATAATATCAGTATTCTTTGCAAGTTTAACCATGGGAAGGTTTATTTCTGGTTTTATTACGTTTTGGCTATCTAATCAGAAATTGTTACTGTTTAGCGAAATTGCACTACTCATAGGAATTATTACGGTTGCTTTTGGAACAGGCAGCGTTTTGTACGGTGGATTCATATTAATTGGTCTTGGATGTGCGGCAATTTTTCCAACCATGATACATGAAACTCCAAGAAGGTTTGGGAAAAGGAGTGCAAGTGCAATTATTGGGCTTCAAGTAGCTTTTGGCTCTGTTGGGGTAACCATTTTACCTCCGTTAGTAGGAATCCTGTTTCAGAATTATACAATGAATCTATTTCCGGTCGTTTTAGTAATTTTTGCTCTTACGTTACTTGGGGCAACCATTATTATTGAAAAGAGGAAAAGAGCAACTGAGTTTGATACTTTATCTAAACAGTTGTAAAAAACTCTGGGGTGTATGAGTGCTTACTGATCTGAACATTAAGGAGAATCTTTACAACCTTGCGGGGTTATCATTTCTTTTGATTTACTTACAGAAAGTCCAAGCAACTTTTACCTTTTAAAGAATTATAAAGAAACAGGATTAATCATCATGACAAACACAGATATAGGTGTCCGCCAGCTGAAAGGAATTATTGGAGAAGTATTTCATTCATTCAATTTCAAGCTCTGAAGGAGATACCCAAAATAGGCACAGATTTCATCTTTAAATGAATGAAATCCGTGCCTATTTTTATTGCCGGGCCAATTTCTAGTTAGTAAAATGAGCCAGTTTAGCGAAAGAAGGATTACTTCTTATCGTTATAGAATAAAGGACATAGAGAAAATAATACTAAACGAGGTGTTTGGCTTGGTAGGAGTTTTAGAATTGGTTCTAGATGTAAAAGCGACACTGGGAGAAGGTCCATGCTGGGATAGGCAAAGACAATTGTTATATTGGATTGATATTTTAGAAAAAAAGATATACATCTTTAATCCAAATACAAATGAAAACCACGGAATTCAGTTAGAACAATATATTGGGGCAATAGTACCTCGAAATATAGACGAAGCAGTAGTGGCATTAGAAAATGGTTTTTATTTTTTGAATTACTCCACGGAAAAAGTAACCCTGATAAATGAACCGGAGAGTCACTTGATTAATAATCGGTTTAATGATGGAAAATGTGATGCTTATGGACGCTTTTGGGCAGGTACAATGGACAAATCTTATATTAAAGAACAAGGTTCCCTTTATTGCTTAGATACAAATAGAAAAGTAGAGAAGAAGCTGAGTAAGATTGGCTTATCCAATGGCATGGCATGGTCACCTGATAATAAATTTATGTATCACATAGATACTCTATCTAAAAAGGTTAGTTGTTTTAATTTTAATCTTGTTACGGGTGATATTGAAAATCCCGTGGAAATTATCAGTTTCAAAGAAGAAGAAGGAATGCCTGATGGTATGACTATAGATGAAGAAGGAATGTTGTGGATTGCCCATTGGGGTGGTTCAAAAGTATCTAGGTGGAACCCTAAAACAGGTGAACAGATAGGCTCCATAGAGGTCCCAGCACTAAATGTTACATCTTGTACTTTCGGAGGGAAAGATTTAAATGAATTATATATAACTACAGCAAAATCGGGACTTAGTGAAGAACAACTTAAGAATTACCCATTATCAGGAGGACTTTTCAGGATCAAAATGGATGTAAAGGGAAGTCCATCTTATTCGTTTAAAGGGTAATAAACCTGATTGTTGAAAGAACATCTCTAGGCTGTTTTTTTATAAATATAAAAAGGGTGAGAATCGATGATAGGATTCTAACCCTTTTTAATTTGCATAATAATATTTATCCTTTGTATAAGTTTACTTTACTTTTATAAAAGTGTAGTTTATTATATATTTATGGTAAAAAAAGGAAGGTGTTGACCTTGAAAGAAAAAATGGAGGATTACGTTGAAAATAAAGTATATGAGCATCGAGTTTTAAAAAGATTGTCCCAAAAAGAGCTGGCTGACGCTGTGGGAGTATCCAAACAAACCATATATGTGATGGAGAAGAATAATTACTCTCCTTCCCTTGTTTTAGCTTTTCGAATTGCTGAGTTCTTTAACGTAGATATTAACCATATTTTTACTTATGTGAAAGGGTGCGATCAAAATGAAAAGTGAGGAAATATCTAATACAACTTTTTATCCATTAAAAACTTGGGCGGAAGCATCAACTGGTAATTGGAATATGCTTATTGGCATCGGTATTTTATTGCTTATAGTCGGAGTAATTCTGTTGTACGTATTTTATAGAAAAATAGGTAAGGCTGACGAAAGAACAAATCAAATACACTTAAAAAGTACCTTCATTATGTTAAGCGTAGTAATTTTATGTGACGTAATTTTCCCGAAAGAATATATGTGGCAAATTTTCTTCTTATTTAAATATTCTCTTGCATTCATTGCTTCAGGAATATTTCTAGCTGTTCAATATAAAAAGGATTTTTTAAACTAAGTAGGAAACAGAAGATCATTTAATTCATACAAATTTAAAAAACGGGATATTACAATACTATCCAGAGCTGTGAACAGCTCTATTTTTTATGCAGCAAAAAGGGGATGTTTTGTAATAATATGTATATAACAGATATAATCATAGTATTGTATATTTGCAAGCTTCATTTATAAAGTTGAAATGGGGATTAACTAATGATTTGGAAACAAAATAGAAATTGCAACCATACTTCATATAAATTTGAAGCTGATTTTATGAGTGACCCAATTTGGTGTAATGATTGTGGAGTAAATTTGGAGATAGATAATTTCCCTATATCAGATAAATTACAGGAAGAACTATTGGAATGGATATCGGAATATGGCAATTGGATTGAGTTAGAAACCGACCTATTAAAGGAAAATGGAGTAAAGCTAGAGGAATGGCACAATGAAAAAGGATTGCGGCTGTTCCAGGAAGTGAAGAAACAATTACGCGGAAAATATCCAATCGTATTTGTCCCATCTAGTTCAGCACAACAATATAACGAGTTAGAAAATGGTTGAAGCAGTTAAAAGTTGAAGACCAAGACTGCTACTGAGTAGTAATTATGGAGGCTAATGGGACAGATTCTCTATTAGCGAAATAATAAGTTTTTATGGATAAAAGTATTTAAACAAATGAAGTCTTTCTAGAAATAACAAAGGACATAATCTATTATCCTAATAGGTTATGTCCTTAATTTATATATCTATTTTAAATTTGGTGATGATAAATTAAAGCTAACTGTAAGGACAGTAGATATTTTAAGGTTTAACAGATTTTACTTTCTTTGGCAATGATATAAATGAATATGAACTTCATTGATAACCATTATCATTTATGATAATATTATTCAGAAATAATTTTGTTAATCTTTATCACTTCTAATTAGAAAGGAGAAGGAAGTGAAAAAATATATTTGGCTAAATCCTGTTGTTTTAAAAATGTATGAACAGGAAGAATTATATTCTACCTTAGAATGCTTAGATTTTCAGGTTGTTACTTGTGAGGAAAATCACTTGATGACTGTGAAAAATAAATACAAAGAGCGATACGAAGGATGTAATCAGCTCCTTTGTGATAATAGATGTCCTAAAGCAATTTCCTATGTAAAAACTCATTATGATCAAATTGGCCAGGAGTACGCTACTATCCAACCAATCTTAATTCATTGTGCTGAAGAACTGGCTAATAGATATAAAGATGATGATGCAGAACTATATATCATCACTCCTTGTACAGATTTAAAAGACCTAGGAACTAGCTTGGCATTGAAAAATACGATATTTCAAACATGGACTGAATTTTGCAGAGATCACCAAATCAAGCTTAATAGTAAACCAACTGAAAACAGTCCGATTCCACCAGGCTTTTTTGATAATATCCCTAATGTAGTCAGCCTTGCATCGAAGGATGATATTGATTGCTTTTTCCAGAGTACTCCTAAGCAAGAAAAACAATTAATAGAAATGTTATATTGCCAAGGTGGCTGCCATAATGGAGATGGAGTTAGGATAACAAATGAATAATCTTATAAAAAGATTGATACCGATTGCTTGTATTTTAATCGCATGGTATTTATGCAGCTATTTCGAAGTTTGGAGTGCCTATATTCTGCCTAGTCCAATGCAAGTATGGAATACCTTTGTATCAATGGTACAAAACGGAGAATTATTTATTCATATCTTTGCAAGTTTATATAGAGTACTAGTCGGCTTTTCGATTGCCTTTGTATTCGCCTTTTTTCTAGGCATCATTGCTGGTTTAAAGCCTGCCCTTTCTCCTTATTACAATCATATTGTGGAGTTCTTCAGAAATGTACCTCCACTTAGCCTGATTCCCTTGCTAATTTTATGGGTTGGTATCGGAGAAGAATCCAAAACAATCATAATCATTTTAGCTTCCTTTTTTCCAATGTTTTTAAATATAAAAAAGGGCTTTGGTTCTTGTGATTATAAGCTTTTGGAGGTCGGAAAAGTTTTAGGATTAAATCCAAGGCAACGTTTTCTGAAAATAATTCTTCCGTCTGCTGTCCCAGATATTCTTTTAGGAATGAAGGTTGGCCTGGGATATAGCTGGAGAGCTATTATTGGTGCTGAAATGATTGCCGCTGCAAGCGGTTTGGGGTACTTCATATTGGATGCGCAGACGATGTCTCGCTCTGATAAAGTGATTGTGGGAATTCTGGTGATCGGCCTCCTGGGAGTCATCTGCGATAAAATTTTCTCGTTCTTTAGCAAGAAATTCACTCGTATTGGAGGTATAGACAATAGCTGGGATTAAAATAAATCAACTTTATAAAAGTTTTATGGTAGATGGAAAAAAGCATGATGTTTTAAAAAATGTTAATGTCGAATTCCCTCAGAATAGCATCAGTGTCATTCTCGGAAAAAGCGGATGTGGGAAGACGACACTCCTGCGCATATTAGCCAATCTGGAGCAATGCGATGCAGGAGAAGTGTCCATTAATAGCAATGAAAAAATTAGCTTTGTATTTCAAGAACCCCGTTTGATGCCATGGTTACCCGTATCTAAGAACATTACATTCGGTTTAGAAAAACAAAAGATTAATGATGTGGAAATAGAAGAGTTAATGAATTTGATAGGATTAAAAAAGTTTGAAAAAGCCTATCCACACCAATTATCCGGAGGCATGCAACAAAGAGTCGCATTAGCAAGAGCATTAGCCTATGACCCATCCATTATCTTAATGGATGAACCATTTGCTGCACTCGATTATTTCACACGTGAGGCAATGCAGAAAGAATTAATAAGAATTAACCAACTAAAAAAGAAAAGTATAATCTTTGTTACCCATAGTATCGAAGAAGCCATAGCAATAGGACAAAATATCTTTGTAGTTAATGAAGGAAGGATTCATGCTCAATTTAACTTAGAGCAATATGAATATCCAAGAGATGTATTATCGCCTTCTCTAATAGAAATAAAGAAAAACATCATAGAAAAACTAGCGTGAGAGTGGGACATAAAATGAAAAAATGGTTATTATCTTTACTTGCTTTACTGAGCATATCAGTTATCGTTGCTTGTGGAAAAGATACCGATTCTGATAAGAACAGTACAAAAAATAACGAGGAGAACACGTATACTGTTGATAAGGTGCAGACAACTTATGTGCAATCTCCTTTAAATATTCCTTCTATTGTAGAAAAGGAAAAAGGATTGTTGGCCAATTCTTTTGCGGAAGAAGGGATTGAATTCGGCTATTCCAATTTAACAACCGGCCCTGAACAAACTCAGGCTTTGGCTTCAGGTGATATCCAATTCCTGAATGCAGTCGGTGCCACATCTGTCATTTTATCTGCATCGAATGGAGCGGATATCAAAATTATGAGCATGTATAGCCGTTCTCCTGAGGCTTTCATGTTATTTACAAACCTGAAAGATATTAAATCACCTGAAGATCTAGCAGGGAAAAAAGTTGCTGGTCCAAAGGGAACAATTTTACATGAACTGCTTATCAATTATTTAGCAACTGAAGGCTTAACAGAAAAGGATATTGAATTTGTTCAAATGGATATACCTTCTGCACAAGCAGCGTTAGTAGCAGAGGAAGTCGACTTTGCGTTACTAGCTGGCCCTACCGCATATAATATGATTCAAGATGGGTACCAGGTGGTTACAAATGGTGAAGGGCTGGTCGATGGAACAATTGTAGTTGCAACTAGTGAAGATTTCTACTCGAAGAATCCTGGCTTAGTAAAGAAATTTTTACAAGTACAAGAAGAGACACTGCAATATATCGATGAAAATTATGAGGAAGTCATGGAAATTACAGCAAAGGAAACCGAACTACCTCTAGATGGTGTAAAAGAAATGTATGAAATGTATGACTTCAATATGGAAATCAAACCATCAGATATCGAGAGTATGGAAAAAACAGTGAAATTCATGAAAGAGAATAATATGATCGAAAATGATGTAGATATTGAGTCCTTAATTTTAGATGTAGAATAATAGTAAAAAGCATGTTTCTGTATCAAGAAGCATGCTTTTTTTGATTAAAAGATATGGCAATACTAAACGGCCTCAATTTGATAGTGTAGAGGTGTTTTATTGTAAAATATAAAGGTAAAATCAAAAAAGATTCTTTTTTAAAGAACTATTTGCAAGATCATTAATAGAATATTGGCTCAAGACATCTTTTATTTTATGTTGTGCTTCTAGTAGAATATCTAAAATATTTTTGTCCATTTCATCGATTTCTTTATCCATTTTAGTCGGATGTGCGTCTTTCACAATGGCAACATACACATCATAAAGAGTTGTCTTTTCGGGATTAACAACCAGCTTATAACCACCGTAGCGCCCTTCAAAACCTTCAACCATTTTTTCCTGCATTAATTTAGCTAATACCTTCCTAATAAAGCTCGATTCAACATTTAGTTTTTCAGTTAAAGTGCTGCTAGTTACAAGCTTTTTTTCGTTTGCAAGTATTGCTAAGGACTTAATGGCAACGATGAAGTTCGTTTTACCTAAGTAGCTTAATTGTAAGAGGTCTTCCATACATTCACGTCCAATCTGTTACTATTTTAGCAATGAATTGTTTGAAATTAAAGATAAAATGATTGACCTTAAATGGATGGATTGTTAAGTTTTAAGTGTGATAAAAAATCACATTTAATCGAATGGAGGGATTTTGATGGGACGTTTAGATAATAAAGTAGCAATTATCACGGGTGCTGCGTCAGGTATGGGGTTAGCTGCAGTTCAATTATTCATAAGTGAAGGCGCAAAGGTTGTAGCAACAGATATCGCATTTGATAAGTTAGAAGAAGTAACTGCTGTAATAGAAGGCGATATACTATGTGCTCGTTTAGATGTCACTTCTGATGAAGATTGGAAAACTGTAATGGAACAAACAAAAGAGGCATTTGGTAAAATTGATATTTTAATTAATAATGCCGGTGTATCGTTTCATAAAACACTTTTGGAAGAAACATTAGATGGATGGAATCGTACTATTAACTTAAATTTAACCTCCGTGTTCCTAGGAATGCAATCCGTTATTCCTTATATGCAGGAAAATAGCGGTGGATCAATCGTCAATTGTGTATCTTTAGCAGCGATTATTGGAAGCGCTGACAATGGTGCAGCTGCGTATGCTGCAGCAAAAGGTGGTGTCCGTGCCCTATCAAAACATGCAGCTATCAACTTTGCTAAAGATAATATCCGAGTAAATTCTATTTATCCAGGAGCCATTTTAACAGGTGCTGCCGAGCGTCATGGTGTGACATCCCGAGAAGTATTGGGGAAAGCATTTGAAGGTACAATACCATTACCACCATTCGCAGGTGAAGCGATTGATATTGCTAACGGTTATTTATATTTAGCCTCTGATGAATCCAAATTTGTTACTGGTGAAGAATTAATCATTGATGGTGGATGGAGTTCTAAATAGTTTTATTTACCTTACTGAATTTACGGGGTAAAAACGGTAAATAAAAAGAGATATTTTACATTACTGGTGCTTTGACTTTGAATATGTATAATGAACCAAATGTTGCGTTGATTCAAAAGGATTAACGCTTTTTTCTGTTGAACCTCTTATGTGGTGGAGAAACAGTTAGCTGAAGAAGGATTTCTTAAACCTAATAGAGAATTTACTTGTTTAGAGTGACTTTTTGGAAGAGTATGCTCGTGATAAAGGGGGAAATATGATGCGTTTCACTGTCACAGGTCATGAGTTGAATACGGTACATGATATGAAAAAAATAACTTTATTATTAACTCAAGCAACCTTAGATGAGCTACATAAAGAAGAAAATAAAAAAATCCAAATAACGACTTCTCATTGTTTAATCATTGCCGACAAAATCAATACAAAAGAACCTATTATGGGTGAGATGTCTTTATTGGAACAATCAATCCTTGAAGCAGAAGATGATATACACAGCATTATTAATGAAGGCAATACTACCAATTTATCTGGAATGATATTGCTTAGAAATGTAAAAATAATTCCATTTTCAGCACCTGATAACATCATTGAATTAGAATCCTATGCACTTTATACGGATCATATGGGCTTTAGTCTTACTGATTGATATGTATAGGTGAGAGTGATACTCCGAGCAGTCCGCTTCATATGATGTGACCAGCTCTTTTTTTCTAATTCTATAAACTGGGCAAGAAGGCCATGGAACGAATTATAGAGAATATTGAATGTAGGATTTACTGCTTAGAAATGAGGTTAATAGGATGCCATATTGCAAAGTCTGCCAGGCAGAAATATATTATGAAGACATAGGTGAAGGTAAACCCATTTTAATGTTACACGGGTATTCCCTCGATCATCGATTAATGAAAGGGTGTATGGAACCCATATTTACTGATAGAAATGGGTATCGTCGTATTTATTTTGACCTTCCTGGCATGGGTTTGACGAAAAACTATGATGACATTACAAATGCTGATGATATGCTGAATACCGTTCAAGATTTTATTCAAGCCATCCTGCCTGACCAAGAATATATCATTGCAGGTGAGTCCTATGGGGGATATATAGCAAGAGGAGTTATTCAAAATCAATATGATAGTTTATTAGGTGCTGCTTTTATCTGTCCGGTTATCTTCCCCTATTTAGAAAACAGAAGAGTGGAGAAACATCAAATATTTAAGACGGATGAAGAATTTTTAGCCACATTAACAACGGAAGATGTAGAGAATTTCAGCAAAAATAATGTCATACTTGATGAATACACATGGTTGAGGTATAAACGAGAGATTGTAAGCGGCAGTAAACTAGGTGATGAAAAATTTTTGATGGCGTACATAGACCAATATGGATTTTCCTTCGAGATTGACCAAACAAATTTTATTAAGCCAAGCGTTTTCCTGCTGAGCAGACAAGATTCGTCTGTTGGCTATCAGGACGCACTCGAATTAATTAAAAAGTATCCTAGAGCAACTTTCGCTATTTTGGATAAAGCAGGCCATAATTTACAAATTGAACAGCCCGAAATTTTTAACGTTCTAATAAATGAATGGTTGGATCGAATTGAAGGATTATGATAGATTATTAAATAATACAAAAAACAGGTACTTTCTCTTTTCTAGAAAGTACCTGTATTATTATTGTTTTTTATACTTGAATATAATAACTTCTTTTCGAATGATCAGATATAACAAAATTAATGACCAGCCCCAACAGGAAAAAAATAAAGGAACCCATGATATAAACAGGGCGAATATCAAATAGTTCGGCAGATAATCCAATTAAGGCTGTACATATGATGATTAAAACTGCCTCTAGCATCCCTAAGACACTGGAGAATCTGCCCATAATATCTACAGGCACATTGTTTTGGTAGAAGGTTAAAAAGCCTGTATTTGCAAATGATAAAGAAAATGTTAAAACGAAAAATCCTATTGAAGCCCATATAAAATCGTTTGAAAAGGCAAAGATTAGATAACCAATCGGAGTGAAGAACGCTCCAAGTCCCATTAGTACATTTATTTTCAATTGATTCGCAAAGATTGTATTTACTAGTGAACCCCCAATGATTCCTGCACCGGCAATACTAACAAGAAATCCATAGGTACTTTCGGATAAAAAGAGAACTTTGGTTGCAAATGCAGCCTCTAATGAATCTAAGGCAGACATACATACAGAAATTCCGCTAAACAGAATATATATTAATGTTATATGTTTATTTGTTTTATTGAATTGAAGGATGATTCTCCAATCATTCACCATTAATGAAGGTTTAATTTTTTCATATATACGATCTTCACTCCCAAATTCTACATTTGGAAGAAACAAAATAATGATTACTGAAAAGAACAAAGCGAAAGAATTTATTTGGATTGCTAAATTAGGAGAACCAATGATAAAAAGGAAGCCCGCTATGGAAGGCCCTAGTATAAAACCACAGGAATTAATAAAATTTCGCATGGCATTAAATCGTTGTCGATTTGTTTTTGGAATTAATTTTGTCATGTAGACCATTGAGGTTGGTTCAAAAATAGACCTGGCAATATTGATGATAAATACAATGAAGTAAATAAATGGAAGTGAATCTAAAAACGGTAAGATAAAAATAAAAATGGCTCTTATAATATCTAGATAAATCATGAGCTTTCTTTTATTGAACCGATCAATTAAAGTCCCAGACCAGAAATTTGTACATAAGGATGCAATAGGCAATAGGATATATAGGATAGAAACGGCTAAGGGTGATTCTGTCTTATCCAAAATAATTAAATTTAATGCAATCAAATAAATCCATGCACCAACATTCGATACTCCAATTCCAAGTAAGAGTAAAAGGAGGTATTTCCACTTCATTTAATCCACTCCCAGACATTGATTTTTAGGCCAATAAAAAAGTCTCACCTCCAAGGTTAACAACCTTGGGGACGAGACTTTTGGAATTTAGTAGTTCGCGGTGCCACCCCAGTTTATTCCTGTGTCGCCACAGAAATCTTTTCGAGTACGCAGGACAAGGCCTGGTTATACTCTATCTCTTTAACGGGAGAAACCGACGCATAATCAATATCAGATGAAATATCCTATACGAAGCTCCGAGACTTGGTTCGGCGGGCTATTACATCCTCCATTCTCAGCTACTGGAGTTCTCTGTTATGCTTAAGCGCGCTTACTCTTCTTTTCATCGCTTTTTCCTTATTATGGATTTATAACATTATATATTGTTTTGGATAATATGGAAATACTAAAATAAAAATAAAAATGGGGATGTACTTCCTGATTTATAATTTTGTATTTACTAAGATTGAAATAGTATTTTTTTCAGTCACCACTTTGGCAGTCATTACAGTTAGAAAAATATATATTATTTGCCTTATAATAAATGTAAAGGGTCATAGCATAACTTCCTTGTTGAGGATTAGTTGTTCAACTTATTTAGTGGTATCAATAGATATATCAACAACGTCCTTGTATTATGGTGTTATGTGACCGGATTGTAGTGGAAGAATAAGTTTATTACTATCCTACCATTTAAATAGAATGTAAGAGCTGTCCTCTTATTAGCCATACTTCCCTGGCTTTCGGGACAGCTCCTTTTTACTAGGAAAAATAGTATAGATTAACCAGCGTTATAGAAGTTTTGATACGTTACAATTGATTGTGGATGAAGAGAGGCTTATGGCTTAAACAACATCTATAAACATCTATAATGAGCATGAATAAAGGAGACTTTTTGATGATTCCTATCAATATAAAAAATACGAGCTTGATCTTAGAGGGCGGAACATTCCGCATGGTATATACAGCGGGTGTCTTAGACGGTTTTTTAGAGAAAGAGATGATGTTTCCTTACATATTGGGAATCTCTGCGGGTGCTATTAGTGCTTGTTCCTATATTTCTGAGCAAAAAAACAGGACGATTCGCTTTATATCTACTTACCGGAATGATAAGCGCTATGTCGGAGTGCGCAATTTTCTAACGGAGCGAAGTCTGTTTGGGCTGACGTTTGCCTATGATACGGTTCCTAATCAGTTGGATTTCTTTGATTGGGAGACATATCAAAACTATCAAGGTCAAGTTTTGTTTGGCGTGACAAATGCCTATACCGGACAGGTAGAATACATGGATGGTAAAACAATGGACAAAGGGGCTACAATTTTGCGGGCCACATGTGCTATTCCAGTCCTGTTTCCTGAAATTAAAATAAATAATGTTCCTTATTATGATGGAGGATTAGCTGATTCGGTACCAATCCAAAAGGCGATAGCAGATGGCTATGAAAAGCATGTCATCATCTTGACCAGGCCGCCGGGCTACAGGAAGAAGCTCGACAGTCAGACAAAATGGGCAGTGAAACTATTGCGTAAGAAATATCCGCAACTGGTTCAAGCCATGGAGAACCGTGCACATCATTATAATCAAACCATGGATTTGATAGAAAAGCTGGAGCAAGAAGGGAAAGCATTCGTTTATCGACCGCCGTTTGAACTTAAGAGTTTTGAAAAAAACACAGAGATTATGTGGAAATCACATAATAAAGGGTTAGAACAATTTCATGACCGAAATCAGGAATTACTAGATTTTCTTGGAGCTGATTATGCAGGCTGCAAAGCTGAAGCTTCTCTCATGGAAATTTAGGTTTCTCTAATTGTGCGAGGGATAGTATTTCCGCATAAGAACAAGACTGTCAATGGACAGTCTTTTCTTATACTCTTAGAGTGGATGGAGAAGGTTGATTGGTTTGATAATTAAAAGAGCTGTCTTTTTTTGCCTACACCTTTATATACAAATCTTCTGGAATCAGCTACATCTTTTCAGCATTCTTAACAATTTTCTTGTAAACTTCTTCTCGGTCAAAATCCTTTTCTCCCATTCCAAATACTTCAATGACACGGTTTTTTTCATTAATAAGATAAGTGGCATTTGTGTGGATTAGGAATCCTGAACCGGGGTCTTTATATTGGAAACGGAATGCATCTGCGAGCTTTCTTGTATCCTCTGCATCTCCACGCAATACATACCATCCGTCTGCAGCAGTTGTTTTAAAGGTCTCACCGTACTCTTTCATAATCGGGAGTGTATCCCGAGCTGGATCAATTGTGACTGTCAGGAATTCGACTTTATCGCCAAACAGACCGTCTTTCACAAGCCGATCGCGTATATCGACCATTTGATAGGTTGTATTTGGACAGACATCAGGACAGTTTGTATACATAAATTCCAATAGGCGTATTTTTTGTGGAATTTCCTTGAATGAATAATCCGTACCGGTAGTGGATTCCATTGTAACTTCATTAGGAAACTCCATTTGTGACTGCCTATAACCAGTGAAGTAGTATATACCAGCACCGATACTTAAAATTAATAAGATAGTAAAACCTATATATAACTTTTTCATATCGTTTAACAGTTCCCCTCTGTTTGTTATTCCTCCCCTATTTTACCATTATATAGATAGTGGTTATGGTAAAGTTGTTGGAAACTTGTGAGAAATGAGTGTCTATTTTGTGTCGTATGGAGAAAGAATGAATTAAGGTTCTAACTTGTACAAATGCCGGTAAACTATATAGATGGAATGTTTGAGGAGGGGTATATTTGCGGAGAAAATGGATTTTAATCATATTAGGCCTATTTCTAATTTATGCATTGGCGATATATGTTTATCTTTTTCATGGTGCCAATACAGCTATTCCTGAATCGATGAGGGGAACCAATGCAGATCCCTCTACGTTTATGAATAAGGAATTGTTAGAAAAGAGTGAAACGTATTCTAAAATACGAAACTTTTTCTTTTTTATCAGTACACCGCTTGAGTGGCTATTCTATGCGATTGTTCTGATATCTGGATTGTCCAAAGGGCTAGAGAAATGGGGGAAGCAATCCTGGAAAAGACATTCCGTTCAAATTAGCGCCTATGTCTTTTGGCTTTCACTCCTTTTATTTATTGTCTTCCTGCCGCTTTCATACATTCGATATAAAATATCGCTTGCCTATGGCATATCCTCTCAGGTTTTCTCCTCCTGGATGAAGGATAATTTTATTGAGTTTTGGGTGGATCTAGGAATGACATTAATTGTTGTTCTTGTCTTGTATTGGCTCATTCGGAAAAGTCCCGCTCGCTGGTGGCTGTATAGCTGGCTTTTATGCATTCCATTCACGATATTCGTCATGTTTATTCAGCCGGTTGTCATCGATCCGCTTTACAATGATTTTTACCCACTGAAAGATAAAGTATTGGAAGAACAAATCCTTGATTTGGCAGCAAAAGCCAATATTCCGGCTGAGCATGTGTATGAAGTAAATATGTCAGAGAAAACCAATTCTTTAAATGCTTATGTAACAGGGGTTGGCTCAAATTCCAGAATTGTACTCTGGGACACCACATTGAACAGCCTAGAGGATGATGAGATTTTATTTATCATGGCTCATGAAATGGCTCATTATGTGGAAAAACATATATACCTCGGTATTGCCGGGTATTTGGTTCTCATGTTGGTTGGTTTATGGCTGACAGATAAATGGATGAAAAGAGCCATACGGAACAGAGGGGAATTGTATCACTTAGAATCCATGAGTGATATTCGGTCATTGCCGCTCTTTTTACTGATCACGTCCATTCTGTTGTTCGCAGCAAGTCCCGTTACAAATTATGTATCCCGTGTGCAGGAAACAAGAGCAGACACCTATGCATTAAACATGACCGATAATCCTGAAGCAGCTATTTCCTCCTTTCAGAAACTTTCTGAAAAGGGGCTAAGCCAAGTGAATCCGCCTTTACTGATTAAAATATTCCGGAACAGTCATCCAACCATGCTTGAACGGATTGAAATGGCAGAGAAGTATAAAAAATAAAAAGTTATAATGAATAAAATGAAGAGCCCTTCGTTAGACGGAGTGGCTCTGTTTTTGCTATCGTGCAATAAAGGAATTTAAGCAATGAAGGTGGAATAAATAGAGGAAATACATAAAAGGAGAGGGAATATGCGAAAACAATTAAAACAAAATGAATATGCTCCTTATTATCAACCATATGTAGAATTAGTTCCGGAAGGTGATTTGATCCAAATTTTATCCGAACAAATAAAACAGACGATTGCCAATCTGGAAAAAACAACTGATACTCAGGCGGAATTCCGTTATGCCGAAGGAAAATGGAGTATCAAGGAAGTTATTGGGCATATGATTGATACAGAGAGAATCATGGCATACAGGCTTCTTGCAATCGCGCGAGGAGAACGCAGAAACTTGCCAGGTTTTAATGAAGAAGAATATGTTCAGCAAGCATCCTTTACAAAACAAACAGTAGAAGAGCTCCTACAAAACTTTTCTATCGTCCGTCAGTCAACGATTATATTATTAAAAAGTCTCCGCAGTGAAGAGTGGCTGCGCCGAGGCACAGCTAATGATTGCGATATAACGGTTCGGGCTCTGGCTGTTATCATTGCCGGGCATGAATTACATCATCGCAGTATCATCAGTGAACGATATATGAACGCTGACTCAATTCCAAATCAATAACCATATGAGCTGGATTTTCAGCTCTTTTTGTAATTTAAAATACATAGATAAAGGGATGAACGATGATGCCGATTCGAAATTCTGCTAAAGCCATTATTATTCAGGATGATCAATTACTTGCGATAAAAAAAGAAGATCAGGAAGGTGTCTATTATATATTGCCTGGTGGCGGGCAAGAGCATGGAGAAACCTTTCATCAAGCGTTAATAAGAGAATGTATAGAAGAAATAGGACAGGAGGTTGAAATTAGTGATTTAATCCTGATTCGTGAATATATCGGACAAAATCATGAACATGCTGCTTTTGATATGGAAACCCATCAAATTGAATATATGTTTTTATGTACGATTAAAGGAAGGAATACAGTGATTCAAAATGGACTAAATCCTGATGAGGGACAAATCGGAGTAGAATGGCTGCCGTTAAGTGATTTATTAGCATACAGACTCTATCCTTGTGCAATGAGAAAACAGGTAATCAACTATCACAAAGGTGATAAGGTTCCCGTCTATTTAGGAGACATAAATTAAAGATTTGTATATTCTTTTGGGGGCGTCAAAGGTGAGGGATGATTGAATGAAGATTAAATTGGATGATTTAAGAGGAACTGAAGTGGCTGCTTTAATTAATAGCCATCTTTACAGTATGGCCGAGCATTCTTCACCTGAGAGTATACATGCTTTAAATTTGGAAGAGTTGAAAAAAACAAATATCACGGTTTGGAGTGTCTGGGAGAATGAGGAGTTAGTTGGCTGTGGGGCCCTGAAAGAACTTGATATGACTCATGGAGAGATTAAATCGATGAAAACTTCACTGAATCATTTAAGAAAAGGGGTAGCTAGAAAGCTGCTAGAGGACATTATCAATATAGCGAAGGAACGTAACTATAAGAAACTAAGTCTGGAAACTGGATCAATGGCTGCCTTTAAACCAGCCCAAAGGCTTTAGAGAGTGTTGGATTTCAATATTGTAAGCCGTTTGCAGATTACAAAGAGAACCCGAACAGTGTGTTTATGACAATAGAATTATACTAACTATAGTAATAGAGGGATAGGTATGTTGAAAATACCAAAAATCGTAGAAACTATTTTGAATGAATACGAAGGATTATTCAATGAATATCTGCCAAATGAGTTGGAGGGCTTGTATTTACATGGCTCCATTGCACTGGATGCCTGCTGTTCTTGCTCGCACAACTGATAAGGAGACTTTATATAGTTCAAACAAGGAACGTTTGGATTCGACCCTAACATTTTCAAAGTATTTGATTAAATACTGTCAACGTTTTCATTTTATTTAGGGAAATACCGTGATTAAAGAGTGAAAACAAGAAAATCACAGGGCGGGATTAAATGATCCTCGCTCTGTGATTTTGTTTATACACCGTATTTATTCGTTACAAGTTGTTTGAATTAATTCCCAAAGTTTTTCTCCAATTCAATTAGCTCGGCGGAAAGTTTCATAAATGCTTCTTTGTCCTTATTGTCCAAGGCATGATCGATTTCTTCTTTCAGTTTCCTATGTGCATGGGTTAGTTGAGCTTCGTAAATCATCATATCCATCAGTAGATCTTCCATGGTCCCCTGGTCAACAGTCACATCAACAGCTTTTACGATATCTGTATTTGCTTTTTCGTGATTCATGGATATCCCCCCGTTGCTTTTTTTTATTATAAGTCAGATGAAAAGAAAAATCAACTAAATATTTAAATTATTCAGAAAATTTACTTTGGTAGTTTGAAATAGTTATTTATCATATACCCAGAATATAAAATGAATTAACCGTAACAATCATGGGGGTTCTGGGTTAAAATTGAAATTTTGGTGAATAAACCAATTATTTTAAAATATTATGTTATATTGAAATTGTAGTTTAATTGCAGGATTTATAAGGAGGAAGCTATGGAAAAGAACGTGATTACCAGGAGAGAGGATTACGAAATAAGTCCATTTACATTTGCTGTTGTTCCAGTAGAATACGGATCGAAAACGTATTCTAAAGTGATTGAATTTGATGAAGAAATTTTAGTACCTTTTAGGCCATCGGAAGTAGTAAAATCCAGCTGTGATTATTTTGGGGCTGATTATCCTGGGAGATGCCAGTCGACGAAAAAGCTCCTCGGTATCTCGCATAAAGTGCCGATATCGTTAGAACCGGCTAATCGATTATTCTTTTTTCCTACTACATCTCCTGCAAAAGAATCATGTATTTGGCTTTCTTATGAACACATTGTATCCAGAGTTAAGATTGACGCGACTAAAACCCAAATTAATTTTCATAATAAGCAATCTATCGTTGTTCCAGTTTCATATAGTATCATTGAAAACCAGATGCTCAGAACTGCAATGCTGAAGTCGAAGCTGCTTCAAACCTTAGCAGAGACGGAGCGAAAGACACATTATTTATATAACGCCATGCAAGTTAATGATAGGAATTCAGATTTCCAAGCAAAGCATGGTTTAATGCATTCATCAAATAGTTATAAGGAAGGTCGATGAAACTTATTGCTGTTAATTTTTCAGTTGGTCAGTCCACTGCTTCAAAAAATAATACTCCAGTAATTCCTGTACTTTATTTCGAATACGGGGATTGAAATAATTATGGTATTCCTCATAGCCTTTATACAGAAATAAAAAGGAGGTGAATGATTCGTCTCTTTTTGTTTCTTCCACTTTGAGTTGATGTGTCCTCATATAGTGGCTTGCTTGCTTCAATTCTGCTTGGACCTGTTTCATGGTTTCATCAATTAATAATATGTATGGTTGTTTTAATTTAAGGGGCGATGCTTTTACCACTTGAAGGTCTCGGGCAAGTACGGTGAGGACCATGGGTAGATAGATCGCTTTTTCCATTATATTGCGCTCTTCTGTAGGGATGCGGGTCATGTAAATCGCGTCCTTTCAATGTCTGTAAAAAAACGAACGTATGTTCCTATATAGAATAATCGCTTTTCACATTTTTGACAAGTTTATTTTCTAACTAATTCTCTCCTTACAGCAATCTGATATAATAGGGGTAAGGATTGTTTCAATCTAATGTATATGGGGATATTTATATAGTATGGACTGAATTTGTTATTTGTTTGTGAGGAGAGACTATGGATCTTAATTGGTTAACAGAATGGCTAACATTGGAGCATTTAGCCGAATTAATAAGTGATTATAGAAACTTAGGTCCCATTCCGGGATTGTTGCTCCCGTTTGTTGAAGCGTTCCTTCCTTTTTTGCCTTTGTTTGTTTTTGTGACGGCTAATGCCAATGCTTTTGGCTTATGGATTGGATTTCTTCTCTCCTGGACAGGTGCTGTCGCTGGTGCGATGGTTGTGTTTTATTTGTCCAGAAAATATGGAAAGAAAAAAGCCCTTTCATTTTTACATAGACATTCGGCTGTGCAAAAAGCGATGCTCTGGATCAATCATCATGGATTTGGCCCGTTGTTTATCTTGCTTTGTTTCCCATTCACTCCTTCCGCGATCGTAAATATAGTTTGCGGATTATCTGACATTAGTCCAAAACAATATATGCTTGCTGTCTTTGCAGGGAAATTGGTCATGATCTTTACTATTAGTTATATTGGCCATGACATTATGTCTTTAATTCGCGAACCAGTAAAAAGTATTATTGTTGGTATCGTCATTTTCCTTTTATGGCTAGTAGGCAAACAAGTAGAAATCCGTTTGAATCGGGTGGAACAGAAGGACCATTCGTAGAATGGAAGGATATCTGTGAAGAGTGAAAAAAGCAGTTGTTAATAATTGACTGAAAGTTTATAATTATAACTAAATTATTCCATTAAAGGAGGTGTAGAGATGAATCGTTCTGTGAAGGTATGTTTGCAATGGCTTGAAAACTTGTCATTGATCCGTGCCATTTTTCATGTGCAATTTCGCCAAGGGGGTAGTCTGCCCTTTTCAGGAAATTTCATATGAAAAAGAACGATAATAAGTCTCTATACCCTTGATAAAATAGGAATTCAAAAGCCATGGGGAAGTCTTATATCGACTTTCCTATGGCTTTTTTTCATGTACAGGGTATGAGCATGAGAGGGGTTCATACACATGATTGTATGCAGTGTACAGCAAATTGAAAAAAACTATGGCGGAACAAAGCTATTTGAAAATATTACGTTTGAGATCAAGGAAGGAGAACGAGTTGGATTCGTCGGGCGGAATGGCTGTGGGAAATCAACAATTCTAAAAATGATAGCAGGCGTCGAAACAATTGATGAGGGGGCTATTCACATTAAAAAGGGTGCAGCAATAGGCTTGCTGTCACAAATCCCTGACTTTACTGACGGCATCACGGTATATGAATGCTTGCAATCTGCTTTTGGCCATATGATTGAGCTGAAGGAGAGACTGGATAAATTAGAACATAGTATGGCTACTGAGACCAATGATAGCTCATTGGCTCGCAGTATAGAACAGTATGGAGAAGTTCAGGAGCAGTTTGAACGGCTTGGTGGCTATGAGATGGATAGCACGATTATGAAGATAGCCAATGGGCTGATACTCGATTTGATGCTCGATAAACGTTTTGTTTCCTTAAGCGGAGGTGAGAAAACAAAAGTTTGTTTAGGAGTGCTGCTTCTGCAAAAGCCAGATCTCCTATTGTTGGATGAACCAACCAATCACCTGGATATTGGTGCAGTTGAATGGCTTGAAGGATTCCTCGAAGACTATGATGGGACAGTTCTGATTGTCTCGCATGATCGATTTTTCCTGGATCGAACAGTTAAGAGGATTTTAGATTTGGACGATGGAGAGGTATTCGTATACGAAGGAAACTACTCTGAATTCGTGCAAGCAAAAGAAAAGCGGCTTTTGGAAGAATTTAATCAATATAAGGAACAGCAGAAGAAAATCAAAAAAATGAAGGAAGCGATAAAACGATTGCGGGAATGGGCCAATCAGGCGAATCCACCGAGTGAAGGATTGCATAAACGTGCCCGCAATATGGAACGTGCCTTAGAGAGAATGGAGAAAATTAAACGGCCCATTTTAGAAAGACGTAAAATGGACCTAGACTTCGACCAATCTGAGCGAAGCGGTAAAGATGTCCTGCAGCTTCATGGAATTACGAAGCGATTTGGTACGCAAACACTGTTTGAGAATATGAACCTGCTTGTTCAATACGGTGAACGAATTGCGATTGTTGGTGCTAACGGCACCGGGAAATCAACCATTCTTAAACTGGTTCTGAATGAGTTTACACCTGACGTTGGAGAGGTCAAACTGGGCAGCAATGTGAAGATTGGATACTTGTCTCAACAGCTATTTCAAGAAGGAAAAGACATGACCGTTTTGGAGGCCTTCCGCCAAGAGGTCCATGTTACAGAAGGGGAAGCCCGTCATATTCTGGCCCGGTTCCTTTTCTATGGTTTTCAAGTCTTTCAAAAGGTAGAAAAATTAAGCGGGGGTGAGCGTATGAGATTACGACTCGCTCAGCTAATGTACCAGGATATTAATTTATTGATACTGGATGAACCAACGAATCATTTGGATATTGATTCGAGAGAAGTGCTGGAAGAAGCATTAAGTGAATTTTCGGGGACCATTATTGTGGTCAGCCATGATCGATACTTGCTGAATAAGCTATTTCAAAAAACATATTGGCTACAAAATCGAATATTACAGGTTTATTTAGGAAATTACTCCTGGGCGAGAGAGCATATGCTTGCAGATATGTTACAAGTAAAGCAAGCAAGTCAATTGGTGACTCAGAGTCAGAGTAATGTGAAGCTTGTACACCATGTAATTTCGAATGAGACTTACGAATCACTGGAGAAAAAAATTGATAAAGTGGAACATCGCTTATCAGAAATCATTCGTGATATGGAGAAGGAGACAGCGGTAGAAGCACTTCAACTACTATATGTAAAAAAGAAAGAAGCAGAAGAGGTACGTGAAGATCTTTATGAAGAATTGGATAGGTTGGATTGTGGAGAGTAGATGATCTAAAATAAATCAAATATGGGCTGAAGAGACGGCAAGCTAATGATTGCCGTCTTTTTCTTGCTTTGAAATAGAATTGTGCAGGGGAAAATTGAAATTTGTCGAATAAGATTGTTGTAGGCGAAGTGATGATATTTCTATTTTTTTATACATATAGACAGTTAGGAAAAAGTGGAATTGTTTCGGAGGAAGGTGTGAAAACGGTGATTTTGAAAAAATCCTTATATCGAGAGTTTTTATTGATTATGTTGTTTCTGCTTGTTCTAATCTCTAATGTTTGTTTATATCGTACAGCGTTTGGAGTTGAAATTTTACAATACAATCCAAATGGTGCAGTGGTAGGCTCCATAATTGATTTGGCATTGGTTTTGCCGGTTTTATTTATGGCATGGAAGAGAAGCTGGGGATGGAAAAATATGATTTTATTGGCGGCCAGCGGTCTCGTTTTAGTCCGCTTCCTAATTCCAATGGAATATTTGGCGCCATTTGAATCAATCACTTGGGTCGGCTTTCTGATTGAAGGTTTATTAGTATGTTTTGAAGTGCTGCTCATCGTCTCATTGTTCAAATATATGCCGTACATTATCCGTGCTGTTAAAAATAGTCCACTACCGGTGGTTTTTTCATTCTCGAATGCCGTTGAGCAAAAAATGAAAAAAACGCCTGTTATTATTCAAATGATTTGTTCAGAAATGCTGGTTTTTTATTATGCTTTTGCAAGCTGGAACAAAAAGATGAAGCTGAGTGAAAAGCAATATACCTTGCATCAAAAATCAAGCTATATTGCTTTCCAAGTGATGTTGATTCACGCGATTGTTTTTGAAACAGCAGCAATTCATTGGTGGCTGCATGAAAAATATTTTCTATTGTCCATGATCTTACTCCTTCTAAATTTATACTCGGTCATTCTATTTGTGGCAGATATACAGGCTGTCCGTTTGAATCCCTTAAAGATTACGGAGGACCATATGTATATATCTCTTGGATTAATGAAACGTATGGAAATAAAGTGGACAGATATTGAATCCATAATTGATGAACAAGAACAACTTAAGCAAAAAGTTACTGAAAAGACGATTGAATTCATTTCCCGTGATCTAGAAGAAGTTTATCCAGATGTTATTTTAAAATTAAAACAGCCCATACAAGCTACTCTCATATTGGGCATAAAGAAAGAATATGAACAAGTTGCGATTCGATTAGATGAACCAGAAAGATTCAAGGTTATTCTGAGAGAAAAGGTCACATTAGATAGGGATACTAATCATTAGGAGTAACGATAAAAAAGGCATTGGGGGATATCATGATTCACATAGAGCATGGGCAGCCCATACAAATCCGCAAATATAGTGAGCAAGACTTTGTTTCTGTAAATAAGCTGAATGCGGAAGAACAATGGACAAACTTGGTTGCGGGGAAAGATAAAACAAAGCAAGCCTGGAACAATTCTAATATAGCATTTGTTGTACTTTCAAAAGAGGAAGTTATCGGATATATAAGGGGCTTTACTGATAAACATGTCACTCTCTATATTTGCGAACTTTTAATCGACAAAAGATACCGGGGGCTAGGGATTGGTCAGTATCTGCTAAAGTTTGTACATGGATTGTATCCCTCTACGAGAATAGAGATGCTGGCAAGCAGTGAATCTCAATCCTTTTATAACCAAATTGGTTACAGACCTTTTTATGGATTTAGAAAAACATTTGGTGAGTAATTTTAGTCATCTGTTTTCGTTTTTTTAAAAAGTTTAAAGTAAGGATAGCGCCTAATAAGAAACAAATATAAAGTGAGATATCCCAACGTATGTAAGTAACAGTAGATACTTCTAAAGTCGTACATCATTTAAAACTTAAAATGGTCTAAAGTATTTCATTAAATGACAACCCTTTTATCCATATATCGCTAATTAATAGTGGCTTAGAATTCAATAAAGAAACTAACCAAAACAATGATCACAATCCAGATGGTCATTGTTTTATTTTTGCAGTGAAAGTTTTCCACTTGCCGATTGTCATTTTCATATTAGTGCCTATTTTGACTTCTCCTCTTTCTCTCGTTTCCTGTGATATAACAAAAACGAATCTTCTATTCACCATTGAAATAAACCATTTTTTACAATGCTGGGATATAGAGTCAATTGAGGAGAAAACGCCATTAATTATGATAAAATAGAGAGATAGATATAAAGGGGGGAGGCACATTTAATGTCTTTGCAATTTTATATTGGAAAAACAGGTACAGGTAAGACAGAGACTATTTTAAATGACATTAGGACCAAGCTGGAGAGTGATCCGGAAGGTTCTTCGATTATATATATTGTTCCAGATCAGATGACTTTTCAGGCTGAGCTGGAATTAATTAATACGCCTAATCTGGGCGGGATGATACGTGCTCAAGTGTTTAGCTTCAGCCGTCTGGCATGGAAGGTTTTGCAGGAAACAGGCGGTATGGGCAGACGGCATTTAAATAATGTCGGTGTCAACATGGTGATTCGCAAAATCATGGAGGAAAATAAGGACGAGTTAAAGACCTTTCAACGTTCCAGTGATAAGCAGGGCTTTATTACCCAGCTGAGTGATTTACTGAAGGAATGTAAGCGATATTGCCTGACTCCTGAGGAAATGCTAAACCAATCAGATGGAAAGGTATCACCGATTTTACGATCAAAGCTTGATGATCTATCCCTTTTATACAATGGATTTGAGCGTGAATTAGAGGGTCAGTACGTGGATTCAGAGGATTACTTTACTTTATTAGTAGAAAAGATGCCTGAATCAGCTTACCTTCGCGATGCTGAAATTTATATAGATGGATTTTACAGCTTTACAGCCCAGGAATACGGCATTATGGCAGCTCTAATGCAACACTGTAGGAATGTGACGGTTTCGTTGACATTAGATCAGCCCTTTAAAGAATGGGCGCCTGATCCACTTCATTTATTCAGGATGACAGGGGAAACTTATTTTGATCTATACCAGATTGCGCTCCAAAACGGAGTAAAGGTGGAGGAGGATCGTTTATTTAAGGAACCGCATCGATTTATTCAAAATGAATCCATGCAGCATTTGGATAAATGGTTTGCCAACAGACCGGCACCAGTTTATGATCAGGAGCCGAATTTTGAATTTTGCCCGGCTGGTAACAGAAGGGCTGAGGTGGAAGGAATCGCACGTAAGATTCTAAAGAGTGTTAGGGAAGGATATCGATACAGAGATATCTTTGTGTTAATGAGAAATAGCCAGGAATATGCTGAAGTGGTGGAAACCGTCTTTATGGACTATGGTATTCCGGTCTTTATCGATCAAAAGAGACCTATGCTTAATCACCCTTTGATCGAGCTTATTCGTTCTACACTTGAAGCCTTAACGAATAATTGGCGTTATGAACCGATGTTCCGTGCTATAAAAACAGACCTTTTGTTTGATAAGAATGCCTATATACCAAAAGAGCGTGAGAGTGCTGCTCTGCTAGAAAATTATGTATTATCCAGAGGCTATTATGGTGACCGTTGGAGTAAGAAGCAGGGCTGGAAGTATAAAAGAAATCGCGGTCTTGAACTGGTTGCCAGTGTCCAGACAGATGAAGAATTGAAAATGGAATTGTTGCTGAATGAAACGAAGGAACAAGTGGCAGAGCCCATCCGTCGACTTGCAAATCGTTTTAAAAAAGCAACATCCGGAACGGATTATGCTCAGGCTTTATATATGTATTTAGATGAGCTTAACATACCGGAAAAGCTTGAAAAAATGGCTCGAAGCGATGAGCAGGAAGGCCGACTCATCCATGCAACCGAGCACGACCAGGCATGGAATGGTGTCATGGATTTGTTGGATCAATTTGTAGAAATTGTTGGGGACAGGCCGGTTACGTTAAAGAATTTTGGTGCAATCCTAGAAAGCGGGATTGAAACACTGAACTTCTCCTTAATTCCACCTTCCCTTGACCAAGTAGTCGTGACCAATATGGATTTATCACGTCCTCAAAATGTAAAGATTGCTTTCATAGCAGGCTTAAATGAAGGGGTAATTCCTTCAAAAGTAAGTGAAGGGGGAATCCTTTCAGATAAGGATCGAGAAACACTGCATTCTTCGGGAATAAAGATGGCACCGACATCAAGCACCAAATTATTGGATGAGGAGTTTGCTGCATACAAGGCATTCCTGCTGGCATCCGACTATGTATATTTTTCTTATCCACTGGCTGATGACGAAGGAAAGCAATTATTGGCTTCCTCTTATATGAAACGAGTGAAGGATTTATTTGGTTCGGTGAAAGAAACTTTCTTTGTGCATGATCCGGCTGAAATGAGTGATGAGCTGCAACTGGAGTATGTGGTTCAGACGAGAGCAACGCTGTCATTCCTGGCAAGCCAGCTTCAACAGAAAAAAAGGAATTATCCGGTATCCCCTGTTTGGTGGGATGTATATAACGAATATGTTAAAGACGGTCCGATGAAGGATCAGGCAGCTTTTGTTCTTTCAGCGCTTTCGTATCAAAATAAAGCGAAGAAAATCCCTGACCAAAAAGCTGTTGAATTGTATGGAGATACAATCCAGGGAAGCGTGTCGAGAATGGAGCTATTCAATAGCTGCCCATTTGCGCATTTTTCCTCACACGGCTTAAAGCTTAGGGAACGGGATATCTATCGTTTAGAAGCTCCTGATATCGGAGAAATGTTCCATGGTGCTCTGCAATGGATGACGGAACAAATTATCGAACGTGGGACAAGCTGGGGAGCTTTATCACGGGAGCAATGTATCCAATTAGCCAGAACGGCTGTAGAGGTAATGGCACCGAAACTGCAGAATGAAATCTTATTATCTTCCAATCGATTCCATTATTTGAAAAGGAAACTGGAACAAATTGTGGCGAGAGCCTCAATCACTTTAAGCGGACAAGCTAAAAACAGCCAATTTTCACCGATTGGGCTAGAGCTTGGATTTGGCCGGAGAGGTTCTTTGCCGCCTCTGACCTTTGAGCTTAAAAACGGAACAAAGATGGAACTGGCTGGACGAATTGATCGGATTGATCAGGCGAAGACAGATGATGGAACCTATTTGAGAATCATTGATTATAAATCGAGCTCGAAGGATTTAAACTTCACGGAAATCTATTATGGAATCGCCTTGCAAATGCTGACCTACCTCGATATTGTGGTCACACACTCACCATTGTTGGTTGGGGAACAAGCTAAGCCTGCAGGTGTCCTTTATTTCCATGTTCACAATCCATTAATTAAAAACAATGGAGTTTATACGTTAGACCAGATTGAACGTGAAGTCTTTAAAAGCTTTAAAATGAAGGGATTGCTTTTAGGGGATGACCAGGTTGTTAAAATGATGGATAGCGATTTGGAAAATGGGGAATCCCTGATTGTACCTGCAGGATTCAAGAAGGATGGGCATTTTACGGCGGCTTCACGGATCGCAAGTGAAGGAGAGTTCTCCCTTTTAAGCCAGCATGTGAAGAGAATGTATGCCGATACAGGTAATGCCATTACGAGCGGTGTAGCTGATATCAAACCTTATCGTTTGCAAAATAAATTACCATGCACCTTCTGTAATTATAAAACAGTTTGCCAGTTTGATCCTTCTCTTGAGAGCAACGAGTACAGAGTATTTAAACCGGCTAAAAAAGAAGAAATCTTTGAGGCTATACGGGAGGAGGAAGAAGATGATGAATAACCGTAAACAAATTCCCGTAAAACCGGCAGATGCCTTATGGACAGATGACCAATGGAAAGCTATCACTGCGGATGGAAATGATATTCTAGTAGCGGCTGCGGCCGGAAGTGGTAAAACAGCTGTACTGGTTGAGAGGATTATCAGGAAGATTATTTCAGAGGATAACCCTCTTGATGTGGATCGTTTATTGATAGCCACTTTTACCAATGCTTCAGCTGCTGAAATGCGCCACCGTATTGCGGAAGCGTTGGAAAAGGAAATTAAAAAGAATCCGGACTCCAGACATTTACGTAAGCAGCTCAGTTTGCTGAATAAGGCGAATATCTCAACCCTTCATTCCTTCTGCTTGGATGTAGTCCGGAGTCATTATTATTTGTTGGACATTGATCCCGGTTTTCGAATTGGGGACTCAACGGAAATCGAATTAATTAAAGATGAAATTCTTGAAGAAGTATTGGAAACACAGTATGGAATATCTGATAATGAGCCGTTTTTCAGGCTTATCGATGCATTTACGGATGACCGCAGTGATCGTACGATTCTCGAAATTATCCGAGTGCTTGATGATTTTTCACGATCTAATCCCAATCCTGAGAAATGGCTGGAAAGCCTTGCGGATATGTATGAGGTAGGGGAACATACCAGGATTGAGGATCTGCCATTTTATCCAGTCTTGAAATTTGATATCATGATGCGCCTAGCTGCAGCTAAAGAAATGATCCATGAAGGCTATCAATTAACCTTGCTGCCTGATGGTCCAGCAGCCCTGGGCGAAACATTTAAATTAGACGAAGAGCTTATTAACAAGTTATCCGAGTCGCTTGAAGCAGATTGGCAGTCGATGGCAGATGCATTTTCAGCGGTTAGCTTTGCAAAAGCAAAAACGATTCGCAAGGGAACCTGTGATGAGGACTTGGCAAAGCAAGCCAAGAAAACGAGAGATGATGTTAAGAAATTGCTGAATGGAATTTCGAGCGATTTATTCTTCCGGAAAGCAGATAGCTTTTTAAAAGATATATCAGATATGAAGCCGTATGTAGTAACACTTGCCGGGTTGGTCACAGCGTTCCAAAAACGATTCCTGGCAGAAAAGCTTGAACGCGGGATTGTTGATTTTTCCGACTTGGAGCATATGGCGTTAGAAATTCTGGGGACTTATGAGGATGGAGCATTAAAGCCAACAGATGTTGCGTTGGAGTACCGTGATAAATTCAAAGAGGTACTTGTCGATGAATATCAGGATACTAATATGGTGCAGGAAACAATCCTTCAGCTTGTTACACAGGACGGTGAGTCAACCGGCAATATGTTTATGGTTGGGGATGTTAAGCAATCTATCTATCGATTCCGCCTGGCTGAGCCTAATCTTTTCATGGGGAAATACAGCAGATTTTTAACAGAGCCGACAGATACCGGAATGAAGATTGATTTGAATAAAAATTTCCGCAGCCGAAGTGAAGTATTGGCAGGTACGAACTTTTTATTTAAACAATTGATGGGAAAAACGGTTGGTGAAATAGAATATGATGAACCCGCTGAATTGAAAAAAGGAGCAGCCTATCCTGAGGATGAAGAGTACCCGGTGGAACTTTATTTGATTGATAAATCGGCAGAAGGAGCTGGTTACGGATCTGAGGATGATGACGAGGCAGACGAAGATCTTGAAACGGTACTGTTAGAAGCTAGGCAAATGGCTGAATTAATTAAACAAATGATTAATGAACGCCGCAAAGTGTATGATGCCAAAACGAAAACATACCGGAACATTACCTATCGGGATATTGTCATCTTGCTGCGTTCCATGCCATGGGCTCCTCAAATTATGGATGAATTCAGAGCGCAGGGTATCCCGGTTTATGCCGATCTCTCAACAGGATACTTTGAGGCGACAGAAGTAGCTATTATGATCTCTCTCCTGCAAATTATTGATAATCCATATCAAGATATTCCGCTTGCATCTGTGCTGCGTTCTCCTATAGTGGGGCTGGATGAAGAAAACTTGTCAGATATCCGGATTACCTTGCCAAAGGGGCAATTCTATGATGCGTTAAAGGCCTATTGCCAGTACGGTTCATTTGAAAAATACGGAACTGTCTATTTAAAAGTGAAGCGATTCTTTGATTATCTTCACGAATGGAGAAACCAGGCGCGTGAGGGAGCACTATCCAGTTTAATTTGGCAACTGTACCGGGATACGGGCTATTATGATTTTGTTGGCGGTATGCCTGGCGGCAAACAAAGGCAGGCCAATTTATTGGCACTATATAACCGTGCCAGACAATATGAGGAAAGTTCATTCAGAGGAATATTCCGCTTTCTCCGTTTTATCGATCGGATGAGAGAAAGGGGCAGTGATTTGGGTGCGGCACGTGCCCTGGGTGAACAGGAAGATGTTGTCCGGATTATGACCATTCATAAGAGTAAGGGACTGGAATTCCCTGTCGTGATTTTGGGCGGTTTGTCTAAGAAGTTTAATCAGATGGATCTAAAGCGTTCCTATTTAGTGGATAAGGATCTGGGTCTTGCATTTCGATATGTGAATCCGGAGTTAAGGATAACCTATCCATCCTTACCACAGATTGCCTTTAAAAAGAAGCAGCTCCTTGAAAATATTGCGGAAGAGATGCGCGTCCTGTATGTAGCGTTAACCCGTGCAAAAGAGAAGCTGTACTTAATCGGAACACTCTCAGATGCTGAAAAATCCTTTAAGAAGTGGTCTGCCTATGAGAATAAAGAAGGCTGGCTTCTACCTGATTATACGAGAGCAAATGCCACGTCCTATATGGATTGGATTGGTCCGTCTCTAGTGCGGCATCGTATCTTTAAAGAAGGGGCAATCGCCAGTGATTCACTTGCTGAGATTGCTAGTCATCCGTCAGAATGGCAGGTACATGTCCGGAAATCTAATACGTTGCAATCAGTTAAAGAGGAAGAAAACCTGGAAAGTAAACGATTATTTAAATCAATTGAACAAATGGAACCAATTGAGGTAGAGTCTGAGTTTAAAGAACAGGTCAGGGACCAAATGGAATGGGATTATCGATTTAAAAGCTCGACAACTGGGCGTTCTAAGCAGTCTGTGTCCGAATTGAAACGATTAAATGAATCAAAGGATGAATACAGTGCAACTGATTTGGTTCGGGCGACCTTTAAACGGATGAATTTAAAGAGACCGGCTTTTATGCAGCAAAAAACAATGTCACCTGCAGAAAAGGGAACGATGATGCATTTAGTGATGCAGCATTTGGACTTTACAAAGCCAGTCACGGAAGAGTCTGTTCAGACGTTACTGGAGTATTTGGTGATGAAGGAATACGCTACGAAGGAACAAGTCAGTGAGATAAGAACTGACCAGATTTTGAGCTTTTTTGAAAGTGAATTGGGTCAACGCTTGCAGCATGCCAAAAAAATACGCAAGGAAATTCCATTTACAATGGCACTTCCTGCACATGAAGCGTATCAGGATTGGCAGGATGGCGACGAGAACATTCTTGTTCAGGGAATAGTGGATTGCCTATTTGAAGATGAGAATGGGATTGTACTGCTTGACTATAAAACAGACGCGATAACAGATCGATTTAAAAATGGATTTGAAGAAGCTGAGCCTGTATTAAAAGAAAGATATGAAAAGCAGATTCAGCTATATACAAGAGCGATTGAACAAATCCTGAAAAGAGAAGTTTCAGAAAGATATCTGATGTTCTTTGACGGTACACATGTATTGAAGCTTTAACTGCTGAAGGCGGCACATTTGGACGGGAAACCGTGCAGTTGTGTCGTCTATTTTTATATTTTCTCTTTCGATACTGTCTAATTTGGGAAAATATATGGCCAACAGGACCGCTATATCATTTATTGGTATTGGACCGATATAATAAATTCTTTCAAGTTAGAAGCTACTTCTTCTAATTCGCCGGTTTCGTGATACCAAATATAAATTTTATGATCTATGATTGTATCCACAATTTTATAGCATAATTTGTCCCCTGTACCATCCTCGCCAATAGATATGAGATTTTCATCCATTTCTTCCTCTCGCATATCTTTATTTTGTCTTACAATATCATCCCAGGTTCTTTTTAAATTTCTAGGATCTTTAATAGGGAAAAGCGTTCATCGTCCATTCATCAATCTGTGCATGGTTAGATAGTTTAAAGAGATCTTTATACTGTTTGGGGAAATTTCATCTAAGTGTTCTTCTGCTAATTTTATATCTAAATCTGTAACTCCAGGTTTTTTTGTATCAAGCAAATCGACAATATCATTCATTTAATACATAACCTCCCTTTTAATCTTATATAAAGATTCTTGATATATTTTTAAAATCCTTCTTCAGTGGACCTAAAGAAATCCTATTAGCATTTATGCCAATAGGATTTATCTTAGAAGTATCAGTGATCTGGTTTAAGGCTGTAGAAAGTCTTTTTTCTTATAGGCTGGATTCGGATATTTATAGAATCCTTCCCCTGTTTTCATACCCAATTTGCCTTTGTTAATAAATTCTGTTTTGACTAAATCTGCAATGTCCTTGAATGGATTTTGCTCTGGATTTGGATGCTTTGCTGCTTTAGTACTGACGATGTTATAAACTGTTTCCAAACCGACTACATCAATAATCGCAAATGGTCCAAGAGGTGCACCTGTAGCAATCATCCATGTTTTATCGATTGTATATGGATCCGCTACTCCATTTCCCCATAGATTTTGGGCTGCATCCAGTAATGGAACGAGTAAGCTGTTTAGAATATAGCCAGGTTGCTCTTTTTTTATATGGAGCGGAACCATTCCAATTGCGGCTGCGAATTGCAATACATCTTCAACCACTTGGTCATCAGTTTGAGGATGTGGCATGACTTCTCCAGTATTATTCATCCAAACGCGGTTTGCGAAGTGCAGGGCCAGGAATTTCTCCGGACGTCCGGTATATTCGGCAAAATCACTAGGAAGCATCGTAGAAGAGTTTGTTGCAAACACCGTATGTTCAGGTGCAACTTTACTCAACTCAGTGTAAAAGTTAATTTTGATTTCTTTTAACTCTGGAATAGCTTCGATGACCAAGTCGGCATTAGCTGTTGCGATTTTTAAGTCTGTTGCATATTGAATACGTGATTGAGCAGACCGGGCTGCTTCCTGTTCATTTTTAAAATAGGCAATGTAGGTATCTTCTAAATCGGTGATACGATTCTTTGCTTGTTCAATGGCGCTCTCATTAATATCATAAATGGTGACATTAAAGCCTTTAAAGGCTGTTTGAAAAGCGATTTGACTCCCTAAAACCCCACTGCCTGCAACTGTCACATTTTTATAATTCATGATTAATTTCCCCCAATCTGTAAATTGGATATTAAGTTCTTACCAGTAAATATCCATACCCTTCAAGGAAAATATACTACTATATTGTTAAAAATAAAAATAGTAAGACTTTAGACTTGTTCAAGTGAAATAAAACGATATAGATAGGAGTAAAACAGGAATGGATGTCACTTAATAATGGAAATATAAATGAATACGATCATTGTGCTAATTTAGGAAAAGGTATGAAAAGGAGGGGATTATATGAGTAAAGCAAGGAGCGGTGTATGTGAACTCTGTCTACGAAATTATGTCGAACGGACGATTCACCATTTAATTCCACGCGAATATGGTGGGGGCCCCAATGATACCTCCAAGCTATGCATTCCATGCCATAAACAGATACATGCTCTTTATCCAAATTTGGATTTGGCTGTCAGACTTAATACGATTGAGAAACTGAGAGATGATCCTGAAATCAAGAAATATTTAAAGTGGATTGTAAAGCAGCCGGCAGGTAAATTACCGCGTATAAAAAAATCCGGCTATAAGGCCGGAAAAAGGTGATTGATTAATTATTCGCAGAGATGGGCTGATCAACCCCATTTATACCAATAACGGAGTTTCCGCTAAGTCCATTTGTATCAAAAATAATTCCACCGGTAATTCCAGAACCTGATCCATTCACACTTTTAGTTGCATATTTTGGGGAGATAACCAGAGAGTCGCCGAATTGAATAATTCCGCTTCCTGCATTAAGGACTTGAACGGAACCGACAAGAGCAGGCATTAAGTTTCCTCCCTTCTTTCATTTTTGGGCCGATTAAGAAGCTGTCTTACATTCATGACTCTAGTTTCGGATCGGATAAACCGGCCGTTTCCTACCTGTAATAAAGAGGAAGCAGAGATGGCCTGTGTTCGGATGCAATCAACAAAAAGGTATGGATTAACATTCTCAAAAATGATATGAACCATTTCTTCAATTGGTTCAAAATCAGGCACTGTGTAAAATACTTTATAATCTCCGAAATTACCTTCCTTTCCGTAAAAAATTTCCTGTTCCCGCTGATAGGCAAGGACATTGTCAACTGAGTAACTATATTGAATTTCTCCTATATCAAATGTAGATCCCCTGGATAAAATGGATACATGAATATGATCGACTATCGATGTTCTTTCCCACATGGCATGGTCCTCTTTAACGATTAACAATAGGCTGCAAGGGTCCAAATTCTAATGCGTTTAATGGCGTGTCAGAGGCGGCAAATAGCTGCATGGTTTCTGTATCGCCGACTTTAATGGCAGAGGCGCTCGATACAGATATCAACTTAATGCAGCCAACCTTAATTTGTTCGTTTACGACATGGAAATTCATCACATTGCTCACTGCTCCTTCATTGAATCAGGATAAACCTCTATAAATCTGATGATGGCATTTTCGATATCTGTTTTGAGTACTTCTGATATTTGCTCCCGAATTGCCGGGATTTTTTGCTCAGTCCTGTTATGAGGTGGCGTTTGATCCAAATAATGATGAATACGCTGAGGAAGCTGCCGGGCTAGATCCTCCATGATAAAGGAGCGCATGGTTTCATCCGCTTTTTGTTCGCAGATATGTTCGGCTCTTTTAAAGATTTCATCCTTCTGATTATTTAGGTCAAGTAAAACCTCGCTCGTTAGTTGATGGACAAATTCATCCCTGGATGGAAAGAGAAATGGACCGGGAGGAGTGTGATTATTGATGGCCAACTCATCGATTTTTTCTAAATCTGATGGGGTTAGCCCAATATTTAAGGTACCCTCCAATCTTTCCACTTTCAGTTGGTCAAATTTATATTCTATCCGATCGACTCGAATCGGTGCCTGATGTTTTGCCTCTGTTAATTCTTCTTTTAATCTCTTTACGTCTTCTTCCAGTTTGCGGATAGCCTGCTGTTGATATTCCAGCGTATTTTGTAAGTAGTGTAGGAATTGGGTTAAATCCTGCTGCACATGACTCATCCTTTCCTATTCTGGACTTGAACCTGCGGAGAATCTTCTTCAGTCTCAAAAAGGGGATGGTGCGCTTCCGGAGCAGGTGCCTCAAAGCCACCGGAATTGGTCATGAGTGACTTGGACTTGATGATACCGGCACTGCCGATTTGCAGGACGGATGCATTGGCGATTGCGTTAATTTTAATGGTATTAATCATAATCGTTTGCTTAACAAAGATGTTCAATTTTTTTCACCTCTATAACGTAAATGCAATTGGTTGATCGACAACATCTGCATCAAACGTATTCGTAGCACTGTAAGGATTGTTTACAGCCACATAATCACCCGTATTAAATGAACCCGCTCCGGAAAATGTTTTAGCATTAGAGTAGGGAGTGACCTTGTAAATATCCCCCACATTAAATACACCGCTGCTCCCTACACTGAGAATTTGGACAACACCTACAATACCTGGCACATTTAACACCTTCCTTGGGTATACCTATATCTACCATCTTAACGTTCTTTAACAGTATATGAGGAATGGGCTGAAAGGTGAGGGAACCTCTGTGCTTCAGAAAAAACAGATAATTATGTAGGGGATTTTAGCAGAAACTGCTAAACTGGTTTTATAAGAAATTTTTAGGAGAGATGGGGTGTTCTATTGCAATCCATAACGGATAAACAAAGGATACATGTGGTTGATTTTCTGCGTGGGATTTCAATTGTAGGAATTTTATTGGTCAATATGCTCGATTTTCATTCGCCTTTTTTGTATCTTGAAATAGATTATTGGGATAACAATCTAGATCTCTATACATATGCACTCATTGATATTTTGGCACAGGGGAATTTTTATCCGCTTTTTGCCTTTTTGTTTGGGTTCGGTACGATTATTTTAATGACTAGGGCAGAACAAAAGGGGATATCGTTTCCTGTTTTATTTACAAGGCGGATGATCTTTTTACTATTGCTGGGCATAATTCATGCATTTTTAATTTGGCATGGTGATATTTTAATCACATATGCCGTCTGTGGATTACTTTTGCTGCTTGTTTATCGATTAAAGGGTAAAACATTGCTTCGTTTATCAGTATGGTTATATACCATTCCTTATGGAATATTTGGGCTGCTCATTCTACTGCTCGAATTATTGACCCCAACATCTGGATTGTTAAATACCGATTTTTCAAAAATAAATAAAGCCATTGAAATCTATTCAAGCGGGACGTTCACTGAGATTTTTTCACTGAGATTTAATGACTGGGCTGCTGTCAATGGACCGGCAAATATGTTTTTTTTATTTTTATCCGTTTTTCCATGTATTTTGGCAGGAATGGCATTTGCCAAATTGGAATGGCTCACCAATCTGAAGGTTCATCAGAAAAAGTTACAGATCATGTTCCTTGTATCATTGCCTATAGGACTGCTTTTGAAAATGTATCCGTATCTGTCGAGCCAAAATTATGCTACTGAATTTTGGCAGGATATTTTTGGTGGGCCCCTCCTGACACTGGCCATTATAACAGGGATTACTCTTATTTATGAGCAATCTCCAAAGGTTAGAAAAATGGCTGTTCCTCTTGTCAGACTGGGAAGAATGTCGCTTACAAATTACCTTATGCACTCCATTCTATGTACGCTGATCTTTTATTCATATGGACTAGGGCTATATGGCGAAGTGGGAGCTTTTATGGGTACTTTATTAGCTGTATTGATTATCCTGTTTCAAATGGTATATACAAAATATTGGTTACGCTCTTTTAGAATGGGACCAATTGAATATGGCTGGAGAATCGTTACTTACTGGGACAAAGCATCATTCAAGCGGGAAAAGGTATATGATACATTTTAATAAAGGTGGAACGCAGTTTAATAAGAGTATAGCTTAAAAGGATAGAGATACGTAATTTATCATTTTAGTAGCAGGGAAGAGCTGCATAAATGGTTTTAAACCAATATGAAAGGAATGTGGGAAGGATGAAATTTTCAACCGTCAATGATAATGGACAAGCAGTAGCAGGACTGATTGATCAGGATTTATTTTATTCTTTAGAAGTAATTAGGCAATCCAGTGAGGTACTGAAAGGATTGCCAACTTCTTTACAGGCTTTGATTGAAGAATCTGAAACATGGCTGCCAAAGCTTCAGGGATGGGTACAAGCTGCAGAGAAAACAGAAGGTAAATCAATCGACTCTTTAATATGGCTGGCTCCTCTGCCGCGTCCGCACAAAAATATTTTTTGTGTAGGTAAAAATTACGCTGCACATGCTACTGAATTTGATGGCGGGGTTCCACCGGAGGATATGATTGTATTTACGAAGGCTCCAACCGCAGTCAATGCCCATAAACAAGTTGTGCCTCTTCATACAGAAGTAACGAATGAGCTGGACTATGAAGGGGAATTGGCTATTGTAATTGGCAAAAAGGGAACCTCTATTTCCCGTGAAAAAGCTTATGATCATGTTTTTGGATATACCATCTTAAACGATATTACAGCAAGAGATTTGCAATCAAAGCATCAGCAATATTTCCTGGGAAAAAGCCTGGATGGTACGTGTCCAATGGGTCCATGGATTGTTTCAAAAGATCATGTGCCACATCCGTATGATCTGGAAATTAAAACAAAAGTAAACGGGGAAACAAGGCAGCATGCCAGAACGTCATTATTTTTGTTTCCAATTGACGAAATCATCGCTACTATTTCGAAGGGAATTACGCTGGAGCCTGGCGACATTATTGCGACCGGTACACCGGCAGGAGTAGGAAAAGGGTTTAAACCACCGCGTTATTTAAAAGACGGGGATGTGATTGAAATAACTATAGAATCGATTGGGACTTTAAAATCTATCATTTCTAAATAAATTGTAAATACATAATGTTCGTAGAATACAACCTAGTATGCTACTATTATGTTGAATATTGCTGAAAGTGGGGGGATTTTATGAGCGGGTCTACTTATGAACATATTTTTATGTGGGTATTATCTATTGTTGTGTTCTTAGTATCTTTAAAAATGACAGGTAAAAATTTAAAAATAATGATGATGATTAATAGGGTACTATACATATTAATTATTGCAACAGGTATCATGATGTTAATGAATGTTTCCAATATTAGTGGTGAATACATCGCCAAGACGATTATTGGTGTTTGGGTAATCGCTGCAATGGAAATGACAAACGTGAAGCGATCAAAAGGAAAGAATCACAAATCTTTCTTCATCCAGTTTTGGATTGCGTTTGTTTTAGTGTTATTGCTAGGCTTTAGATTACCTATTGGTATTCAATTATTCGGATAAGCAGTGGCTCAGTCGATAGAGACTGGGCTTTTTTTATTTAATCTAATTCCTAATTTATTATAATAAAAGGTTTTTTCATTTTACTTCTAGAATTAATTTAAATTCAGAAGGGAGATGAAGTTCTTGAGATTTACGGAACGTACCTTGAGAATTTTTAAATATGCAGAAATAGAAGCCAAAAGGACAACTAATATCATTTATCCAGTTCATTTAGTATTAGGAATGTTGCTTGAAAGGACAGGTGTCTGTGCTGAGCTATCTATTAAGAATCCAGAACTTCGGGAGCTATTAGTTAAGCGGATTAAAGAAGTGTACTCGCATACTTACGAACATGGAATCAGTTATGAGCCCTTTAAAATGAACATTTCTTTATCGACTAATCAGGTGTTAATACATGCAAGTAACCGAATGAAACGCTTTAACCAGATTTATTTAAATGAAGGACATCTTTCTGATGCAATATTTAAAAGTAAGGATTTTTCAACCTATTCCATATTGGATGGCTTAGATGTTTCCAGCATACTTGGAATAATGTCTTCCCCGAGAGATATGGCTGTTCCTCTGAAGGATTATGAATTCCCAAGTATTTTAACAAGTAATATAAATTATCGGAAAGCGGAGCCAAATGATGCCGCATCGTTAAAAGTCTTTGTGGAAAGTGAATTTGGAGCTAGGTGGCTAGACTCAATTGAAAATGGGTTTTTAAAAGATAATATTCCTATTTTCATCGCTTTAGACGATAACCAAATTATTGGATTCGCTTGCTTTGATGTAGTAAGAAAAAGGAAGGGATTGTTCGGTCCGATGGGTACTACTCTATCAAATCGAGTCCAAGGAATAGGATTCATTCTCCTTCATCATTGTTTAAGAGAGATGCAGGAAATAGGCTATGAATATGCAATCATCGGGCAGGCTGGACCACTGGAATTTTATGAAAAAGCGTGCAATGCTGTCGTGATTCCAAGGAATTAGTGACTGTGATTTTGAACTTACAGATACTCACAGATACATACAGAGGGAAGGGGTTAAACCTATATTTGTAAGGTGAAAACCCTTATAGTATTCAATCTTACTATTTAGACCAATGGTTATATTTTGATTGTTTTATAAAATAACGCTCGGTTCGTTTTGTTATAATGAAGTTTATAAAATAATAATTTTCTCTATAGGGATATCATCCCGTGGATTAAATAATGTGAACTAGCAGCAGGTGATAATATGATTTTGGAATGTATAGTGGAAAATGAAAAAGATGCCATTAAAGCAGAGCAGCTTGGATTTAACCGTTTGGAATTAGTGTCTGCCATGTCGGAAGGCGGACTAACCCCAAGTTATGGAACAATAAAACGTGTAATCGAAAATGTGAAGATACCTGTTCAGGTGATGCTGCGACCGCATAGCTATTCTTTTGAATATGATGAGTTCGATTGGATGTCGATGAAAGAAGAGCTTCAAGCCTTTTCAGATTTGGGTGTACAAGGGATTGTATTTGGCTGCTTGAGGAACGGGAAAATCGATCAGGCTCTACTGGAGAAAGTGATAAAGGAAGTACCGCATTTTGATATTACGTTCCACAGGGCGTTCGATGAACTAAAATCTCATGTAGAGGGACTTAAAGTACTTTGTCAGTACTCCCAGCATGTAAGGCGAATTCTAACTTCCGGCGGTGAAAGAAGAGCCTATGAAGGCAGGGAAACACTACAGCAGCTGATTACTTTAACAGATGTATGGTCGGGTCCTGAGATATTAATCGGCGGTGGCCTGGTTAAGGAGCATATTCAGGAATTGCATTCATTCCTGAATGCAAAGGAATACCATTTTGGGTCAGGGGTCCGAAAAGACCGTTCTTTTGCCAATGGGTTCGACACCGAAAAAATAGCGTACTTACTCGAGTTATTTGGAAGAAAGTGATGGGAGAAAAGACCGGTTTTAAATGGAAAACTTACGATTAAATTCGCTTGAAGGTGAGATAAACAAGAAAAATTACCTGAGAATTAACAATACAGATTTAAGTGCAGAACAAGTTGCCCAAAAGATAAAAAAACACTTCAAATTATAAAGTGTTCTTTTCATCAAATGGTAGTTTCATATCTATTTAATAGGATAGAAGCATTTTGCTATGTTAGTGAAGTGTGTGAATATCATGTAGCATAGCGGTGTTCATATTAATTTTCTTACCAAAACAATGAGTAATGTTAATTGAGCTAGTTGTTCAGATGGATCATACTTGATGCTGCCGCCAAATGTGCGGCATTTTTTATTTATTAGAATATAAAACGCATCCATACATACAGCATATTTTATTACTAAATATACTTTTTTGACAGCGAGAGGAGAAACAGTGATGCATAGAATTAAAATCGAAACAATCACGTTTTGGATAGTTACACTGTTAATGGGGGTTGCAACGATAATAATGTTCATAGAAGGTGACAGTACGAAAGGATTTATGGGTATTTTAACTTGTATGAGCTTAGTAGTCTTAGGAGGTTGGCAATGGAAAGCAAAAAAGCCGCTTGACGGGCCGCTTATGATGATGACGTATATATTTATTTTCATTTCAGTTGGAATTGGTACATTTGGCGGAGGGTACGCGATTAAGCACTTTGATGATTTCCTTCATGTTACCTCCGGGATTTGGCTTGGGTATGCAGCATTGGTACTAACTAGGCAGATAATTGGTGAGGAGCTTACACAAAAATTGCCGAAAGCGTTTCTGGCTAGTCTCATGGTTATCTTTGCGCTTTGTCTAGCTGGTGCATGGGAGCTGCTCGAGTTTGCGGGCGATCAATTATTTCATTTTACCGCTCAAGGGCGAGATCATAAGGATACGATGTTTGATATGATGGATGGATTGATTGGTGGGATTATTAGCGCAGTTTTTTACCTTATCATCAGAAAATAATAAATGAAGTCGGCCGCATGATTGTGGCCGGCATTTTTACTATTTTGGAATACTCGCTTGAGTTCATTAGATACGTTGATTTAAGAAGGATTAACACTAATTATGTTGAAATTATAATATTGAGGTTCGGTAATAGAAGAAGGATATTGTCTTTAGTTTTTAGAATTAAAACCTTTTATTTTGACAGGGGAATCATATGAAAAAAATCATGCTTATTGGTTCTGGAGGTTCAGGGAAATCAACTTTAGCAAGACAACTAGGTGAAAAGTTGAATATAAATGTCTATCATCTTGATTCATTATTTTGGAAACCTAAATGGGTAGGCGTTCCTAAAGAGGAACAAATACAGGTTCAATATGAGTTAGTAACAAAAGAATATTGGATTATTGATGGTAATTACAGTAGCACGATGGATATAAGGATAAATGCAGCCGATACGATAATCTTTCTTGATATACCGAGAACAATCTGCATTTACAGAGCATTTAAAAGAATGTTCCAATATCAAAATAAAACAAGACCAGATATGGGAGAAGGCTGTGAGAAGAGATTTTCTTTCGAGTTTTTAAAATGGATCTGGGAATATCCAAAAAAGCAAAAAACCAAAACGGTATCTGTAAGTGCAGTAATTAAGATGATAATGAATAGCTTATATGTAAAAGTTGGATGGATGGGATGGTGTCTATTCTCTTTCCGCAGCATAGAAAACTTTTTTATTGATATTGGTTAAATTGTTCAAAGTAGATTTTAAACAAGAAATGTTTACGGTTAATGATATAAAATTTCCTGACTTATGATGTGGGAGGATACTGATGAGTATGGAGAATGAGTATTTAAGGATTATTAAGGAACGATTTAAAAGTGTTAAAAGTCTTGGAGATAAAGCAATTTCACAATTATCAGAAGAAGATATACATTGGGCTTTAAATGAGGAATCCAATAGTGTAGCTGTTATCGTACAGCATTTAAGCGGCAATATGGTATCTAGATGGACCGATTTCTTGAATTCGGATGGAGAGAAGCCTAATCGGAATCGGGAACAGGAATTTATAACTCATCTTTTAACAAAGGATGAAATGATCGGTATTTTAGAAGACGGATGGAATACTCTCTTTAAAGCATTACATAATTTAGGCGGTGAAGATTTATTAAAGAAAGTATATATACGTGCGGAAAGCCATTTGGTAATAGACGCTATTGAGAGACAATTAGCTCATTATGCGTATCACATTGGACAAATCGTCTATATAGGTAAACAAATAAAGAGTAAAGAGTGGGAAAGTCTTAGTATACCAAAAGGCCAATCAGAAGCTTATTTGCAGCAAATGCTGAAAAAACATCTATCCTGAAATAGGGTATCCTCCTAATAAAACCCCTCTAAAAAGTAATTTGCCTATAGCAGACAGCCTTTCACTTGAAGTAAACAGTATATAACCTAAAGTGCTCACGAGCTGAAAGTACTTTAGGTTATCACGATTTAAAATGGATTGGAGATGTGTGAAAATGAAATGAGCTGCCAGTGTCCTTAATCCTTGTTCTTTACTAATTTTTCAATGATCATTCGTTTTCCAGTATTCAGGGTAAATTCAAAGCGGTTTTGTTCTTTGTTGTGCTCGTTAAAATGGTGGTGGACAGAGCAGATATAATCACCATTATCAAAAATGAAAAAGTTCGTGCCTGATGACTGGGCTGTAGATGAAAAGGATAATTGGTTATAGCCATAGATACAGTCATAAGCAGAGAAATCCATGCTGTTTAACGTCGTGATGAATTGAAAGAAAGCATCATCCCTTAATTCCTCCAGTAATCGTTCCAAAGAGTATTGTAAATTTTTTTTAATACGAACCTGGTCTTCATCTTTTATAAAAATAAGCTCTTTGCCCGATAAAAGCTTCCCGTCTTCTACTAATGTCCCTTTTCTCCAACGATTATTACGATAAATGGATATCTCATTATTCATATATTCCTCAAGTGGGTATGCCTCATCTGTTTCTTCATCGAAGAAGACCCATTGATCATTGATGTTTTCAAAGATTCCTTCTGTATATGCTCGCAGCTGTTTACTTAATAGTTGATTTCTAAGTTGATTTTTCATTTGTGCGCCTCCAAGTGCAGATAAAAGAGTCTATGTAGAACTCAAATTACTGCATATCCGTTTTGTAATGATAAAATTTATGGCACTGTTTTCTATTTCTTAACATAAGCATCTTCTTTTATAACCCCACCCCTTAAAGTTGGACAATTAACAACTTTGTGTAAGATGCATATCATGTTAGCAGGAATGGGCCATTTGCTTGTTTGAAAGGATGATGCATTTTGTGCGGTATTACTGGCTGGGTTGAATTTAATCGATCTATTGATCAAGAGAAAGAGATTCTCATTAAAATGACAAATACACTCTCAAAACGTGGACCGGATGACACGAATATTTGGGATAGCCAACATGTCGGTTTGGGACATAAAAGGCTCATTGTGGTGGATCCGCTCTGTGGAAAACAACCTATGATCCGTGAAAAAAATGGGAATCAATTTGTACTATGCTATAATGGTGAACTTTACAATACAGAAGATATACGAAAAGAACTATTATTAAAAGGATATTCATTCACTGGCCATTCGGACACTGAAGTTCTGTTAACTGCCTATATGGAATGGCAAGAAAAATGCGTGGATTTTTTTAATGGGATATTCGCCTTTGCGATTTGGGATGAAGCCAAACAACAATTATTTGTGGCAAGAGATCGATTAGGGGTAAAACCTTTTTTTTATTCCCTACAAAATGGCCAATTTTTATTTGGTTCTGAAATAAAAGCTATTATGGCTCACCCGGGAGTCAAGCCGGTTCTGACAAGAGAAGGACTTGCAGAAATATTCGGACTTGGTCCTTCACGATCACCTGGTTCAGGGGTTTTTAAAAATATTCATGAACTCCGCCCAGGACATACCTTAACCTTTAATAGAGATGGACTTAAAATTAACCGATATTGGAATGTGAAGAGTGAAACACATCAGGAGAGTCTAGATGAAACCGTGGAAAAGGTCCGTTTTCTAGTGACGGATGCTGTAAAAAGACAATTGGTTTCAGATGTTCCATTATGTACATTCCTATCAGGCGGACTTGATTCAAGTGCCATTACAGCAATTGCTGCCAAGCAATATCAGATGGACGGGAAACCTGCTCTTAATACGTATTCGATTGATTATGAGGATAATGCTGCTCATTTTCAAGCGAATGAATTCCAGCCCAATGCGGATGGTCATTGGATTGAACTAATGAATCAGGAATTTGGCACGAAACATCACTATTGTGTCATCAGTCAGGAAGAACTGATTAATAATTTGGGAGAGGCCGTAATCGTAAAAGATTTACCGGGTATGGCAGATATCGATTCTTCTTTGCTTTGGTTTTGCAGAAAAATCAAAGAGGACTATGTCGTCGGTCTTTCTGGAGAATGTGCGGATGAGATTTTTGGAGGCTATCCATGGTTTCATAATCCTGAACAATTATCAAACGATACTTTTCCATGGATGCGCTCTATCCATGAACGAAATCAATTACTTAGACAAGACTGGAGAAAAAAGCTATCTCTTGAAGAGTATGTAAAGCATAAATATCAAGAAAGTCTACAGGAGACGCCTTTGCTTTCGGGAGAATCTGACTTAGAAACAAAAAGAAGGCAGTTATTTTATTTAAATATGACCTGGTTTATGACCAATCTGTTGGATCGTAAAGACCGAATGAGTATGGGAGCAAGTTTAGAAGTACGTGTTCCATTTGCAGATCATCGTCTAGTGGAATATGCCTGGAATATACCGTGGGATATGAAAATGGCAGGTAACCGGGAAAAGGGAATTCTAAGGAAAGCCTTGAAGGGAATCCTACCGGAAGATGTTTTATACAGAAAGAAAAGCCCATATCCGAAAACGCATAATCCTCTTTATACAAAGCTTGTGAAGGATTGGCTTGAGGAATTATTAGAGGATGGGGATTCCCCCCTATTCGAATTCTTCGATAAAGATCAGCTGAAAGCCCTTGTTGATACTGGAGGATCTTCATTTAAAAAGCCATGGTTTGGGCAATTGATGTCCGGTCCGCAATTACTTGCTTATTTGATTCAAGTACATTTATGGTTTAAGCATTACAATATTACTTTGGAGGATTCATAAGTAAAACTAAGGCTGCCTATATCATGGCAGCCTTTTCTCGTGCAAAATACGGTATAACTGAAGAATCTCGTTATGTAATTTATATTTTACATTATGGAATATATATGTTACTTTAACATCGAGGTGTATTATGGAAAATTTAGTAAAAGTTGCTCGTGTAAGAGTAGGTTTGACGCAACAGCAATTGGCTGAAGCTGTTGGTATTACAAGGCAAACGGTTAGTCTTATTGAGAAAGGGAAATACAACCCATCATTAAAGCTATGCTTGCAAATTTGCTATACAGTAAATACAAAATTAGATGAAATCTTTTGGATTGAAAAGGAGGATATTGAATGAAAAAGATTACAGATGAGAGGCTTATCTTCAAAAATTTACAAAATATTAAAATAGCTTATACCATACAAACACTTGGTATTCTATGTATACTTGGATACGATTTTTTTCAGGGCGGCCTTGAACAAATGCGTTCAAATCCTTTTTGGTTTTTATTTATATTAACCTCTGTTGTGTCTGCTTATTTATCAATGAGTGTAAGTATCGAACATGAGAAAGAAAACATTAATCCTAAAAAATCATTTATGATAAGTTTAACAGTATTGACAGCTATTGTAGTCATTTCTGCCTCTCTCATTTCAATTACACCTGGCTATGGATGGGGGGAAGGTCTGCTTGTAGGAGGTGTTATTTTTATCTGTGGTCTTACACCTTTGTATTATGTTTACCGGTTAAGAATGAAATAAGGAAATAATTTTGTAGATGAATAAGTATATAGAGATATGGTTTAGCAGCTTTATAAGGTCTAAGAAAAAAGTGATTCTACATAAAAAAACATGAGACGGAGGTAGTATATTGATCGATTTCTCTTTTTGCTTCAGTCAAACCGAAAGTGAAAAAATAATTAATCGCTTTGGGTTGGATTTTTATAAGAAGGTCTTGTTAGATCTTGTATATTATGCTGACAAGTGGAGTTTAACAGCTATTCAATTCATTCCGTCTTATTCCGCAAAGGTAGTGTTTAAGTGTCAATCTAAAAAATATGGTGATGTGGTCCTGAAACTAGGTGATCCTTCTTTAGGAGAGATTATTTCAGAATATCATACATTATGTCAATATCATGCGCGGGGATTTTGTAGAGTGATTGAAGCGGACATTGAAAATGGTGTCATTCTTGAAGCCCGTATACAGCCTGGTACATCTTTGAGAGAAGAGAATTCACTTGAAAAAAGATTATCTGTTTTTTGTCACTTTTACAAAGGACTTCATATCTCCCCATCTAAATCTGTGGTTTATCCTAGTTATATGCAATGGGTCGATCGAATAACAGAATACATGAGCAAACAAAAAGATTGTAGAGAGCTATATTTATATATGAAAAAAGCGAGGAATATTTATTTATCGATTTCAGCTATGTATTCTGAAAAGGCGTTGCTTCATGGTGATTTACATCATGATAATATCCTTCTTGGTATGGATGGAGAATATATAATTATTGATCCTAAGGGTGTCATCGGTGACCCAGTGTTTGATGTTCCGCGTTTTATATTAAATGAATTTGATAATAAAAAAGATAGGGAAACGTATAAGAAAATAAACAATATCATTGAAGTTTTAGAAAAAGAGCTTACTATCCCAGATTCTATTATAAGGCAATGCCTATATGTCGAAACTCTTATGAGCGTGTGTTGGTGTATAGAGGATGGTGGAGAATATTCAAGTGTTAAGAAAGATATTATATTAGCAGAAGCTTTGTTGAATAGCTGCTCTTTAAATCTCTGAACTAAATAGAAAGTTATTGGAGGATTAATCCATTATACTAGAAGAAAAACAGAATGAAACAATATATATAAAGCCGGAAACCTTCAGAGTAAATTTAGTCTCCAAGGCTCCCGGCCATTATATTACTTGAATATATGGTTAATGACTTCATCCATAGACATTGTACTATCCACTTCAAATACGCCAGGTTTCAGTTTGTTTTCCAACTTCCTGCTTTCGATCGTTTTCGTAAAGCTAGAAGCGTCTTTAATGATTTTTCCTTTAACCAACGCTTGAGCAACATCAATACTAGTCATTCCGCTAGCTACATTGATTACTGTTTTGTAGACAACTTGTTGATCCTGCTGATTAGAGTTTTCTTTTGCAGTTTGCTCTGCTTTTTGCAGTTCAGCGGAGTATTCGTCCTCTGTTTTTATAACATATCCCAAAGAAGATAGCTCATTTTTCATTTCATCTTCTGTCATTTCTTTAGTAACGGTATTTTTTGGAGATTCTGCAGCTTGAGTAACCGTTTCTTCCTCAGAGGAGGAAAAATATACGGCGCCGCATACACCTGCTGCCACAATAATCCCTGCAGCAAAGCTACTCAGAACTTTAGGCGTCATTGGCTATTTTCCTCCTTCTTTGGCTAGGACCTTCGTATGGAGCAAGCAGTTCTACTACTTCGTTCTCCGTAAGTTTGTGCATAGAGGCAATACTTTTAGTGGAATAGCCGCGCTTATATAAGTCCAGCATTTTCACCATAACTTGGCGTTCTTCAGAGTGATGACCCATGATGCCAGCTTCCTGAGCAGTAACCTCTGCATTTAATTCTAATTTATTGATTTGCTCCTGCAGTTTGTTCGTTTCATCGAGCATGACTGCATAATAACTGTCTAACTGTTTTTTTTCCTCTTTCGTTTGCTTTTTCATTTTCATAAATGAAATAAGAAGTAAAACGACAGCTGTACTAAATAAGATAACTAAAGCTAGATTCATTTGTCTTAAATCCTCCTATAAAAATACTCTACTTATTATACATGTAAAAATAGCATTTACGACAGAAATTGCCCAAAAGAAAAAAATTTGTAATCTTCTTTTCAAAAAAAGTGCTCTTTAACAAGCGATATGGATGACTGTTATACATAACTTGTTATTTTATTGGTAATATAGTGAATATTTAGGTGTGAGTTAAAGCAGGTAAGTTATAGATAAGTTTCATTTAATAGGAGGAAGGCAATGGTTAGATTGGAAGAAATGAAATCAGATGAGTTTCAAAATTATCAAGTTATGCAATTAAAAACTATGCAAATGAACACGTAAAGGCTGGTAATTGGAAGGAGGCAGAAGCAATTGATCAGGCTGCTGCAGAATTTAAAAGGTTATTACCTGATGGAAAAGATACCGCTAATCATCACCTATTCTCTATTCGTGAGGAAGAGAGAGAAGTAGGTATGATTTGGCTTGCTCAGCTTTCAACGATTAATATTTGGAAGGATAATCAAGGACTTGGTTATGGAAAAGAGGCAATGTAAGAAATTAAAATCTTCGCCCAAAATCAGGGTCTTAACTATATAGGGCTTCACGTCTTTGGTCACAATAAGTGGGCACGAGATTTATATGAGAAATTAGGATATATAGAAACGGATATTATCATGAGGAAAAAATTAAGATAAAAACAGTCCTTAAGTGGAGTATTTGTATCTATGGTAAGTTTTATAGAGATAATTGCTGAAGAATGGAAAGCATTTTGTTGAAAAAAGCCGCCCAAAAACAGGCGGCTTTATAGATACTTTATTTAGAAACAGAAAGAATCGTATATCCGTCTTCGGCAAGTGTAATCTGACCTTTATCATTCCACTGACTTTTAGAATCCATGTAAAGTGGCTTAGCACTCTTCCATTCTTTCAAAGAAATAGACTTTGATTGTTTGCCAAGATTAATGCACACATAGGCAAGAGAGTCAGAGCTTTCTCTTTTATACATAACTACATCAGGATCATGAGCTACAAAGAGAAGATCACCTTCATTGGCGAGGACCTTATGATCTTTACGTAAGTTAATTAAGGATTGCACATGCTTACGAAGCTCGAGGTCTTGATTTTTGTCCTCCCAAGGCATACATTTACGGCAGCCGGGATCATCTTCACCATCTAGTCCAATTTCATCGCCATAATAAATGCATGGCGTTCCCGTAAAGGTAAGTAATATCGTGAAAATTTGTTTGATTTTATCAAGATTACCTTCACATTCTGTTAAAATCCTAGGTGTGTCATGGCTTCCGATTAAATTGAAGGCCGCCATATTCACAATATGTGGATACATATGATAAACCTTCGTCATTTTTTCAGCAAACTGTGTAGGTGTGATGGTGCTTTTGGCGAAAATTTCCAAGATTGCAGTTAAGAATGGATAGTTCATTACAGCATCAAATTGGTCTCCACGCAGCCACGGCATGGAATCATGCCAAATTTCGCCGAGTATGTATGCATCCTCTTTTTCAGATCTGACTGCTTTACGGAAATCACGCCAGAAATCAAAATCTACTTCATTGGCTACATCTAGTCTCCAGCCATCAATATTGCATTCACGGATCCAATACTTAGCCACATTTAGCAAGTATTCTTTTACTTCTGGATTCTTTGTATTTAATTTTGGCATTGTTTCTACAAAACCAAAGGCATCATAGTTGAGATTTTCTTCAACCATTGGAAGGCTGCGCGTATGGAACCAATCCTTATACTTGGAATCCTCTCCTTTTTCTAATACATCTTGGAATGGCTTGAAATGATAGCCGCTATGATTAAATACCGCATCAAGCATGACCCTTATACCGCGCTTGTGGCTTTCTTCAACGAGTCGTTTTAATGTTTCCTTCGTTCCAAATTGAGGGTCAAGCTCCATATAATCAATGGTGTCATATTTATGGTTGGAATAAGCATGAAATACAGGGGTGAAATAAATTCCAGTAATGCCTAAATCCTTGAGATAATCTAAATGATCGATGACCCCTGCCAAGTCACCGCCAAAGAAATTGGTTGGTGTCGGTGCGGCACTTCCCCATGGCAAAGTACCTTTAGGATTTAATTTTGCATCCCCGTTTGCAAACCGTTCGGGGAAGATTTGGTACCAAACAGTATCTTTAACCCACTCTGGTGCGCTGAATACTTCTGTATGATGAAGATATGGTAAAGCAAAGAGAAGGCCGACTTTAGGAAGTTCCTCGTAAAAACCTTTTTCAGAATAATAGGCTGTTTTAGCATTCTTATCTGTTAAACGGAAAGTATAGCGAGCTCGGCGGTGAGGAAGATCAATGGTAGAACGCCAATAATCATACAGTTCATCACTGCCGGTATAGTCCATATTTTTTGCTTTGTAAATCCATTCACTGCCCTGAAAATCATAGGGATCACCATATAGTAACTCCATCTTTTCAATATCATCTTTTTTACTCATGATCATAATCGTAATGGAGTTTAATGATGAACTATACATAAATTGATCTCTTGCAAAGTGAATAACAGATGCTTTTTCCATGTAACCTTTCTCCTCTCAATATACAAGTGAATATTAATGCAAACGCTTGCGCCTTCTATTCATTAACTATATCAGTTAATGATAAATTTTCAATCTCGAAAATTTCAGATAATAACAATGTGTTTTTACCCATAAAACGATGTAAAATAACTTAATAAATAATTCACAATTTTATTATTGTTAAATTTTGATAAATAAGTATAATAAAGGTGTTGAGTCTGCAATCGTTTTCATTAGAAAATTAATACAAAAATTATATTTGAACATCAAGTGCATTCTTATGTGCAAACGTTTGTTTACTTAGCGATATTATAAGAGGAGGGGTTGACCCATGAAAAAAGCATACTCCATGTTAATGGTGCTCATGCTCGTAATTGGCGTACTGGCTGCTTGTGGACCAGACAGAGAGAAAGAAACAGGCAGTAAGGAAGATACGAATACGGATAAACCTGAAAAACTAGTCATTTGGGAAGATACAGATAAAGGACCTGGCTTAGAGCCGGCTATAAAAGCATTTGAAAAAGAGCATGGAATTAAAGTTGAATATAAAGAAATGGGTATGGCAGATAAGATTCGTGAACAAATCAGATTGGATGGACCAGCTGGAAAAGGTCCGGATGTTATCACATTGCCGCATGATCAAATTGGTCAATTAGCTATTGAAGGTGTATTAGCTGAACTAAAAGTAGACCAAAGTGTAATCGATACTTTTACAGAATCTTCTGTTCAGGCACAAACCTATGATGGTAAATTATATGGCTTGCCAAAAGCTACTGAAACACCAGTCTTTATTTATAACAAGAAACTTATGGAAAAACCGCCTGCAACAATGGATGAATTATATACATTTGCAAAAGAGAACACAAAAGGCAAAACATATGGATTTACAGCTAAATGGGATGATTTTTATCATGCATATGGTGTAATTGGCGGTATGGGTGGTTATGTGTTTGGAGAAAAAGATGGATCTCTAAACCGTGATGATTTAGGACTAAATAATGAAGGTGCAATTGAAGGCGCTGAATTTATTGCTAAATGGTATAAAGAAGGCCTGTTCCCTAAAGGGATTATTGGAGAAAGCGGCGGTTCAGCACAGGATGGTTTATTTAATGAAGGAAAACTGGCTTCCGTACAAAATGGACCTTGGGCTTTCCAAGGATATAAAGATGCAGGTATAGATATTGGAGCAACTGCATTGCCGACACTTCCAAATGGAGAACACATGAAAACCTTCATGGGTGTTAAAGGATGGCACGTGTCAGCTTACTCTAAAAATACAGATTGGGCTACTAAATTGGTTGAACACTTAACTAATTATGATAGCGCGAAAGTTCGTTATGAAAAAACACAGGAGATTCCTCCGGTTAAAAAATTGATTGAAGATCCAATTATTGCTGACAATGAATTTTCTAAAGCAGTAGCAGAGCAATCCCAATATGCGATTCCAATGCCTAATATACCAGAAATGGGAGAAGTTTGGTCCCCGATGGCAGCGGCTTTAGAGACAATCGCAACTGGTAAAGCAGATGCTAAATCTGCAATGGATGAGGCAGCGAAGACAATCAAAACAAATATTGATACCAACCATAAAAAATAATGCTAGGTAAGGGTTAGGCGGTATCCAATTATTCTGGATATGGCCTATCCTTTTATAACAAGGTATTGGTTATATTGCATTTTAGTGAAAACTCGGGAAGAGACTTTCTCTTTGTTCATCTTCCCTTTAGAAAGTTTGTTTCTGGGCTTTCACAGAATATAGCCAATTCTTTTCGTAGAAAGGGGAAAAACCCACGATGGATATAATTCCTGCTCAAACAAAAACCAACTATGCTAAAAAGGCTGCTTTATTTTCGATTATTCCAGGGTTTGGACAGTTTTTTAATAAACAATACATAAAAGGAATTATCTTTCTTATTTTGACAGCCTCTTTTTTTATTGCTTTTGCAGATATGTTAAATATTGGATTTTGGGGATTGGTCACTTTAGGTGAAATTCCGAAGCTTGATCATTCTGTTATTTTATTGATAGACGGCATTCTAACGTTAATTGTAACGATTATTGGTTTAGGTATTTACGCTTTTAATATTTACGATGCTTATAACAATGGTAAAAAGAGAGACCAAGAGATTGCATTAAATTCTATACGCGAGCAATATCAAAATTTAATTGATAATGGATTCCCCTATCTAATTGTTTCTCCGGGATTTTTGTTATTAATTTTCGTTGTTATATTTCCGATTATCTTCTCTTTCCTTTTGGCATTCACAAACTATGATTTGTATCATTCCCCGCCTGCAAATCTGGTCGATTGGATTGGATTTCAGAACTTTATTGATATTTTTAAAATAGAAATATGGAGAACCACATTCTTTAAAGTGTTTGGCTGGACTATTGTATGGACATTTACAGCAACGACTTTACAAATTGCACTCGGAGTCTTTCTGGCAGTATTGGTTAATCAGAAAGATTTAAAGGGCAAGGCTATCATTAGAACCGTCCTGATTTTGCCTTGGGCCGTTCCTGCCTTTGTATCCATCCTTGTATTTTCAGGTATGTTTAATGAATCATTTGGTATTATCAATACGACGATTCTTCCGGCTCTTGGATTACCTCCAGTGGATTGGATGACGGAAGCAAACTGGACAAGACTTGCTTTAATTCTCATACAGGGCTGGTTAGGATTTCCGTTTATTTTTGCCATGACAACAGGAGTCCTTCAATCTATACCGGAGGATTTATATGAAGCGGCCACGATAGATGGGGCTAGCTTGATGCAGAAATTCAGAAAAATTACTTTACCGCTCGTTTTGTTTGCCACTGCGCCTATACTAATCACACAGTATACGTTTAATTTTAATAACTTTAATTTAATCTTTTTATTTAATAACGGAGGCCCTGCCATACCGGGTCAAAATGCGTGGGGTACGGATATATTAATTTCGTGGATTTATAGATTGACAATGACATCGGCTCAATATGGAAAAGCTGCCGCAGTTACGATGATTCTTTCACTAATTGTCATGTCTGTAGCATTATGGCAATTCAAACGGACTAAGTCTTTCCAAGAGGAGGATATGATGTAATGAAGAGTTCAAAAAAGAATAAAATGATCCGCTTAACCTTATCTTATATAGTCATAGCCATCATGTTTGCCATTGTCATCTATCCAATTCTTTGGATTATAGGCTCATCCTTTAATCCGGGGAACAGTTTGTCCGGTTCAACGATGTTTCCCAAAAATCCAACGCTCGACCATTATAAAGAGCTATTTGATATGAAAAACAGTGATTATCTGATTTGGTACTTTAACTCTCTTAAAATTAGTATTATGACAATGATTTTAACGGTTATTACGGTTTCTTTTACAGCCTATGCGTTTTCACGATATCGGTTTGTTGGGAGAAAAAATGGATTAATGACCTTTTTGATTTTACAAATGATCCCGAACTTTGCAGCCTTGATTGCCATTTATGTATTGGCCGTTCGGACAGGATTGCTGGATACACATATCGGCTTAATTTTACTGTATGTGGGTGGACAAATTCCGATGAATACGTGGTTGATGAAGGGGTATCTTGATACCATTCCACGTGAACTCGATGAAAGTGCGAAGATGGATGGAGCTGGTCATTTACGTATCTTCTTCCAAATCGTCCTGCCTTTGGCAAAACCAATCATAGCGGTTGTAGCGTTATTCGCTTTTGTTGCTCCTTTCGGAGATTTTATTTTAGCGAAAATATTAATTAGCTCAAGTGATCAGTATACGATTGCAGTTGGTTTATATGAACTGGTTGGTAAGAAATTTGGAGCAGAATTCACCAAGTTTGCAGCAGGTTCGGTTTTAATTGCTATTCCAATTGCTACCCTTTTCCTATTCTTCCAAAAATACTTTGTTTCCGGATTGACGGCTGGCGGTACAAAGGGATAAGGTTATTTTGATGGGAGAAATAAGGGGGAAATTAGTATGTTAAAAAAAGTAATGGCCATTCTGCTGGCGCCGTTTATCTTACTTTCGACAATTCCAGTATCTGCGGAGGAAATAGAGGGAAGAGATTGGCAGGATGAGTCCATCTACTTCATCATGGTGGACAGATTTTATAATGGTAATACGAAAAACGATCATAGTGTGGACCTTGATAATCTTAATACATACCAAGGCGGGGATTTTGCCGGTATTATGCAAAAGTTAGATTATTTGCAGGAAATGGGCTTTACCACTATTGCACTGAATTCAATCGTTGAAAACACAGAATCAGGCTATCATGGAGATTGGGCTCTGGATTATAGAAAGATCAATGCGAATTATGGAACATTAAAGGAATTTAAACAGTTAGTGCAAGAAGCTCATAAACGTAATATGAAAGTGATCGTTGACTTTAATGCGAATCATGTCGGACCTAATCATCCATGGCTTAAGGATTCGGCAAAAGAAGATTGGTTTCATGAAAGAAAAGATGTGACCTCTGCAAGTAACCAGGAAGGGAAGCAGGCTGGATGGATAGATGGATTACCAGATTTAGCACAGGAAAATCCTGAAGTATCTGCTTACTTGCTGGATGCTGCGAAGTGGTGGATTACAGAAACCAATATTGACGGCTATCGCTTGAATGATTTGGAGTATGTTTCTGTTGATTTTTGGAGTAATTTCAGTAAAGAAATGAAATCGGTTAAAAATGATTTCTTTCTACTTGGTAATGGTACTATAGAAAATACATCTGATTTGGTTGGCCTTCAGGAATCAGGCATTGATGGTGTACTAGATAAACAACAAATGGAAGCGTTGAGAGAGGTATTTGCTAAACCGGATCAGAAGATGAATTCATTATTCACTATCTGGAATGAACGAATGCAAACGATGAGTCAGCCACATCAGTTGGGAGTTATGGTTGATACAGAAGATATACCTAGATTCACTAAGTCAATGCAGGATCATAATCAATTCCCTGGAACGAGATGGGAATTACTAATGACCCATATGTATACCATGCCTGGTATCCCAATGGTTTATTACGGATCCGAAATAGCCATGAATGGTAATGAGATACCTGATAATCGCCGTATGATGGATTTCAGAACAGATAAGGATTTAATTGAATATATTGGTAAAATAGCTGCACTGCGTAAAGAATATCCTGCTTTAAGGAAAGGAACTCTTGAACTTTTGAACGAGCAGGATGGAATGGCCGTCTACAAAAGAGAGTATGAAGACCAAATAATGATAGTTGCGATTAATAATAGCTCGAAAACAAAAACCATTCAACTTGATGCAGCTAATCTTCCAGCAAGTGAAGAGTTACGTGGCAGGCTTAATGCAGATATGGTCAGAAAAAGTAATGATACCTATTCAATTACTTTGGATCGTGAAACATCAGAAGTCTATTTGGCAGCAGAAAAAAGCGGCGTAAATTATGTATTCATTGCTGTAATCGTTTTAGTTAATATCTTGTTCTTTGGGTTCCTTTATTTGGCACGAAGAAAAGGCAAACGGCAAAACAATCATAATTGAACGAAAATGGAGGGATGTTATTTCTCTCCTTTTTTTTAATAATAATCATAGACTAGCATAAGTGAGGATGAAAGTGCTTGAATAAGAAATGGTGGAAGGAAGCAGTTTGTTATCAAATATATCCAAAGAGTTTTAAAGATTCCAATGGAGATGGGATTGGAGATTTACGAGGGGTAATTAATAAACTTGATTATTTAACCGAACTGGGGATAGATGTTATCTGGATTTGCCCTATTTATCAATCCCCCAATGCGGATAATGGTTATGATATCAGTGATTACCAAGCAATCATGGACGAGTTTGGAACGATGAAGGATTTTGACGAATTACTGGAGAAAGTTCATAAACGGGGTATGAAATTAATAATGGATCTGGTTGTTAACCATACAAGTGATGAGCACCCGTGGTTTTTAGAATCCAAAACATCAGTAGATTCACCTAAAAGAGATTGGTACATATGGAGTGATGGAAGCCCTAGTGGCCCACCGAATAATTGGGAGAGTATTTTCTCCGGCAGTGCATGGGAATATGATGTGGAAAGTGGGCAATATTATTTGCATGTATTTGCAACAAAACAGCCTGATTTGAATTGGGAGAACAAGGATATGAGAGAGGCCGTTTATAATATGGTCAATTGGTGGTTAGATAAAGGGATTGACGGATTCCGTATTGACGCTATTAGCCATATAAAAAAGAAGGCTGGTTTTCCAGATGCAGCAGGATTAGATGATAACGGGATAAAAGGTTTCAAGATGTATACGGACCAGGATGGGATTCATGATTTCCTTCAAGAATTAAAGATGAAAACATACTCAAACTATGACATTATGACGGTGGGAGAAGCAAGTGGGGTAAGAGCCGAAGATGCAGACCCCTGGGTAGAAGAGCAAAAAGGTGCTTTTGATATGGTATTTCAATTCGAGCATTTGAGCCTATGGGAAAAAGAAACTGAAGTTGATCTCGACCTTGTATCATTAAAAAGAATCCTGTCAAAATGGCAAACTGTATTACATGGTAAAGGCTGGAATGCGTTGTTCATTGAAAATCATGATAAACCACGTATTGTATCCGTACTGGGAAACGATCAGGAGTATTGGCAAGAAAGCGCTAAGATGCTAGGAACTATGTATTTCTTCATGCAGGGTACCCCTTTTATTTATCAAGGGCAGGAAATTGGCATGACAAATGTAGCCTTTCCTTCTATTAATGATTACGATGATATTAGCATGAAGAATTACTATCAGTTAGAAACTGCCAAAGGAAGAGACCATCTTGAAATTATGAAGGTAATATGGAAAAACGGACGTGATAATTCCAGAACACCAATGCAATGGGATGATTCGTTAAACGGTGGTTTTACATTAGGAATACCTTGGATGAAGGTGAATCCAAATTACCAGGAGATTAATGTAAAGCATCAGCGTCAGGATTCCAATTCGATTCTTTCCTTTTATAAAAAAATGATTCGCTTGCGCAAGCAGTATGATTGTCTTGTTTATGGTGAATATAAGCTTTACCTTGAAGATGATCCTAATGTGTACATGTACTCCAGATTTACAGATGAACAAACCGCTTTAGTAATCTGTAATTTCAATAAAGATAGTGAAGCTATTACTTTACCGGTGTTCAATGGGTTGACAGGGGAGCTAATCCTTAGTAATTATAATAATCATAGTGAAGAAACAGACGAACAGGGTAATATCTATTTATCACCATATGAATCAAGAGTCTATCTCTTCAAACAGATCGCTGAATAGGAAATGGGGAACAATCGTATGGCGATAACGATAAAAGACGTAGCGAAATTGGCAAATGTGGCACCTTCGACAGTTTCCAGAGTAATTGCCAACAATCCAAGAATAAGCGAGAAGACAAAAAGAAAAGTAAGAGAAGCAATGGAAGAACTCGGCTATCATCCAAATTTTATAGCGAGAAGCTTGGCAAACAAGTCAAGTGAGGTTTTAGGAATCGTTATGCCCAAGTCTGGAGATGGATCTTTTTTAAATCCATTTTTCTCTACGGTTATGAAGGGTTTAAGCCAGGCTGCGCATGAAGACTTGTATGGCTTACATATTACTACGGGGATATCGGATGAAGGAATATTTAATGAAGTTGAAAAAATGGTACATGGCGGCAGAGTGGACGGAGTTATTTTGCTTTACTCTAAAGTTGACGATACCGTATTGAACTATCTATATAAAATAAATTTCCCATTTGTTGTTATTGGAAAACCACCAATGCATGACAGCAGTATTACGTATGTGGATAACGATAATTTTCAGGCCGGCAAGGATGTAGCCGATTATTTACTTGCGAACGGGCATAAGGATATCGCCTTTATTGGAGGGAGTGCCCATCTGGTCGTCACGATTGAACGGATGAGAGGGTACGAGGAAGCATTGAAGGAAGCTGGAATACCTATTTTAAAAGAATATGCGATTCATGAAGATTTCATGCTTGAAGGCGGTAAAGAAGCAGTCAAGCAATTAATGAATCTTGAAAAACCTCCTTCAGCATTGATAGTTGCTGATGATTTTATGGCACTTGGTGTACTGAACATGCTTGATGAAATGGATATCAGTGTTCCAGAGGATATCTCAGTAGTAAGCTTTAATAATGTCTTAATTTCTCAATTGTCAAAGCCTCCTCTTTCCTCTGTGGATATCAATATAGAGAAATTGGGGTATCAGGCAGTCAAATTGCTGATTTCCAAAATAAAGAACCCTCAGGGACCAACAATGCGTATGATTATTCCGCATCAATTCATTATTCGATCATCTGTTACAAAAAAATAAGGTACTTTTATAAAGAAACGGTGAAGACATCTTAAAGGTGTCTTCACCGTTTTCTATCTTTATCCATTATCCATTAACGACACTGCCGCCATTTACATGCAAGGTTTGTCCAGAAACATAGGACGAGTCATCACTTGCCAGGTAAACATAAGTAGGAGCCAATTCATCAGGCTGCCCAATACGGCCAAGCGGTGTATTTTGACCCCAGCTTTCTTCAATTTGCTCAGCAGAGAAGGATGCGGGAATTAACGGTGTCCAAATAGGGCCCGGTGCAACGGCATTCACATAGATTCCCTTAGGAGCAACACTATTGGAAAGGGCACGGGTAAAGGATACGATCGCTCCCTTTGTAGATGAGTAATCAATTAACAATGGATTACCCTGGTAGGCTGTTACACTGGCAGAATTGATAATCTTGCCGCCCTTCGGAAGATGTTTCATGGCTGCTTTTGCCATATAAAAATATCCGAATATATTGGTTCGGAATGTGCGTTCCAATTGTTCTGACGTTATGTCAGTAAATTCTTTTTGAACATGCTGTTCTGCAGCGTTATTGACAAGAATATCGAGTTTACCGAATGTTTCAACGGTCTTTTCTACAGCATTTATGCAAACATCTTCATATCCAACATCGCCTGTGATTAACAGGCATTTTCGGCCTTCCGCTTCTACAAGCTCTTTTGTTTTTTCGGCATCTTCTTGTTCTCTATCGACATAAAGAATAGCTACATCGGCGCCTTCTTTGGCAAAGTAGACTGCAACTGATCGGCCAATTCCGCTGTCACCGCCAGTAATAATAGCCACTTTATCTTTTAATTTCCCACTGCCTTTATAGGAAGAAGTAACGGTAATAGGTTCGGGATCCATTTTATACTGCAATCCCGGTTGTACTTCTTGCTCTTGTCCTGGCGCATTATAAAATCTTTCACTCATAACTGAATACCTCCTATATTTTTCATCTATGTGTATACTTTTCCACTGTTTGTTGAAACAAAACATTTTTCGTCATGAAGGTCGCTGAATAAGATTATATAGTCGGCGTCAAGTGAGGGGCGATAAACTATATAGAAAGAAAATCGAAAAGGGTAACACCCTCAATTGAGAGTGTTACCCTGTCTTTGTGTATATGATCTAGAATCGTTAATTACCCATTCACAACAGAGCCGCCATTGACATGAAGGACCTGTCCGCTGACATAGCTGGAATCATCACTTGCCAAATAAACATAAGTTGGGGCTAATTCGGATGGTTGTCCAGCACGTCCAAGTGGAACGTTTTTACCAAATTCAGCCACTTTATCAGCCTCGAATGTAGCAGGAATTAATGGTGTCCAAATTGGTCCCGGTGCTACTGCATTCACGCGGATTCCTTTGCTGGCAATACTATTGGAAAGCGCACGTGTAAAGGATACAATGGCACCTTTCGTTGAAGAATAATCAATCAATTGTGCATTACCTTGATAGGCTGTTACAGAAGTTGTATTAATGATGGAGCTTCCTTTAGATAAGTGAGGAAGGACAGCTTTTGTTAAATAGAATTGTGAAAAGATATTGGTTCTAAATGTTTTTTCTAATTGTTCATCACTGATATCCAACAGGCTCTCCTGAGGATGCTGTTCAGCTGCGTTATTGACTAAGATATCAATTTTGCCGAATTCACTTTTAACTTTTTCGGCGACTTCGCGGCAAAAAGCACTGTCACCTATATCTCCAGCCAATAGCATGCATTGTACGCCTTCGTTTTCCACTAAATCTTTTGCTTTATTCGCATCCTCGTGTTCATTCAAATACACAATCGCAACATTGGCGCCTTCTTTAGCATAATAGTGGGCAACAGATCGGCCAATCCCACTGTCTCCGCCTGTGATAATCGCTACTTTTCCTTTTAATTTATCGCTGCCTTTATAATTTTCATCGACTTCTTTTGGTTCAGGATGCATTTCGTTTGTTACACCAGGTTGAGTATCCTGTTCTTGGGCTGGAAATCCATCTTTACCGATTTTTATATCTTCATTCATTTCACAACATCCTTTCCAATTAATGTTTCCCTATTGTTATTCCTCATTTATGGAAAAAGAAACATGGAAATAGGATTAAAGTTAAGGATGTTTTATTACTTACAAAAAAAGCACTGGAAAATATGGTGTATGTAAAAAAATGTGATGATTTGCTGATTTTAATGTCGTTTTGTTAATGCTCAAAACAATAGGATCCAAGTAGTGATAGTGAAGAAATTCAGGATTTTTTAACCGAATTAAAAATAAACCCTTTGAGAAGGTTGGGCTATTAAGGGTAATGCTCACTGGATGGACTGAAAATTTTAAAGCATTAGAGAATAAGAGTTTTATTCCTGGGCTTCAGTGGGCATCACTGCACAAATAGTTCCCTATATTAAACCTGAAAAATAGAAAAAAGCCATCGTGTAGCCGATGGCTTTTTAGATGCAATTCAATATGCCTCTATAAGTAGCTCTTCAAACCTATGTAACTACTAGCGGAAGTTTATAAATTGAACTTCGATAGAGAGATCTGCGTCTCGAATGGCTGCAATAACTTGCTGAAGATCATCCTTGCTTTTTCCGGTCACACGGATTTGATCGTCCTGTATTTGGGATTTAACTTTGTTACCCACATTTTTAACAATTAAATTAATTTTCTTTGCGTTGTCTTTGTCTATACCTTGAACCAATTTAGCACGTTGGCGAACTGTGCCGCCTGAAGCGCCTTCCATTTTTCCGTAATCAAGGTTCTTAACGGGAACGCCCCGTTTAATGAGCTTGCTCATTAAAACATCCTTTAATTGCCCCATTTTGTAATCATCGTCAGAAACAAGCACGAGTTCCTCATTTTCCAGCTTAATATCACTTTTGCTACCTTTAAAATCATAACGTGTTTTTACTTCCTTCATTGCCATCGTTACAGCATTTGTTACTTCGGATAAGTCAATTTTTGAAACCACATCAAATGAGCTTTCTTTAGCCATACTATCCCTCCGTTTTTTAACTTTATTATAAAAAAAGCACTATATAAGTTCAATTACAAGTAAAAAAGAGGATTTTTTATTGAAATCCTCTTTATACACAGTTAATATGTTGAAATGGAGATTTTACTTATAAGTGATCAGTCTTTTTTGAAAAAGATTTTTTTCCGGCTTTTCGGTTTTTCTCTTCCTGAATATTTTTAATTTCATTTTTAGCTTGGTTATCTCTGGCTTTTTTATCATTATCTGAAGTATGATATCCCATGTGTGCTTGCCCCTTTGCAATTTATTTACTACGCATATGTGTAGTATGCTGCAAGTAGGGGAAAATATGTATACATCAGAATGTATTTCAGGATAGTTTATTTAAGAAAAATATCGCAATGGTACCTGGACCGGCATGAGCGCCAACAGTTGCACCGACTGATGAAATATATACTGATTTTGGTTGGAAATTTTCTTCAATTAATTGCTTGAATTCCATAGCTTTTTCGATATCATCGCCATGACTGATTCCAATTATTTGTTTATCTAATTGGTCTCCTCGTTCTTTCATTACATCGATGACGGCTTGCATCAGTTTTTTGCGGCCGCGGAATTTATCCAGTGGAACCAGTTTGCCATCTTCAACATTTAGCAGTGGCTTGATATTTAATAAACCGCCGAAAAAAGCAGATGTTTTGGAAATTCGGCCACCTCGAGCCAGGTATTCCAAATTGTCTACCGTAAATAAATGTTCCATATGGGAGGCTGAAAACTGTGCTGTTTCTTTCAGTTCTTCAAGACTGGCTCCTTTAGCGGCTTTGCGTACGGCTTCCATGACGACTAGGCCATAGCCTAAAGACGCGCATTTACTGTCGACAATTTCTAATTGAAGATCCGGGTACTCAGCTTTAACTTCGTCTCTCATCATAACAGCTGTTTGATAGGTACCGCTTAATTCGGAAGAAAATGCGACATAAAGTCCGGGTTGTTTATTTTTTGCCAGCTCTTCGAATTTTTCGTAAAAACTTTGTGGAGACACCTGTGATGTTTTGGGTGCTTTTCCTTCGCGCATGGCATCGTAGACTACTTTTGGTTTGATTGTAACTTGATCATCATATTCATTGTCATCAAGATGTACTTTTAATGGAAAAAGAATGATGTTGTTATCCTGGAAGTATTCTAATGGCAAATCGCTTGCACTATCAGCCAAAATTTGTACACTCATATAGACACCTACTTTTTTAAAATTTACTTAGTTTAATTATAAGTCTATTATCTTTTATAGAAAACAAAAATTGTTCACATATCTATCTATCATGGGGAATTTATTTTCAGTTGTCAACTTAAGGAGGAGCTAAATTTGGTTTGGAATGAAACAAAAAAAATACTGGCTGTTGTGGTTGGAGCTTTATTAAATGCAATCGCAATGAATTATTTCTTGATACCTGCAAACGTGTTTGCGAGTGGGTTCACGGGTACAGCCCAAATTATATCAGCAGCATTGGACATGTTTACGAATATTAATTTATCTACAGGTATATTATTACTTGCTCTTAATATTCCGATTGCTATTCTTGCATGGTTTAAGGTTGGAAGGTCTTTCACAGTGTACAGCTTTTTAGCTGTTGTATTAATGTCATTATTCTTAGAAATATTACCGGTACAATCCTATTCAGATGATATTATCCTAAATGCTGTTTTCGGCGGTGTAATTGGAGCGGCCGGTGTGGGAATCACACTGCGATTCGGTGCTTCCACTGGTGGTATGGATATCGTGGCAATGATTCTTTCTAGAATCAATGATAAGCCAATCGGCATTTACTTTTTAATGCTGAATGGAGCTATTGTAGCCATTGCGGGGCTTATGTATTCAGAAGAACAGGCACTTTATACATTAATTTCATTATATGTTTCTACGAGAGTAATTGATGCTATTCATACAAGACATATAAAAGTTACAGCTATGATTGTAACAAGACATGCAGATGAATTGAAGCAGGCGATTCATTCCAAGCTGGTACGCGGAATAACAATGATTCCTGCTGTTGGAGCCTTTACGGGCGAAGATAAAAATATGCTAATGATTGTGATAAGCCGTTATGAGCTATATGATTTACAGAGTGTTATTCAGGAAGTAGACCCACATGCATTTACAAATATCGTTCAATCTACCGGAGTTATCGGTTCTTTCCGGAAAGATTGACAAGGAATAAACCCTTTCCGTGTGCTTTAGAGCGAACGGAAAGGGTTTATTTTTGAATGTAGGATAAGAATGAAGATGCATAGAGAACTAACTATCCTCAATATAGAAAGCGCTTACAATAAATGCTTTTTTTTGCGAAAAACATTTATCTTATAAAAAAGCGAAGGTAAAGTAATTTAAATTATTTTGAAATGGTGTTAAGAAAACATGGCCAAGGGCTGTTCATTATAAATTATTACCTTTGATTATTAAATCGACTGGTGGATAAGTATATAAAAATACGAAAAGGCTTACATTCATTATTTAGAATCAATATAAACTGAAATACCCTAAAATAAATAAATTTTACCAAAATACAAATTTTGACAATTTAAACCCTTTTCTAATTCTAGGTTCTATACTACAATCAACAATAAGTTCTCTTTTGAGAACAAAAAAAGAAATGTATGGAGGTTGGGATGGAAGATACAGTAAGTTTTAAGGATATTTTAAGTGTATTAAAGAGACGGTTAGTACTTATTATTTTGATGACGTTAATAGCGGCTCTGGCCAGTGGCATTATTTCCTATCTCTTTTTATCTCCTTCGTATGAATCATCCACACAAATTCTTGTCAACGACACTATGAACACGAACGAACAACAAAATCAGGATAAGAAAACAAAAAAAGAGGACGCCAAAACTGATAGCAATGAAACTAATTTAATCGACCCTAATCAAGTCCGTGCGAATATTGAATTGATTCATACATACAGTATGTTGATCAAGAGCCAGGCTATTCTAGCAGATGTAATTAGTGAGCTCAGCCTTGACAGAAGCATCGATAAATTAAATGAGCAAGTCACAGTAAACACGACTCAAAATTCTCAAGTTGTTGAAATAGTCGTCAAGGATCAGGACCCTGTTCTGGCAGCGAAAATGGCCGATAGTATTGCGACAGTATTCCAGCAAGAGGTTACTACATTAATGAATATTGATAATATTCATATTCTCGCGAATGCAAATGTTGAAGAGCCTTATGGGATATTTAATCCAGATATGATTAGAAATGTACTGATTGGTTTTTCATTAGGCTTATTTTGTGCTATTGGGGTAGCTTTCTTGTTGGAGTACCTCGACCCTACAATCAGAGATGAAAAAGATATCCTTTATGAATTAGGTATACCGGTTATCGGAAATATCCCGGAAATTAAAGTTAGCAGCAAAAGCATGGAAAGGCAGATGGAGGACAGCCGGGTGAAAATAGGAGGACGTACATTTGAGTCGTAATAGAAATAAAGACTTGCTGGTGAGCAAGGAAAGAGCGAAATATGCACAAATTTATAAACAATCGATTGTGAGTGAGCAGTACAGATTGCTGCGCTCAAGCATAACGTTTTCTCGAATTGGTAAAGACATCCAGACTCTGCTTGTCACATCTCCAAACCACGGGGACGGCAAAACGACCACCGCCGCAAATCTGAGTATCGTGCTGGCCCAGCATGATAAAAAAGTCATCGTCATTGATGCTGATTTAAGAAGACCGAAGATTCATAAATTATTTGACCTTAAACAATCTGATGGCTTAACAGCTATTCTTGCTGGCAAAGCGACAGTGGTTGAAGCTATATGCATTTCAGATATACCAAATCTCCATATCATCCAGAGCGGTGCCGTAACCAAAACATCGTACGAGCTCTTAACAGCAAATCGAATAGAGGACATTATCTCGATTCTAAGCCAGCAATATGACACCATAATATTTGATACTTCACCTATCTTGTATACCGCTGAAACGCAAATACTTGCTAATCTTTGTGAAGCTTCCATGCTGGTCGTGAAAAGCGGTCAGACATTAAAAGAAGATGCAAGAAAGGCAGTAAATGTTTTACAAGATTCCAAAGCGGAATTATTGGGAGCTTCATTAAATGGAAATCCAATAAAACCAAAGGCTTATCAATATAACTGATTATTAAGGAGTGGTTAAATGCAGGTTATCCTTTTATCTGGAGGATCGGGGCAAAGATTATGGCCTTTATCTAATGATTCACGTTCAAAGCAATTTCTGAAAGTATTGGAAGGGCATGATAAGACAAACGAATCAATGGCTCAGAGAGTATGGCGACAAATGGATGAAGTAGGACTAATGAAGTCGGCAGTTATTGCGACGAGTAAGAAACAAGTGGATATCCTGAAAAATCAGCTCGGCTCAAACGTTCCCCTTATTATTGAGCCAGAGCGGCGGGATACTTTTCCGGCAATTGCTCTTGCTGCCTCCTACCTATATTCGATCAAAGGAATCAGCCTAGATGAAGTAGTTTCCGTTTTGCCCATTGATTCTTACGTGGAAAATGATTTCTATGAATCTGTGAAAAAATTGGAGGATACGCTAAACACAACAGATTGCAGTATTGCTTTAATGGGAGTGGAACCAAGCTATCCTTCTACTAGTTTTGGCTACATCGTTCCAGAAAAGAAAAATGATGGGCTAGTTCTTGTTAGCCATTTTGTAGAAAAGCCGACAGAAGAGTATGCACAAAGATTGATAAAGGAAGAGGCATTATGGAATTGTGGTGTATTTGCATTTAAGTTAGGTTTTATGATTTCGATTTTAGAAGAAATGAATTTGCCTATAGAGTACGAACAGCTACAAAATGTCTATGAACTCCTGCCTAGTATTAGTTTTGATTTTGAAGTTGTCGAGAAAACGAAGAATATTGTCGCTCTCCCCTATAAAGGAATATGGAGGGACCTGGGGATTTGGAGCACCTTAACTGAGCAAATGATCGAGACTGTTCAAGGCTTAGGTGTTATTTGCCCAAAATCTCATAATACCCATATCATCAATGAGCTGGACATTCCAGTTGCGGTTCTTGGTATGCCAGATGCGGTGGTTGTCGCGAGCCCCGATGGCATCTTAGTTGCCAATAAAGGTTTGAGTCATGATCTTAAGAAATTCATATTTCATTTTAATCAAAGGCCGATGTATGAAGAGAGACGATGGGGGTCGTATAAAGTCCTTGATCAAACCGTCTATGATAATGGGACAGAAGTGCTCACAAAAAGAATAACCATTCATGCCGGCAGCAATTTAAGCTATCAGGAGCATAATAAGAGAAAGGAAGTTTGGACTATTCTCAAAGGTGAGGGTTCTTTGGTACTGAATGAATATATATACGATGTGAAGCCGGGAAGCGTAATTGAAATTCCAGCTGGCACAAGACATGCATTGAAAGCTATTTCCGACTTGGAATTAATTGAAGTTCAAAAAGGTAGTTCGCTGACGGAGGAAGATGTGCATAGAATTAGCATGGAATGGGATGAAATTCTTCCTATGATTAGCTCAGTGACTCTTTAGTACATTTATATAGTTCGTTATTAAGAACAAAGAGAGCTATATAGAAACGTAATAGAAGGACTGAATATTCAAGCCAAAAGTAAAAGTAAGCATATTCATGGGAAAAAGAGTGAATGAAATTCTTTCTCTGATTAATTCAATCACTCTTTAGTATACCTATAAAATTCGTTATTGAGAACAAAAGGGGGCTGGAATGGAAAAATAATTAAAGGACTGGAACAACTCAAACCAAAAGTAAAAGCCACCATATATCAGGGGAAAAAGGAGTGAATTCATTGATTTCTTCTAAGGCAGGGACTGCACAGGAAGCGTTCGCAGAACCGAATGAGCTTGATAACAAGAAATTATATCTAGTATCTAAAAGATACTTAGACATTATTCTAGCTGTAGTGGGTCTTCTGCTGTTAATTCCTGTATTTTTTATTGTAGCCGTCTTGATAAAAATTGAAGATCCTAAGGCTTCTGTGTTCTTTAAACAAATACGTGTAGGCAAGGATGGAAAAACATTCTGTATGTATAAGTTCAGATCTATGGTGATGAACGCAGAGCAACTGATAGAGACACTGCTCAATCAAAATGAGTCCAGTGGGGCTATTTTTAAAATGAAAGAGGATCCTAGGGTTACAAAAATAGGACGTTTTATTCGCAAGACGAGTATTGATGAATTGCCACAACTGTGGAATGTTTTGAAAGGAGAGATGAGTTTGGTCGGTCCCAGGCCGCCATTGCCGAGAGAGGTAGAAAGTTACTCTGACTATCATAAACAGCGTTTGTCCGTTATTCCCGGCTGTACAGGATTATGGCAGGTTACTGGTAGAAGCAGTGTCGGCTTTGAAAAAATGGTTGAGCTGGACCTTTATTATATTCGTAAGCGCCATTTCTTTTATGATATAAAAATCATTTGCAAAACGTTTATCGTAATGTTCTTTCCTAATAATGCTTATTAGGAAAGAACAATAAGAAAGAAGTGATAGTCATAAATAATATTTATGTTTTATATCGACTTATTCTAAATCGTACGGTGGGAGTTACTGATGATTAAAGAATCAATGTTGTTATCAATTAATCGATTTGCCAAATCAATTGTCCAAGTTTTTTTAACTATTCTTATAGCCAGATTACTGACCTTAACAGAAATGGGCCTTTATCAGCAAATCTTTTTGATTGCAGTAATGGTAGGTGCTTTTATTCCGTTTGAGATGCATACAACGTTCAGTTATTTCTTTAACAAAACGGATAATGAACGTGAAAAATCATTAGTGATAACCAATACGTTCTGGGTTTTGTTCATTCTTGGTGTACTGATGATTTTCGGCCTGTATACTCTATACAATATTGAGTTTTTATTAAAGGATAGCCCATTGCGCAAATATGAGATTTGGATTGGATTTTGGAGCTTTGCAACCATAATGGGCTGTTATTTAGAAAATTTGTTTGTTTCTATTAAGAGGGCTAAAATTTATAGCTTTATTAATTTATCTTATTATTTTGCCTATTTCCTGATTATTGGCTATACATTATATGCGACAAAGGAGCTACTCTTAACAATTAAACTGATTGCCCTGTTTGAAATCGTTAGAGTCATCATTTTGCATCTGTTTTTCCATAAGATTCATGGCATGTCTTTAAAAGGAGATCTGCCATTATTAAAACAGCAGCTTAAATATACAGCGGCAGTTGGAGCAGTAACAGCCATCGATGTGATTACACAGACAAGTGATAAAGTCATCATTTGGTTATTCTACTCAATAGAATTGTTTGCAATTTATTCAATATCATCAAAAGAGATTCCTTTCATGTCTATTATTACTGTAGCTGTTATAACAGCGATGCTACCAAGACTAGGTCGTTTATACAGCATACAAAGGCGGAAGCTAGAAGCCTTAAATCTCTGGTCAGAATCAAGCCGATTACTATCATTAGTCATGTTCCCTATTTTTTGGATTCTATTTTTCTATCATAAAGAGTTTATCGATCTTTTATACTCTGATACTTATTTAAGCGGATCCATCATCTTTTTAATATATTTAATGAAATTCCCGCTTCGCTTTACAGTTTTTTACACGCCTTTACTTATATCCGGTAATCAAAAGCTAGTTTTAAAAAACGCGCTTATCACGGTTATTTGCAATATCGTTCTAGGACTAGCATTGATGGGGTTATTTGGGTACATCGGGGTAGCTATAGCTTCTGTTATCTCATGTTTTATTAGTATTTACCTGCAGCAAAGAGATGTATGCAAAGTATTTGAAATTCGGCAAAGGGAGCTTCTACCCTACAGGTCAATTTTGATGACATTTGGAACCTCAGGTTTCACCGCAGGAGTGGTCTATTTAATTATCTCCTTTTTGCCTGGTCATCAATTTATCCATTTTTTTTCTGGCGGCATAATCACCATGCTGTTATGCATAGGGATCGCGCTAGTGAGAAAAGAAGTATCTATTCCCTTCTTATTCAATAAACCGATTGTTTTAAAGGTTAGGAGATAAAAAACTTAATAGGGAGTGTTGTAAATGAAAGGAATTATCCTTGCTGGAGGTACCGGATCGCGGCTTTATCCTTTAACAAAGGTCACCAATAAAAATCTGCTTCCAATCGGAAAATATCCAATGATTTATCATTCAGTTTATAAACTGAAGGAGTCCGGAATTGAAGAAATATTAATTGTAACGGGCAGAGAACATATGGGGGATGTAGTTGATTTGCTTGGCAGCGGCTTTGAATTTGGAGTTGAATTTTCTTATAAGGTGCAGGAAAAGGCCGGCGGTATAGCAGAGGCTCTTGGACTTGCTCGCGATTTCACTGAAAATGAGAAAATGGTCGTCATTCTTGGAGACAATATTTTCACAGATACAATTCGACCTTATGTGCAGCATTTTGCGCAACAGGAGAGTGGCGCGAAAATTTTAATTAAAGAGGTTGAGGATCCAAAACGTTTCGGTGTTCCGGTTATATATGACGGCAGAATCATCGCGATAGAAGAAAAACCAATGGTACCAAAATCGAACTATGCAGTGACGGGCATTTATATGTACGATTCGACCGTTTATAGGATAATTGACCAGCTTACCCCATCAGCGCGAGGTGAAATGGAAATTACAGATGTCAATAATCACTATATTAAGGAGGGTTTACTGAAATTTGATGTGCTGAGAGGGCGGTGGACAGATGCTGGTACACATTCTTCTTATGCACAGGCTAATATAATGGCTCAAAATATGGATTTCAGCAATTTATTTGAAAAAGAAGCAGTGCTCATGAAATAAAATTCAGCAATCATAGATAGATTCATTGAGTTTATAATGAGCAGATAAATGGACTGAAAATAGGGGTTAAGGAGACTGATCCAAATGAAAAAGTCCCATTTGGGCAATGTTGCAATGGATATCTTTAATATAAAGGAAGGCTTATGTGTGATAGAATCCCGTCTCATAAACAAAAAGAAAGCAGCAATCTATTTCTTAAATGCCCATTGTTATAATATCGCGCAAAGGGACAATGATTACAGGGAAATCATCAATAGAGCTGACTTTTTGCTGAATGACGGCTTTGGGATTAGATTAGGAGCTAAGTTGTTCGGTATCCAGCTTAAGGAAAATTTGAATGGAACTGATTTTATCCCAATGCTGTTGCAATTAGCGAGCGAAAAAGAGTACAGTGTGTTTTTGCTTGGAGCAGGTCCTGGCGTTGCTGAACTAGCTAAACAAAATATACAGGCAGTAATGCCGAATATTAAGATTGTTGGACATCGGAGTGGATATTTTAGTGATGAAGAGAATCAAGAAGTTATTCAGCAGATTAACGATGTATCGCCAGATATCTTAATTGTTGGCAGAGGAGTGCCTATCCAAGAAAAATGGATTGACCGGAATAAAGATGCACTTGATGCTAGAGTCATACTTGGCGTTGGCGCTTATATTGATTTTGCATCAGGTCGGATCCCGCGTGCTCCTAAGCTTATAAGGACCTTGAAGATGGAATGGGTGTTCCGTCTTATGTTAGAACCGAGACGCATGTGGAGGAGATATTTGATTGGCAATTTCCAGTTTTTTTATTACACCGTCAAAAATAAGTTGTTAGTTAATCAGGAAGCGGAGATCCAACGCTAATAGAGGAAGGAATATGGTGCGTATGAAGCCAAAGGTTTGTACGATAATTGTGAATTTTAATGGTACGCAAGATACGATTGCTTGTTTGAAATCACTGAACAATATAACATATGCCAATCATGAAGTAGTTGTCGTAGATAATGCTTCAAAAGAGAATGCTAGTTTAAAAGAATTTATAGAAGAGTCCAGGTTCCATTTTCTTGAACTGGGTGGGAATCACGGATTCGCCGCTGGGAATAACAAAGGGATTCACTATGCGCTTAGCCATATTGCTGATATTGACTACTTTCTCTTACTAAACAATGATACAGAAGTTGATCCCTATTTTCTTGAACCGCTTGTAGCTGAATGTGAGAAGGATAAAGAAGTTGGTGCTTGTTGTTCCCATATCAATTACCACAGTAAACGCAATAAAACATGGTATGGGGGCGGAGATATAAAGTGGTTAACAGGACGAGTACTGCATAAAACATTGGAGAGGAATGGAAAAATAGCTAGTGATGAGAATTTTCTAACTGGTTGTGTGTTTTTATTTCCGGTGGACATTCTTGATAAAGTTGGGTACTTGAATGAAGATTATTTTCTTTATTATGAGGATGCAGCCTATAGTCTTGAAATAAGAAAGGCTGGATATAAATTACGATATGTCCCTGATTCACTTGTTTTTCACAAAATCTCAGCAACTACCGGCTATCGTTCACCTCTCTCCAATTATTACGGAACAAGAAATAATTTGCTGTTTATGTCCATTTATGCCAACAAGTTAAATTTTCTTCTATTTTTAATGTTCTTTATCGGCAAAAATTTTGTTAAATACTGTTGGTATATTTTAAGGGGCAAACAATTTAAAAAGGTTGCGTTTGCCATCCAAAAAGCATTCTCCGATTTTGCTGCGTCAGCAAGCGGAAAACGTGAATATCCTTTTATGTAATAAATAAAGGAGGAGCTCATTATCAAATTTTTATATGGTCTGATCCCCCATTCGCTGAAAAGGGGATTGAGAGTCTATATATTTAAGAAGAATAATAAGTCAGTATTTATTGGTCCTTATGTTGAAATAGATCCGGCAACAACAAAGGTCGGAAAAAATTGCGCAATAAATTTATACACAAGTATTTCGAAGACAACTATTGGTGATTACACCTATTTTTCTGCTAACTGTAGTATCATGCATGCCAATATAGGTTCCTTTTGTTCGATAGGTCCAGACAGTAAAATCGGTCTCGGCAGTCATCCGACTGACTTCATATCGACATCTCCCATTTTTTATTCCACCTCAAAAGTGGTTAATAATATCAATTGGGTAGATCGGGATTACCATGTGGAATTTAAGAAAGTGAATATTAGAGATAACGTCTGGATTGGGGCAAATGTCTTTATTATGAATGATATCGAGATAGGTGAAGGAGCGATTTGTGCCGCAGGTTCTGTCATTACAAAGGATGTTCCACCTTATTCCATAGTGGGAGGAATACCTGCAAAAGTATTAAAATATCGCTTTGATGCCAATACGATTGAACAGTTGCTAGAGTTACGATTATACCAAAGAAGTGAAGAATGGCTTAAGGAAAATTTATGCGGTGCCATTACACCGGAAGAATTGCTAAATAAGGAAGTCACTAAGACGAAATCAATAATTTAAGAATACAAAGATTTGACTGAATTTATTAAATGGCAATCCACTAAAAGGGAGTAGACTAAATGATGCCCATACTTATACAAGTTCGTTTGACTTCACTATTGAAGGATACGAAATTTTGGTTAGTTATCTTGATTGTTATGAGTGCTCTTTTTTTTCTAGCTGTCCAAATCAAGCCCCCTGATAAGACAGATGGATTGCCAGAATCATCAGTTGATGAGGTGGCCAAGTCAATCGACCTTCAAGAGGAGATCGACCAGGTGAGTGCCAATGGGGGAGGGATTGTTAACGTGCCTAAAGGCGTTTACGAAGTCGATACAAAAATTATTTTAAAGTCAAATGTCCACTTAAAAGGTGAAGGGATAGGAAAAACCATTCTTAAGCTAAATCTAGAAAAGAGTAAAGGTACACCGGATGATTCTTCTATTCTCGTATCAGAATCGAATGCTCAAAATATTAAAATCAGTGCTTTAACATTTAATGGGGAGAAGGAAAAACGGGAAAAGCAAATTAATGACGGATATTCTCATACAGTTGTTTTGCAATTTGTGGATGGCTTTGATATTAGCGAGGTTGAAGTTGTTCGTTCTCCTAGTGCCTCTATCATGCTCTTTAATACGAAAAACGGAAAGGTCAGAGATTCAAGAATCATTGATGGGGGCTCAAATGGAATAATCGGGTTGCAGAGTACGGAAAATGTCCAAATCATGAATAATATCATCAACCACACCGATCATCAAAATGGTATATTCATCAGTTATCAGGAAGGAAAGTCCAGTCATAATATCACCATTGAGGGAAATAAGGTCGATGATGCCGGTGATTTTGGGATTGAAGTCGGGCATCTTGTTGAAGACGGTCATGAGCAGCATGAAAATATTGTTGTTCGAAATAATGAAGTGACTGGCTCACGGAATTCAGGGATTGCCTTTCGCACAGTCAGCGATGGGGTAATTGAAAACAATACAATTAAAGGCTATGGAAAAACAGGCGGATACGGTGGAGATGGCATCTTTGTAGAAGGCTGGAAGAATAAGTCCGTAAATGTCAAAGTTTTGAATAATAGGGTTGAGCAAACATATAACACTGGTGATGCCAATGCTATTTACGTGACAGGAATGGACAATACAATCATTGAAAATAATGAAATCATCGCCAGCAGAGGGAAAGGTTTATTCATTCAAGCATCCAAGATTGGAAAGCAGACAGGAGATTTTCCAGATGGAATCAGGCAATTCAATGACATTACTGTTCAGGGTAATCGGATTGCTGATGGGCGTAAGGAAGGAATCCACATCCAAGGTTATAAGGCGCACGGAATCAGCATTTCTGATAACGAAATCAGCCATAACCAGTCGACGGGACTCTTCATTGCAAATTTAAACGTAATGAGCTCTGGTCTTGAAGTAAGAAAAAATCAAATAAGTGAAAATGGGCTGGCTGGGATTGAAATGTATAGCCAGGAGGATTTTCTCCTTGAAGGGAATTATTTAAAAAATAATGGAAAAAAATCCGAGGAACTGAAGAACCGATCTGCAGTCGTTCTCTCTCATGTTGGAAATGGCAACCTCAATCAAAATACATATGAAGATGACCAAAAATTGCCGACGCAGAAATATTATTTACAGATAGCAGAAGCTACAGCAACAGTCAGTCAAGAAAATATGGACTTCATTGGTACTAATCCAAGATTAAGAAATAGTACGGCCCATTACTTAGAATAGTCATTGGAAATCATAACGGTAGAGTTCCTAAAAGGAGGGGGATCGGTGAACAGCTTGCTCATGAACACCAATAATCGGCAGTTTATTCAAATAGCAATGGCGGTCATTCTTGCGATGGTCGTTGGAGTCTTTGCTGCCTTACCGCTTGTCTATTTACCTATCATCATATTGATTATAGCGGTCATTTTTTTCTTTCCATTATCAGTTGAGAGAATTTTCACCTTCATTGCCCTGTCCATTTTTATTGACCGATCGTTTATTACCTTTCAGGGATCATATATACGGATCTTTCAAATATTGTTTCTAGCATTATTTTTAAAGTTTGCGATTGAATATTTGCTCTCTAGACGGGAAATTGTACATGCCCCCTTATTTATCCTGATTAATTTATGGGTCTTCAGCTATTTTTTTAGTATTGGCCATTTAATCAGTGTGGGGGATTTCTGGGAATCTGTCGTTGGGCAACTATTTTTGAACCTATTCTATTTTATTTCTGTGCAATGCATCTATAGTAAAGGACTTTCTTACTTTGACAAGATTTTGAAATACACCATTATTTCGGGTGTTATTGTAACTTTTGTCGGAATCCTGCAATGGATTGGATTCTTTTTTGGATTTGAATTTGGGCTCAGCCATTATGAAGAGATAGGAATTCCTAGACCTTCATCATTTGCCCATGAACCTGACTGGTATGGCTTATTTGCCGGATATTCCGCTGTCTGGTTTGTCGTGATGTATTTAAGAAAGGATTCCCGTTTATTTTCACAGCTCTTTATTTTGATTGGCATGTTTATGTGTTTTGTAGGTGTATTTATCAGTATGGCCAGAGCAAGCATTCTATCCTTAATTGTAGCAATACTCTTTATTTTAATTATCACAAAAAATATGAGAGCGATTAAACTGCTTGCCAGTTCAGCCATTATTATGATTGTGGGGGCGATGGTACTCTTCATCATAAACCAGGACATTTTCATGAAGGTATATGATCGCTTCAATCCAAGCACAAGTCTTGAAACCGACCAGGGAGCAGCAGACAGCCGGTTTGCATCAATCCAGCTGATGCTTGATTATATCCCGAAGCATCCGCTAGTCGGCAATGGCAGCGGCGGAATGTCGGAATTATCAATGAGAGATGATATTAGGCAGGAGTATATTTATGGAGGGGAATTAAACGCTGGGAAAGGGAATGCCAATATTTTTTTAACCGTATTGTTTGATACGGGTATCATTGGTCTGATTATTTTCCTGCTGATTCTTGGAAGGGCCGCCTGGATGATTCTGTCTGTTTATCATAAATCTAATTTCATACCTCTTGGCTTTTTAGCAGCTAGTATTTTTATCTTAGTTGATTTCAATTTCAATAATGGATTTAGAATGGGATTCGTGTGGTTTCATGCTGCTTTAATTGCAAGCTATTTCCTTCTCATAAGAAAAGAAAAGAGAAGACTTAATACCATACCGGGGGGAGAATTGGATAGATGATGAAACAAAGAGTGGGCATTATCGGAAGCGGGTTTATTGGGAAAGGTTTAGTAAATGCACTACATTTATTTAATGATATAGAAGTGACAAAGGTATTAACAAGAAGTAGGGTAGATACTCGAGGAGATTACCGATATCCTGATTTACTGACCCATTCAGTCGATGAGGTGATTGAGCATTCAGATGTAATTGTTGAGTGTACAGGGGATGTTTTGTTTGGCACCGATATGATTGCTAAGGTGATGGAAGCAGGAATTCCTGTCGTGACAATGAATACGGAGCTGCAAGTTACAACAGGCTCCTATTTTGCCAAACGAGGTTACATTACAGAAGCAGAAGGAGACCAGCCTGGTTGTTTGGCGGCTTTAAGAGAAAATGTTCTTCAGATGGGATTTGAACCAATGGTTTTTGGCAATATAAAAGGATTTTTAAATCCTAATCCTTCACCCAAGGATATGCTTTATTGGTCGAATAGAAATAAAATCAGCTTAGAGATGGTTACCTCGTTTACTGATGGAACGAAAGTGGAGTTTGAACAAACACTTGTGGCAAATGGGCTTAATACAAAGTTTTTGCCATCAGGGATAATGGGAATAAGCGCGGAAGATTTACAGGAGGGGGCTAATGCACTCGCATTAGAAGCCGATCAATTAGGATATCCAATCAGCGATTATGTTCTGTCGTCAAAGGCTCCTGCTGGGGTATTTATTACGGCTAAGCATTTGGATATGCAGGGGCAGCGTAATGCACTTCAATATATGAAGCTAGGGGACGGTCCTTATTATACGATTATCCAGCCTTTTCATTTATGCCATCTTGAAGTGGTCAAAACAATAAGAAGGGTTTTTGAAAAGAAAGAAGTATTATTAAATAATAGCTGTTTTCCATCCTATAGCATGGGATCGATTGCTAAGAAGAAGCTGAATATTGGAACTGTCATCAATAGAGGCATTGGAAGTTTTGAAGTGAGAGGGAAAGCGTTAAAGATTGAAGATGAGCCTAACCATATACCAATTGGACTCTTAGATTCGGTAAGGATTATAAAACCTGTAGAAGAAGGGGAAATACTGACCTTCTCACATGTTGAAATAGACGATAGTCTGGCCTATAGGGCATGGATGGAAATAAAAGAACAGTCCATATTATTGCAGGAAATTTAATGAATATATGAGAGGATGTGAATCATCATGAGAGTTCTCCATGTCATCAGACAATACAAACCAGTTATTGGCGGTATGGAAAATTATGTGGAAAACTTGGCCGTCCACCTAAAAGAAAGAGGGATTTATTCGGAAGTATTAACGTTAAATGCAGATTTTTCAAATGGTGAAAAATTTTCCGATTCTGCCATTATAAATGGGATTAAAATCAAGAGAATTCCTTATTTCGGTTCGCGGAGATATCCGATTGCGTTATCTGCTGTCAACTATATCTCTGAATTTGATTTAATTCATATCCATGGGGTTGATTTCCTGCTCGATTACTTAGCTGGATTAAAACCATTTCATAAAAAAACGATGATTCTCTCTACACATGGCGGGTTCTTTCACACGAAGAAGTTTTACCTTTATAAAAAGCTTCACTTCCATACTGTAACGAAGTATAGTTTGAAGAATATGAAATGGATTGTCGCTGTCAGTGAAAATGATTATAAATCATTTCGACCAATCTGTCCTGAGAGGCTAGATTTGATTGAATGCGGAATAAACTTTGACCATTATCATACGATTGCAGAGGAAAATGGGTACCCGAATCGGTTTATCTTTGTTGGAAGATTCTCGAAGAACAAACGAATAGACAAGCTTCTGCTTTTGATTAAGAAGCTGAAGGTAGAATTCCCAGATGTGCACCTATCCATTGTGGGAAGGGATTATGATAACTTAAAGGGAGAGTTAGAGAAACTTATCGATGAATATGAAATTGGAAATCATGTGGCTATTTGTGAGGCATTATCTGAAGAGGAACTCCTCGAGGAAATGGCCAAGGCGTCCTATTTTATATCCGCTTCCGAATATGAAGGTTTTGGGTTATCTTCATTAGAGGCGATGGCAGCGGGAAGGGTAGCATTGCTGAACAATATCCCCTCCTTTGAAAAAATGATTCAGGATGGCAAGAATGGCTATTTGTTGTCTTTCGATGATGTCGATTCTGTTGAACAAAAGGTTAAGGAAGTTTTATTCAACAAAGATATGGAAAAAGTCAGGCGGGCAGGAGTAGAGAAGGCTAGGCAAAATTCTTGGGGAGCAGTAGTGGAAAGGTTCATTGATTTGTATGAATCTATTCATAAAGAGGCAAATGATACCCATTCAAAATTGGCAAGCAAAGTGAAATAAAGAGAGGGCGCAAGGAGTGTACCTTGGTGCCCTCTCTTTTTATTATTGAATGCTGTTTTCTAGGGAGTCAAGCACATCTTGCATTTGATGGAGTTGCGCCTGCTCAGCCAGTGTTGAATTCGCAAATGCAGAAGATAGCTCATTGCGTGCTTTAGTGATTAGTTCCTGTTGATTAGAGCTTTCTATCTGTGCCAATTCCACAGCTTTTTGAGCCCGACTAAATAATTCATTGCGCATTTACAGTCCTCCACAGGTAGAAGAATCTTGATTCTCTTCAGCCTCAGCCATCGTTAAACGATATGGGAATCGCTCACTATGTTTAGACACAGCCGTTTTACCTTGTTGAACAAAGCGCTTTGATTTATTTCTTTTTCCCATGGAAGTACCTCCTGCATTCAAGGTGTGACTCGAAAGGAAGAGTCATATCTATCATAACCAGACGGAGATTATGTTAGTCACGCAGATTTTATATTAAATTTCTCTTCAAGGAAGACTGCAATTCCATCTTCCTCATTTGATAATGTAATGTGATTAGCAACATTTTTCAGCTGTTCAATACCATTTCCCATGGCTACGCCGGTTCCTACATAATCAAGCATTTCTAGATCATTATCTTCATCGCCAAATGCGATAATATTTTTTCTGGAAATTCCTAAATCTTTTGATACCAAATCAACACCAACTGCTTTGCTCATTCCATTTCTAACGATTTCGATGACATGCCATGGATCTGCCCAGCGTCTGTGATCAATGACTTCAGCATGGACATCCGAAAGGTGTTTCCTGATTCCGGCGACATCATTTTCATCGGAATGAATAAGCATCGAAGTAGGGGAAGCCTGTAGAAATTGGCGTAGATCACCTGTAGTTATATTGCTGCTGCCGTGATGCAAAATATCAATTAATTTTTCATCATGGTAATGGAAATACACATCATCCTTTACCTCGGCAATAATATTGTGTAAACGATAATCGTCCATAGCTTCCACAATGTCTTTTGCCACTTTTATATCTAGCGGCGAATGATGCATGCCCCAGCCTGTATGGAGGGGATGGTGAATAAAAGCTCCATTAAAATTCACAATCGGGGTTTTAAATTGCATTTCACGATAATAAGGTTCACTGGATCGGTATGGTCTCCCAGTAGCAATCATCACTTCATGACCATTATTTTGTAATGTTTGCAATACTTTTTTAGTACGTGGAGAAATGGTTTTATCATCTTTCAATAATGTTCCATCTAGATCAAGTACAATTAAATGTTTATCTGACATATGGCTCTCCTTCTAAAATTATAAGTTGAATTAATTCCATTTAGATTCCTATTTTATATATCATAACAAGTATAGCCGTTTAATGGTATCGTTTGGTTTGTAAAAAAATATATAGAGAAGGGGAATAATAATGATACAAGTAGAGAAAGTATATGTTGAACATATTCCAATGCTTATAGTAGGTAAGCAGGATATGAATAATGTACCTCTCCCCGGATTTATTTTTCTTCACGGTTTTACCAGTGCAAAAGAGCATAATCTGCACTATGCTTATCTTCTGGCGGAAAAGGGGTTTAGAGTATTTTTGCCTGAAGCATACTTGCACGGTGAACGAAAGGAACGGGACATGAAGAAGGATTTATCGAGTTCATTTTGGAAAATTGTTATTTCCTCTATAAAAGAATTGCATATGATCAAAAAATATATTACAGAGCATGGATTAGCGATTTATGATTGTATTGGTCTTGGCGGTACATCTATGGGTGCAATCACGACACTTGGCGCACTAACTCAATATGATTGGATTCGTGTGGGAGTCAGTCTGATGGGAAACCCGGAATATAAAGAGTTTGCGCAGTATCAAGTGGAGGAATTTGAAAAACAGGGGATTGATTTAGGGTTTACGGAGGAAGAGAAATTGAAAGTATTCAGTACTCTTGAAGAACTTGATTTATCCTTGCAGCCCGATAAACTAAATAATCGCCCTCTTTTCTTCTGGCATGGGGAAAAGGATCCTATTGTACCGATTGCAGGTGGCCGTGCGTTTGTTGAAAACCTCCAGGAAAAAGTAGATTCTGGCAGAATTACTTACATATCTGATAAGACGGCCGGTCATGCTGTTACTAGAAGTGGATTACTGCAGGCCGTTAACTGGATAGAAGAGAATCTTGTATAAGGATTAAGAATGGTCAGATTAAGTGAAATTTGGTAGGATTGAAACAAGAACGTTGAGGAAGGAGATTTAACATGGATCAAGATATGAAAGATAGCCTTATGAGTGCATTGGAAGAAGTTTTGGACCCTGAATTGGGAATTGATATAGTAAACCTAGGCCTAGTCTATAATGTCGATATGACCGACGAAGGCGATGTGACAGTAACGATGACCTTAACCGCGATGGGCTGTCCATTGGCAGGTACCATTGTCGATCAAGTACGTTATGCATTAAAGGAATTGCCTGAAGTGAAAAACGTAGAAGTAGACATTGTTTGGACACCGGCATGGACAAAGGATCGTATGTCACGTTATGCGAAAATTGCCTTGGGTATACAATAATAAAGATTGAATATATTTGGAGAGCTGAGTTTAAGGCTCTCTTTTTTATGAAAAAAAATATCTTTAAGATATTCAAATATCAACTGGGTTAATAGAATCGGTTGGTCCTATTGGAATTGGTTTTTATTTCTGATAAAGTTAAAATAATCAAATTATTTGCAGGGGGACTCTTGTTACGAGTTGAGAAGGTTAAAACCTGACCCTTTGAACCTGTCAGTTAATACTGGCGCAGGGAGCATGAAGTACATAAGTCTACTCGATATGTGCGAAAAGCTCTTTTAAGATGTATAGAAGAGCTTTTTTGTTTCCAATTAAATAGTTGATTGCGGGGGGACTCAAATTGCGAGTTGAGAAGGTTAAAACCTGACCCTTTGAACCTGTACAGTTAATACTGACGTAGGGAGCGATAACATCACTTTGTTGATGCGAGACCCTTTTTTAGTATAGGAAATACCTGGTGCAGATGGAGTGGCTGTTGTTTCTGCTATTGCTTTAAGTGATTATCCACTTCAAGCGGTCGAATCGTTTAAGCAGCAGTTTGTATGTTAAGTATCATGAAATGAATTAGGGTTTATGGGAAGGATAAAAGTGAAAGAGTGAGAATTTCTTCCGCTATTATTCTTGATAGGAGGCATAACAAACATGCGTGAATATGACCTAGTCCAATTAAATGAAGAACAGGTAAGGCAATTAAATGAGTACCAGGAAAAACTCAGCGAGCAATTAGGCCAAGATATTATTCTGATTGCTTATCATGATGAGGAGGAAAGCATTTAATTCCTGTAAAAAGGCGATCAGCTATATAGCAATGAATCGCCTTTTTACATATTAGAAAAAAGATTTGGTGAATTGATCAAGAATATAGGAAGATTATAGATAGATGGTTTACAGTTAATATAGGTATTTATGAATCCTAAAACCATGCACAGAAGAGAAGGATAGAAGAAGGGATAGAGAAGAGTGATAGGGAATATTCGCATATGTACGGAAATTACCGAAAAACACTGGCGGTTGTTAATGGAGGCAGATCCTTCAAGACAGCAAATCGAAAAATATAGCGATACAGGCTATACCTTTGAACTTCTTAGTGATGATGATATAGCAGGAATTATTATTGTAACTCCAAAAACAACGGAACGAGTAGAAATTATGAATCTATCCGTAGATGAAAAATGGCGGGGCAGAGGATATGCGAAGGCACTGATTGAGTATGCTTGTTCGTTTTCAGCTGCCAAAGGGTATCGCATCGCAGAAATAGGTACTGGAAATTCCAGTATCTATCAACTTGCACTCTATCAAAAGGTTGGTTTTAGAATTATGGGTATCGATCATGATTATTTTAGTAGGAATTATCCTGAGCCAATCTATGAAAATGGTATGTTATGCCGGGACATGATTCGTTTAGAAAGAAAACTTCAATTAAATAAGTAGTAGGTAGTAGCGCATATCATTTTGGGAAGTGATTTCATATTTGCAGTTTATCTATAAAATGAAGAATTAGAGACTGGGCATATGAATGTGACGGCCAGTCTCCATAAAAGATGTATATTATTTAGCCGAAGCTAAGACCCTACTAAATTTCTCTTTCCAGCTTTCTGATAAAGCATCGACGGAAAGGATACTTTGGATGGCCTCTCTATTGCTGGAGTCATGATGCATAATTTGATTGGCATATGCAATCGTAATGCTCTGTGGGGCTCGATCGATAATTTCAATGACAGAACCTTTAGTAAGGATACCCTCCTCCAAAACTCGTAAATAATAGCCCGAATAGCCACTTGCTCTAATCCAAAAAGGTAATTGGTCTATATTATGCCGAGCGGCAATTTTATAACAGGGTTCCCGTGGTTGGGTAACTTGAAATAGGCAGCCATCTGCCTTAAGAATGTCGCCAATCCTAACCTTATCCTCCGTTAATCCAAATATAGTTAAATTTTCTCCAAAATCCCCTGCTTTAAATAATTGTCCGATTTTCTCTGACCAGTAAGGGTAATGTTCTGAGGGATATACACATATTGCTTTATCAGGACCTCCGTGATGATTAAGGTCACTTTGTTTATCACCTTCTAAGTTGGTCTTTGAAACATGTATGGGATGGTGGACTTCATCTTTATAGATAGCAGATTGTACAACTTTACTCTTATAATGCAGAGATGCAGGTTTTCCTACACGTATTGACTCGATTGTTCCGCTGATCAAGCTAATCCCCTCTCTCATCTTTATTTCTTTAATAATAGCAAAAATAAAGACAGTCTATTCCGCATAGACGCAACTTATTACAAAATTAAAAATAGTGCCATACCCTTAGGGAAAAGTATACCTGGCAAACTAATAATAAGGAAATTCCATTATTTGTTTTTCAATGAAGAGAATGGTAGGATAGCTATGTGAACATGCTAATGTTTAGTAGAGATAGATTGAGATGGGAGAGAATAATATGTTTTCAAATATTGGAGTACCTGGGCTTATTCTTATATTAGTTCTCGCATTAATGATATTTGGGCCATCAAAGCTTCCTGAAATAGGAAGGGCATTTGGGAAAACATTAAAAGAGTTTAAAAATGCTACAAAAGATATAATAGAAGATGATGATGAAGTTAAAAAGAACAATAAGGTCAATATTGAGAAAACGCCAAATCCTTAATGTTTCATAAAAATTAAAAAGTACTATGATAAACCACCCTTTATTTTGCAGGCAGGGGTGGTTTTTAGTTTCTTCCTAGAGTAGTGCCCAAAGATGCAGCAATATATAGAGTACACGGTAATGAGGATATAGTAGTAAAAGACAATCTTTTTATATAACTATGTATAAAGGAAACTCCATTTTGAATCTTTTTTCAAAATGGAGTTTTTATTTTTTTGTTAAATGAATAGCTTTTAAAGCGACGAATAAATAATTAGGTCATTATTTAACCTGTCTGGCAGTGAATAACAGCATTTGTAGACTATAAAATGAAAGGTAAGGGGTAATTGTTTGAAAAATTTATGGAAAAGTAATCAAGGTCATAATACTACCTTTGACATAGTTTAATGATGATGAAGTTATATATTTTGAACTATATACATTAGGCAGATGACTATTTTTCTGAAAATAAATAAAAATACATTTGATTTTATAAATATACATACTATAATAGATAGATATTACAGAATATACAATCAATGGATGGGGTGGAAACATGAATGTATCTGTTGTAGGGGCTACAGGATATAGTGGAATGGAATTAATACGTTTACTTTCGAGTCATCCAACATTCCATTTAACGGCTGTATATTCATCTTCGAGTGCAGGTAATCGACTTGATCATGAAAATAGACAGCATTTTGGACTGATTCCCCATGTTTTAAGTGAAGTGGATCCAGGGCTAATTGCTAAACAAAGTGAACTTGTATTTTTGGCAATGCCCAGTGGCGTATCAAAGGAACTTGTTCCGGAACTGTATAAGAAAGGCTTGAAAATTATAGATTTATCCGGAGATCATAGGTTGAAAAGCGGAGAATTATATGAAAAGTGGTATAAAGGATCACCGCCATCAAACGATTTATTACAAAATAGTGTGTATGGACTATCTGAATGGAATCGGGCAGCAATCCGTGAGAGCCGTTTAATCGGAAATCCTGGCTGTTACCCGACAGCTACTTTGTTAGGATTGGTTCCGCTTTTATCAAATGAATTAATTGAATCATCTGACATTATTATTGATGCTAAATCAGGTGTTTCAGGAGCAGGTAAAAAGAGTAATGATTCGAAACATTATGCCCATGTAAATGATAACCTATCAATCTATAAAGTACATCAACATCAGCATATACCTGAAATAGAGCAACAATTATCAGAATGGGACTCTGAGCTGGCGCCTATTATGTTTACTACTCATCTCATTCCTATGACACGTGGAATAATGGTGACGATGCATGCAAAGGTAAAGCCTGAAGTAACAGCTGAACATATTCATAATGCTTTTCTAACAGCTTACCAAAATGAATTCTTTATTCGTTATAGGGGTGAAAATAGCTTTTCATCGACAAAGGAAGTGTATGGCTCCAATTTTTGCGATATAGGTTTCAGAATGGATGAGAGGACAGGAAGAGTCACCGTCGTTTCTGTAATTGATAATCTCGTCAAAGGAGCAGCAGGCCAAGCGATTCACAACGCAAATATTATGATGGGACTTGAAGAAACAGAAGGTTTACGTTTTTATCCAGTCTATCCTTAAGGAACAAAGGGAGTGGAGATAATCTATGAAGGTGCTAATGAATGGGGACATTAAGGCAGTAAAAGGAGGTATTCTTATACCAAAAGGGTATCAGGCAGAAGGAATCCATGCAGGCTTACGCTACGCGCGTAATGATCTAGCTATTTTATATTCGACTGTTCCAGCGAATGCAGCAGCCGTATATACGTTAAACACTTACCAGGCAGCTCCAATCCTTGTTACTAAGGAAAGTTTGAAAATAGAAGGAAAACTGCAGGCAGTCGTAGTAAATAGTGCGTGCGCTAACGCTTGTACCGGAGAACGTGGATTGAAGGATGCCTATTGTATGCGATCACATGTAGCGGATAAATTACACATACCTCCGTCCTACGTGGCGGTTGCTTCTACTGGAGTGATTGGTGAATTTTTAGAGATTGATAAGATATGCACTGGAATTGAAAATATTCATTTGACAGATCAGGAGGCGGGAGCTGAACATTTTGAAGAGGCTATTCTGACAACGGATACAAAGACCAAGAGCTGTGCTTTTCAAACTATAATCGATGGGGTTGTCGTTTCAATGGGAGGAGCGGCAAAGGGATCTGGCATGATTCATCCTAATATGGCAACGATGCTTGGGTTTATTACAACGGATGCAAATGTGGAACAGAGTTCCTTGCAAAGAGCATTAAGAACTGTGACAAATGTTTCGTTTAATCAAATTACAGTCGATGGAGATACTTCAACCAATGATATGGTTGTTGTTATGGCAAATGGAATGGCAGAAAATCAAATGCTCTCTGAAAAGCATCCGGAGTGGAATCGCTTTGTATATTTATTAAAAGAGGTTTCCGAATCGTTGGCAAAACAAATCGCGCGTGATGGTGAAGGTGCCACCAAGCTGGTTGAAGTGGTTGTAAAAGGAGCAGAAACAGACCAAGAGGCTCAAGCACTTGCAAAAACAGTCATAGGATCAAATTTAGTGAAAACAGCTGTTTATGGGGCCGATGCCAATTGGGGTAGGATTGTCGGAGCGATGGGGAGAAGCAATATCCCTTTTAATCAGGACCGGGTAAGCATTTTTTTCGGACCGGTGGAGGTTCTCCATTTTGGTGCACCCATTATTTTTGATGAGGAAAAAGCTCGTGATTATTTACTAGGCAATGAAGTCCAAATCAGAATCGAATTGACAGATGGACTCGGCACCGGAACTGCATGGGGATGCGACCTTACGTATGATTATGTAAAAATTAATGCAAGCTATCGAACTTAAGGGGAGATGTTTGGATGAAGATAATTGTTGTCAAATGCGGGGGAAGCATTATTGATCAATTAACCGATCATTTTTTCAATAGTTTAAGGGAACTGGAGGATAAAGGATATTCCTTTGTATTCGTCCATGGGGGCGGACCAGATATAAATGATATGCTCGCTAAATTTGAGATCCCTGTTCAGTTTGAAAAGGGTTTAAGAAAAACATCTGTCAAGGTCCTTGAGATAGCAGAGCTTGTCCTTGCTGGGAAGACGAATAGGCAGCTTGTGCATAAATTACAATCAAAAGGGTTTCAAACAATCGGAATAAATGGGTCGGACGGATTCATATTAGAGGCGGATTATATTAATAAAGCAGAGCTTGGTGAGGTAGGAATGATTAAAAAGGTAAACAGCCATCTTTTAGAGAGTCTGTTATCGAATGGGGTCTATCCCGTACTCACCCCGATTTCCATGTCAAAAGAAGGACGAAAGCTTAATGTAAATGCAGATTCCGCTGCTGGTGCTGTTGCGGCAGCCCTAAGAGCTGAAATGTGCATTTTTATAACGGATGTCAATGGAATAAGGAATGGTACAAAAACCATTGAGCATATAACAGAATCAGAAATCACCCAAATGATTGATCAGGGAACGATATATGGTGGGATGATTCCAAAAGTGCAGGCTGCTTTATCTGCTAAAAAGCAAGGTGCGTCAACAATATTAATTACAAGCGGTGTATCCAGATTCTTTGCTGATGAAAAATGGCAGGGTACATTCCTTGGAGCTGAGGAGAGGGTGATGTGATGTCTGCGCTATTACCGGTCTACAAAAAATGGGATATCACACCAATAAAAGCGGATGGCTCATGGATTGAAGCAGAGGGCGGAAAGAAATATCTTGATTTTACATCCGGTATTGGTGTGGTTAATCTCGGGCATAAAAATGATGAAGTCAAAAAATCTGTCGAGGCACAAATGGAACTGTTCTGGCATACGTCCAATTTGTTTCAGCTTCCTATCCAGGAAGAAGTGGCATTAAAGCTGAACGAGCTTACCGGATTGGATGGTGTTTTCTTTTGCAATAGCGGTGCAGAAGCAAATGAAGCGGCACTAAAGCTGGCCAGAAGAGCAACTGGAAAAACGAAAATCATTACATTCCAACAATCTTTTCACGGTCGTACATTTGGAGCAATGGCTGCTACTGGACAAAGTAGTATCCATGATGGATTTGGCCCATTACTGGAAGGCTTTGTTTATGTTCCATTTAATGATATTGATGCAGTCCATAAGGCTATAGATGAAGATGTAGCGGCTATTATGGTAGAGATCATTCAAGGTGAAGGCGGGATTATTCTTATTGATGAGGGCTTTTTAAAGAGTATTAACCAACTATGCAATGAGAACAATATATTGCTGATTATTGATGAAGTTCAAACGGGAAATGGGAGAACAGGCTATCCTTATGCTTATTTAAAGTATAAGGGAATCAAACCGGATATTGTGACCACAGCTAAGGGTCTTGCTAATGGTCTGCCCATAGGTGCGATGGTAGCCAAAAAAGAGCTGAAAGAATCATTCGGCAAAGGTGTTCATGGTTCTACCTTTGGCGGAAATCCAGTATCATTGGCGGCAAGCAAAGTGGTGTTGAATCAAATAAGCAATCCTCAATTTTTAGCAGAAATCAGAGATAAAGCTGAGTGGTTTATTAGTGAACTGAAGATAGCAGCCGAGGATATCCCGGTTATAAAAGAGATCAGGGGAGAGGGTCTGATGATCGGGATTGAATTAAAGGAAGAAGTAGCTCCCTATATTAAACAAATAATTGAACATCAATTATTTGTCTTACAAGCCGGCTCGCATGTGATTCGTTTGCTTCCTCCGTTGACTGTTTCACGAGATGAGCTTTTATTAGCTTTAGCCATTTTAAAGGAAGTATGCAAAACCAATCTAACAATGACGAAGGCCTAAGTTATCTGATGCCTCGTTCGTATAGTCTATAAATTTCAAGTGAGAGGAAAGGCAGATATGAAACTACTGTATGGAACTAAACGAATAATCAGTCAAAAAGATTTTTTATCCATGGAAGCCATTACGGCGCAGCAATTGAATGAATTATTGGAGCTCGCAATGGATTTAAAAGAAAGGCTAAATAAAGGATATTTGGATACCCCATTAAAGGGGAAAATATTGGGGATGATCTTTGAAAAAAATTCAACAAGGACACGGGTTTCTTTCGAAGCAGGCATGCTTCAGCTAGGGGGTCATGCCATTTTCTTAAGTAGAAATGACACGCAGCTTGGCAGAGGTGAACCGATTTCAGACACAGCACAAGTGTTATCAGAATATGTGGATGCAATCATGATACGTACTACTGGCCATGATAGAGCGGAAACATTGGCAACAAGCTCCAGTGTGCCGGTTATTAACGGATTGACTGACCTTGAGCATCCATGCCAGGCATTGGCTGACTTGTTAACGATTAAGGAAGAGAAAGGAACTCTCCAGGGAATCAAGCTCGCTTATATCGGTGATGGGAATAATGTTGCCAATTCTTTGATGATGGCTGCTGTTAAATCGGGTATGCAAATTGCGATTGCAACGCCTCCTGGTTATGAACCAGATCCTCTTTTGGTCGAGAAAGCTATGACTGAAGCAATAATCAATGGAGGGAAAATAGAACTGTTTCACGATCCAGAGGCTGCTGTTAAGGAAGCTGATGTTATTTATTGTGATGTTTGGACCAGCATGGGCCAAGAAAAAGAAAATGAAAAAAGGCTGGAAGATTTTAAAAAATTTCAGGTAAATGAGCAATTGGCTGCTGGCGCCAAACTCGATTATTTATTTATGCACTGCTTACCAGCACATCGCGGTGAAGAGGTGACATCTTCCATTATTGACTCATCTAATTCCATTGTCATTAAACAGGCGGGAAATCGTTTACATGCTCAAAAAGCACTTTTGGTTGATTTAATGGTCAAACCTAACTAATAGTTGAACAATAATTGGGGATTCTAGAACAAAAGGAGGGATTTTTTTGGGACAGAATCGTCATTTTAAACATGGACAAAAGGCACCAAATAATGGTGAATATATCGAAATAGGGGAGACTGGCAGCAATGTCGTTAACCCAAAGAAGATTAAGCTGAAAGCAGGAGAGTATTTTCCTGAGACAACCAATGATGATCGTCATTGGACATATGTATCAAAAAAGGGCCGCTAATTAGCGGCCCTTTTTTGAAAATGAATTAATGTCCGGATTCCTGTACCGGATCATTTGGTATTACAGCTGAAACCACTAAAATTAATAGGGTAATGACCACACTAAGAATGGAAGCTGTATTGAAATCGTATTTACCGCCTTCAACCATTGAGCTTGTTACATAAATCACCATATGTGTTAATGCAAATGTCCATATAAATGTCAAAATATATTTCAATTTTCTCACCCCGTTCATCTACAATCCGTTATTATTTTATCATACCATACGTAACACTGGAAACAATTTAAATTATTTAGGTAAATATGGTTTGTACTTTATTACTTTGGGTTTTATCATAACATAGCCCAAAATGCAATTGATTATGAATACAAGTTAAAAAATAAATGGTTATTCTAAGCAATCAGAGAGATAAATAGCCCGGACAAATTGATTTATAGTGACATACATTAACATGGACTAAGGTTATTTGAGGGGAAAGCTATGATAAATCACAAAACGTTTCAACTGAATAAAGAATGGACAACCATTTTTTACCCGGAACAACCGAGTGGCTTTGCCATTATGTTACTCGGTGGAGATAAGCATTATATAAATGAAAAAGCTAATTTTTGGCTGGATCATCCAGGCAAAAAACAAATGCTTGAGTATCTGTTGAAGAGAGGGTATACGGTTTTTAGCTCTTATTTATCCGGTGCGCATTGGGGTAATGCTGAAGCTGCAGATTTAGCTATGGAAATGTATGCATTTTTTATCCGCAAGGAAATCGTAAACGAAAGAATTCATATCATAGCGGAAGGAACTGGCGCGTTGGTGTTAGATACAATTTGTCATAAATTAAAAGAAAAAGTACGATCTGTTGTATTACTAAATCCCATATTATCCGTAAAACAGAGCTATGAAAAAGAAGAAATAAATAAATTTTTCTTTAAGAAAATGAAAAAAGAATTGTACCAAGCCTACCATTTGGATGATCATACATTTAAAGAATGGATGGAGAAGAAGCCGGATACGACATTAGGAAAAGATATGCCGGTCTTAATCGTGCACGTCCTCGATAGGCTGGAAAGCAACCTGCCGGTTAAATATAGCTCATTCATTAACAATCATCCTTCATCAGAAATTAAGTATATTACACCGGAAAAAAGATATATTATTCCTTATCAAATCAATTCCTTTTTTAAAAACCATGAAAAAGATTTATAAATCTGAATAACCCTCGGGTTGGTTTAATACATTTATATAAACCGACAGGGGGTTTTTATATGCCTGAACATATTGTTCTGTCTCCGTATTCCTTTGTTGGATTTGAGATATGCAATAGGTTAATGGAAGAGGGTGTAGAGGTTATTGGGGTGGATCTACCTGTTTTGGTCGATCCAAAAGAAAAGGAAGAAAAAGAATTATTTTTAGGTAGAAATTCAAATTTCAAAGTAAAGAAACATGATCAGGTTATTAATGAAATAAAGGATGGCTATTTTTTTTATATTACTGATATGGATAATGAGTGTGAAAAATGGCTTGAATATGTAGAAAAAATCCCTAAAAAAATTGAGGATACGTTTATTTATGTAGGTATGGATAAAGAGGGATTGGTTAACAAGGATATTCCTAATCGAGTGGATACCACTATCATATTGCCAACCGTATACGGTCCATGGCAGCCGGAAAATACCGTCTTTTACAATTGTCTTAGTCAATCTCAATTTCCTTTTGAGCTATATGATTTAGAAAACAAAAGAGATGCTATCTATATAAGCGATGCCATTACAGCTATTTTTGAAATATCAAAATTTGAGCATGGAATCTACCAGGTTCAATCTGATATAAAAGAACATTGGCACCTTTTATTAAAAGAGCTTGGTTATCGGATTATCGCAGAAACTGGTGAAAAGCGAATTCCTGACCTTCAAAAGCTGAACATTAGGGAATATTTAGCGGTAACAAAAATATCCCCGCATGTGGGGATCAATTTAGTTAAGCAGCATATAAGGATTAGGAACCTCATGAGCTATTAGAATACTTTTTATATAATCGCCCCTTTCTACCATGATTAAGGGGTTTTTACAATTATTTGGAAAGGCGGTGGTTAACATGAAGAGGAAGCTTGAATATATGGCAATGGGCATGAAACACTATTCAGAAATCAAAAAGAAATTAAGTGAAGCGGGCTTAGATATAGATCGTCAACAATTACAGCCATTTATGGACATTTTCTTTACGGTTATGGATGAGGCTTATGAAAAAGGATATAAAGATGGTCGTTTAAAAAAAGGTGAGTGAAAGTCCTTCACTTGATTAAATTTGTAAATTTACTTATAAGGGATGGAATCTTTTTGAAATAAGGACTCAATTCGCTGATAGTGGACATTAGAACATCAGATTGTTCCATCAGTCTAGTGAAATCAATATTGGATGCTTGCTGTTCTTCAGGGGGAGGATCTTCCTTCGCCTGATTTTTCGTATGACGATCACCAAACATAAATCGATTAAAAGCCTCCTGATTGTCTGACCTGTTTCTATGATCATTGTTCAAGACATTCACCTCGTTTTTCACATATTCTTACTAATTAATGTATGTTGATATTGCTGGCTTGTATGGACATTCATTCATCTTTTTCGGAAAATTTGTTGCAATAAGGATTGATTTCTTTTAGAATTAGTACCAAGTCATAATATCAAATAATATAATCAGATGAATATAGCAAGAGGGGTGTAAGGATGAATGCTGGCATAATCGGAATTGGCAAATATCTTCCTGAAAACGTGGTAACAAACTTTGATTTGGAAAAAAAGATTGATACGTCAGATGAATGGATCCGAACACGCACTGGAATAGAAGAAAGAAGAATTGCCGATGATACCGTTGATTCTTCACATATGGCCTACGAGGCAGCAGTCAGGGCGATGGAGAATGCTGGAGTGACTGCTGAGGAAATTGAATTAATTCTAGTGGCAACTGTCACACCGGACCAATCCTTTCCTACAGTTTCCTGTATGATTCAAGAAAGATTGGGCGCAGTTAATGCAGCAGCTATGGATATTAGTGCAGCCTGTGCAGGATTTACCTATGGAATTGTAACTGCAAGTCAATTTATTAGGACAGGCAGCTATCGCACAATCTTGGTAGTAGGTGTGGAAAAGCTTTCAAAAATTACGGACTGGAATGACCGTAATACGGCTGTACTATTCGGAGACGGAGCAGGAGCAGCAGTATTGGGTCCTGTCAGTGATGGAAAGGGCATTCTATCTTTCGAGCTTGGAGCGGACGGTTCTGGTGGCATTCATTTAGAGAAAAAGCAAGATTATCTCACGATGAATGGCCGGGAAGTGTATAAGTTTGCAGTTAGACAAATGGGTGAATCATCCATCAATGTTTTAAATAAAGCAGGTTTGACAAAAGAGGATGTAGACTTTTTAATTCCGCATCAAGCAAATATACGAATTATGGAAGCTGCGAGACAAAGATTGGAGCTTCCAATTGAAAAGATGTCCAAAACGATTCATAAATATGGCAACACATCGTCATCTACTATTCCGATTGCGCTTGCTGAAGAAGTGGAAGCAGGAAAAATAAAAGACGGTGATTTGCTAGTATTAGTTGGTTTTGGAGCCGGTTTAACATGGGGAGCAGTTGCGATGCGATGGGGCAAATAAGAAAAGCCGAGATTAACTCAAGGAGAGATTGTAATGGAGAGTAAACGTGTAGTTGTGACAGGTATGGGGACCATATCACCTTTAGGCAATACTATCCGGGAGAACTGGGAAAACTTAGTGGCCGGAGTTTCAGGAATCGGGCCATTAACCAGAGTTAATGCGGATGAGTACCCTGCTAAGACAGCGGGGGAAGTAAAAAACTTTGAGATAACAGATATTATTGATCGGAAAGAAGCTAGAAAAATGGACCGGTTCACCCATTATGCGATTGCAGCATCAAAAATGGCAGTTGAGGATGCTAAATTGGAGATTACTCCTGAGAACGCAAATCGTGTTGGTGTATGGATTGGTTCCGGAATTGGCGGCATGGAGACATTCGAACAGCAATATGAAACATTTCAAAAAAGAGGCTATCGTAGGGTCAGTCCATTTTTTGTGCCGATGCTTATTCCGGACATGGCTGCAGGGCAAGTATCCATACTTCTCGGAGCTAAAGGGGTAAATTCCTGTACGGTGACAGCATGTGCTACAGGAACGAATTCAATCGGAGATGCGTTTAAAGTTATCCAGCGCGGTGATGCGGATGTGATGATTACAGGAGGTGCGGAAGCCCCTATCACGAAAATGTCTGTAGCTGGTTTCTGTGCGAATACTGCTTTATCCTCTAACCCAGATCCTAAAACATCAAGCCGTCCATTTGATAAAAATCGAGATGGATTTGTTATTGGAGAAGGTTCAGGCATTCTCGTACTCGAGGAATTATCACATGCAATTGCGAGAAATGCGCCGATATATGCTGAAATTGTCGGATATGGATCAACAGGGGATGCCCATCATATAACCGCTCCAGCCCCTGAAGGAGAAGGTGGCGCAAGAGCGATGAAAATGGCTATTGATGATGCAGGTCTTGATCCGGAACAGATTGATTATATTAATGCTCATGGAACAAGCACAGAATACAATGATTCCTATGAAACGATGGCCATTAAAACAGTCTTTGGTGATCACGCTTATAAACTGGCAGTAAGTTCAACAAAATCGATGACCGGTCATTTATTGGGAGCAGCAGGTGGCGTTGAAGCAGTCTATACGGTTTTGGCAATCAAGAATGGTATCATTCCACCGACTATTAATCTTGAAACACCGGATCCCGTGTGTGATCTTGATTATGTCCCGGGTGAAGCAAGAAAACGCCAAGTTGACTGTGCGATGAGTAATTCACTTGGATTTGGCGGCCACAATGCCACAATCGTTTTTAAAAAATATAACGGATAAAAAACTTTAAGCAGCCTCTCTTTTTGGTTCATCTACCAAAAAGAGAGGCTATTTTGATTCCCATAAAATATATCCTTTCATATAATGCTCTATTCAAATATAAACAGGATAGGTGAATGGGATGGGAGTTATCAGAACGGATAAATGGTTGGAGGAGTCCTTTAATGATCGGTTAAAAATAGAAGAGAATATTTTAGACACAGTAAATATGCGAGAACATGTTCTAATAGAAGTTTTAAATAGAATTGGCCTATACCAGCCCAACCTAAAAACAAACAAGACATATCAAAATATGAAGGAACGGAAGGCGTGGCATAGAATCGTACTTTATCATAAAAAATATAAAAAAGCATGGGATGGTCCGGATATTCCTATTTTCCTATTTCCGATGGCAAGTGAAGTGTTCAGCTTATTTCGCTCTCCCAATAAACATAAATCAGGGATTGCTTTCATTGATAAATTGTTTTTATTTATATCGGAGAAGGTGAAGGATAAAGAGCTGGAAGCTCTATTTGTCCATGAATATCATCATACAACGAGATTGGAATCCCTGGGGGGGCAGGTTAAGCATAGATTGGCAGACTCTATTATTATGGAGGGTCTTGCAGAATTTGCGGTATCAGAATATTGCGGTGAATCGTATTTGGCGCCTTGGATAACCAATTATCAAACGAAGGAAATCGAAGAACTGATTACAGAAAAATTCAAACCGAACTTTGATATGAAGCGATCTGATCCCCTTCATGATAAGTTGTTATTTGGGCATGGTACAATGCCAAAAATGGCCGGATATGCGGCAGGTTACAAACTTGTAAAGGATTATGCAGATCTTCATTCCATGAAGACTAGGGATATGATTGGTCTTTCTACTGATAAAATAATCAATGGATAATTCACTATGCAAAGAAAATCAATTTGCCACTCATACAAGGAATATTTTACAGGAAACTTGCCTATAATGATTGACAAATAGGATAGAAGTGAGGGATATTCGGGAATGTTGTATCTCCATGATGTTTGGGTAAATTGGTTTGAAGGTGAAGAAAACAGTTATAACATTTGCAGCTTTCACGAGTGGAGGAAAGAGGATACGGTTGAGTTACTTGACCAGGTTCCGCTTTTGAAGTTGGAGCCGGTTCTTTTTCACTACATTGAAAATGATTTATTGGAATTGCCTTCAAGTCTTCTACAGGATGTTTATAAGAAGGCGTATATTCGGAAGAATCATGAAAGACTTCCGATGGATTATTGTTTTGTTGCTACAGATGGGACAGGCATCATTGCTATTGATACGATAGGATACACCATACCAATCCGAAAGAGTAGATTAATTCCAAGGCAGGAGCAATTGGCTTATGATATGGTACGTAATGTGGATGCGCATCAGTATGACTATCAGTCAATGATTACAGATTATCAGAAGAAAGAGTATCATATCCTTTCCCCATCTCCTGATTTTATGCTGGGGTTAACACGCAAGGAACGTCAATTAAAGCAATTATTGTTCATGGTACTTGATCAATTAAAAAGTTCAAGCAATACAGCTGAAATTCGTTATTGGTATACAGAATGGGCGCCTGAACAATATTCCACAGTTTTAAAAATGGATTTTGATGAAATATGGCACAAGCTATACTCGGAAATGAAGATAGGCTGGTCAGAAAAACACGCCATGTTATGTGAACGTTTAATAAAAGGCCAACCATTTTTCGAAAAGCTCTGGGAAATAGAAGTAGGAGATCGACCATCCATGCTGTAATGGATGGTTTTTTTATATAAAAAGCTGAGGCGACTGCCCAGGAGCGAAGAGCATAAGACGAATACTCGGAGGGAGGTGCTTTTCCCTCCCGCAGAGTATTTGCTTATGACTCAAGCTCCTAGGAGCCGAAGCTAGATTAAGTAAAAAGCTGAGGCGACTGTTCAGCTCCGACAAGCATAAGAGGAGGCACGTAGGGAGGCGCTCTTTCCTCCCGTAGTGGCTACACTTATGACCTCGAGGAGCTAGGAGCCGAAGCTAGATTGAATAAAATCCTGAAACTAACTTAAGGAACGAAAACTAAAAGCGCCACATCGTGTGGCAACGTCTTTGTGACCAACATGCTGTTGGCCTCCGCAGAGTATTTGCTTATGACTCGAGTTCCTAGGCCCTGAAGTCGAATATAATAAAAAAGTGCTGAAGCTAGATTCAATACAAATCTAGCTTCAGCACTTTAATTTAGAACAATCTTTATCTTCTTTTACGACCTAAACCAATTGCGTTTTTCATTTTTCGTAATGTTTTATTAGCAGCTTTATTTGCCTCGAGAGCTCCTTTGTCGAGGATTTCATCCAATTCAGGGGAATTCAGTAATTCCTGATGACGTTCCTGAATAGGTCGTAGTGTTTCAACCACTACATTGGCAACCTCTGCTTTAAAATCTCCATATCCCTTACCTACAAAGCGTTTTTCAATGGATTCTATGCTTTCACCGCTTAGTGCAGAGTGAATGGATAGAAGGTTTGAAATACCTGGTTTATTTTCCTTGTCGAATTTCACGATTCCTTCTGAATCCGTAACCGCACTCTTGATTTTCTTCTCAACCTGCTTTAGATCATCTAATAAAGAAATAGTTGATTTTTTATTTGGATCGGATTTGCTCATTTTTTTGGTTGGCTCCTGTAAAGCCATGATTCGCGCCCCTGAAGCAGGTAGTTGGATATCAGGGATTGTAAAGACATCTCCATATTTTTTATTGAAGCGTTCAGCAATATCACGTGTCAATTCAACATGCTGTTTTTGATCATCGCCTACTGGAACAATGTTGGTTTGATATAAAAGGATATCAGCAGCCATCAATGGAGGATAAGTCAGAAGACCGGCTGAAACAGATACCTGTGATTTAGATTTATCTTTATATTGAGTCATTCGCTCAAGTTCACCAATAGAAGTATTACATTGCATAATCCATCCGGCTTCTGTATGAGCGGGAACCTCAGATTGGATAAAAATTGTCGCTTTCTCAGGATCAATCCCAACAGCCAGATAAAGGGCTGCAAGATTTCGAATGTTCTTTCTTAGTTCGAGGCGATCCTGCGGAACCGTAATCGCATGGTGATCAACTATGCAAAAGTAACAATGGGAATCATTTTGCAATTCTACGAACTGCCGTAATGCTCCTATATAATTACCAAGGGTCACCAGACCGGTTGGCTGAATGCCAGAAAAAATAATACTCATTTTCATTCTCCTTTCAATATAAAAAATCCCATTCGTCTCCACTATTAAAAGGGACGAATGGGATTCGCGGTACCACCCTAATTGTTTACGTTCTATACATAAACCACTCAGGAATATCCAAAAAGATATTCTTGCCCAGTAACGCGGGCAAACGTCCTGTCATACTGTCATTTTTCCTACAGGAGGCTTAAAAGTCCATTCAGGTATACGGGCTGTTTGTTCGCAGCAACCACAAACTCTCTGAAAACCTTGTACTACCTTACTACTCTTTGTCATAGCCTATAATAAATATTAAGTAATGATATTCTACTTAAACCTGATTAGAAAAGCAACTATCCAAAGAAAATAATTGAGCAAATAAAGGTAATGACGCATGAAAAGATACCTGCATAAAGTAAAGGGCTAGTCCAGGAAAAGGTAAGTACCTCCATATTCGGGCCTTTATCTTTAGAATCGCCTTCTAGTTCAGATATATATTCTTCTTTTTTTGAATTGATTTTCCAGAATTTTTTAAACGAGTAGGAAAAGAAAGAAAAGAAACCTCCTCCTATTACATATAGGAGAGCGCCGGCACAAACATAAAAGAGGCCTATCATAAAATAGCTATCAATCAATGAAAGCAGAAAGGGACTTTTTATATTAATTGAATAGATAATTGAAATTAGAAGGCTGATACCGTTTAATAAAAGAAATTTTTTTTGTGAAGACTTCATGGGTTTCCTCCGAATATAAGTTGTTTTATAAAGTGTATTTAAATTTTATACCAATAATTTAAAAATTAAAAGTTGCAAGTTTATTTATAAAATTTTATTATATTCATAACGTTTCATTTTAATTAAATATGCTTTTCTGGTTGGAATTATCTGAAAAATATAATTTTTTTGTTTTTATAGGATATTTTACCCAGACATTGGTGTATCAAGGTTTGTTGTTAATTCTTGTATTCGAAATGACATATGTTCGTAAACAAAATGTAAAAAAATGATTGCAAAAAATTCTGAAACGTTTTATGATTGGTTACGAAATCTTCTGAAAATTAGAAGAGTAAAAAATAGGGAGGTCATTTACTAGTATGAAAGCAAAAAAAATCTCATTATTTCTTGTAATGATTCTTGCTTTGAGCACTTTCCTTGCAGCTTGTTCCGGCGGAGACGAAGAGACAGGTAGCAATGATAAAGGTGAAGGCAAGAAAGACGTTGAACAAGTACTTAACTTAGTGGAAACTTCTGAAATTCCGTCTATGGACACTGTAATGGCTACTGACTCTGTTTCTTTCAACGTTATGAACAATACGATGGAAGGTCTTTACCGTTTAGGTGAGGGAGATAAAGTTGTTGCAGGTGTTGCTGAGGGAGATCCAACAGTAAGTGAAGATGGAAAAACTTTCACTATCAAACTGCGCCAAGATGCTAAATGGTCAAATGGTGATCCTGTAACAGCTCACGATTTCATTTATGCTTGGCAAAAAGCTGTAAATCCTGATACTGCTGCTGAATATGCATACATGATGTATGTAATTGAAAATGCTGAAGAAATCAACACTGGTAAAAAGAAAGTGGAAGAGTTAGGTGCTAAAGCGCTTGATGATTACACTCTTGAAATTAAACTAACAAATGCTATCCCTTATTTCCAATCTCTACTTTCTTTCGGAACATTCATGCCACAAAATCAAAAATTTGTTGAAGAACAAGGCGAAAAATTTGGTCTTGAAGCAGATACAACACTTTATAATGGACCATTCACGATGTCTGAGTGGAAACATGAAGAAAGTTTCACACTTTCTAAAAATGATCAATACTGGGATAAAGATACTGTAAAGCTCGAAACAATCAATTTTAAAATCGTAAAAGATACTAACACAGCCGTAAACTTATATGAAACAGGTAAAATTGATCGTGTAGGATTGACTGCTGAAAACGTTGATAACTACAAAGATAGCGAAGAATTCGGTACGGAAAAAGATACTTCTGTATACTTCCTTCGTTATAACCAAAAGAACAAAGCATTAGCAAATGTTAATATCCGTAAAGCAATTGATATGGCTTATGACAAAGATGCTTTTGTAAAAACAATCTTAAATAATGGATCTGTACCTGCATACTACTTGGTACCAAGTGATTTTGTTAAAGGTCCGGACGGAAAAGATTTCCGTGAAGCTAACGGAGATATGAACGTTACAAATAAAGATGAAGCTAAAAAGCTTTGGGAACAAGGCTTGAAAGAAATCGGCGAATCCAAAGTTGAGCTCGAATTGCTGAATTATGATGGTGACTCTGCTAAGAAAACTGGTGAGTATATCAAAGAACAGCTTGAAACTACTCTTCCAGGACTTACAGTTGGCCTTAAGCAACAACCATTCAAGCAAAAACTTGAATTAGAATCTAAAGGTGATTATGACTTCTCTTATGCTGGTTGGGGTCCAGATTATCAAGATCCTATGACTTTCATCGATATGTTCGTAACTGATGGAGCTCATAACCAAATGGGATACTCAAATCCTGAGTATGACAAATTGGTCGAAGAAGCTGGATCTACATTATTAAGTGATTTGCCAGCACGTTGGGAAGCTCTTCAAAAAGCAGAAAAAATCCTAATTGAAGAAGATGCGGCCATCAGCCCACTTTATCAACGCGGACTTTCATTCCTATCGAAGGATAAAGTTAAAAATCTATACAACCACGCCTTTGGCGGAGATTACAGTTACAAGTGGGTATCAATCGAGGAATAATAGCTCGTGTGCCTGAATGGGAGAGTGCATGCCTGAAATGGCCATGTGCTCTCCTTTTCCCTAGTTATAGGAGAAAATTCAGAATAGAAAAACAATTGCCAAAAACTGAAAAAGGGGGGCTAATAATGCTGCGATATACATTACAACGGATATTCTATATGATTATTACTTTATTTGTTATTACAACTGCTACCTTTTTCTTGATGAAAATGCTGCCGGGATCTCCGCTGAAAAATCAGGAAAAGCTTACTGCTGAACAAAAAGAGATTATTTATGAAAAATATGGACTGAATGACCCAGTGCCGAAGCAGTATGTCACTTATATGACAAATTTAGTTAAAGGGGACTTAGGTACTTCTTTCCAATATGACAACAGACCGGTTACAGAATTAATTGCTACACGGATTCCAAATTCTGCCCATCTGGGTTTTCAAGCTTTGCTGTTTGGAACGATTGTTGGCCTAATGTTAGGAATAGCTGCTGCACTGCGTCATAATACATGGATAGATTATGGTGCCACTGTTATTGCTGTCCTGGGTGTTTCGATCCCATCCTTCGTTTTTGCAGGATTTTTACAGTATTTCTTAGCCGTTGAAAATCAAATCTTCCCGGTTGCTTTCTGGGATGGATTCGAATATACGATTTTGCCAACACTGGCGCTTTCCGCTGGGGTTATAGCAAGCATCGCTCGTTTTATGAGGTCTGAAATGCTAGAAGTTATGGGATCGGATTATATTACTCTTGCAAAAGCAAAGGGTTTATCTGGTGTAGCTGTAGTATTTAAGCATGGTATAAGAAATGCATTGATTCCAATTATTACGATTCTTGGACCAATGGCTGTCAATATTATGACTGGAACACTAATAATTGAACGAATCTTTGCTATTCCTGGATTAGGGGAACAATTTGTTAACTCTATTAATATGAATGATTATCCAACCATTATGGGTACTACGATTTTTTATAGTGCACTATTTATTCTTGTAATCTTCTTGGTGGACATCATGTATGGAATTGTTGATCCTCGTATCCGCCTTGCTGGGGGGAAAAAATAATGGAAAATAATCTAAAGACAGAAAACCTTTCTCCAGAATTATTTAAGGTTGTAGGGCAAGAATCTCATGAAGCAGAGAAAATCGTTCGCCCCAGCCTAACATTTTGGCAGGATGCATGGAGACATTTACTTAAAAATAAAGGTGCAATTTTTGGACTTGTCATGGTTGTGATCTTCGGTCTTTTAGCAATCTTTGCACCAATGACGTCTGGTTACACATATAAGCAACAGGACATAGCAAATTCTAAATTGCCGCCTCGTGTTCAGGGGTTGGAAAATATCAGCTGGCTTCCATTTGATGGTACAGATAAAAATGGTGTGAATGTCTATGAAAAAAATGGTATTGAAGACAGATATCACTGGTTTGGTACAGATGATTTAGGGCGTGACCAATGGACAAGGGTTTGGTACGGCGCAAGGATTTCCTTGTATATCGCTATATTGGCAGCCGTAATTGAGTTTTTCATTGGTGTAACCTATGGAGGGATATCCGGTTTCTTTGGAGGCAGAATTGACGCTGTCATGCAGCGTATTATTGAAGTGCTCGTCGGTATTCCATATCTAATTGTTGTTATTTTAATGATCCTAATTTTCGAAAAACCTGGGGTAATTTCGATTACACTCGCCATGGTTATAACCGGTTGGATAGGAATGGCTCGGATGGTTAGGGGGCAATTCCTGAAATTAAGAGATCAGGAGTATGTTTTGGCTTCGAAAACGCTAGGTGCTTCAAATAGAAGCTTAATATTCAAGCATTTACTACCAAATGTATTAGGACCCATTATTGTTACATCGATGTTTACAATTCCGGGAGCCATATTCACCGAGGCATTCCTAAGCTTTATTGGTCTGGGAATTGCTGCACCTGAAGCTTCTTTGGGTTCTTTAGTAAATGACGGTTTTAGATATATAAAATCATATCCATATTTATTGATCATTCCATCCTTAGCTATCAGTATACTAATCTTAAGCTTTAACTTATTGGCTGATGGTCTCCGTGATGCGCTTGATCCAAAAATGCGAAAATAATAGGGAAGGAGAATTATAATGGAGAAATTACTTGAAGTAAAAAATTTGCATGTCTCCTTCGATACCTATGGTGGTGAGGTTAAAGCTGTACGTGGAGTTAGTTTTGACTTGTTCAAAGGAGAAACATTGGCAATTGTTGGAGAATCCGGTTCCGGAAAATCCGTTACAACAAAGGCATTAATGAGATTAATTCCGAATCCTCCAGGACGTATAAAAGAGGGACAAATACTTTTTGGAGAAAATCGTGACCTTGTTAAAATGACTGAAAGAGAAATGCAACGAATTCGCGGTAAAGAAATGTCAATGATATTCCAGGATCCGATGACTTCTTTAAACCCAACCATGAAAGTCGGTAAGCAAATTATGGAAGGGTTAATCAAGCATCAAAATTTAAGCAAAGCAGCTGCCCGTGAGCGAGCTATCGAGCTTTTAAGATTAGTAGGGATTGCCCAGCCTGAAATTCGTATGAACCAATATCCTCACCAATTCTCAGGCGGAATGAGACAGCGTGTAGTTGTAGCGATTGCTCTTTCATGCAATCCAAAAGTGCTGATTGCAGACGAACCAACAACAGCCTTGGATGTTACCATTCAGGCCCAAATACTAGAATTAATGAAGGATTTACAAAATAAAATTGATACATCCATTATCTTTATTACACATGATTTAGGAGTTGTTGCGAACGTAGCTGATCGTGTAGCGGTTATGTACGGAGGACAAATTGTTGAGACTGGAACGGTAGATGAAATTTTCTATGATCCGCGCCATCCGTATACATGGGGGCTATTATCCTCAATGCCTAGCCTAGATAATAGTGGGGATGTTGAGCTTACAGCGATTCCTGGTACTCCTCCGGATTTGATTCATCCACCGAAGGGGTGTCCATTTGCACCAAGGAATCCCTATGCTTTAGCAATTGATTATGAAAAGGAACCGCCTATGTTCCAGATTTCAGATACTCATTTTGCAAAAACTTGGCTCCTACATCCTGATGCACCAAAAGTAAATCCACCGGAGCTAGTCCAACAGCGTATTCGCCATATGGCCTCCAATTTTGAAAAACCTGTACAAGTAGGAGGGGTTAACTAATATGGCTACAAAAGAAAAAATTATCGAAGTCAAAGGACTTAAACAATATTTTAATGTTGGTAAACCGAATATGGTTAAAGCGGTGGACGATGTATCTTTTGAAATCTATAAAGGTGAAACATTCGGTCTGGTGGGAGAATCTGGATGTGGCAAATCTACAACAGGGCGATCCATTATCCGTTTATATGATTTGAGTGGCGGAGAAGTCATTTTTAAAGGGAAAGAAGTCCATGGCAGAAAATCAGGTAAGGATCTAAAGCAATTTAACCGAGGTATGCAAATGATCTTTCAGGATCCTTATGCTTCATTAAATCCTCGTATGACTGTGGGCGATATTATTGCTGAAGGCATTGATATACACGGATTAGCGAAAAATAAGGAAGAACGTATGAAACGCGTATACGATCTTCTTGAAACGGTTGGACTTAACCGTGAGCATGCGAGTCGTTATCCGCATGAATTCTCTGGTGGTCAGCGTCAAAGGATTGGGATTGCCCGTGCACTCGCAGTGGATCCTGAATTTATTATTGCCGATGAGCCAATCTCAGCGCTTGATGTTTCCATTCAGGCACAGGTTGTTAACCTTCTGAAAAAGCTTCAAAAAGAAAAAGGGTTAACATATTTGTTCATCGCGCATGACTTGTCAATGGTGAAATACATCAGTGACCGTATTGGTGTTATGTATTATGGTAAATTGGTAGAAGTTGCAGACAGTGAAGATCTATATAAAAACCCAATGCATCCATATACACAATCTCTACTTTCTGCGATTCCTCTGCCGGATCCGGAAAGTGAACGCACGCGTAGAAGAAAACCGTATAATCCGGACGTTCATGGTTATGATGAAAATGAACAACTAGAAATGCGTGAGATTGCACCAGGACATCATGTATTGTGTTCATTAAATGAATTTGAGCAATATAAAAAAACATATATCAAAAAAAATTAGTATGAACCGTTTGTGGTTCACGAGTCTTATTTGGAATATGTAGCAAAAAGGTTATCCTTCTGTGGATAGCCTTTTTGATGTATTTTTGGAAAAAGAGGGAAGTGAGATGTTTTTTCATATTTATAGGAGGTATAATAATAGTGACATGAAGGAGTGATGTGGGGGATGAAATTGGTTAAAAAAATGGCAGTGTTAATGTCAATCCTAATGATAGGGACACTGTTTACAGAGGTATCATATGCTGCTACAGAGGCTGAAAAAGAGTTTTTACTACATAGTGGACAGAGTATTGTTCTAGAAAACAAGGAACTTCCTGAGGGGATGCAACGATTTATAAAAGAATCGAAATATTCATTTACATATCCTGATGCAGTAAGAGGCATTTATGTGACAGGAAATTCTGCAGGGGGCAGTAAATATAAAGAACTGGCAAAATTAGTGGATACAACAGATTTGAATGCGATGGTGATTGATATAAAAGATGACTTCGGTAAATTAACCTATAAACCAGATGCATCTAAGCCATATGCTGAAGCTGGAACAAATCTAATTAAAGATCCAGATAAATTATTAAAGGATATGGAAAAAAGAGAAATCTATCCGATTGCCAGAGTGACGGTTTTTAAGGATAGTTATTTGGCAAATAAAAAACCTGAATGGTCATTTTTAGATGGAAAAGAAGTATGGAAAAATGGCAGAGGAGAATCATTTGTTAACCCATTTGTAAAAGATGTATGGGAATATAACGTTGAGATTGCAAAAGAAGCAGCTGAAATGGGTTTTCAGGAAATTCAATTTGATTATGTTCGCTTTCCCGAAGGATTTGAGAATCGCGATAAAGAATTGAAATACTCAGTGGGTAATTACGGAGATAAAGCTGTAGATAATGTTCAGCATCGAGTAAATGCTGTTACAGACTTTGTAGAGTATGCTAAGAGTGAATTAGAGCCATATGGAGTAAAGGTATCAGTTGATATTTTTGGCTACTCTGCTACTCTTCCAGAAGCGCCTGGGATAGGACAAAACTTCTCTAAGATATCTGAGCATGTTGATGTCATTTCTTCTATGATCTATCCGAGTCATTGGACATCCTATTTTGGAATTGCCAAGCCAGATTTAGAACCATATAAACTTGTAAAAGAATACGCAAAACTAGAGAATAAAAAATTGAGCAGTTTAGAGAGTCCGCCAATCTCCAGGCCTTGGATTCAGGATTTTACGGCACCATGGCTAGGTAAAGGAAATTATAAGCAATACGGAAAAAAAGAAGTAGAAGATCAAATTAGAGCGTTAAAAGAAGAAGGAATCAATGAGTATTTATTATGGAACTCAGGAAACCGTTATACCTCCGGAGTAGACTATAAACAATAATAAAATCATATAAGCTGAAACAAAGGATTGGCTAAAAAAAGCCAATCCTTTTCTTTAGCTTATTTCATACTCCAATCGGGTGAGAATTTTTATTAGTAATGTATAATTTGGGGAATTTTATCAACAGGTTCTTAAGAAGTAGAATACTGGCTGCATCCGCCATTTATAATAATGTTTAAAGCCAGTGATGATTATGCAGTTTATTTCGCTACGCGAATACAGCTCTGTTAGGAAGGTTAAGAAATTGAAATGGTTATTTGTTTTTCTTGCCGCCAACCTTATTAAATCCGGTTGTTGATCTGTTCGTTTGTATCACAAACTCAGAACGCTTGTGCCTGCCGAAAATCAGATTTCCAATACCATTTGTTAATGGACCCATAAAAGCAGTTAGACCAATAATTAAAAAGGATACCAATATAAAATCAAGGATATATTCGCTCATTCGTTCCTCCTTTTATATTTCGACTGTGTAAATTTCTTTACATTTTTATTGTAATAGATTAAGAAGTGGGAGAAAAGGGAAAAGGTAACTTGGTTGCTAAATTTTATACATTTAATAAAATATATCACCTTAGAAGATAGAAAAAATCATGCGAATAGGCAGGATGCTTGTTCTAAACTATTAATCCATGAGATAGGTAACACCTATCATTTAACAACCTATAAGAATATGTATGAATGTAAAATCAAAATTACTAGATACGAACTAGATAAACAAAGGAGCAGATACATCAGATGAGTTGGTATAAAAGATTGCGTGAATATTTTCCGGAAGAGGAAATGAAATCAGAAGAACATATAAACATGCTGTTAAATCATGGCCAAAAGGACTACTTCCTTGATAATGGGAAAAATCATATTTTATTATATGCAGAGAAAGAGAACTTTATCTTTGTTGATTACTTATATGTGATGGGTAATGCAAGAGGAAATGGTACAGGAAAAAAGGTTTTGGACAAACTGAAATTGAAGGGAAAACCAATCTTTTTAGAAGTAGAGCCGATAAATGAGTCGGAAGAGGATTCAGAGAAAAGATTACGATTTTATAAACGAGAGGGTTTTAAGCATGCGAATACCGTCTCCTATATTAAAAATTCACTCGCTACAAATAAAGATGTAGAATTGGAGATTCTTTATTGGAGTCCGGAAGCAGATAAGCATATGGATCAAGAGGTATTAGATGGAATGAAAGAAATCTATCGTGATTTGCATACTTATAAGGATGAAGAATTATATGGAGGGAAATACCGGCCAACTGAGAAAGCCTTGAAAATAAAAGAAAATAAATCTGATATTTTAGATGAAATAACAAGCTGAAGATTTAACTTCAGCTTGTTTTCTTTTTACCTCAAATGTTTAACGGCTTCGCTCTAGGGTATATAAATAATAGAAATTATTTAAAAAAAGAGACACAGGCCAAATGAAATAGGGCAAAGGAATGGAGTAATATAACAATTATTTCAATAATATGATAGTAAGGTTAATGTTTAGTAAACCCGGAAACATTTTCTAAAAAATCTCTACACATTCCATTATTAATCATGTATAATAATTTTATATGTTCCTTAATTATAATTATTTTAATTTAGATAGTATCATAAGCATTGTGAAATGTTAAATATATAGCTCTAACGGGATAAGGGAACTTAAAGAATAGGGAGAGTGACAGGGAATGGTTACACTTTACACATCACCTAGCTGTACGTCATGTAGAAAAGCAAAAGCTTGGTTAGAAGAACATGATATTCCATATAAAGAACGTAATATTTTTTCTGAATCATTAAGTCTTGATGAAATAAAAGAGATTTTACGTATGACTGAAGATGGTACCGATGAAATCATTTCAACACGCTCGAAAACTTTTCAAAAGTTAAATGTAAATCTTGATAATTTACCTTTACAGGAATTGTTTAATATCATCCAACAGAATCCCGGATTATTAAGAAGACCAATTATCATTGATGAAAAACGTCTGCAAGTTGGTTACAACGAAGATGAAATCAGACGATTTTTACCTCGTAAAGTAAGAACATTTCAACTTCGAGAAGCACAGCGCTTAGTTAATTAATTTTTATATTGTTCATAAACCCCCTTCCTGGACAGCGAAGGGGGTTTTGGTGTATCTTAAATTATTAGACATAATTATTTTATGAAATATAGGCTTTTTGTTTCCCACTATTTACTATTTATCATAAAATATAACTACCACCTGCTTTATAAAAAGAACATCCATGATTAACATTTTTAAAAACAGGGAAAAGATATAACAACCTAGTTTGGGGGTATATCCCTTCAATTACCTCAAACCAGAAGGGAGAGAGTGAATCATGGAAATCGAACGTATTAATGAGAATACTGTAAAATTCTACATTTCATATGGGGATATTGAAAAGCGAGGCTTCGATCGAGAAGAGATCTGGTATAATCGTGATCGAAGTGAGGAACTTTTCTGGGAAATGATGGATGAAGTGCATGAAGAAGAGGATTTTACTGTTGAAGGCCCACTTTGGATTCAAATCCAAGCACTTGAAAAAGGGTTGGAGATTTTAGTTACTCGAGCGCATCTATCCAAGGATGGCCATAAATTCGATTTGCCAATTGATGATCCCGCCAATTCCGTTGATGTGAAGATAGAGTCTATGCTTGAAGAGCATTTTCAAACTAACCAAGCAATAGATGAGCAAATAACAGAGGATGATACATTGGAATTTGTCCTTTCATTTAAAGACTTTGAAGATGTCATTGCATTAAGTAAAACGAACGGAATTCAAGGAGTTGTGACCAAGTTATACTCCTTTGAAAATATATATTATTTGTATGTAGAATTTCCAGATGGAGAGTTTGTGGAAGAAGAGATTGATAATAAGCTATCAATTATACTTGAATATGCTGATGAATCTCCTGTTACAATCCATCGTCTTGAAGAATATGGAAAAGTCGTTATACCTAAAGATGTATTCTCGACTGTAAGCCAATACTTTTCTTAATACTCATTAATTGAAAGCTGATTTCCACTTGGAAGTCGGCTTTTTAGTTCTTAAATTGGTCTGGAATCACCACATTGAGGACCCCCTATTTAGAAAGTGTGATTGAAAAACTAATCGAGGGTTTGCGTCATTCAGACCATATTGGGGTATAGATAATGAAAGTTTTCAATGAAAAATGGATAAGGTGAGGATTATGAAGAATTTTATTAATGTTCTTTTATTTATCGCAATTTTAGGGATTGTGGGATTTATATATCAGAAAAATTTCGATGGGGATTATATTCAATATGGAAGTATATTATTTACAATAACTGTTGTTTTTATTGGATTTATTATATTCCTGGAAAATCGTCATCCTGCCCAGACACTAGCATGGTTAATCGTTTTGGGTGCTTTTCCGGTAGTTGGATTCTTGTTTTATTTGTTATTTGGAAGGAATTTTAGAAAAGAAAAGATATTTAAGAAAAAATATTTTTTAGATAAGCAAAAGTATATGGATATTACAGGGGAAAGTGAGAAAAGATTATTAAGATTAGATAATGAGAATCATGATTATAGCCAATTGTTTAATCTAGCTGATCAGATTGCCAACACCCCTATCTCTTTATCTACGGAGACTAAAGTTCTTACAAATGGAAAAGAAACATTTAATTCTATTAAAGAAGCTTTATTGCAAGCAAAACATCACATACATATGGAATATTATATTGTTCGCCATGATACCTTGGGGAATGAAATTAAAGACATACTTATTAATAAAGCGAAAAACGGGGTGAAAGTTAGATTTCTTTATGATGCAGTCGGATCATGGACTCTTTCAGGGGAATATATTAAGGAAATGAGAAAATGGGGGATTGAGGTAGTGGCGTTTGGCCCTGTTAAGCTCCCCTTTTTAAATAATAAATTTAACTTTAGAAACCATCGAAAAATTGTTGTAGTGGACGGAGATATTGGCTTTGTTGGTGGTTTAAATATCGGTAATGAATATTTGGGTAAAGATGAGAACTTTGGATTTTGGCGTGATACCCATTTGAGGTTAAATGGAGAAGGAGTCCGCAGTTTACAATTAATCTTTTTGCAGGATTGGTATTACATGACCAATCACAGTTTCTTAACAGATGAGTATCTTGCTCCTGTAACAACAGATCATGAAAAAGGGCATCATGGGGGAGTACAAATAATTGCAGGTGGGCCTGATAATGAATACAGTACCATTAAAAATATATTCTTTTCTATGATTGTTTCTGCAAAAAAATCAGTTTGGATTGCCTCCCCTTATTTTATCCCAGATGAAGACATATTTTCTGCCTTGAAAATTGCTGCTCTAAGTGGTATTGATGTTCGCTTATTAGTACCTAGTAATCCGGATAAGAGAATTGTCTTCCATGCTTCGAGGTCCTATTATCCTGATTTATTGGAGACAGGAGTTAAAGTCTATGAATATCGTGAGGGTTTCTTGCATTCAAAAATCATCATTGTAGATGGAGAACTTGCATCTATAGGTACCTCAAATATGGATATGAGAAGCTTTCACTTGAACTTTGAAGTCAATGCGTTTCTCTATAAGACCGATAGTGTACAAACATTAGTAAATGATTATCTACATGACTTATTAGTTTCGAATGAGCTGCATATTGAGGTATTTAAAGGTAGACATTTCGGTATGAGAATGATGGAATCATTATTTAGACTACTATCACCGATGCTATGATGAAAAAGCTCCGCCTAGTTGAAAAGTTCAACAGATGGACATATAGAGTTCATTTAGAATGAAGGTTTATTAAATAGATAACGAGAATTTGATAGGTATCCTATAGGAAAAGGAGCCTGTACATGCTGGTTGCAATTAATAAAGAAGATAAACAAATTCATGCCAACCAAATTATAAAGAGACACGAGGAAGAGTATCGCTGTCCTGCTTGCCGGAAACGTGTGATATACCGTTCCGGCCCGCGGACGATTCCCCATTTTGCTCATCAAACAAAGGGGAATTGCCAAGCAGCAACTGAATCTGAAACAGCAGATCATCTATCAGGGAAAAATAATTTATACCGTTGGTTAAGAAGCTGTCAGTTGGATGTTGAACTGGAGAAATATATAGCTATCATAAAGCAAAGACCTGACATTTATGTAAAGAGGAAAAATCAATATTATGCAATCGAATATCAATGTTCATCTATTCATGAAGAGTTATTTTTGAAAAGAACAAAAGGATACTTGGATGCAGATGTTGTGCCTATCTGGATTTTTCACAGCCACTTCATTAAAAGAAACGGAGTTTATCTGTGGAGGCTAAATTCACTCCTTAAATCTGCTCTTAGAAAATCTTCATCACCTTTTCTCCTCTTTCACAACCCCAAGCAAGCAAATTCCATACTGGCATTTGTGAATATTATACCTGTCTCAATAGAACAATGCTTCGGTCAGATGGTATTGTTATCTGAGGGAATGGATCTGGAAAGTATCTTATCTCCACCCAAGCAAGAAATCCCTTATTTAAACGATTGGTTTAAAAAACGTACTCTGCAACTTATGAATGAAATCCGTTTTAAAGGCTTGCAAAGTAAGCTGATTAAAGAATTATATCAGGTTGGGATATCTCCGTTTAAAATCCCTGAATTTGTTGGTGTTCCATTGTTAAGCGGCTGTATGTATGGAATGCCGGCGACTGTCTGGCAAGGATTAATCTATATCGATTTACTGAATTGCTTTAACCTGCATGGAAGAATCAGTGAAGCATGGATTCGGTCAAGATTTTTGGAAAGAATAAAGAAGAAGGATATAATTTTAAATCAATGCCCTTTAATGAGCCAGGATATATTTACCGCATTGAAAGAATATCTGAGATTCCTTGAAAAAATTGATTATTTGGAAAAAATAGATGTAAATCATTATATAATAAGAGAAGACTTCATTTTAGACGATCATTTTGAAGAGATAATCAAATTGAGGTTATTCGATTTTTATGAAGGGAATTAAAGGTATTATGAAGAACTTTATGAAAGAAGCAAATGATTGGAGGGAACTGCATGGCTGCAGATATTAAACAATTACCTGAAAGAAAAGATATACCTGTAGAAGATACTTGGAGACTGGAGGATATCTTCCCAAGCGATGAAGCATGGGAGAAGGAGTTCAAGGGCATTTTGGCTGAATTGCCAAAAGGCGATCAATATAGAGGGAAATTAGATGAGAGTGCTGATACCTTATGGCAGGCTTTGCAATTTCAGGATATGATTACTGAAAGACTTGGACGTTTATATACATATTCTCACATGAGATATGACCAGGATACCGGTAATACATTTTATCAGGGAATGGACGACCGCGCCCGGAATTTATATTCTCAGGCTGCCAGTGCTTTTTCGTATATTTTACCTGAAATCCTTGCAATTAAAGAAGAAACAATTAATCGGTTCATGCAAGAGAAAAAGGAGCTTTCCTTATATGAACAAACTTTAAAAGAGATCAATCTGCAAAGACCCCACGTTCTATCAGCAGAGGCAGAGGCTTTATTGGCTCAGGCATCAGAAGTGATGGGAACTGCATCCAATACTTTTGGCATGTTAAATAATGCCGACCTTCGTTTTCCTACAATTAAAGATGAGAACGGGGAAGAGGTTGAACTGACTCATGGAAGGTACAGCAGATTTTTGGAGAGCAGTGATCGTAGAGTTCGTGAGGAAGCCTTTAAAGCGATGTATAAGACATATGGACAGTACCGAAATACGTTCGCAAGTACATTATCCGGGACAGTGAAGAAAGATAATTTCTATGCAAAGGTACGTCATTATGATTCTGCAAGACATGCAGCTTTAAGCAATAATAATATTCCGGAAACCGTATACGAAAATCTAATCAATTCCATTCACAACAATCTGCATTTACTACACCGTTATGTGAAGCTTCGTAAAAAACTTTTAGGTGTGGATGAATTGCATATGTATGATTTATATACACCTTTAGTGAAAGACGTGAAGATGGATATTTCCTATGATGAGGCTAAAGAATATATTCTAAAAGGGCTTGAGCCTTTAGGTGAGGAATACATCAATGTATTAAAAGAAGGGTTCGAAAACCGTTGGGTAGATGTTCACGAAAATCGCGGTAAACGAAGCGGCGCATACTCCTCAGGTTCATATGGAACTAATCCATATATTCTAATGAACTGGCAGGATAATGTGAATAATCTTTTCACATTAGCTCATGAATTCGGCCATTCTGTACACAGTTTTTACACACGCAAAAATCAGCCATATCCATATGGTAATTATTCGATTTTCGTAGCTGAAGTAGCATCTACTACAAACGAAGCCCTGTTGAATGATTATTTGCTTAAAACAATAGATGATGAGAGCAAGAAAATTTATTTATTAAATCATTATCTTGAAGGTTTTAGAGGAACAGTATTCCGTCAGACGATGTTTGCGGAGTATGAACACATTATTCATAAGATGGCACAGGATGGAGAAGCTCTGACTGCTGAAAGCCTAACACAAAAATATTATGAGCTTAATAAAAAATACTTTGGTGATGATATTGTTATTGATGAGGAGATTGGTTTGGAATGGTCAAGAATCCCTCATTTCTACTACAATTATTATGTATACCAATATGCAACTGGATTCAGTGCAGCAGCAGCGTTAAGTAAACAGATTTTAGAGGAAGGGCAGCCGGCTGTTACGCGCTATATTGAATTCCTAAAAGCAGGCTCAAGTGATTTCCCAATTGAGGTTCTTAAAAAAGCAGGTGTAGACATGACTTCACCGAATCCGGTTGAAGAAGCTTGTAAAGTTTTTGAGGATAAATTAAATGAGCTGGAAGCTCTTTTAGATAAATAAAAATAATTCGAGGATTTTTTAAACCACCCCTTAGAAGTTAGACACCAATTTAACTTTTAAGGGGCGGTTTTTTTAAAATGGAATTAAATGCTGAAATTAAACTTAATGATTCCAGTACTAGTAACTCTAGAGGAGGGAAATAACCCTTGGAGGAAAAAGTTTTACACAATCCAAAAATTGAGGATCTTAGTGAAACTAAATTAGTAGGTTTTCGAGTTTTATGCGATAGCGAACAATATCTAAATGAAATTCCAAAAGCAGCACAACTTCTTAATGAACGTATGAATGAAATTCAACAGGTTACCAATTCATCTGTACAATATGGGGCATTTGTTGTTGATAACTATTCAGAAACTGAAGATGGTTATTGGATATGTGTTCAAGTTAACGAGTACGAGGATATACCGGATGATATGGTTTACTTAACGATTCCGCCTCAAAGATATGCTGTAGGCAAACATAATGGAGCTAATTATAGTATTAGAGATACATATGCAAGATTACACGCTTGGATTGAAAAAAACGGATATGAAAGACAATTAGATAAATGGCATTTAGAGAGGTATCATAGTTGGAATAATAAAGATAATCTAATTATTGAGTTATTGGATACTATTACAGAATCTTAAACTCTAAAAGTAAGTGCAGGCCAATCAAGAGAACTCGCCAATTTTCTGCGAGCTCTCACTTTAATTTATAACTATAACCGGTAGTTTTAGGCCAACTTAAGGCTTTTAGAATCCCTTGAATTTTTTTTGATAACCAAGACTATAGATAAAGATGAAAAAAGAGAGAAACAAAATAGGTGACGATACATAGAGAGGAATGATCCGCATAATCCCAAACAGCTGCAGGGGAATAGAAAATAAAACTAATAGGATTAAACTGCAAATATAAATTTTTTTCATAGAAATCATCCTTTATTACATAAGATAATTTGTACTGATTTCTAAAGAATATGGCAGAGGATAACCAAGTATGCAGTAAAAATGTCAGAAATGTGAATTAATGAACAAAGTGCTTGCATATGTGAAGAGAATTTGTTATATTACTATTGTGAAGTTGATCACTAGCAAACATTTACCCCTTTGTTTGACCGTGAAAAATTTCTCCCATCCCCTTTGTTCGTATGAAGAATAAGACTCTGTCCGATTACAGAGTCTTATTCTTATTTATACGGAAAAATATTCTAGGATAATAATTATAATGACGGTTTTTAATCGTTTTCTGCATATCTCCAATACGTTATGTTAGATGATGGTATCCTCTCAACCGTACGCTTCAAGAGTAATTTTTTCATTTCCCTTTCAACTTCTTGCTTATCCATTCGGTAAATAAATGTAATCTCATGAGTATTAATAATTTGAAAATCCTTAATACAGTCCTCTAAAGAGGGGAGTGATTGTGCTTTAGGCGGAAATCCTAACATCTCCTCAAGTATTTGAACATAAACTTCATAAGGGTAAGCCCCTGTTACCTTTATACCTTCATCTTCCATCTTTTGATTAAAGAAGACCAGGCTAGGCAGGTCAGTGACATCCATTTCTGATGAGATTTTTAAATCACATTGAAAAGCTTTTATGGCACTTTCTGAATTGATATCACGTGAAAACTCATCACAATCTATCTTGGCTTTATGAGCGCAGGCTAACAATGTATGCCAATTCGATACACTTTTTTGATCAAGAAATAAAGCCTCCTGAATTTTCTTAAAAAAACGATATCCAGCCTTCTTTCCTTGCATTTCTGCAGCTTTAATCGCGATAGGGGTGATATATAACGAGCTTTCAGGATTGTTGATCCAGATATTATCATCACAGGAAATACCCGACCTGTTTGCAGCTGAAAGGAATGATGGAAATGGGTGCTTAGCATTTGTATGCTTTCTTTCCACTTTTTTGCTAAACACATACTTTAAAGCAAAGTAATGTCCATATTCTAATTTCAGTCGTTTTATAATTCGTTCCAGCTCAAAGCAAATTGAACAAGTAGGATCTATAAATAAATAGATTTCTAATGGTTTTTCCAACGGTTTAAAATATTGATGGACAGACAGCCAATCCTGCCATTTTGGAATTGAAGAGTCATGCTTATTCATAACTATCACCTTTTTGCTGGATATCGTTTGTATTTATCATATGCTCAGCTGTTAAGGTAAGTCTGCCCAGCAGATACTCTCTTAAAGGAGAATCTAACTGAATACTATCCATAGCCTTCTCCATACAGCTCAGCCAGGCTTTTGCACGCATAGGTGTAATTTCAAAAGCAAGATGTCTTGCTCTCAGCATGGGATGACCATGTTCCTTAGTATACAAAGAAGGTCCACCAAGAAACTGAGTAAGAAATTGTTTCTGTTTACGAGCTGTCTCTGTAAGATCATCTGGAAAAATAGGAGCTAGCAGCGGATGCGAACCCACATGATCATAAAATGCATCTATTAATTCAGATAACCGCTCTTTCCCTAATGCATCATATGGAGTTGGATTTTCTGCCATACATTATTCTCCCTCCATGAGTTGATAAGAATAATTTTAACAAGCAAGACTTGAATTATCCAATATACTGCTTTTTTTCCTGATTTTATAAGATTTTGAAGGGTAGATGCTAGCAGAGAAGCTTAGTAGAAGGTTATTGATAGTTCTTCAATTTGCATATATAAGGGGAAATAAAAAACTGTTCATTTTATGAACAGTTTTGCAGGTTTGGTTATTTTATGCGTAATAGGAAGTCATGACTTTATTTACATAGTTTTGCGTTTCTTTAAAAGGCGGTACACCACCGTATTTATCAACATTTCCTGGACCTGCATTATAAGAAGCTAAGGTCAATTCGATATTTCCATTATATTTAGTCATCATGGATTTAAGATACTTGGTTCCACCCATAATATTATCATAGGGGTCCATGATATTGTTTACGCCAAGAGATGAAGCCGTTTTGGGCATTAGCTGCATTAAGCCTGATGCCCCGGCTGAGCTAATGGCATTTGAATTATAGCCGCTTTCCTGCTGTATGACGGATCTGATTAATTTTTCAGGGACGTGATATTTATTGGAAGCTTCTTTTATAATGTCATCGTATTCTGTATTCTGATTCATAATTGCTGTACCAGTAGTTGATTGATTAGTAATTGGGACTGGATTGTACGCAATGGACGGAGAAGACGGAATGCTGCTGTTGATTATAGTAGCCAATGTACCTAATCCCGGATTGGCAGCAAGTGCATTATTCGTAGGATGGCTGACGGATGAAAGAACTTCATTCAGCAGAGCCTGAAATAAATTGGCAGAAGAAGGTGCCTGAGTTACAGAATTACTATCTGTTGGCCTCAGGGATCCGAGAGCTTGAAGCTGAATAATCGTATTGATGTCTCCTACGTTCATTATGTTCACTCCTTAGTAAGGTATAGTATCATTTGATTATAAAAACGTTGAACTTTATTTTCAGTTGGACGAAACGGAATGCCAGATTCTGATAAAAGCAGGTCAAATTCTTTCTTTCCTTGATCAAAGTTGTCCACTTCAAATTCTACCTCATAATCCTCTATTTGGAAATAGGAGCTATTATCTAAAACGAGCAGGCCGCTCTTATAAGGAAGCTCAACCCGTTTCGTTGTCAAGGTACCAAAATAACGAATTTCTTGTGGGTTGATTTTTAGATTTTTAATTCTTTCAGAGATTTTGCTATCAGGGATACCACCATCTTTTATGATTTTATTAGCTGTATCAGAGTCTATATCCCAGTTAGTTTCCAATAAGCCTTTTTGATTTTCAAGAGGCTGTTTAAGGGTCATCTCATAGGATGAATTTTTTTCACGTATACGTAAAGCTGAGGTATATTTTTTTAAGTCAAATGTAACTGTGTCAAAGTAATGATTTTTTTGTACTGTAAAATGTTCTGGCTTTATTTTAAAACGTTGCATGAGGTGGTTAAATTCCTCAAATGTCAGCAAATTTTTGAATTCAATTTCGATTTGTTCGCTCATATGTACATTCCTCCATGATAAACTTATGTATAACTATTATGACTTTTTGAATAGATAACATCAATCTTAGATATCCGTATAATCTTTGTGTTAAAATGGGTTTGAGCAATTTAGGGTAATAATTAGTACTAAATGTATTCATTAGCATGGTTGAATAAAGACGATTAATTCATAAAATACATACTAATACATGATAATGTCTTCGATTCTGAGTTTTCCCTTGCTCTCAATAACAAGAATATTGAAAAGTATTTCAGGTGGTGGAATCCATGAGTAGAAAATGGGATGAATTTTTAGCCCCCTATAAACAGGCGGTTGATGAGTTAAAGATCAAATTAAGGGGTATAAGAACCCAATGTGACTTAGAAAAAGAACATTCACCAATAGAGTTTGTTACAGGTCGCGTTAAACCGATCGCGAGTATCCTGGATAAGGCTTACCAAAAGCAAATTCCTGAGGAAAGACTTGAAATGGAATTACAGGATATAGCCGGTCTTCGAATTATGTGCCAATTTGTGGATGATATAAAACAGGTAGTTATGCTGTTACGACAAAGAACTGACTTTGTAATTATTGAAGAAAGAGACTATATTACAAATAAAAAAGCAAGTGGATACCGTTCGTATCATGTAGTTATTGAATATCCGGTTCAAACGATTCACGGAGAGAAAAAAATATTAGCGGAAATACAAATTCGTACCCTTGCCATGAATTTCTGGGCTACGATAGAGCATTCACTTAATTATAAGTATAACGGACAGTTCCCGGAAACATTACGCAATCGCTTAGAGAGATTAGCTGAAGCAGCTTTCCATATGGATGAAGAAATGACACAGATCAAAATGGAAATCCAGGAAGCGCAGCAATATGTCTTTAAGAAGAGGGGGAAATAACACTTTACAGGTGGGGATTATGATGAAATATGCAGTTACGTCTAAAGGAGATACCAAATCCAATCATTTTATGGAGCAAGTGAAGGATCAATTGGATAGTCTGGGTGTTATTTATGATGAGGATCAACCTGATGTTGTTATATCTGTCGGCGGTGATGGAACATTGTTATATGCCTTTCATCGTTATAGCTCACGTCTTGATAAAACAGCATTTATAGGTGTACATACGGGTCATTTAGGTTTTTACGCTGACTGGAGACCTGAAGAGATTACAAAGCTAGCTAATGCTATAGCTAAGACGCCTTACCAAACTGTTGAGTACCCACTGCTGGAGGTTACTGTTCGATACAGTCACGGTGGCAGAGAGTCAAAATATTTAGCCTTGAATGAATCAACTGTTAAAAGTGTGGGGAGTACATTGGTGATGGACGTAGAAATTAGAGGGCAATCCTTTGAGAGGTTTAGAGGAGATGGTTTGTGCGTATCTACTCCTTCAGGCAGTACTGCTTATAATAAAGCCCTTGGTGGTGCTATTATTCATCCTTCCATCCCTGCTGTGCAATTGACGGAAATGGCTTCAATCAATAATAGAGTGTTCCGTACAATTGGATCTCCTCTAATACTGCCAGGTCATCATACCTGTATGATGAAACCAGTAACAAATGATGATTTTCAAATTACAATTGACCATTTAAGTCTTTTGCATAAAGAGGTAAAATCGATTCAATTCAGAGTGGCAGATGAACGAATTCGTTTTGCTCGTTTTAGACCTTTCCCATTTTGGAAAAGAGTTCGTGATTCTTTTGTTACAGAATAAAAAGAAAGTTATAGTAGGTGACCTAAAAGAATGCAATTGTCTTTTGGTCACCTTTTTTACTGAATAAATAATCCTTTAGCTTAAAAAGCTATAAATATGAATAATGAAAGGAAGGTCTCCATGGTGAAGCCATTTACATTAGAGTGGACAGTAGAAAATCAGGAAAGCAATAAAGTTTTGAGAGAATATTTGGCGGATAAAAAAATATCAAAATCAGCGTTGGCAGATATTAAATTTAAGGGTGGTTATATTTTTGTTAATCAGCAAGAAGTGACGGTGCGATACATATTAAAAACTGGTGATCAGGTTACCGTAATCTTCCCGAAAGAGGTGGGAAGTGAGCAGCTGATAGGTGAGAAGATACCTCTTTCTATTATCTATGAGGATAACTATGTAATGGTCGTCGAAAAACCGGCCGGCATGTCTACAATTCCATCTAGAGAGCATCCAGCCGGTAGCTTAGCCAATGCAATCATTGGCCATTATGAACAAATTGGCCATTCAGCGACCGTTCATATTGTCACAAGATTGGACCGGGATACGTCTGGCTTGGTCTTAATAGCCAAGCATCGCCATATACACCATTTATTAAGTTTGTCTAAATCTATAAAAACGGTGGAGAGAAAATATAAAGCAATCGTCACCGGTGTGATTACACCCTTGGCTGGAACAGTGGAAGAACCTATTGGCCGTATGGATACCAGCATTATTAAACGTGAGGTACGGGAAGATGGCCAATATGCATGCACGGAATATAAAACGCTGCAATTATTTGAACGGTATTCACTTGTGGAATTAAAGCTGCAAACCGGAAGAACGCATCAAATACGAGTACATATGGCACATTTGGGGCATCCGCTAATAGGTGATGATTTATATGGGGAAAGCAGACAACTGATTAAGCGGCAGGCATTACATTGTTATTCGTTGAAATTTCTTCATCCAATAACGGGGAAAGAACTTTCGTTTGAGAGTGAATTACCAGAAGATATGATGCAATTAATATAGGGCTTATGAGTATTTGAGCAGATATATCTATTTTTAAAATAAATAAACTGAGGATAAATAAAGTTTTGCAAATAAGTATTTTAAAAGGAGTGAAAATAATGGTAAATAACATCAAAACAATAGATGAATGGATTGCTGATAATCATTTGAATCCAACCGAAGTTGGTTTTATTGAAACAATCCTTACCTTTGCTTCTACAGTAAGGCATCTCCAACATAAAAAGACAGCTATGAATGAGGCGATCAGGACCATGTTTCCTGATAAAAGAGCTGAAATAACTCCAAAAATAACATACCAACAACTTGAGAAAATCCTGATAGACAATGACATATCAATTGATTTGGAGACAATGCTCAATCAATACCTTTCACAAGGAGTATGTGTTGATCTATGTAATGAGTTACTTCTGGATCGAGGATAATTCGATTTTTTTAACCAAAAGTTTTCTTGGAAAATAAAAAGGTGCTGAATGTCGCATAATAGGACAATCAGACACCTTTAATCATTAGAATTAATGTTCATACGTATGAAATTTTTCTGGAACAAGCTGTTGAGAGGAGGTTACTGAGAAAAGGGCCATATCTGGGTAACGCAAAGCAGTTAATTTTCCTCCAAATACAGCTCCTGTATCGATATTGTACGTATTATTTTTAATTCTTGGTTCGCGGACAGGCGTATGCCCATAGACAATAATCGGATCACCTGGATGTCGAAGTGCCCAGTCCCTTCGTTCTGGTCTTCCATCCGGCAGTGTTTTTCCGGTTATATCCCCATATAAAACAAATGTTTTAACACCCTTATGTGTTGCTCCTATAAATTCTTTTTTGATACCGGCATGTGCAAGGACAAGCTTACCTTGATCTAAGACAAGATAAAGAGGAGCTGACTCGTATAATTGCATAAAATGGTCGCGCACCTTCTTTCTTACTGGTTTAGATAAAGCCTCAAGTTCAGCAATCGTTGTCTCTAAGCCATGTACAGCCTTTACTTTATTGCCTAGGAAATAACGATATAGTTTATTGCAATGATTACCCGGTATATATAAGGCAGTTTTCCGTTGTATGGTTAATGACCATACAAGGTTAATCATCTCTATAGAATTAGGTCCTCGATCAGTAATATCGCCTATAAAGACAGGGGTATTTCCGTTTGGATGGACAGGAATATTATCCTCATTAAATTGATAACCCAGTTTGTGGAATAATTCGATACATTCCCCATAACAACCATGTACATCGCCTATACAATCATAGATCATTTGCATCACTTCCTTCTATTACCTCTATATTACCCTTTTTTAAAGGGTTTCAATTATATCTATTTAGGAAATTGTAAAGGGTATGATAGATACGCCTTAAACGACATAAAAAAAGGTATGGTGACCTCTAAAATGGAAATTCAGGAAAGCAAGCAAAGAGATTTACTGCGTTTATTAAAAGAAGAGAACCTCCAACAGTTTCGGATTATATTTTTAGATATTCACCCCTATGATCAGGCAAAGTTTTATGCGAATTTAGAAGAAAAAGAACGGGCAACTGTTCATCACTTTCTCTCACCGGATGAAATGGCAGAGCTAATAGGGAATCTTGCTTATGAATATGAAGAAGAGATTGTAGAGAGAATTTTAGCAGAAATGGATCCTCGATATGCCGCCTCTATTTTAGCTGAAATGCATCCGGATGATGCTGTTGATTTGCTCAGTAATTTGGATAAGGAACAAATAATCAGTTATTTGTCTTTAATGGATGAAGAACAATCGCAAAATATCATGCATTTGCTTCACTATGAGGAATCAACTGCAGGAAGTATCATGACGACTGAATTTATAAGCATTGCAGAGAATCAAACAGTAGGATCTGCCATGAAACTAGTGAGGAAGGAAGCACAGGATGCTGAATTAATTTATTATATTTATGTTATGGATGAAAAGCAAAAATTAACAGGGGTACTATCCCTGCGTGATTTGATTGTGGCAGATGATGATACAATGGTCTTTGAATTAATGAACAAACAGGTCTATTCGGTGAAAGTAAGCGATGATCAGGAAGAAATAGCTCGAAAAATGAGAGACTATGATTTCGTTGCGATGCCGGTTGTTGATTTTCAGCATCATCTGGTCGGCATTATAACATTTGACGATATGATTGATGTTATGTATGAAATAGCTTCCGATGATTATTCCAAATTAGCAGGGGTATCCGATATGGAATACATAGATAAAAGTCCTTTTTCATCTGCCCGTAAAAGACTCCCGTGGTTGATTATATTATTATTTCTAGGCATGATTACCGCTAATTTAATCGGTCAATTTGAAGAAACTTTATCGAAAAAGGCAATTCTGGCGGTGTTCATCCCCTTAATTGCAGGGATGGCTGGGAATACAGGTACACAAAGCTTGGCTGTTATAGTGAGAGGAATTGCTACAGGGCAAATTGAGGATGAAAATAAGCTAAAGCTCCTTTGGCGTGAAGCGGGAACAGGACTTATAACCGGAATATCATGTGGAATCGTGGTTACCATTATCGTTTATGTTTGGAAAGGTGAACTAATTCTTGCTGCCCTCGTTGGTATTTCCATACTGGTAACATTAATTGTCGCCACATTAGCGGGTAGCCTTGTGCCTTTATTGATGCATAAGATGAATATTGATCCTGCTGTAGCCTCAGGACCATTTATTACGACCATTAATGACTTAATAAGTATTCTTATTTACTTTGGAATGGCTACTCTCTTTATGGGTTATCTCACATGATATATTTAGCTGAAAAAACAGAAAATGGTTGCGATTCTTCTTTACTTAGTTTAAATTAGTAGTAGGTACTAATAACTTGTGTTAATTATTTAAGGAGGAATCCTTCCTATGAACTTAAGTATGGATGGGAAAACCATTGTTGTAATGGGTGTGGCAAATAAAAGAAGTATAGCTTGGGGTATAGCTAATTCACTTTACCAGGCTGGTGCTAGATTAATTTTTACATATGCAGGGGAACGAATGGAAAAGAGTGTTTATGACCTTGTAAACAGCTTAGAGGGTGGAGAAGAGACCTTCGTCCTGCCATGTGATGTTACAAAAGATGATGAAATCGAAGGATGTTTTGCTACGATTAGAGAAAAATATGGAAAGATAGACGGGATTGCGCACTGTATTGCTTTTGCCAATAAGGAAGAGCTTAAAGGTGAGTATATGAACACGACGAGGGACGGGTTCCTATTGGCCCAAAATATTAGCTCTTATTCATTAACAGCTGTTGCAAAAGCAGCAAAAGAAATCCTGAATGAAGGGGCTAGTATCGTTACTCTTACTTATCTTGGCGGTGAACGAGTAGTCCAAAACTATAATGTCATGGGTGTGGCCAAGGCCTCACTTGAAGCAAGTGTGAAATATTTGGCTAATGATCTTGGGCCTAACGGCGTAAGAGTAAATTCTATTTCAGCAGGAGCAATCAGAACCTTGTCGGCCAAAGGAGTCGGCGATTTTAATGAAATTCGAAAAGTATTTGAAGAGCGTGCACCTTTGCGCAGACAAGTAACCCAGGAGGAAGTGGGAGACACAGCCCTATTCCTGTTCAGTCCATTGTCCCGGGGAATTACGGGGGAAAATATCCATGTGGATTCAGGGTATCACATCTTAAGCTTATAAATAAAATGACTCTCTATTGCAAGGTGGCTTTGATAACCGCTTTTGAAATAGAGAGTTTTTTTATGAAAAGTGTTACTGTGTAAATCAGTCAATCAATCACCTAAATAAAGTGGAACTGTTCCCCCTTCATTATTGTGTTAAGATCCAATATTATTCTCCTATACAATAAAAATGTTATAAATTTCTAATAAAATGATAGTCAATTGGGAAAAGCTGTGACATAATAAATCATAATATTTTAAATATTTTAATAAATTACATAATAATATTACGCAGGAGGGAATGGCTTGGATGACACTGTGGTTTTAGATGTAAACCATTTAACCGTTTCTTTTATGGATGATGGAAAATTGGTTCCTGCAGTTGAGAATATCGATTTCCAACTTCATAAAGGAGAAATTCTTGGTATTGTTGGTGAATCAGGAAGTGGGAAGAGTTTGACCTCTTTATCCATTATGGGACTGCTTCCACAACCGCCGGCTATTGTTGATCCCCAGGCAGTCATTAATTTTGAGGGAGACAATTTATTAAAAAAATCCGAATCAAAAATGAGGAAAATTCGCGGGGATCGGATATCTATGATCTTTCAGGAACCGATGACTTCTCTTAATCCTTTGTTTACAATCGGCCAACAAATGATTGAAGCATATAGGCTGCATAGAAACAGTAATAAAGTTAAGGCGCGTACTGAATGTATGGAAATGTTAAAGCAGGTAGGGCTGCCTCGGGCTGCTGATTTAATGAAAAATTATCCACATGAGTTATCAGGCGGTATGAGACAGAGAGTTATGATTGCGATGGCCATGGTTTGCAAACCAAACATATTGATTGCAGATGAACCGACTACGGCACTTGATGTTACCATTCAAGCCCAAATTCTTAAGCTGATGAAAGATTTAAATAATCAAACTGAAACATCAATCATTCTCATTACTCATGATCTTGGAGTGGTGGCTGAAATATGCGATCGCGTTCTTGTTATGTACGCAGGAAAAATTGTTGAGAAAGGAACGGTCAGGGATATATTTAAAAATCCTAAACATCCATACACAAAAGGATTACTGAAATCTGTACCCGACATCCGGCAGAAAGATAGTAAATTATATTCCATTCCAGGTAATGTTCCGAAACCAGGAATGATTCAAAATGGCTGTGTATTTGCTCCGCGTTGTGAATATGCCATGCCTGCCTGTGCCACAATGACTCCGGAATTACAAAAGGTGTCTCCCCAATATCAATGGGTAAGGTGCCTATTATATCAGGGACAGGAAGGAGGCATCCATCATGACGGAGCTATTAAAAGTTGAAGGCCTGAAGAAATTTTTCCCTATCAATGGAGGAGTTTTGAGCAGGAAGATTGGTGAAGTAAAAGCCGTTAATGATATATCCTTTCATGTGAAAAAAGGGGAAACTCTTGGGATTGTTGGGGAAAGTGGCTGTGGAAAGTCAACAACCGGCAGATTATTAATGAGATTGATTGACCCAACAGAAGGAAGTATTGTCTTCGAAGATAAGGAAATCATGTCTATGTCAAAAAAGCAGCTTAGACAAGTGCGACGTGATATTCAAATGGTTTTTCAGGATCCTTATGCGTCATTAAATCCGAGGCATTCCGTCCAACAAATATTAGAAGAACCTTTAATTGTTCATGGCATTGGCAATAAGAAGGAGCGGGCAAATAGGGTAGCAGAAATGATAGATGTTGTGGGACTCAGTTCCTATCATTTAAAACGTTATCCCCATCAATTCAGTGGCGGTCAGCGTCAGCGGATCGGTATTGCCCGAGCCCTAATGACAAAACCTAAATTAATTATTGCAGATGAGCCTGTTTCTGCGCTTGATGTATCCATACAGGCCCAGGTACTAAACCTGTTAAAGGATATCCAAAAAGAATTTGGACTTACTTATATTTTTATAGCACATGATCTGGGGGTTGTCAGGCATATTAGTGATCGCGTTGGAGTCATGTATTTGGGGAGAATGGTAGAATTGTCGGGCAGCGAAGAGTTATACGAACACCCTCTTCACCCGTACACACAAGCTTTATTATCTTCAGTACCAATACCAGACCCTGATATTAAACGGGAATCCATCATCTTAACTGGAGACATCCCAAGCGCATCCAATCCACCGAGTGGTTGTGCATTCCATACTAGATGTCAGCATGCAATGGAAGTTTGTAAGACTATTAATCCAGTATACCAAGAAATAAAAGGGGATCATTATGCTGCATGTCATCTCCATGGTGAACATCACAGCAATGATAATAAACAAATATAAGAGGGGGTTTCATATGAAAAAGCTTTTATTGGTTATGGTCAGTATTCTAATGCTAAGCGTTGTACTGGCAGCATGTAATTCTGGCGACAAGGAGACTGAAGGCGGAGGCAGTGAAGAGAAAGGAAATACAAAGGATACACTTGTTTTTGGGCGTGGCGGTGATTCCACTTCGTTAGATCCAATCACGACAACCGAAGGAGAGTCATTTAAAGTCACGATTAATATTTTTGATACACTGCTAACTTACGGTAAACAGGATACGACGCTGCAACCTGGATTGGCTGAAAAATGGGAGGCTTCTGATGATGGTCTTTCATATACATTTACATTGAAAAAAGGCGTTAAGTTTCATGATGGTACTGATTTTAACGCAGAAGCAGTAGTATTCAACTTTAACAGATGGATGAATGGCGATGCTGATCAGTTTCCATATTACAGCATGTTTGGCGGCTATAAAAAAGATGAAGGGCATGTCATTAAGGAAGTAAAAGCGGTTGATGAATCGACTGTTCAATTTACCTTGAAAAGACCTCAGGCGACCTTCCTTAAAAATATTGCAATGAGCTGTTTTGGAATAGCCAGCCCTACTGCAGTTGAAAAAGATGGTGATAAGTTCCGGGAAAATCCAGTTGGTACCGGTCCGTATAAATTTAAAGAAAAAGCAAATGACAAAATCGTTATTGAAAAGAATGAAGATTATTATGTAGACGGAGAGCCAAAATTAAAAACAATTATTTTCCGTACGATTCCTGATAACTCGGCACGTTTGAATTCATTAAAGATCGGTGAGATTGATGTGATGGACGGTGTAAACCCATCAGACCTTGAAACAATTAAAGGAGATGCAAATTTACAGGCTATTGAACGTCCTTCCATGAACGTTGGGTATCTTGGCTTTAATGTAACGAAAAAACCATTTGATAATCCAAAAGTCCGTCAGGCTTTAAGCCATGCCGTTGATAAGCAAGCTATCATTGATGCTTTCTATTTAGGAATGGCAAAACCAGCGAAAAATCCTCTGCCGGATTCAGTGGAAGGCTATAACGATGAAATTCAGGATTATGAATTTGATTTAGATAAAGCAAAAGAATTATTAAAAGAAGCTGGTTATCCGGATGGATTTAAAATGGATCTTTGGGCTATGCCAGTTCCGCGTCCATATATACCAGAAGGAAAGAAAATTGCAGAAGCGATTCAGGCAAATTTTGAAAAAATTGGAGTTAAGGCAGAAATTCAAACTGTAGAATGGGCTACATACCTTGAAAAGGCAGCAGCTGGCGAGTTCCCGGCCTATATGCTGGGCTGGACAGGTGATAATGGAGACCCTGATAACTTTATCTATACATTGCTTGATAAAGATTCAATCGGATCTAACAACTATTCCTATTACGCGAATGATAAGCTCCACGACATTTTAATTGAAGCGCAAACAATTGTTGATCAAGACAAACGGAATGAGCTATATAAACAGGCTCAAGAAATTATCCATGAAGATGCACCGTGGATTCCGCTCGTTCACTCAACGCCTTTGTTGGCAGCATCAGCTGATTTAACAGGACTTGTACCGCATCCGACCGGATCAGATATTTTAAAGAATGTAGAATTCAAGTAAAACTGTGTTAAGTAAGGGCGCCTTTACATGGATGATTCATATAGGGGCGCCTGTTTATTATGGAGGTGCATACAGATGTTTTCTTATACAATGAAAAGGATTCTGTCTGTTATACCGGTTCTGTTTGGAATGACGCTGATTGTATTTGCCATTGTCAGAGCCATTCCTGGAGATCCGGCACAGGTTATTTTAGGGCAAAGGGCAACAAAAGAGTCCATTGCAGTTTTAACTCAAGAGCTTGGATTGGACAAAGCCTGGTATGTTCAATACATAGATTATATTAAGAATTTGTTTACCGGTGATTTGGGTACATCCATTAGAACGAATGCAGAGATTACTAGTGAGATATGGCCATATATTGCTGCTACGCTAGAATTAACGCTAGTTGCGATGATTATTGCCATCGTTATTGGTGTAAATGCCGGCATCATCAGTGCGTGGTTTTCAAATTCCTGGTTTGATTATTTAGCTATGATCTTAGCCTTAATTGGAGTATCCATGCCTATTTTTTGGCTGGGGTTAATGGAGCAATGGGCTTTTTCCCTTCAGCTGGGTTGGTTACCGACAACGGGACGTGAAGATATCAGAGATCCAATCAATGCGATAACTAATTTGTATTTGGTGGATACGTTGCTGCAAGGTGATTTCGATCAATTTTTTGTGGCGGTTAAGCATTTGATTATGCCAAGTATCGCTTTAGCAACTATTCCAATGGCCATTATTGCTAGGATGACAAGATCGACTATGCTTGAAGTTATGAAATCAGATTTTATTCGTACAGCACGTGCAAAAGGTGTCAGTATGTTTTGGGTGGTGTACAAGCACTCTTTGAAAAATGCATTTATTCCGGTTTTAACTGTCATAGGGCTGCAAACAGGATTACTTCTTGGAGGGGCTATTCTGACAGAAACTATTTTTGCTTGGCCGGGCATAGGGCGTTATTTATATGAAGCAATCGGCTATCGTGACTATCCGGTTATTCAATCTGGTATTTTACTGATTGCGGCTGCTTTTGTATTCATTAACTTAGTTGTCGACCTCCTTTATGCATTGGTCGATCCACGAATTAAATACTCCAAATAAAGGGTGGTGTAGACATTGGGGGAATTAGTACGAAATACAGAAGAGACACCATTGGTAATGGATGAAAAAGTGGTTTCTCCATGGGGGGAATCATGGGCTGCCTTTAAACGTAATCGTTTGGCAATGGTGGGCCTTGGTATCGTCTTATTCTTTATATTATTGGCATTATTAGCTCCGATTATTGCTCCTTATGGATATAAGGAGGTTAGTTTGACAGACCGTTTAAAACCGCCATCTGCTGAACATTGGTTTGGAACAGATGACTTTGGGAGGGATATTCTTTCACGAATATTATATGGTGCGCGTATATCCTTATCCGTTGGATTTTTCTCTGTACTGGGTTCTGTTATAGTAGGTTCAATAATGGGGCTTGTAGCTGGATATTATGGCGGATGGATTGATACAATTATTTCACGTTTTTTTGACATCCTTCTTGCCTTTCCAAGTATCTTATTGGCAATCGCGATTATTTCTATTTTAGGGCCATCTCTGCAAAATGCCCTGATCGCAATCGCCATTATAAATATTCCGAATTTTGGCCGCCTCATAAGGTCTAGAGTACTGAGTGTTAAACAAGAGGAATATATTATGGCAGCCAACGCAATTGGTATGAAGGATTCAAGAATTCTCTTTCGTCATATCCTTCCAAACAGTATGACACCAATTATTGTTCAGGCAACATTGGCGATTGCAACAGCAATTATAGAAGCAGCGGCGCTTGGATTCCTCGGTTTGGGAGCACAGGCACCGACACCTGAATGGGGAAAAATGCTGGCGGATTCGAAGGGTTTTTTAGTACAGGCTCCCGGAACGCTCTTTTTCCCAGGATTGGCTATCATGTTAACTGTCCTTGGATTTAATTTATTGGGTGATGGACTGAGAGATGCCCTTGATCCAAAAATGAAACAGCGTTAAATAAGAAAATAAAAATATTATGAACCGCTCCTCTGCAATTGTTAGAGAGCGGTTTTTTTGTGTGAAAAATTGGCTATGGGCAGGCAATGTCATGATAAACCATAATTAACGCTTTCAGCAGAGAGGGGAGCTCAGATATATCTACAGTCTTTTGCACATATATATAGCAGATAGAAGCTAAGGAGGTAACTATATGAGCCATAATGAGATTAATAGTGCACTGCCAGCAAATGCTTGGCTTGATAAGGAGCAAATAATGAGACGATTGCGTGAAGAAGAAATTGTGGAAATAGATGACTTTTTTACAAATGCTGCGACTAAAGAATTGATGCATAAAATTAATCAGCAACAGGAATGGGAACAACATATTGCTGATAAAGATAATTCGCGTGAAGGACTTGAAGAGGGAAATAGTGATGATAGTTTGCAGCAGCAGCCCCCATTATTAAGCTTTGAGATAGAAAAGAAACAATATACTGATTTGCTGAAAGAACGGGAGCCTGATTTATTGGATGTAAGTGAAGCGAATGGAAAAACAAAGCGTAAACGTATAGAGGATATGACGAAGGAGGAATTAGTCACCTATCTCTCAAAAATGCCGTTGCTCATGTCGAGCCCGGTCTGCGATTTTATAGTGGAAGATGGGAAGCGGCTGAGGGGAACGATTGAAAAAGTAAAGGGGGATTATGTCTATATTAAAGTTGCGTTTGGGAAGAAATGGATTAAATATACATTGCGGCAAATAAAAGAAATAAAAATAGTTCGTTTTTAAAATACTTCTGTATCGGATCTGGTTATCTGTATTAGACAAACCAAACCTTCCTACATACTTATACTGTATGAGTCCTAATCAGGGAAGGAGGACCCCTTTTATGAAGATACCAAAACAAAAAGCAAGCCAAATCAAGAGAACGCCTTCCAAGCAAAAGAAAAAAAACTGTGGATGTACAAAAAATAATAAAAAAGGTCGTTTACAACCATAACCTGCTGTTTAGTCAGCAGTTTTTTTTATTTTAGGTTGTTATGCAGCAATTAAGCTACATCTAATGTTATTCCAAATAAATTGGATAAAATGCTGTGTTTAACAAACAATACAGGATAATAATTTCAATTTGTAATGAGGGGGTGAAGGTGCTATGAATAAAAGGATTTCTGTATTTTTAATTATAGCTATGTTTTTCACAATAGTAAGCGGATGTTCCGGTGACTCAAGCAGTAAAGAAGCCAAGATGTCACTTATTCAATCCGTGGATCAAGATCCCGTTTATCTTGGTGATCATTCAAAGGCACCATTAGAGAAAATAAAAGAGAAAGTAGCTTCCCATAAAGAAATCTACGATGTGGCTGTTGTCCAAAAGAATAAAGATATTTTGGTTGCGTACAAGGTTAAGCATATGCAACGCTTTCGAATGAAAAGTATCGAAAGTAAATTAGATAAGGAGTTAAAGAAAAGCTTTAAATCCTTTGATTTTACTGTATCAAGTGATATGAAAATATTTCTTGAAACAGTCGAGTTAATCGTGAATGTGAAGGATAAAGGTTACTCTAAGAAAAAAGCTGGAAAATGGTTTGATAAAATAATGAAACTACAGAAGGATATGGCATAGGCAGGTGTACATATGGCAAATAAAAAGAATGAAAAACTAACCCCTGAACAACAAAAATATAAAGAGCTGGAACAAAAATATGAAGCAAAACGTCCTGTTGTAAAGAATTGTATTAAGGCATTCTTTGTAGGTGGGCTATTTTGTCTACTAGGACAAGTTATTACGTATATGTATATATTTTATTTTAATTTCACTGAGCAAACAGCCAGTAACCCAACTGTAGCAACGATGATATTTTTAGCTATGTTATTAACAGGCTTTGGGGTTTACGATCGAATTGGCCAATTTGCTGGAGCGGGAAGTGCTGTTCCGGTTACGGGATTTGGTAATTCCGTCATTTCAGCAGCGATTGAGCATAGAACAGAAGGATTTGTGCTTGGGGTAGGAGGAAATATATTTAAATTGGCTGGAACTGTAATCCTATATGGTGTTTTTTCAGCATTTGTCGTTGCATTAGTAAAGCAAATCTATCTAATGGTTATAGGAGGTTAATATGCTAACTGGTAAACAAACCTGGGTGCTGCATAATCATCCTGTCATTTCCTCTACAGGCGTAGCTGTCGGTCCTTTTGAAGGCAATGGCCGTTTGGCTGATGATTTTGATATTATTCATGATGATCTTTGGCTAAATCAGAAAACATATGAGAAAGCGAACCGTGTATTAATTGAGGAAGCGGTTCAAAAAGCTTTGGATAAAAAGAAATTGCAAACTCGTGATATTCAATTTTTCTTTGCGGGAGATTTAATTAACCAAATCACACCTACTAGCTTTGCAGCCCGGACATTGGCCATCCCATATTTTGGGCTGTTTGGTGCATGCTCAACATCTATGGAAGGCCTTGCACTGGCATCCTTTATTATTAATTATGACGGTGCCAACAAGATATTGACTGGTGCCTCAAGCCATAATACAACCGTAGAAAAGCAATTCAGGTATCCAACAGAATATGGCGGTCAAAAACCGCCAACTGCCCAATGGACCGTAACGGGGGCGGGAGTTGCCTTGGTGGAGAAGAATGATAACTCATCTGAAAGTAAGCTCGTTGTAACCAGTGCAACCATCGGTAAAGTTGTTGATATGGGATTGAAGGATCCATTTAATATGGGAGGCGCGATGGCACCTGCTGCAGCAGATACGATTTATCATCACTTCAGGGATTTAAACCTTGACGAGGACTATTATGACCTTGTTGTTACAGGTGACCTTGGGAAAATTGGTCATGACACTGCGATTGACTTACTGGAGCAGAAGGGCTTAAAGCTAAATAAAGAAAAATTTAGGGATTGCGGTTTAATGATTTATAAAGACGATCAACCAGTAAGATCAGGTGGAAGCGGTGCAGGATGCTCCGCGACTGTTCTATATGGCCATTTACTTAATGAAATGAGAAAGGGTACATATAAACGCATCTTACTGGCAGCAACCGGAGCGCTTCTTTCTCCGCTGACCTTCCAGCAAGGGGAGTCCATTCCATGTATAGCACACGCAGTTGCTATTGAAAGACTATAGCGTTGAAAGGTGAGGAGCATATATGCTGGCAATGTTTTTTTGGGCCTTTGTTGTAGGAGGCATTATTTGTGTGATTGGACAGCTTCTATTTGATGTAGCAAAATTAACGCCTGCCCATACTCTTTCGACATTTGTTGTCATTGGCGCTATATTGGGTGGTTTTGGATGGTATGAACCATTATTGGATTTTGCAGGTGCTGGGGCATCTATTCCGATAGTAAGCTTTGGGAATTCGCTTGTAAACGGTGCTTTAGAGGAAGCAGAGAAGCATGGCATCGTTGGCGTGTTAACCGGAATGTTTAAAATTACATCATCAGGCATAACGGCAGCGATAGTCTTTGGATTTATCGCAGCCTTGATTTTTAAACCAAAAGGTTAATGAAAGAGAACCCATTAATTGTATTCTAAAATTTAAATGGATGGATGCAAAAGCGGTTGTAAGAGGGCTGGAGAGGGCTAGTAACAGCATGTGGAATGTATGATTGGTAATTTGTGTAACTTGGAAGAAAAATTCCATTTTCATGGTATTATAAAATTGAAAAAGCCGATAATTGATACCTGTTTAGAAGATCTAACACTCCAATTCCGTTGAATATATTCTGTATTAAACAATAAGTTATGGGGAGGGCGCATGCTCTTCCTTTTTGAGGTGTAGAATTTTTTATCTGGAAAGAAGGTAAAACGGTGAAAGAAAAACTAATTCATATGAGAGATAAATTGAATGATATTAGTCGTCGTAATCGCTCTATTCGATTATTGAAAATCTACAATAAATGGAGTTTTGATTTAACTGAACTAGATAAGTTATCAAACAATAATGAAAAAATCAGTGAAGCTATTGTAAAGAAAATCGTCATGCAGTCTAAAGGTGAAATTACGTTACTTAAGCCAACAATAGAGAATGAAGATTCAATGGTCATTTCGAAAAAACTCACAGATTTATTGCGAAATATAAAAGGAATTGAAGAAGAAACAGGTATTCACGACTTTTATTTAGGCTACCCCTTTATATCAGGAAGCCTCTCTGATGGGACTTTTTTTCAGGCTCCCCTATTCTTATATCCACTTCGTTTAGAAAAAAGTAAGGTAAATACACAGAGATGGATCATTCGTGTGGAAGAAGGTGGTCCGCAAATCAATCGAACTTTATTTTTGGCGTTTAAGAAATTAAATAGTGTCCAGTTTACCGAAGAATTTTTCGAAGAGGCTGCAGAAATCGCTAAGTCTTATGAGAGGGAAAAATGGGATACTTTCTTCAGGGCGCATGATATTAATCTTTCATTTTCTAATGAAGGACTCACAAAGTTAAAAGAATATAAGAGGGATGAAATTCCTGAATCCACTGGAATTGTACTATTGGAAAATGCGATTATCGGGAACTTTCCACAAGGGGGTTCTTCACTAGTTAAAGACTTTGATGCCTTGATAGACCTTTCAGAAGAATCTAATCTATCATCGTTAGTCAGTGAATTGATAGAACCACAAGAGTTTGAGTCAGCAGAAGATATAAACAATGAAGATAATCAGACTAATGAAGAACCGGATATAATGAATTTGCTTGTTACGGATGGGTCACAGGAGGAAATATTAAAAGAAGCGAGATATAAGAAAGGGATTGTTGTTCACGGACCGCCAGGAACAGGAAAATCCCAGGTTATAGTTAATTTAATTACAGACGCACTTAGTCAGGGAAAGAAAATATTAGTAGTTTGTCAGAAAAGGGCTGCTCTAGATGTAGTATACCAACGCTTAGACGGGCTGAGATTATCCAATCATATAGCTTTGGTGCATGATGAAAAAACAGATCGAAAGCCGCTTTATAATAAAATTAGTGCTGTTCTTGAGACTAATAGAGTATTATTTGATCGGTCACTTGAAGATTTAAAATCTACATCAAATAGCTTGTTTACTCATGAAAAGCTATTAAATGATATTGCTAAAGGGCTTTATGAGTACCAGGATTTTGGGTATCGTTTGTATGATTTATACGGAAAAGCAACACCATTAGATAATATGAGCAAAATGCTAAATTTAAAACCTGTCTTAAGTGAGTTAAATAAAGATATATTAGATGAGATCAGCGGAAAAATATACAGTTATGCAGAATGGTACGAGCGATTCGGCAGCGAGTCTTACGAATTGAAAAAGCGTAAATCATTTGCTCGATTTTCCATTAAAGATAAGCTTAACCTAGTAGAACTTCTGAATGATTTAATTGTGAAAGCGAAGAACGCCTCTGATTATTTGGATTCCTTAGATTACAAAAAAATTACACCTGCGTATACATGGCTAGTAGGTGGCAAGTTAGATAGTATCTATCCTGATTTAGAGGGTACTGGTAAAAAGACACTACAAGGCTTGAGAATATGGTGGTGGACCTCTTTTTCAGGTAAAGCAATTATCGAGGAGTTATTAGAGGGCGGAAAATTTAAAGGAACAAGTTCTGCGGACTGGGTCAAAATTAAGCAAGCCCTTATAATCATGAATCAATTAGGTAAAGAAACAAAGAAAATGTCTAATGAAATCAACCAGCTAAAAAAATATTTCGATGAGAAAATGATCGAAAATTATCAAAGCAGAATTGCGGATGGAGATATTCCATTACAGGAATTAGATCAATTATTAGAGTATATTCATCAAGATTTTGAGGACTTACAGCAAATGGATTCATATTGGGAAGAGTGTTCAGAGGTCACGAAGAAAATCATTCAAGAACTCAGCGTGAAAAGTCCTGCTTCTGAACAAGCTCTACCGGAGTACTGGGTCCATTTATTTAAAAACTCGGCATATATTCATTGGATTGATGAAACGGAAAATAAATATCCCGAGGTTAAGAAGATTTCAACAAACGAATTTTCAAGGATACGGGAAAAGTTTAGTCAACTGGTTGACCGAAAAAGAGAGGTTGCTAACCAATATTTAATTCATCAATTGACACAATCAGTCGAGGAGCTTAAGAAAGCTTACCCGAGGGAAATAAGAGATCTTAAACACCAGGCAGGGAAAAAGAGAATGATTTGGCCACTGCGCAAATTGGTGAATGAATTTGCTGAGAAGGGTCTTGTGGATTTAATGCCGGTTTGGTTGGCATCACCCGAAATAGTTTCTTCGATTTTCCCGTTAAATGATGATTTATTTGATTTGGTGATTTTCGATGAAGCTTCTCAATGTACAGTGGAGAGCGGTCTACCAGCAGTTTTTAGAGCAAAACAATTAATTGTCGCTGGAGACGAAAAGCAATTGCCGCCATTTAATATGTTCCAGTCATCTTTTGTAAATGAAGATGATGAAGAAGAATATGATGTTGATGAATCGCAAAGTTTATTAAATCTAGCGAAAAGAAGGTTCCCAGAAAAAATTCTTCAGTGGCACTATCGTTCGAAATTTGAGGAACTCATTAACTTTTCTAATCATGCTTTTTATAATGGACATGTTCAGATTGCTCCCAATGTCGAGCCTTTAAAAGATCCTCCAGCTATCCAATGGAAAAAAGTGAATGGCAGATGGATCAATCAATCAAACGAAGTAGAAGCACTTGAGGTCTATAGACTATTAAAAGAAACATTGATTAAGCAGCCCGATAAAACTGTTGGTATTATAACTTTTAATGCCAAACAGCAAACAAAAATACTGGATATCATTGAAAAATCAGCTGCAAGCGATCAAGAATTCAATGTTGCTTATAATCAAGTGATGGCAAAAGAACTGGATGAAAGAGTATTTGTAAAAAATATTGAAAATGTTCAGGGTGATGAACGAGATATCATTATTTTCTCCATAGGATATGCTAAAAATGAAGAAGGAAAGGTCTATAATCGCTTCGGAATGCTTAACCAATATGGTGGAGAAAATAGATTGAATGTAGCCGTATCAAGAGCCAAGGAACGTATTATTGTAGTATCTAGTATCGAGCCGGAAGAACTGAATGTTGCGGGCACAGCACAAATTGGACCAAAGCTTCTTAAATCATATTTAAAATATGTAAGAGCTGTTTCACGTACTAACAGGGAGGAAATACAGTCGGTTGTCCAGGAAATTAATGATAATGTAAATACACATGTACAAGAACTGGCACTGCATTTTGATTCCCCCTTTGAAGAACAGGTCTATACTCAATTAAGAAATTTAGGGTATGAAGTCCACACACAAGTAGGAATGTCCGGGTACAGAATCGATATGGCCATCGTCCATCCTAATGATTCTTCCAAATATATTTTAGGGATTGAATGTGATGGAGCGATGTACCATAGCTCGGCCAATGCAAAAGAACGGGATATCTATCGTCAAAGATTCCTTGAAAGCCGAGGATGGACAATCGAAAGAATCTGGAGTAGAAACTGGTGGAAAACCCCTGCTCAAGAAATCGAAAGAATGGATCAAAAGGTGAAAGAACTATTAAGAAACGAAGAATTAAAAAAGAAAGTTAATGCAATCTGATTAATCCAGGTTGCTTATTTTGCTGCGAATCATTGATAACAGATGAAAAGGCTGGCATTAATGAGTTAAATATTGAATAGCAATACCCCGGCGATAGCCGGGGTATTTGTGTATGCGCCAAAGGTGCTCCAAAGGTGTGCGATAGGTGTGTGAAGTCCAGGAGAAAGCAGCTATGCCCCACCACCTATGAGGCACCTATGCCCGGGCTATACCGGGGGATAGGTGGGTGAAAGGTAGGTGAAGTCCTGGGAAAAGCAGCTATACCCCACCTATGAGGCACCTATGCCCGGGCTATACCGGGGGATAGGCGGGTGAAAGATAGGTGAAGTTCCGAGGAAAGTTCTACTATCAAACACCTACCGACCACTTTTCAGGCACCTATGCCCCCAAAGAACCCTTTTTTGTTTCCGCTATTGGATGGTTTCCGAAATATTCCTCTGAGACGTTATGCATTCATCAAGTACAGCTAAGGAAATTTTATTCATTTTATGATATTTTTCATGATAGATTGCTGTAACAACTTGATCATAATTAATATCTTCTCCGCGAGTTAACTTTTTAAATGCGAGATATAAAGGCACCGGAGTTTGTCCAGTATATAGTGGTGGTTGGACATACTGGTATCCTTTTATAGGTGAAAAGCCAAGATGGTTAAAGAATTGAAGGCGATTTATGGTTTCTTTGTATTCTTCTTCGTTTTGCGCATCAATTTCTCTTTCAGTTTCGAGGAAGATTCCCTTTAAGGATGGGTACCCAGCATGTACGGCATCTTCTTTAAGTAGTTTCTCCATTTTTAAAAGTGTTTGTTTCCCTAAGCCTTTCCCGCGTTCTTTCGGATCGGCTGCTATATAAACAATATAACCGCTATTTACTTGAGCTAAATAATGGGCAGTTGAGAAACAGATTACTTTATCGTCTACGATTCCAACTAAAAAATGGAAATTATTTGGTGTGTTTTTCTCACGTTGTCTGATGGACTCGTAAAATACGCATTCATCTTCACGCACGTATTCAGGAAAACAATCATGATATAAAGATAATGCTTTCCTTAATAGTTCATCCTCTAATTCTGTTACTTCTTTCCACTCTATAGCCATGTGTATGACTCCTTACTGTTTTCTTTTAGTGTAAAAGATATATTTACAGTAATTCAAGGTATTATTGCCGATTTTAATATTTGGGTATTCTTATATGGAGATTAGCCCAAACCGAGGAAACACTTTTAACATATGTTATGAGTGTACTAAGCGAAAGCGAGGTGACTTACATGTTTGGTTGTTATGGATACGGCGGCGGCGGAAGCAGCTGCGGTGGCGGCTATGGATACGGCGGTGGTGGTAGCTACGGCGGTGGCTACGGTTCTACTTTCGTACTAATCGTTGTACTATTTATCTTGTTAATTATTGTTGGCGCTAGCTTCTGCTAATAATAATTGAAATGCATAGAAGAGACCTAAAACCTCTTCTATGCCCTACTGTTAATTAAGTATTTACAATTAGTAAATGAAAGAAAGGGATTTCAGTCTATACTGAATCCCTTTTTTGCATGGAGAAATGAGTCTCACCTTTCCTATTTTCTTTCATATGATAGCAGTAACGATAAGGAGGCTGAATTATGGATAATGGATTCTTTAAAAATATGGAAAAGAAAACAGGCGTAAATATGAAAGATGTAATGGAGCTGGCTAATTCCTTACAAAATGCAAATTTTAAAGATGAAAAAACAGTCCGCAACGTCATTAAGAGGGTTTCGCAAATTGCAAACAAGCCTGTACCGAAGGATGTAGAGGACCAGTTGGTACAATCAATCATTAAGGATGGGAAATCATTAGATTTTAATACAATTGCCAATATGATGAATAATAAAAAATGAGTAAAGGAGCCACCTTTACATATGAAGAACATTTGATTTGACTCAAACTGCCGATCTGTATTACTCGGTTATTTGGTAATCAGTTCTTCTTTGTAAGAGGGCTCCCCTTTTAAAATCGTTAAGAAACGGGAAGATCTTGCCCGTTTTGAACGTCTATTTTCCGGTATGGAAATATATAATCCCGAGCATGCGCGTGTTACCGCTACATATAATAACCGTCTTTCTTCCTCCATAGGTTTCCTGTCACCGTCACGCCAAGATTCCAGAGCATAATCATGAGGCATGTTTCCGTCTACGCAGCCAAGAATATAAACATATTTATATTCAAGTCCTTTTGAACGATGGATGGTGCTCAGCTGAATAGCATTTATTGTTTTTTTAGACATTGATTTAATCTCTTTTGACATGGCTGTCATATGATCCGCATGAAGAATAAATTCCAGCACTGTATCAAAGCGTCTTGCAGCAATTTTCACATCCTTGATATCGTCCGACCCTTTGTCCATTTTATTGCCTTCATTCCCCCGCTTTTTGAGGTAGGCCCCAAAACCGAGTTCTTTTTCTATCATCTCGATAGCAGTTGATGGAGACAAATCCTTAAGTGAATGGATGACAGAGACAGCTTTATCTATTGCTCGCATTTGGAACGGTTTTAAATTATTGAGGAATCGAAGTGCCTCGAGCAAAGTGCAATCATTCAGGATGGATAGAGCTTTAGCATCCTGGACTGCCGACTTTTTCAAATATAGCGGCGGTAATAAATCCTGTAGCATTCCCGGATCATCTGGATTTATACTTGCTTTCATAAAGGCCAAAATACTGCGCACAGTCTTTCTTGTATAAAAGGAATCATAGTCAGAATCCACCCGAAATGGAAGACTTGAAGATGCAAGCTTTTCAAAAATAGCACGGCTCATTGTATTGGTACGATAAAGAATCGCAAAATCCTCTGGGTTTGCTCCATGCCTTATTTTTTCGGTTATGTCGGTCATAATCATGATTGCCTCAGATTCTTCATCAAATGGATAAAATAAAACCGGAGAAGGTGATTGATCATGTGTAGCCACCATTTTTTTTGGTGTTCTTGTTTTATTTTGAGAAACAATCTTGTTGGCTGTTTGAATGATTTTATGCCCAGAACGGTAATTAGCTGACAAGATTATGGTTTCGAGATAATCGTAGTCAAGCTTCAGGTTTTGTAAAAAGGCAGAATCACTGCCACGGAATGAATAAATGGCCTGATCATCGTCGCCTACAAAACATGCAGATTCTGCATTTGAAGCAAGCAGTCTAACAATCTCATATTGTACCTTATTAATATCTTGAAACTCATCGATTAGAAAGTGTTTGAACCGGTTTCGATAAAAATTAAGAATCTGTTCATTCTCTTTTAAAAGTTGATAACAGCCTGTTTGCATATCATCAAAATCGAATTTATTATTTATTTCTTTATATGATTCGTATTTTTTATAAAGCTCCCGGCAATTGACTTCCCAATCGTCAGCAGGATGAATATCCTGAGGAGATAATAAATCGTTTTTCCATCTGCTGATTTGCTGTAAGGCTTGATCAAATGCAAATTCCCGTTCATCGATTCCTAATTCTGAAGCTGCTATTTTTAGGACATATTCTTTCTCCCCATCAAATTTTATCAATTTACTTGAATGCCATTTTTGAGGTTCATGTTGTAAAAGAATTCGATAAAAAATGGAATGGAAGGTACCGGTAAATACATGCTGCAGCATAAAGGGAGTTACACCGGGCATTTGCTGTAGCCTGCTTTTCATCTCAGCAGCTGCTTTAGATGTAAACGTAACGAGCATCACCGATTTAGGATCCGTTTGTTTTTCTAATAGTAAAAAGGCTGTCCGAGCAGTCAAAACACGGGTTTTTCCACTGCCTGCTCCTGCAAGAACGAGTAAATGTCTTGCATCAGTTACGACAGCATTTGCTTGTTGATCGTCCAATAACCAGCCGTGGGCACTCAGAATGTCAATGAATGGATGATTGCTATTCACCCCAGGCAGATGTTTTTCATTATAGGATGGCAGACTTGTAATGGACTTTGGTCCTTGCCAGATAGTTTCATCAGAGCAATTGGTAATGGACCTGGATTGCGGTAAGCGAAATCCTCCGTATTCCACTGAAGCTTCATTCACTGCCGGATTCGTTTTCTCAGTTTTGTCCACACAAGGAGGACGTGAAGAATCACGATGAATAAAATATGGTTCTTCATGGATTCCAAGATACATATAAACAGGTTGACCACAATGATTACATTGAAGTTCACCATTTTTTCCAGCTTCATGAATACGAGCAAATGCCTCCTTGGGCCATGTGAGTAAAGAGATAGATTCGTTTTTCCAATTAGCTGTTTTCATCATATTCCTCATTTATATAAAAAATTTTAAAAACGACAGACAAATATCATCTTATCAAATCGAATCATATATTACAAAAGAGGATAGTAGTTTTATTCCCTTAAAAAGCGGGTAATAAAAGTAAAAAAAGGATAAAAAAGTGAGGTGGAAAAGGAATGGGGTACATAAGTCCAATCACGCAATACGAATACATACAGTACACGAACAGAACGATTGCAGCGGAGAAGCTGACTAAAAATATGATCTCGTGCTTTCAGCCTGTACAGCCAATCAGATTCCATCGCAAGAATGAAGAACGGGATTCATTTGACAGGGAAATCAATTCAGACGATTTTAGAGGTTCATCTAATCGCATTTACAAAAATTATGTGCCGACAGAAATAGTCAAAAAAACCGCTACTGAAATGACTGGGGTCGGTCAATTTATTAATGAAAGTATTTAAACCATACATTTAAAATCACTCTATACATATGGAAAGCAGCGTATTTTAATACGCTGCTTTCCTTTAATGTTTATGAGTATAAACACTTAAGACTGCAGTCGGCTGCAGTCTTAAATATGTTTCTTCATAGTGTGATGAGGGATGCCGGCATCTAAAAATTCATCGGATATAACTGAGTAACCGAGTTTTTCATAAAAAGGGATCGCCTGGTTTTGAGCGTTTAATTTAAGGATCTCAATTTGTTTAGATAGGGCATATTGTTCTATGGCATTCATTAAATCTTTGCCCACCCCTTTTGAGCGGAAATCTGGTAAGATACAAATCCTTTCGACTTTTCCATAGCTATCAACCACCCTGAAGCGTCCGGCACCTATTGGATTACTTTCCTCATCTATTACGAGAAAATGTGTAGATTCCTCTTCTAAATGATCAATTTCTTCTTCTTCAGGTACATTTTGTTCATCTACAAAAACTTTAGTACGTACCGAAAATACCTGATCCAATTCTTCTTTTTCTGATACAATCTTGATGTTCATCGTGATCAGTTGTCCTTTCTTAATTGGTATGTTTCATATACTTTCCATGCCCCATTTTCAGTTTGATAGAGTAAATGGAAGTGATCAACTACTTCTTCGTGTTCGAATTTCATGAGACGCAGTTGTCCGAGAATATCGTTATGTTCCTTGTCAGATAAATCTTGACCAATAGTAATATGTGGAACAAATTTGTATTTTTTATCTTTGCCCAGAATATCATTATGGAAATCTTCGTGAAGTGCACTTAATTCGGCAGTAGGGTCAATTTTTAAATAAATCACATTATTGACTGGTTGGAAGGTGCTAACTTTTAAGACCTTTAATGTAAAAGGCTGGTGTTGGTTTGCAATCTCCTCGAGTTTAGCTGAAATTTCCTTGATTTGCTCATCTGTGGCTGTGAATTCAGATTTTAATGTAACATGAGGAGATATACGAGAGTAATGTGAGTCATAACGCTTTCTATATGAGTTTACAATGTCTTGCAAATTTTTTGAAGGGAAAATAGCAATTCCAAAATTCATGTAAGAACCCCCTGACTTATTTTGTAAAATTAGATATTACTTCATTATAGCAAATATTCAAAAAAATTTCCTTGCTAATTATGTCCTGTGAAAGAGCCAGGTAAGTGTCCTCTTCATATCTGACTGCCATGCCCTCCAGGTATGGTCTCCATCAATCTCTTCGTAAAAGACCGGAAAGCCTTTGCTTTCAATAATCGAGTTAAGTTCCTGATTAGGTTGTACAAAATCTATGATCCCATCTTTAGATGTTTGTACTGTTGTTTCATTCTTTCCAATCGTATGGTAGATTTGCGTTAAATGCGGGAACTGAAAAGACTCCACTGCTGATAGTACGGACTCGTTTACAAGTGGGGAATGCAATGCAATCTTGCCGAATGTATTGGGATAATCCATAGCTGCCATTAATGAAACAGTAGCTGCCAGGGAGTCTCCGATTAGGGCGCGGCTCAGCCCCATTTGGTAGGTCGGATATTCGGCATCAATATATGGAACAAGTTCATGTGCAAGAAACCTTTTATAGGCAGTATGCTTCAGGCCGTCAGGATGATATTTATTCCAGCGATCTTCAACATTTTTATAAGGGACACCTATAATGATTATATTTTCTATTTCTTGCCTTTCTAAAAGCTCATCTGCAGCTCGTCCAATTTTGCCTAATTGGAAATAATCTTTACCATCCTGTGCAATCAGGACGGAATACTTATACAGATGGGAAAAGGCTGAAGGTAAATATACAAGGAGTTCGATTTCCTCATTTAATTCCTTGCTGTTAAAAGATATACCCTTAATTGTTCCGGCTTTTAATGCCAATGAGCTCACCCCCTGTTATTCTTTTCAGGTATATTTTAGCATACTCTAACTTGTATATAATAATCAGGAGATTTGTGATATTATGAAGATTCTGATGGTATAATGGATGAAAGTGTAAAAAGGAGTAATAGAGATATGATTAAAAAACGTGTACATAGTAAAACAGTGACAAATGCTGCTAAACTTGCCTTGCAAAGTCGAGGTGTTACACTTGAAGCAATCGCTGAAATTGTTTATGAAATGCAATTTCCTTATAATGATAATTTAACTCTGGATGAATGCATATATAGTATAGAACGTGTCCTGATGAAACGTGAAATTCAGCATGCCCTTCTTGTAGGTATTGAATTAGATCGATTAGCTGAAAAGGGCATGCTGTCAGAGCCATTGCAGTCTATTGTTGAGTCTGATGAGTCCTTATTTGGTGTGGATGAAACCATTGCCTTAGGAGCTGTGCTCGGTTATGGAAGTATTGGTGTGACAACATTTGGTCACCTGGATAAGAATAAATTGGGGATTATCCGATATTTAGATACGAAGAAAGAGGGAAGAGGCGTAAATACATTCCTTGATGATTTGGTCGCTGCAATTGCAGCAAGTGCTGCTTCCAGATTAGCTCATCGTCTGCGTGATAAAGAGGAATCCCTGTCTGAGGATGAAATTGAAGATATAGATCATGAAGAAATGATTGGCTAAGGGAAGGGGGGAACCTCTTCTTTTTCTTTTTATGATGACCGCTTAGATCGATAAACGAGTTGGGTAGATAAGATTTGTTCCTTCTTAAATGTTCGATAGAGTTTGCGGTTAAAACAATAGGCGCGAATCAGTTGATCACCCATTGATTTAACTAGAATACGGCGTTTTGTAAAAATATTCTTATTGGAGACATAGATGATATCGACAGGAATTCGTTCTCTCATGCTCTTAAGTAAATCATTCACTTATCTTCACCTCCTATTTTCATTATATACGAACATACGTTTCTTATTCAACAAAAAAAGAAACGTATGTTCGATGTTTGTTTTTGTTGAAGTTGTTAATCATCATTAAATAATCATCCGTTTAATGAACCTTGATAGTAGAAGATATTTACCAAGATAAAAAGAAGGAAAGAGACAAGCCTAGCAATCATATACTCTTTGTGAAGGAATGAAGGAGGGGAAGTTGTTTGGCTAATACACTTGCATATCATGAAACACTGGAATTGCATGAATTAGTAGCATTTGCATCAAATGCATTAGTAGGCTTGAAAATGAAGGTCAGAGATGTACCAAATCAGGAGTTGAAAAATCTATATTTGACTACAATTAAAGTTTTGGAAAGATATATTAAAGAGTTGCTACAATACTTTCCAAGAGCACCGCAAAGGGAAGAGGATGAAAGAGAACAACCGGACGCCAGCTTTTTTGCAGGGAATTTATTGGGATTAACAAAAACATTAATCCGGAATTATTCGATAGCCATCACTGAAACGGCTACTCCTGTTTTGAAAAAGACATTAACAAACCAACTAAACGGAATGATTGATTTGCATAGCCAGGTATTTAACTATATGTATAAGAATAATATGTATCCCGCATATGATTTAAGTGCTTTGATTAAAAACGATGTAAACAACGCTAATAGAGCAATTGCAAAAAAATATTGAAGGCTCTGGCACCTAGATGGGTGCCTTTTTGGTTCCTGAAATAAAACTGTTATAATGGCCATGAGGTGATACATATGTGTGGTAGATTTACGTTATTTTCAACGTTTGAAACGATTATTGAACGATTTCATATAGAAGCAGCCTTTGATGAGGCAGATTATCAAGTTAGTTATAATATTGCACCGTCTCAGAGAATTGTTGCCGTTATTAATGATGGATCCAAAAATCGCTTAGGTTATTTGAGGTGGGGATTGATTCCATCGTGGGCAAAGGATGAAAAAATAGGATATAAGCTGATCAATGCTCGATCAGAAACGCTTGCGGAAAAACCAAGTTTTCGGAAGGCATACCAAAATAAACGCTGTTTAATTGTGGCTGATTCCTATTATGAATGGAAGCAAACGCCTGAAAGAAAAATACCGATGCGGATTAAATTGAAAAGCGGAGAACCATTTGGATTGGCAGGTTTATGGGAATCATGGAATTCACCAGAAGGACAGGCCGTATGCACGTGTACCATTATTACAACGTCCTCCAATGAATTGATGTCTTCCATACATGACCGGATGCCAGTTATTCTTAACCCGGAAGATGAACAAAAGTGGCTGAATCCAAAGATTCATGATTCGCATTTACTAAAACAATATTTACGTCCGTTTAATCCTGAATTAATGGAAGCTTTTGAAGTAAGTGCTGATGTGAATTCACCCAAAAATAATTCGGAACACGTAATTCAAAGAATATGTTGATTATTATTTTTCTCGGCATTTATTAACGGAAATTTTCGTTTTCTGTGGAAATCCTTCAGATTATCTAAAACTCTGACGATTAGGTATTCGCCGTATAATCCCGTATTAAACCTTACTTTTAAAAAGGAGTTATTCGTTTCTTGTTAATAGGTGCTATTTTCATACTTCGATTTTTCAATTAACAACATTAGTAAAAATAAAAAAAGAATAATGACTACTATCATGTTTCCCTGACCTCCTTCAAATAGGTTGATTAACTTTTTCATTCAATATAGTAAACTACAGTACAATCATACTACTGTATGGTAAAAATTAGAATATGAGAAGTAGGAAAGGCAACATATTGATTACAAAATGGTAGTAAGAGAGATACTATGAAATGCTAGTATGATTTCAACGACTGAAACTATTATTTCGAATTTAAACATTAAGTTCGAATAACAAGAGAATAACAAAAAGGTTAAATGCGTGTAATTATGTTTTTATCTTTTAAAAGAGGATAAATATAGTAGTGTAAGCAACAAAATAATTTCTTAAAAAGGAGCGATTATTTATGGCAGACAAAATGTCTAGAGAAGAAGCAGGACGCAAAGGCGGAGAAGCTACAGCTAAAAATCATGATAAGGACTTCTACCAAGAAATTGGCGAAAAGGGTGGAGAAGCCACCAAGAAAAATCATGATAAAGACTTCTATAAAGAGATTGGTGAAAAAGGCGGTAAAGCCCGCGCAAACAACGATTAAACCTTCTTCAGAAATTAAAAAAAATACTATAAGCAATCAAGGAAAAACCATGCTGACTTAGCATGGTTTTTCCTTTTTCTGATTACCTTTACCAGATGATAATAGAGTATTCCTCATTGGACAAGTTCCTTTAATTGGATTGCAATCATCCGTAATTAAATACTGTTTCCATTCTCTCTTGGATAAATCCTCATAGCTGCCTAAATCTGGATGATACGGCATGTTTTCAATCTTCTCAACTTTTTTTCTAATAACCTCAATTGCTTTTCTGCCATGTGGAGTAGTATAAGACGTATCAGCAAAAATTCTTCTTGGCTGAAAAATCATGATTAGGCAATCACCTAGATTTCGGGTAATACGATTTTGGTAAAAAGGAGCATTGCCAGATACAAAGATAGGTTCCCCGTTGAAAACAAATTCCCAATGGGGATCATCTGGATCAAGGGGAATATCATTGGACCATTCTTTATCATCCTGTTCGTGCAAATAGGATAAAATACTCCAAAAATTGGCATTATAATAATCATAATCAAGGTGCTGATAATTAAGTTCGGGCTCTACGAAAAGAACCAATGCATACCGAATAGATGGATTCTTCCTTGAAAGTTTGAGAAATTCGCTAAGTGTATGTGGAAGCGCAGAAAAATTATGATTCTCACAATACGTATAGCGGAGGAGGCCATCTCGCTCTGCTTTCATGCCAAAGTGACATGGGAATTGATTGTCACTGACAGTAGAACTCCAATAGTTATAGGCCTCATTCAGCCACCTCGGAAGAAGATTCCCCTTTTTAAAGTCAGATTTAATCAGTAAATGGTTCATAAATTAAACTCCTTGACGTATTTTTACGTACGGGACAATTAGGGATAATTTCATCATATGAAAATGATTGGAATGGTTGCTTTGTTCGATTAGATTAATGATGAAATTCTTCAGCTCTCACTGGTTTGATATAATAAAACAAACGAATAAATAGTAAGGAGCATCCTCAATATGGAAAGAAAGTATGGATGGTTAATCTATAATGGGAGTTTGCTGTCTCCAAAATTTATGGAAATCCATGATTGGTATAAAGAGTCAGCTTCAAAAAAAGGAATCATTCTCGACTTAGTTAAAAATACAGAATTATTCTCTGTTATTGAAGGAAATCAAACCATTATTAAAAGTGAAAGACAGCATGCACGGCCGGATTTTATTTTGTTCTTGGATAAGGATATTCGTCTGGCAAATCAGTTGGAACAGATGGGTTATCGACTGTTTAACAAGGCTTCCGTGATTGAAGTGTGTGATAGCAAAATCATGACATTCCAGGCACTGGCTGATCATTCAATTAAATTACCGAAAACTATATTTTCCCCGCTGACTTTTACAAATACATTGGAAAAGGATCATTCATTTATTGAGTTTATTGAAAGGGAATTATCCTATCCGATTGTTATTAAAGAGGCCTACGGATCTTTTGGTGAGCAGGTGTATCTGGTACAAACCCGTGAAGAATTGGAGAAAAAGAGAAAAGAACTACTTCAAATCCCACATCTTTATCAGGAATTCATTAAAAACAGTAAAGGCAGAGACGTCAGAGTTCATGTGGTAGGTGACAAAGTGGTGGCGTCTATGCTGCGAACTTCCGAAACAGATTTTAGAGCAAACGTGACAAATGGTGGGGTCATGCATGAATATGTTCTTCCGAAAGAATTTGAAGAACTGGCAATTAAGGCAAGTAAGATTATCGGAGCTGATTTTAGTGGAGTGGATCTTTTGTTTGGCGAAGAGGAAGAACCGATTCTTTGTGAAGTAAATTCAAATGCTCATATAAAAAATATCTATGATTGTACAGGTATTGATGTAACTGAGCATATCTTCGATTATATTTTGCGGATGGTGTGACATGTTTAAAGGCTTACTGATCTATAAGCGCGAGGATTATGTCAAAAATAAATGGTTTGCCAATCAGTTTATTAATAATAGTAATCAGCACAATCTAAATATCCAGCTTGTATTTGCCGAGGAATTGAGTTTAATAATTGATAATGGAAAATTGTCCGTTTATATGGAGGAGGGGAATTCACTTCAACCGGATTTCGTCATTAACCGCACCCGAGACAGTCAAATAAGCCTTCATTTTGAATTAATGGGGTGCAGAGTTTTTAACAATTCTCAAGTGACGGATATTTGTAATCATAAAGCTAAAACACATCAAATGATTAACAGCCATGGAATAAAATCTGTGAAGACGGCAATCTCATTCACTGAGGGACAGTCGCTATTAAATTATCCACTTATTTTGAAGACCAACAGCGGCCATGGTGGGACGGATGTTTTTAAAGTAGATTGCAAAACAGAATTAACTAAGCAGATGGGGGAGCTTAATAAGGGGGATGTTATCCTACAGGAAATGTGTGATAATCCAGGTGTTGATGTGAGAGTCTTCGTACTGGGTAAGGAGATAATTGGAGCTGTTAAACGTTATTCCAGCAACAGCTTTAAGTCCAATTTTTCACTTGGCGGAAAGGCAGAGCGTTATACTTTATCTGAGAACCAAGAGAATTTAGTAAATAAAATAAGTATGATATTTAATTTTGACTTTGTAGGTATCGATTTTCTCATCGGCCAGGACGGAGAATTCCTGTTCAACGAAATAGAAGATGCAGTAGGTACCCGTACACTTTACCAACAATATGACTTTGATGTTGTACATATGTATCTGAAATATATTAATAAACAAATGGTTGATATGTGCGCAAAATAATCCTTTCATTTAAAAAAATGTAAAATATTTGATAAAATAATAGTGATATACTTCACAAATATGAGAGGTAAAGGGATGAGTGGATGAGAAAGAAGGTCGTGATTGCTGGGGGGACAGGTTTTATTGGTCAGTATTTTGAGAAGCAGTTTCATTCAATGGGATATGATGTGCTTATCATTTCCAGAAGTAACGAACATATTAACTGGGATAATAATGGTGAAATAAGGAAAGCGCTTGAAGGGGCCGAGTTATTGGTTAATTTGGCTGGAAAATCGGTAAATTGCCGCTATAATACCAGTAATAAGCAGGAAATTGTCATGTCTAGAACTGAAACAACAGCTATATTGGGTAGTGCTCTCCTTGAGTGCACGACTCCACCGCCTCTGTGGATTAATTCAAGTACTGCCACAATATACAGACATGCGGAAGATCGACCTATGACAGAGAAAAAGGGTGAGATCGGAAGCGGCTTTTCAGTTGATGTTGCTAAAGCGTGGGAAGAAACATTTTTTAACTTTGAATTACCGCATACAAGAAAAGTTGCCTTAAGAATTGCAATTGTATTAGGGGAAAGCGGCGGAGTAATGACTCCGTATAAAAATCTCGTTACGTTTGGCCTTGGAGGTTATCAGGGATCTGGACGACAAATGTTTAGCTGGATACATATTGAAGATTTATTTCAAATTGTTCTCTTTCTTAAGAACAGAGAAGACTTGGAGGGGGTATTTAATTGCTCCTCACCCCATCCACTCACCAATCGTGAATTAATGACTCACCTTCGTAACAGTATGAACAGAAAAATTGGCCTCCCCACACCAGCGTGGATGCTTAAGGCAGGTGCAATTCTAATCAGAACTGAGCCGGAGCTTGTTTTAAAAAGTCGCTGGGTACTCCCTGAAAGGCTTGAACAAGCGGGATATACGTTTAAATATAAAAATTTGAAAGATGCTTTAAAAGATATATTTAAATGAGATAGTTTGATTAACCCTCTGTATTTTGTGTTGGTCCTCTTGATAAACTTCCGTTTTAATGGAAATTATATATTTATTATGGAAGTCATCTCCATTGCATTTAAATGATTAGAGGAGTATTATATTTAATACGAGCTACATTGTACGTGATGCATAATTTAAGTTTTAACCTTTAAGCTGTAATAGGGAGTTTTATTATAAAGGCTGGAATGACAAGCCTCTGTCTATATGACCTGGAGGACAAGCAGGAAAGCTTTTGCGAACACCCACTTGGAGAAGTGGTGGTTTAAAACTTTCTTATATGTAACGGCAAAAGTGGCTTATAAACCAATTCCATTTCGGAATTGGTTTTTTATATTTACCCATAAAAAATGACAGACAGTAATAAATACAAAGGCTAAAATGAAATCAGTTGTTGATTGTTTATTTTGTATTTATTAAAATATTAATATAACTTATCTTAATATTTGAAATTGAAATTACTATTAGTTTTTTTATTTTATAAAAATAAAACAGATGGAACGGGAAATATTATTTAGAGTATTTGGGTGATTTTAATGAATTCCAGGTTATTTATATTAGCAATCATATTTTCTTTAGTTATTTCTTTGATACCAGAATTAAAAAAACAGACAATCGCTGTTGCTTCTGCTAATTTAGGGATGACTAGTGAAATGGATAAGGTGCAGTTTGCACATAATTCACTTTCTAAAACCTCAAATAATATTGATTCAACAATACAAGTATTCGACCCTATTACTTCCGAAGATATTATTGGTCGTATAGTACCAAGTAAGTGTTTAACAGGGAAGGGTATGGTTGTTGAAGAAATTTCTCAGACTAGCGAACATGTTATTAGTAGCTTATATCCTTTTGGGATTTTTATTATATTTACAGGATTTATATTTATGGCTTTACGTTTAAAGAGATAACCGTGATAGAATGCAGTTCTGTTGTAATTTAAATTACCTAGGCTGAACTTGTTTAACACCAATGACTATAAAAGAGAAAAATAAAGACTTCTATCTGTTTAAGAGATAGAAGTCTTTATTTTGTATACATCCTTTTAAAATCCTTAATATACGGATAGATGGGAGTGTGCAGCATGTTGAAAATAAACTCCCAATTTTTCAATTAGGAGTTTATCTTATAATTGTATATTCTATTTACTTTGTAATAAAGAGAGCACTGCCAATTTTTCTTGGGCTTTCGCCTAATTTATTAATTAAATTACCATTGATATATAGGGTGCTGGATCCTCCGCCATCTAAATTTACAGCTTCAACTGCCCCTAATTTCATCATAACATCAGCGCTTTGGCTTGCTGTTAAACCACTACTCCCATTAATTCGGCCATCTGTAACTGCCATGATAAACCGTCCATCTTTAGTCTGACCAAACAATGTTCGAGGGTTCCTGCTTTTACTGTGTGAGAAATACTCACTATGCGCTAAATTTATTTTGCCGTTCTGTACTAAAGAATATGAAGTACCAACAGCAAAATAATTATTTTCCTTCATATCTTCTAATTCTTGAAGATTTATTAATGGTGTTGCGATACTACGAATATCTATTTTCCCTGTCTTTTTATATTCCATAATTACGTATTTAGGATTATGGTTACTGGTTACTTGTCCATTTACCATAAATAAACCACCATGTTCCATTTTTGAGTTAAAAAAGCCTAAGTTTATCTTTGCTAGTTCATTTGGTAGCTTAATAGATGACAATGGTTCAAGAACATTAGGTTTTCCTTTGGAAACTGTTAAATTAGCATTAGGATTACTTGTATAGATATGAATATTCGTATTATAATATCTTACATTTTTATAATTAGGTACTGTCTCTTTGATGACAGACTTCTTCATGTATGTCGAGTTGACAAAGCCTGTCTTATTAGCATATTTAACTTTAAACCAACTTCCGGATTTGGAGAGATAGGTCACATTTTTCCCTTTCGGAATGGTTAGGATTACTTTATGTTTATTAGAAGCACCAGTCCTTAAATTGACATTAGCCGTTGTTTGATATGTAACGGTAGCCTGTGAATTAGTCTGGGAATTAGCTGTTGGTTTCTTTAAATAAGAAGAGCTCACAAAGCCTGTCTTATTAGCATATTTAACCTTAAACCAACTTCCAGATTTGGAGAGATAAGTCACATTTTTTCCTTTCGGAATGGTTAGGATTACTTTATGCTTATTAGAAGCACCAGTCCTTAAATTGACATTAGCCGTTGTTTGATATGTAACGGTAGCCTGGGTACTAGCCTGTGAATTAGCAGTTGGTTTCTTTAAATAAGAAGAGCTCACAAAGCCTGTCTTATTAGCATATTTAACCTTAAACCAACTTCCGGATTTGGAGAGATAGGTCACATTTTTCCCTTTCGGAATGGTTAGGATTACTTTATGCTTATTAGAAGCACCAGTCCTTAAATTGATATTAGCCGTTGTTTGATATGTAACGGTAGCTTGGGTACTAGTCTGAGAATTAGCTGTTAGCTTCTTTAAATAAGAAGAGCTCACAAAGCCTGTCTTATTAGCGTATTTAACCTTAAACCAACTTCCGGATTTGGAGAGATAGGTCACATTTTTCCCTTTCGGAATGGTTAGGATTACTTTATGCTTATTGGACGAACCGGCTCTTAAATTGACATTAGCTGTCGTTTGATAGAGTGTGGAAGAAGAAACGGTTGCTGCGTCTACTTTTGTGTATAAATCAGTTGTTCCAAATAAAACCAAACCAAATGTAATAAAAATTAATACGATTTTTTGTGTCAATGAGTTTCTCATGCAAGACTTTCTCCTAATATTTGTGATAAATAATTTGTTGTGGTAGTTATAATAATATAAAAATATTAATATATTTACTTATAGAAATAAACAAAAAATTAGCTATTTTATTATTTTTATATAATTAATAAGGAATAAATAAAGGATTCTTAATAAGGACAGAAGTAAATTATAAATGAGGATGTATTTGTGTTTTTTTAGATAAGGTGAGTTGTTTATTAAAATCATTGAACTAAAGTGAAAAAAGTATGAGGTTTGCAGATATTTTTCTGTGAAAATAACAAGATATGGACTGACACATAGGTCCTTGTTGAACTGGTTATATTTAATCAAAAAAGGGAGACATGTTGAGTTAACAACATGTCTCCCTTTTTGATTTATTGTTTTTTGACTGAAATCTCTATACGGACACCATTTTTGTATATCTATCTTATTTTTGTATTTAAATTAAATTTTCTATTTGTTTATTTTGAATTATTTCTTTGCTGGTTTTAGGAACAAATCGCTCCGTAAGTGCTGAGATAGCGCCATCGCCTGTTACATTGCATGCTGTTCCGAAGCTATCCTGAGCTAGGTATAATGCGATCATGAGGGAAAGCATGTTATCAGAGAAACCGAGCATGGATTCTAATAAACCAAGTGCAGCCATAACAGCTCCTCCTGGAACTCCTGGCGCGGCGATCATTGTGACACCAAGCATTAAAATAAATGGTAGCATTTGTGTGATGCTAGCATCCGTACCCTGTAACAGCATAACTGCCATCGTACAGCTGACGAGGGTAATTGTACTTCCAGATAAATGGATAGTTGCTAATAGTGGAACAGTGAAGTTTGCTATCTTTTCTTTCACACCCATTTTTTTAGTCCGATCCACAGTAACAGGAATCGTTGATGCGGAAGACTGAGTTCCTAAAGCTGTAAAATACGCTGGTAACATAGTCTTAAGCATTTTAAATGGATTTTTCTTAGAAGCTGCACCCGCAACTGTATACTGTATGACTAACATAAACAAATGTAAAGCAATGATCATCACAAATACTTTAGCAAATACGCTTAAGATAGACGCAATTTGACCGCCCTGAGTCATGTTTGCGAATATACCAAAGATGTGAAATGGTAAAAGAGGGATAATAATCGTATTAATTACCTTCACGACAATCTCTTTGAATTCTTCCATTACATTAAGAAGTGCTTCTCCTTTGATAGACGCCATCCCTACACCAATTGTGAAGGCTACAAGCAAAGCCGTCATAACACCCATTACAGCAGGCATCTCAATTGTAAAATATGGAGAGAGTAAAGCTTCCTCAGGATTTGCAAAGCTTTGAGCAGTCTGGTTTTTTAATATAATTGGATACAATGCTTTGGCAACGAAAAAAGCAATTAAGCCAGCCATTATTGTAGAAGCATACGCTAAGCCAGTTGTGATACCGAGCATTTTACCGGCACCTTTGCCCATCATTCCAATTCCTGAAGCAATAAAACCAATGATAATAAAGGGAATGATAAATTCTAAAAAGCTGCTAAAAAGCCCGTTGAAAGTAGTGAAAATACGAAGCATCCAGGCTGGAGCAATCATTCCTATACCAATACCGAGAATAATAGCGAATATAATTTTGGGTAATATACCGAATTGTTTCATGGTGTCCTCCTTATAAATACAGTTGTACTCTATATGTGGATTATACAGAAAAATGAATTAAAAAGTAACCTTTCTGCTTAAAAAGAATAAAATAATATTTTTGGTTGGTGGTTGAAGTTAAATCTCTTAAATTTGGGATATACATATTGGTTAAATCATATAAATGAAAAAGCTATAGGGGAGCAGAGAAAATGTTTTAAATTCAATATATTTCCATATAATGATATAATTGATTGGAGATATATAATCATTCTCTATTTATTCTTCTGTTTACTGACTTTAAATAATGAGTGATTGTGTGTATGAATGGAGGAGATATATGCTAGGAATTCTGGAGTTTCAGTTAAGCAAGATTATAGTTAATATCTTCATTATTATTGGGATTTTTTGTTTTGTGGTCCTTTTTACAAAGCAAGCCGAGTATGTTGAAAGCCTAAAAGGAAATGCGATTACCTCTGAAGATATGAAAATTTCTCTTATTAAGAGAATGGCTTATGGCGCAGTTTTAGCTATCATTACTATTTTAATTGAGTATATCTTGGTTTATTATCTGTCGGGTTATTTTAAAGTAGAGATTAACGAATTTAGTTTTATATTCAGTATCTTTGTTTTGTGTTTTTTCTTAATGATAGGAGTGGGCCCAAAGGAATATACTGAACCAACCACTAATAATTATTGGGTTAGACAAGAGTTATACTGGACACTCGACAATAAAGAATTTGATATATTGGGAAAACCATATTTAATAGGGGCTGTAACTTTTTTTCTCATCAATTTAGTTTACTTCATCGTCTAGATCCTCAACAGTTTGATCTAATCATGATATTCCATCCCTCACGATCTCCTCTTATTAAATGATAAATGGTCGTTTTTTGTGTAAAATCATTCCAATGACCCATAGAGAATCATGAATATTTTTGATAAAAATAAATAATTATACATAGATAGAATGGTTTATTTAGGTTTTAAAGGTATAAAAAGTAAATGTATCTATTGCTAATTTTTCCATAAACTGATAATATTAGGACGTTGTTATTTTGGAAAGCAAATATTCAAATAGTTAGAGTCTTTCCAAGCAGATAAAAATTGACCACTTGCCCACGGGAAGTTAAGGCCATACGGACAGCCGGGTCAAATGCCGACAGGCAACATTAGTTGCCCTATTGATTGAGTTAGAAGCTCAAATTTTATAAGTTGGTTACTTTATAACCAGTACGACATAAATCGTGCAAAACTTGTGAAACGGTCAATAAGAGTGGTAAAAGTATTTATTTGCTATATAGACTCTGATCTCCTTTTTAGGTATGTTGAATATTAAAAAGCTTTTCAGACATAAAATTCATTTGATTTTATGCGTGGCAATATGTCTGTATTTGTATATGCTTTTTAATAGGATAATAATATCTACAAGCAAGTGATGTGCAATGAAATGCGCGTACACTTGCTTTTTTGTTGTCTTTTAACTTTATCAATTAATAAAAATCACCCCATAAATTCTTACGATTTAAACCAGATGGAAAGGGAAGTGGGAGAATTTTCAGCGAGAGGAAGTTTTGTGATGATTGAACAAGAAAGATTATTTCGTCTTTCGCAGGGGCGGGCTCCTATTTATGAAGCTTTGGAAGAGTTCAAGAAAAAACGAATTGTTCCTTTTGATGTACCCGGCCATAAACGCGGGAGAGGTAATCCTGAATTGACAGCTTTTTTGGGTGAGCAAGCGGTTAGTGTGGATGTTAACTCGATGAAGCCGCTAGATAATCTCTGTCATCCGGTATCCGTCATTAAAGAAGCAGAAGAATTAGCAGCTGAGGCATTTGGTGCTGCACATGCATTTTTTATGGTGAATGGAACGACATCTGCCGTACAGGGGATGGTCCTGACAGCTTGTAAAGCGGGAGATAAAATTATTCTTCCCCGAAATGTTCATCGCAGTGTCATTAACGCACTTGTTCTATGTGGTGCCGTGCCGGTATATGTAAATCCGGAAATGGATAAAAATCTAGGAATTGCGCTTGGTATGTCTCTCAACCAGGTGGAAAAAGCGATTAAAGAAAACCCAGAGGCTAAAGCCATTTTGGTCAATAATCCAACCTATTACGGAATCTGCTCAGATTTACGAGGGATTGTGAAACTTGCCCATCAGCATAATATGCTTGTTCTTGCAGATGAAGCACACGGAGCACATTTATACTTTGGAAAAAACCTTCCCGTGACTGCCATGGCTGCTGGTGCAGATATGGCTTCAGTCAGCATGCATAAATCCGGGGGGAGTTTAACGCAAAGCTCATTTATGTTAATGGGACCTTCTGTGAATGTCGGTTATGCAAGGCAAATTGTTAATCTGACACAAACGACAAGCGGATCGTATTTGCTGCTTTCAAGCTTAGATCTTTCTCGAAGAAATCTAGCGTTAAATGGAGAGCGGATTTTCGATGATGTTATTAATCTTGCAGAATATGTTCGGAACGAAATCAATCAAATTGGTAACTATTATGCCTTTTCAAGAGAATTGGTGAATGGAGATAGCATATTTGATTTTGATGTAACTAAGCTCTCGGTACATACATTAGATATTGGACTAGCGGGAATTGAGGTATATGACTTATTGCGAGATGAGTATGATATCCAAATTGAATTTGGAGATATAGGCAATATTTTGGCCTATGTATCTGTTGGTGATCGTAAAAGAGATGTCGAACGTCTGATCAGTGCCCTATCAGAAATACGTCGTCGTTATTCGACTGATAAATCAGGTCTGATTACACAAGAATATATTGACCCGGAGGTTGTGATTACACCGCAGGAGGCATTCTATGCAGATAAAGAATCATTGAGTCTGCGAGATACAGAGGGTCGAGTGTGCAGTGAGTTTGTGATGTGCTATCCTCCTGGAATTCCAATCCTCGCACCAGGTGAAAGAATCACGAAAGAAATCATTGAGTATATTGACTATGCAAAAGCAAAAGGCTGTTCCATGACAGGACCGGAAGACCTTGCTATTGAACGTCTGAATGTACTAAAGGGAGTGTGACAGCATGGAGTTGTGGTTTCATGAACGTAGCACGGCAGAAGTAAAGCTTTCCATCAAGGTGGACAAGCATTTATACAGTGAACAGAGCGAATTTCAGAGGATTGATATCTTTGAATCGAACGAGTTTGGGAGATTTTTGACCCTGGATGGCTATATGATGATGACTGAAAAAGATGAGTTTATTTATCATGAGATGATTACCCATGTACCTATGGCTGTTCATCCAAATCCACGGAAGGTTTTGGTTATTGGTGCAGGGGATGGCGGTGTTGTACGTGAGCTAACCCGTTATCAACAGATTGAACATATTGACATGGTGGAAATTGACGAAAAGGTAGTTGAAGCCTGTAAGAATTATTTGCCGTTAACAGCTTCCAAGCTTGATGACGAACGGGTTCATATTCATTATGAGGATGGGCTGAAATTTGTTCGCTCCTGTGAAAATCAATATGATTTGATCATCGTGGATTCAACCGACCCATTCGGACCGGGTGAAGGCTTGTTTACGAAAGAATTTTACGGTAATTGCTACAAGGCCTTACATGAAGATGGAATTATGGTAAATCAGCATGAGAGTCCGTTTTATGCAGAAGACAGGGCAGCGATGCAGAGGGCGCACCAACGGATTATCGACTGTTTCCCAATTAGCAGGGTATATCAGGCACATATTCCATCCTACCCGTCCGGCCACTGGTTGTTTGGATTTGCATCCAAAAAATATCAACCTCTTGCAGATTTAAATCAAGAGGCTTGGAAACAGTTAGGTATTAAAACACGCTATTACAATCCTAATTTACACCGTGGTTCCTTTGCTTTGCCAACGTATGTGGAGGAGCTGCTGAGGGACGTGGAAGATATTCCATGAAAATCTTCTAGTGTTTAAAACAAGCAGAAAGAAGTTTGTTAGATAAATAAATAATGGATTGGAGATATGAAAAATGGGAAAAGCACTGATTATTGGTTGTGGCGGAGTAGCCTCTGTGGCAATAAACAAATGTGTACAAAACAGTGAGGTATTTGAAGAGATTTGTATTGCAAGTCGTACTAAGTCCAAATGTGATGATTTAAAAGCTAAGCTTGACGGCGGTAAGACAAAAATTACAACGGCTCAGGTGGATGCAAACAATGTGGATGAGCTAATTGCTTTAATAGAAGAAGTGAAACCAGATATAGTCATGAACCTTGCCTTACCATATCAGGATTTAACGATTATGGATGCCTGTCTTGCAACTAAAACTCATTATATGGATACAGCTAATTATGAGCCTGAAGATACAGCGAAGTTTGAATATAAATGGCAATGGGATTACCGTGAGCGCTTTGAAGAAGTGGGTATTACTGCATTATTAGGAAGCGGATTTGATCCTGGCGTTACAGGAGTATTCTCAGCCCATGCCTTAAAACATCATTTTGATGAAATTGAATACATTGATATTTTAGACTGTAATGCAGGTGACCATGGTTATCCTTTTGCAACAAACTTTAATCCTGAAATAAATATCCGTGAAGTAACAGCAAATGGCTCCTATTGGGAAAATGGCCAATGGGTAGAAACAGAGCCAATGGAAATTAAACGTACGTACAATTTCCCTGAGATCGGTGACAAAGATATGTATCTATTACATCATGAAGAAATTGAATCACTTGCTTTGAATATTCCTGGCATTAAGCGGATTCGTTTCTTTATGACATTTGGGCAAAGTTATCTCACTCATTTAAAATGTCTAGAAAATGTTGGGATGACATCTATTGAGCCAATCGAATTTGAAGGGAAAGAAATCATACCTCTTCAATTTTTAAAAGCAGTACTTCCAGACCCTTCTTCACTTGGTCCGCGTACAAAAGGAAAAACGAATATTGGCTGTATTTTCCGCGGTAAAAAAGATGGAAAAGATAAAACTTATTATGTATACAATGTTTGTGATCATGAAGCGTGTTACAAAGAAGTGGGATCACAGGCGGTTGCTTATACAACAGGGGTTCCTGCAATGATTGGTGCGATGATGGTTATGAACGGAAATTGGAACAAGCCTGGTGTTTACAATATTGAGGAATTTGATCCAGATCCGTTCATGGAAGCATTGAATAAATGGGGACTTCCTTGGAAAGAAAGCTTTGATCCGGAGTTAGTAGACTAAGATGCGCTTTGATCAATTACCAACACCATCTTATGTGGTAGATGAAGGTCTACTCGAGAAAAACCTAAAAATTTTAAAGGGTGTAATGGGTCGAACCGGATGTAAAATTATCCTGGCACAAAAAGCATTTTCTATGCATGCAATGTATCCGTTAATCGGTCAGTATTTGAGTGGGACTGCTGCGAGCGGATTGTATGAAGCTAAGCTTGGCTATGAGGAGATGGGAAAGGAAAATCATGTGTTTTCCCCAGCCTACCGCGAAGATGAGATAGATGAAATTATCTCTATTTGTGATCATATTATCTTCAATTCTTTTTCACAGCTTGAGAGATTTGGGGATAAAGTACTCCAGGCAGGTAAAAGCATAGGCCTCCGTATTAATCCAGAATGTTCGACTCAAGAGGGCCATGAAATCTATGATCCATGCACTAGAGGATCAAGATTTGGTATAACGGCTGATGAATTTCGTCCAGATTTGCTGGAAGGTGTATCGGGATTACATTTCCATACGCTTTGTGAACAGGATTCGGATGCCTTGGCACAAACCCTCAATGCTGTCGAAGAGAAATTTGGAAAATGGCTGCCGCAAATGAAATGGATTAATTTTGGCGGTGGCCACCATATTACAAGAGATGGGTATAATATAGGCCTGCTGGAGGACTGTATTACCCGTATTCAGAAGACATATGATTTGGAGGTTTATCTTGAGCCGGGTGAAGCAATTGCTCTTAATGCCGGATTTCTTGTGACAACGGTTCTTGATACATTAAAGAATGATGTGGAAATTGCTATCCTCGATACTTCTGCTTCCTGTCATATGCCGGATGTGTTGGAAATGCCATATCGCCCTCCGCTTCTTGGTAGTGGTGAACCCGGTGAAAAGGCCCATACGTACAGATTAGGCGGTCCAACCTGCTTAACAGGGGATATTATTGGAGATTATTCATTCGATCAGCCGTTAAAAAGTAATGACCGATTGGTTTTTGGGGATATGGCGATTTATTCGATGGTTAAAAACAATACATTTAACGGAATGGCCCTGCCGACAATTGCTGTACAGGACAAGAATGGTGAATGCCGCATTTTGCATAAATTTAATTATATGGATTTTAAAAATAGACTATCTTAATGAAAAAGCCAGATTCCAATGTGAATCTGGCTTTCTTCTATAGATAGGTATTATATATAGAAGAAACTCGTATATTAAGTTTTCTACGATTTGATTAAAGACGGATATCTCTGATTGTTAAAGGTGTTTTTAATACTTTTGTAGAATTACTTTGAATGAAGAACAACTGAAAACTAGTAAGGGGTGAGACGAAATGGAAAAAAATGAGGTTATCATGATTGAGGAACGAAGTAATAGTAAAATGAATTTTCCATTTATATTAAAGATTGTTGTGATTATTGCACTATTATTTACCGTTATTACTTTAGGTGCAGGGTTGTATAAATTATATGTGTATGAAAGTCCCTATAGTAAAGAGGAAATGATAGACCAAGGATATGAAGAAATATTCAATGAGGAGAAGGCTGTTAATGCATATAATTTATATGATGTGCAGAATTTATCGGTGAATGTCGGAATGGCTACAGCGTATTTTACATTAGCAATTTTGTTTAGCATCCTTGGAATAGGAGCTTTTGTAATGGCTGAAATACTGAAACGGAATGAGCAAAGGAGCATGTTGAGTATAGACAATCTAAAAGAATGAAAAGCTCAAACCCAGTCAGGAGTTTGAGCAAGGTTGAATAAGTTATATAGTCTCTATTGTCCGACCGCTTAACTTCGCAAAAATGTTACTAATAGATAAGAAAACGGTAAAGAATGCATTCAGCACTATATTAATCAAGCCACTGAATATACTAAGAATGAAGTAGACGATTGCTGATATTAAAATACCTTCCATTAACATTTCAATAGAAAATGAACGTTCATAAATTGCACCAATAATAGTAATGAGCCATATTAATACAATATATATCATGGGGAAATAGGCAATGAATTGACAGATCCATGAAAGGATACGTGTAATTCCTGCAGCAATCCAATAAAACGGGGAAAAAAGAATAAGTCGAAAGATCAGGAAGTAATGTTGTATGGTATTCATGCTGGCTCAACTCCTCCGTATTAGTCTAAGGTGCTTCATTATTTAAATTCCCGTAATAATCTCCTTTAAAAATGAAAAAATTGTGAATGATATAGGGGATGTGACAACCATTATAGTTGGTTAACGTTTTATATAAAAATTCAATTAAGATACGAGAAAAAATAGAGGGTTAATTTGTTTATTTTTAAACAGTCTTCTAAATGTATGAGCAGATTTATGAATCTATTAGTCATTTAAACCATAAAAATTAGCAGATAATATGATAGAAGAGGTAAAGGTAAATACAAAAATATGGTAGACCATACAACAAAAGGGTAATGCAATAAAGAACACAATTGCTGTTTATCATAAAAGGAGGACAAGATATGTTAAAAAGACTTTCTCTCTTATCTCTGCTAACGGTATGTATTCTTGTGCTGGGTGCTTGCTCTCAAACAACTGAGGAAGACCAAACTGAGGATACTAATAATAAAGAATTGCAACATGATACACAATCTCATGATATGGAGGGAATGAATCATTCAGGTTCTGGTGAGGTTCCGGAAGATTTAAAAGTGGCTGAAAATCCTACTTTTGAAGTAGGGAGCGGTGCAATCCTTTGGAAGGTATGAAAAGTGCTGAAGCTACCATCATCGGAGCTTATGACACAACGGCATACAGCATTTCTTACAATCCGGCTACAGGTGGCGAAAGGGTGAAAAATCATAAGTGGATTATTCATGAAGAAATAAAGGATAGTGGAGAGGAATCTTTACAGCCAGGTGCAGAAGCAATTACGACTGCCTCTCATATGGATGGAATGAAGGGGACCACTGTAAAAATTGAATCAGCTCAAGAAACGACTGTTTATATGATTGATTACAAACCAACAACAGGTGGGGAAGAAGTAACTAATCACAAATGGATGACAGATGACGAGTTGATGCCTGTTGAATAATTACTCGCATTGCCGTGCCATTCGTTTTGTTTGTTAAACCTTAAAAGGCACCTATCATACTGGTGTAGGTGCCTAGAATAATATCCTCTAATTAAACTCTTTAATAGCCTATAGGTAAACGAAACTTAAAGGTACTTCCTTTATCTAATTCACTTGATACATCAATGGTGCCGCCGTGCAGACTGACAATCCATTTTACGATCGACAAGCCAAGACCTGTATTGCCGTTAGCAGTTGAGGTACGAGAAGGATCGACGCGATAAAAACGATCCCATATTTTATTTATATGTTCTGCACTAATGCCAATTCCATTATCCGAAATCTCACCTATCACATGATTACCCTGCTGATATAATTTAATCTTTACATATCCGCCAGGCCTTCCATAAGCAACCGCATTCGTAATCAGGTTCATAAGTAATCTCATGATTAACGTTTGATCTGCTTTTATAAAAAGATTATCCTCTAGGTCTGTAATTATCTCAATATCAGCTTTATCAGCCATATAGGTTAATTCTTCTGCTATCATTTCTGTTAACTCACTAATATTAAGCCTTTCAAATAGAAAATGGTCCATATTCTGCTGATCAACTCTGGCCAGTAAAAGTAATTGCGAAATGAGAGAGGACATTTTTTGGGATTGTTTTAGAATGACCTCAAGGGATTCCTTTACTTCTTTTGAATCATCAATTTGAGATAAGGCGTATTCAGATTGAGAGATGATGACAGAAGTAGGTGTCCTTAATTCATGAGAGGCATCAGAAGTAAATTGTTTTTCATTCTCAAATGAAGATTGTAATCTATCGAACATTCGATCAAAGGTCTGTGCCAAAGCATGAATTTCATCATTTGATCCCTTAAGGTTAATACGTTTTGATAAATCTTGTCCGTCGTTAATTTCGCTGACTGTATCAATCATTTTTTGTACGGGACGAAACGCTCTTTTTGTAATAGAATATCCGCCGGTAGCTGCTACAATAATAAGGAATGGAAAAGCAATTAGCGTCACAAGTAAAATGGTGTTCATGGCTGACGATAATTGATTTAATTGATAAACGCCTCGAATCCATATCTCATCATTAAATTTTTTATATGGGTGATCATATAATAGCCATTCCTGTCCATTCTGTTCAATGGTTTGAAGTCCATCCTTATTCATTGGTGTGTCTCCGTTAAATCCAGATGGAACATTGCCTTCCAGTAAAGCACCATTTTTATCGTAAATTAAAAGAGTGACCCCATCATCATAATACTCAAAATCATTATCTACCTCTAAATGTCCATTTTTATAATCTATATCTCTAAAACCTTCTTTTACTGATTCCTCGAGTTGGTCCTGGATATTTAACAGAAGAATTTTATCGGAAGAGGCCAAAATAATACTTAATACCATAGCCATAATAATCACAATCAGGCCCGTATACCAGAGAGTGATCTTCATTTTAATAGATAATTTTTTCATGACTCTATCCTCAATACGTAGCCAGATCCTCTTATGGTATGGATAAGCTTGATTTCAAAATCATTGTCTATCTTCTTTCTTAGATAACGAATATAAACATCAACGATATTTGAGCCGCCTTCATAATCATAATTCCAAACATGCTGTTCAATATTATCTCGAGACAATACAATATCTTTATTGCGAATCATATATTCCAAAATTGCAAACTCCTTGCTGGAAAGGTCAATATTTTTACCCTGTCGCGTTACCTTATGGGTATTACAGTCCACTACTAAATCGCCTATTTCATAAACGTTGGATGTGTTACCTGATTGCCGGCGCATTAACACCCGTATCCTGGCCAGTAGTTCATCGAAGGCAAATGGTTTGATTAAATAATCATCTGCGCCTAAATCCAGTCCTTTGACCCGATCTTCAATCGTATCTTTTGCGGTTAACAATAAAACAGGAGTACGATTCCCTTCTTCTCTTATATGCTGCAAAACTTCCAGTCCATTTACTTCTGGAATCATTATATCTAACACAATCAAATCATAAGAAGCCATGGAAATATAATCGAGTGCATCAGACCCATTTCCACATGCGTCCACACTGTAATTTTCCACTTTTAAACGGTTTGCAAGAACGTTTTGTAAATCTTTTTCATCTTCGACTATGAGAATCCGCATGTTTAGTCTCCTTTTCTTCTTATTTAATATATTTTACTATAATTCACGTTTATTAAAAAAAGATGAGAAAATCATTTTTATTCATTAATGTTCCTTTAATGTTTACCCATTATGATGAAGTCAAGATCAAGGAAAAGAATAAAAGACAGGAGGAGAGGCGTCAAAATTAATGGAATGATAATTGGTTCCTGTTCTGGTCAAATGGTCTTATGTTCTTCGTAAATTAAAAATTCTAATCAATTTTATTGACCAATTAGACCAGTTTGAAGATTAACTAGAAAAGGAAATTGTATATAAACGATAAAAAGGAGAGATAGCTATGTTAACAAAATACAAAAACATGGTAGTAGAAAATAAAAAGAAAATAATCGGTGGCTTTATTGCCATAATTGTTCTTGGGATCGCCATTGTAGGCGGTTATGTTGGAATGGGTTATTACTATGCAAATAAGAATGACAACTATACAGAAGCACAAATTAAAGAAATAGCTTTGAAGCAAATTGATGGAGAAGTTATCAGTGTTCAAAAAGAATTCAATTTGGAGGATGACCGTATTTCCCGTTCTGAATTCGAATACGGTGTTGAAATTAAAACTTCAGAAAATCTTTTGAAAACAATCACTGTAAAAGGTAGAACAGGCACTATAGAAATAGATGATGATTTTGACGATGATCATATTTCCCGTTCCGAATTTGATGGTAAAAATTAAATTCATGAAAATTTCTTAAGTACAACCAACATAAGAGGAAGAACATGTCTAATTGAATTAAATGGATTTAATAATCAGGAGACTCCGCCAAAAGATTTATCTTTTTTTGGGAGTCTCTTTTTTATGGATATGGATAAGTTAAATTCTGGTATTATGATATAAAAGATATCTGGATACAAGGAGGAGACGATATGTACCAATATTTTAACGGCTTAGTCATCCGGGAAGGGACAGAAGGAGTTCCAGCTGAAAGTGTAGAAACTCTTTTTACAGATGCAGGATGGGCGAGAAACACACCAGATTGGCAGAAAGAAAAGTTTTCATTAATATTTGAAAACTCCACCTGGGCTTATACTGTATGGGATTCTAGCCGAATGATTGGAATGGTTCGGGTTATTTCAGACAAAATAATGGCCGCTACTATAATGGATTTAGTCGTTTTAACCGAATATCGAGGAAAGGGGATCGGTAAAAAATTAGTTGAACTATGTGTACAAAAGCTTCCTCATGGAGATTGGTTCGCGCATACGTCCGCTGATAATTTCAGTTTCTATGAAAAGTGCGGATTTGAAGTCAAAGACTTGTCCCAAAATGGAACGTGCGTCTAATATGGATATATACAAGCCCGTAAAGAGGGGCATAGATAAATAAAAACAAAGCTAACACCAACTAGAATCGCAGAGGATTTAGGGTGTTAGCTTTATTTATTTCACTCTATTTGGTTTCGTTTTCTCTCAATCTTCCCAGTTTACTGTGTTTTTTTCAAGAAGAATGAAAGAACGACATTTATGATAGCTAAAATTAAACTGATCTTAAATACAAATGCTGAACCAGTAGCTGCAGCTGCAGTTAAATCATTGGCTGCACCGGATAAGTAATCAGCTTGTTTCATAGAGAATAGAGATACCATTACCGCAATACCTATAGCTCCGGCTACTTGCTGAGACGTTTGTGTAATTGCAATACCATCTGGATAATATTGTCTAGGTAATGCATTCAGTGTATTTGTTTGTACGGATGCTAAGACCATACCAACACCTAACATCATCACGATATGTGTCAATACCATAATCCAAAGAGCGGTATCTGTTCCGTATGATGCATAAAGTCCATATCCAATGACAACAAGAATTGTACCTGGAGTAATCACGGCACGTGGTCCATATTTGTCAAATAATTTACCAATTATCGGCGCAAGTACACAGTTGATTAAACTCCCCGGAAGCATCATTAATCCTGTTACAAATGCTGAAACGATAAGGGCCATTTGCATATACATTGGTAAAACAACAAGCATGGAAAGCATGTTGAGGAAGGTAATAATATTCATAGCAAGACCTAAAACGAACATTGGGTATCTAAATGCTTTTAAGTTTAACATTGGGTGTTCCATCTTATTTTGACGGATACAGAAGAATAGTAATGCGATTAAGCCGATAATAATTGTTCCTAATACGGTTGCATTTGTCCAGCCAAGCTCTCCACCGACACTTACACCGTATACAACACCACCAAAACCAATTGTAGATAATACTACAGATAAAATATCAATTGAGACATTACGGATTTCATTAACATTCGGTATATAGATATAGCCAATGATTAGTGAAATTAATAAGAATGGAATGGTGAACCAGAAAATCCAATGCCAAGATAAGGTGTCTAAAATCATGCCTGCTAAGGTTGGTCCAAAAGCTGGTCCAGCTAAAATAACTAATCCCATTGTTCCCATTGCAGCTCCACGTTTATTTGGCGGGAAAATCGTGAAAATAACACTTTGTGTTAAAGGTAAAATGATAGCCAACCCAGCTGCTTGAATAATACGTGCTGTTAAAAGTACGCTAAATGTGGGTGCTAAAGCAGCTAAAACTGTCCCTATAAGAGAGAAAAATAAAGCTGCCATGAACATTTGGCGTGTCGTGAATTTTTGCATTAAAATACCTGTAACTGGTACTAAAATACCAAGTGTTAAAAAGTAGCCTGTTGCCAACCACTGAATGGTTGTTGCATCCACACTAAAAATTTGGCTTAATTGTCCTAATGCTATATTTAAAGCTGTTTCACTAAAAAGCCCGACAAATCCTGCTACCAAGAGGGCAGCCATTATCGGTCCCGTTTTGATTTGTATTTGTTTATTCACTTGTTATAACTCCTCTAAAAATAAATTATTTGTAAATTCGAGATTGCTCTCAGGGAGAAACGCATTTGTAGAGCAAAAATCCATCTTCATTGGAAGCCTAATCACTAAAGAAATAGAAGAATACAGAATCTTCCGAAAAAAGATTCGATAAAACCTTTGATTATAAAATTTTCTCAATTAAAATCAGACTCTTGTAAACATACATACTAAAACTACATTAGGGCGAATTTTCACTCACCTATATTTGCTAACTGTAAAGCAAGTCATTGTCTCTATGTTTTTTTAGTCATTGATTCGTTTTTAATCATTCCACTTGGGCATTAATTATTGATAATTTGAGATAAATCCAGTATTCGCAAGTAGAATCATACTTCTTTCAAATGGTGAGAGAACGAAACTTTGCTATTTTTATGCTTGTTTCGTAGGATCCAACACCTGTATATCCTTTTGGCGGGATAGTCCATTGCATTCGTAAATAATCAGCAATTTTGTATCCCTCCTGTTAGTACACCTCCACCATACTAACCAGTCAGTCTGTTTTTCACTATAACAAAATATTTCTTCTTGTGTAAGTAATTTGTTTTTTTTGTGACAATATTTTTATAATTGATCTTTTTATGTATTAGGAGTTTTATGCATGGGGGTAAAAATGAAACCTTACTATATCAAGGATGAATCAGTATATAAATCTATTAAAAATGTATCCCCTTACATTTATAGCAGGGTAAACATGCACTAAATTGGGAAGTGGATTGTATTTTTTTAGTAATTCATATACCGAATTTTATTATTTCAAAATAATATAAGCGGTGGTTAGATTAACTGGTTATTAGTGATGGTTTCATACAGCGGGGTAGTTTATTCTATCTAAATTCAACTATTGATAAATATTCATTGATAGGCAGTTCCCGATTTATTATCCTCTGAATACCTATTTCACTACTGGCCACCAAGAAAATAGTAAATAAAATCATCCTGTGATACATAATTATTTAAGATGTGAAATATTTGAAAATGAAAAGGTTCTGCTTTCTGATTAAATAAAGTTTTACATCTTTAAGAACTGTATAGAATAAAAAAGGATTAACGGCATTAGGAGTCGAAAAGCTATAGTAATAGGTTGTTACTAGGATATAAGGAGTATGGAATCATGCTGAAAATTTTACGCTATGTTTTTTCAACGGTAGTTTTAATATTTGTATTATACGGATTTATTACAAGAAGCTTTGCGTACCAACCATTTATGATTTTTTTCTTAGGGTTAATGATGTTAATCATCGGATTAGAAGAATATCAAAAAGGACGAAAACTTTTTAGTTGGGTGAGTCTAGGTGGATTTTTGTTTGCCATGTATGTAGCAATTGAAGGTTTTATACTGAATTAACAATCTGCAGTAGGATCTTTTTGGCGCTTTCAGATTTATGATCAATATGTGATCACATCTTACATTTCAGATTACATTGTGAGTAATCATATTGTTTAGAGATCTGGCATAAACTGATCCATATCCACATTGGTAAAAAATCCTGAATAAATTGACAAGAAAATGTACTCGTGTTAAATTTATCCTTAATTAAAAAATTTTGAATTCGAGATATATTGCATTTTACATAAAGTCTCGAATTCGAAATAAAAGTATTGGAGGAATAACAATGGCAAAATGGATAGTTGACCAGTCTCATTCAACAATTGGCTTTGCAGTGAAACATATGATGGTATCAAAGGTAAAAGGAAAATTTGATACGTATACAGCAGATATTGAAGCCGCGGATTTAACAGATTTGACAACAGCTCAAATTGCATTTCAATTTGATCCAGCAAGTATTAACACTTTTTCAGAAGATCGTGATACACACTTGAAATCTGCTGAATTTTTTGATGTGGAAGCATATCCTACAATCGAATTTAAATCTACAAGCATTACAAGATCTGGGGATGACTATAAAGTAACTGGTGATCTGACTATTAAGGATGTAACAAAGTCAGTTACATTCGATGTCGAATTTGGCGGAAAAGGCAAAAATCCTTGGGGAGTTGAAGTATACGGTTTTGAAGGGGACGCGAAGATTAACCGAGAAGATTTTGGTCTTACTTATAATGCAGCACTTGAAACGGGCGGCGTTTTAATTGGTAAAGATATTAAAATAGAAATAGAATTAGAGATTAACCCGGCAGCATAAGTTTAATCGTTCTTCTAAGGGGAAATAAAGAAGGATAATGTCTTCTAAAGAGGGTAATTTATGAGTGATTCCGCTCTTTTTTTATCCAATATCTCGAATTCGAGATAAATAGTTAACGGGGGTATAGATATGATATTGAATGAATTAAAAGGATTGCACCATGTGACTGCCATTACGAGCAGTGCAGAAAAAATTTATGAATTCTTTACAGGGGTTCTTGGTATACGCTTAGTGAAGAAAACCGTCAACCAGGATGATATTAAAACGTATCATTTATTTTTTTCAGATGATGTCGGCTCCCCGGGTACAGATATGACTTTCTTTGATTTCCCTAGTATTTCAAAGGGAATTCACGGGAACAATGAAATTTCGAAAACATCTTTCCGAGTTCCAAGTGACGCAGCTCTAGACTATTGGATTAAACGGTTTGATAAATACGAAGTTAAACATACAGGAATTCAAGAATGGTTCGGCAAAAAAACAGTGTCCTTTACTGATTTTGATGATCAGTCATATCAACTAATTTCTGATCAGAGTAATGAGGGAGTAGCTTCCGGAACGCCTTGGCAAAAGGGGCCTGTCCCATTGGAATATGCTATTACAGGATTGGGTCCAATATTTATTCGTACCTCTAATTTCGATTATTTAAAAAAACTTATGGAAGAGGTTTTGTTGTTTAGAGTGTTAGACAGCCATGAATCTTATCATTTGTTTGAAATGGGCGAAGGAGGCAATGGAGCACAGGTTATTGTAGAACACAATACAACTCTTCCACAGGCACAGCAAGGCTTTGGTACAGTTCACCATGTGGCATTTCGCGTGAATGACCGCTCAGAGCTGAAGGATTGGCAAAAACGTTTGCAGGCATTTAATATACCCAATTCAGGTTATGTAGAACGTTATTATTTTGGTTCACTCTATGCAAGATTGGCACCGCATATTTTATTTGAATTTGCAACGGACGGTCCTGGATTTATGGAGGATGAACCATACGAAACTCTTGGAGAAAAATTATCCTTGCCGCCATTTTTAGAAGAAAAACGAGAACAAATTGAAAGTATAGTTCGATCCATTAATACGGTTCGCAGTACCTTAACGTTTGAAAAAGAATACTTGTAAAGAGTAAGAACAACATAATCGGCAATTCATTATAAGCAACTAAGATGAGATTGAAAACTAAGATACTATTTCAGGGCTAATCGTAAATTTCGATTAGCCCTTTTATCTTTAATAGTGAATCTAGTTTTCTATATAAGGAAGATAGATTATTTGAAAATTGTTACAATATTTTTGTAACTATTACAATTTTATTTAAATTATACCAAATTCATGTTATGATATCTGAGTTAACAAATAAAGCCATTTTTGATTAAATTTTATTTATTTTAGAATGATTTGAAACCGTTTGCGTTTAGGGAGTGAGAGTATGGCGATAGATCCGAATGCACCGATTTTTAATATGGCGATACGCACAGCAGATATGATCGTTAAAATGTTTGGGCCGCGCTGTGAAGTGGCGGTACATGATTTTGCAGATTTAAAAAAATCTCTTGTCTATTTAGCCGGCAATGTTACAGGAAGAGAAATAGGTAGTCCATGTACGGATTTAGTATTAAACGAATTGACTAAACCTGTATCTGACATAGAGGATATTCCAAACTATAAAACCAGATTGATAAATGGAATCACAATGAAATCATCGACCATTTTTCTGCGGGATGTGGAAAATCATGTTATTGGGGCTATTTGCATTAATTATGATATTTCAATGATGATTCAATACGAGGCAGAAATTCAGGATTTCATTTCTTTTACTGAAACAGAAGAGAAGTCTGAAAACTTTTATTCGACCGTACAGGAAGTCATTCAAGATATGGTTGATCAAGTTTTATCCGGTTTTAAGAAACCGCCATCCATGTTGAGTCTAGAAGAGAAAATAGAATGTGTAAGATTATTACAGGAAAAAGGTGCTTTCCTAATTAAAGGTTCAACAGACTATTTAGCATCCGTTTTAGGAGTATCGAAGTTTACAATCTATAATTATTTGCAAAAAATACGCACACAAATAGATTACCAATTAGAATATCAGGTGAAATAAAGGAATCTATTACTTGTCGATTAAGGATTTTTGCACTATTTAGCTAAGCTTCTAATAGAATGAAAGCGATGGGGCTTTGGCTGGAAGTATCTGAAGAAAAGTAAGCTATCTAAAAAGCAGATTGAAAAAAGGAGAAAAACATAATGAAGTATCGATCAGCATTTGATATAATTGGTCCGGTTATGATTGGCCCATCCAGTTCACATACAGCAGGAGCTGCCAAAATAGGAAGAGCAGCCAGAACTATATTTAGCAAACAACCAAAGCGAGCAATCATTTCGTTATACGGTTCTTTTGCAAAAACCTATAAAGGTCATGGAACAGACTTAGCCTTAATTGCTGGTTTACTGGATTTTGATACCTTTGATGAGCGTATTCCAGATGCATATAAATTCGCTGAACAGGCAGGAATGGAAGTTCAATTTCTGGTTGAAGAGGCTGTAGTTGAACATCCTAATACGGTTAAAATAAATTTGTTTGATGATGGAGATAAAAAGTTAGAATTAGTCGGCATTTCCATTGGTGGTGGAACGATTGAGATAACTGAAATAAATTCGTTTAAATTAAAGCTGTCAGGTGGGCAGCCAGCTATATTGGTTATTCACAGGGATCAATTTGGGCTGATATCATCCGTTACAAGTGTATTAGCTAAAAATGAGATTAATATCAGCCATATGGAGGTTTCGCGTAAAGAACGGGGAGACATCGCAATTATGGTAATTGAAATGGATCAAAAGCTCGGAGAAGAAATCATAGAAGAGCTTAGTTCATTGCCAAACGTAAACCATGTAATCCGTATGTAAAATTAAATACTGACAGCAAGAGGAGGAAAGAATATGTTTCGAAATGTGGCCGAGCTTGTAGAGCTGGCACAATCCAATAATGTTAAAATTTCCGAAATTATGATTAGGCAGGAAATGGAAGTGTCCGAGCGATCAAGAGAAGATATTATTGCTCAAATGGATGAGAACCTCGCAGTTATGGAACGGGCGGTAGAGAGAGGTCTTAATGGTGTTAAATCTCATTCGGGATTAACCGGAGGAGATGCGGTGTTATTACAAAACTATATTAATTCAGGTAAATCTCTATCTGGTAAACTTTTATTAGATGCTGTCAGCAAAGCAGTGGCAACCAATGAAGTAAATGCAGCAATGGGAGTTATTTGTGCCACACCAACAGCAGGTTCAGCCGGCGTTGTTCCTGGTACATTATTTGCCGTTAAAGAACAGTTGAATCCGACTAGAATGGAAATGATTGAATTCTTATTTACGACAGCAGCGTTCGGTTTTGTAGTAGCAAATAATGCATCCATCTCTGGTGCAGCTGGGGGTTGCCAGGCAGAAGTTGGATCAGCTAGTGCCATGGCGGCAGCTGCCATAGTGGAGATGGCTGGTGGAACACCGCAGCAATCCGCAGAAGCTTTTGCAATTACTATGAAAAATATGCTTGGGCTTGTATGTGACCCAGTCGCCGGGCTTGTGGAAGTTCCGTGTGTTAAACGAAATGCGATGGGAGCTTCAAATGCAATAACAGCAGCTGACATGGCGTTGGCAGGTGTAACAAGCCGTATCCCATGTGATGAAGTAATCAGTGCGATGTATGAAATCGGAAAGTCCATGCCATCTGCATTACGGGAAACAGCAGAAGGCGGACTTGCAGCCACTCCAACAGGCCGCAGATTGGAAGAAGAAATCTTCGGAAAACCAAAAGCTAAATTAGTAGATTACTTGTTGGCAAAATAATAAGAAGCGTCTGTCCGCATCAAGTTAAGATGCAGGCAGGCGCTTTTTAAATGGTTGTGAGTGTGGTCCTGAAATTTAATGGGAAGGAAACCATTAATCTTCTTTATGTGGATCTATAATCATGTAAGGCCTCATCATGTCATAATCTTCATGTTCCAGAACGTGACAATGCCAAACATACGAGCCGCTATATGGAGAGAAGCGCATGATCAAGCGGGTAATCTCTCCAGGAGGGACAGCAACTGTGTCTTTCCAACCGTATTCATTTGGCTTTGGAGGCTGTGCAGGTCCAGTAAAGATAATGGTTCGATCCTCGTTATAACGATCCAAATCAAATGGCCGGCGATCGAGTATTTGGAATTGGATTAAATGGATATGAATTGGATGAGTAACGTTTGTAAGATTCATTAAGCTCCAAATCTCAGTCGTATCTAATCGTGGTTTTTCTGTCACTGGATCCATCCACATTTTATTATCGAGTAAAAGCAGAGTACGGCTGTATTGGTCGGTTGTACTTACTAATTTGAGGTTGCGAATGGCCGATATATTGTTGTGTTTTAAAGAGGGTACATAGGATAATCTGTTGGGAATATGGCTATTGTCCTGGCTGGAAAGTGGCTGATTTACCCTGAATTGAAGGATATCACCTGTTTGATCAGCTGGGTCTGTATTAGTTCCAAGATTATTTTTTAGCGTGATGGTTTTGCCTTCATATTGGCTAAAATCGACGATGACATCCATTCTTTCTGCAGGTTCAATTAGAATGCTGTCCATCATTACTGTTTTTGGCAATAAACCGCCATCAGATCCAATTTGATAAAAAGATTGTCCGGAATCAAGTTCCATTTGGTAACCGCGTGTATTCGAACCATTCAAAATACGAAAACGATATTTGCGTGGCTCCACTTCTAAAAACGGCCATACCTTCCCATTTACAAGAATAGTATCTCCAAGAAAGAACGGTCTGATGGAAGGGTTTGGTAAACCTTCTGCGGGATTATCCGGCTGGCTTGGATAAAATAAAGAGCCGTCATCGTTGAATGTCCGGTCCTGTATCAATAGGGGAATTTCAAAAGAACCGCTTGGCAGTTTCAGCGATTTTTCCTGTTCATCCCGAATAATATACATTCCGGCAAGACCGGCATATACATTCAGTCTGGTAATGCCCATGGCGTGATCATGATACCAGAGGGTAGCTCCACGCTGATTGTTTGGATATTCATATACTTTTCTTGTGAAAGCTTCGCCAACTTCCTTGAAATTATTTGTAAACCAGGCATCCGGGTATCCATCACTATCGGGACGGGTTTCGCTGCCATGTAAATGTGTAACTGTTCGAACCTCCGGCATATGTTCTAGATGATGGAATGTTTTATCGACAGGGAGAAAATGCTTGTCAGGAAGATTATTCTTCCATTTAACCTTTACAACCTCCCCCTGCTTGGCTTCTATAGTAGGCCCGGGATATTGGCTGTTATAACCCCATAAGCGAGTTGGCGGTAAATCTCGGTGTAGCTTTTGTTGAAACTCCTGCATTCTTACTTCATAATATGTTCCGCCTCGACCATTCTCCTTGGGATTCAGGGTTTTCATAATTTGGAGTGGATCCACGAACTTTTCCAGTTTTGGACTCATGTTGTCGGTCTCCTTTTTCACAATATACATTAGACTATGATGAACAGGATGGTTTGAAGTGGTCATTTGGACTAGTAAAGAGAGATAAATTAGTGAGAATAGCGGAGCGGCGATTGTTTAAAGAAAATGCATTAAAATTTTTAGCAATAAAAAAGGGAACAACAGACTGGCTGAAGTTCCCTGAATCTATTTATTTGAGTACCTTCCACAAATCAGTTCCAGTTGAGAATGATGAAGCAATAAATGAAACCGAAAATGAGAAGACTGCTGAAATGCCTGCTTAATTTTGCTAAAATAAAGATAATTATGCTGAAGGAGCTTAGAAATGGCTATCCAAATCTTTATATTAAGCAAACTAATGGAGGATAATAATTATCCTTATAAATTAAAAAAGCAGCTTTCAGAGCCAATTCCATTGGATCAATTAGGTGGATTAACAGAAAGCAAACTGTACTATCACTTTGAATCGTTGGCTAAACAGGGATTGGTTGAACAAGTTGAAGTTATAAAAGAGGAACATCGTCCAGATAAACAAGTTTTTGCGATTACGGATAAGGGACGTGAAGAGCTTCCTAAGAAAATATACAAACTGTTGGAAAATGCCGAGGATATCAGTGATATGGTAGTAGGTATTGCTAATATCAGGTATGTCGATCGTGATCGGGTTCTAACTATTCTTAACAAGAAATCAGAGCATATCCGTGCTCAATGGATGCATATTAAAGATTTTGAAAAAAAGGTTGAAGTAGACGAGGAAAACAAGAACCTTGTAGAGTTTATAGGGGAGTATGTGACTGCTAGAGTAGATCATACTATTTACTGGTTGGAAGAGTTAATCAAACAGATCAAACAGAGGAAAATATAAATTAACAGGAACTATATTTTTTTGAAAAATTACAAAAGATTTGGAGATTTTAAGGCACCACAAATGTTAGAGTCTACTAACAATTGTGGTGCCTTTTATATGCTGCCTAATAAAGTGTTGGCGATACCTATCTAGAAGGAGAGGTGTTCTATAAAAATGAAATATAGATTGGTCAGCTTCTCACCAATAAACTCCTATATTTTATTTCTACTAGAATTGGACACAAAGATTTTCTCATTTATAAAGGTACATATATTTATGGTTCTTTTATCTACTTCACAGAATTATCATTCACCATACAACATTAGATAACTGCTGTTATTTAAAATTCTGGTAGAAATATAGGATAAATTTCATGTGTTTTTTTTGAAAAAAGAGGTTTAAAACTTAGAAATACCATATCATTTGCAATCTTTTTAACCTGTAATTTATAGTAATAATAGAAGTTGTTTATAATTATTATAGATTGAAATTAATTCCAAAGATGGTACTCCTTAATACTGTATATTCATCATACAGGGGGTTATAAGGAGAGCTATTAAAAGAGGAGGTTTTCAGTATGGCAGAGAACAAAGATCATAATGGTTCAAAGAAAGAAGAAATGAAACGCGAGACTTTGACAACTCGTCAGGGCCATCCAGTAACGGATAACCAAAATATCCGCACAGTTGGAAATCGTGGACCGGCAACACTTGAGAACTATCACTTTATTGAAAAGATTTCCCACTTTGACCGTGAGGAAGTACCTGAGCGTGTCGTTCATGCTCGTGGTGCAGGAGCATTTGGATATTTCGAAACATATGGAAAAGTTGGCGATGAGCCAGTAGAAAAATATACTCGTGCAAAAGTATTTTCCGGTGCTGGAAAACGTACCCCATTAATGGTTCGTTTCTCTACAGTGGCAGGTGCAAAAGATTCATCTGAAACAGCACGTGATCCACGTGGATTTGCTGTTAAAATGTATACAGAAGACGGTAACTGGGATTTGGTTGGGAACAACCTTAAAATTTTCTTTATCCGTGATGCAATGAAATTCCCTGATATGATTCATGCATTTAAAGTAGATCCAGCTTCAAACGTGGCAGATCCTAGAAGGATGTTTGATTTTGTTTCCCGCACACCTGAAGCAACACATATGATTACATTCCTATTCTCTCCATGGGGTATTCCAGCAACATACCGCCACATGCAGGGATCTGGTGTAAACACGTATAAATGGGTAAATGATAAAGGCGAAGCAGTGTTGGTTAAATATCACTGGGAGCCAAAACAAGGAATTCGTAACTTGACTCAAGAGGATGCAGATTCTATCCAGGCTAAAACAACTGCCCATGCAACACAGGATTTATATGAAGCGATTGAACGTGGAGAATACCCTGAATGGGAGTTATATGTACAAATTATGGAGGATGATTATCATCCTGAACTTGATTTTGATCCTCTTGATGATACTAAACTATGGCCAGAGGACAAATTCCCATGGTTGCCAGTTGGTAAAATGGTATTAGATCGTAATCCGGTCGATTATCATGCTGAAATTGAACAAGCTGCCTTTGGTACTGGAGTTCTTGTAGATGGTATGGATTTCTCAGACGATAAAATGCTGCAAGGACGTACATTCTCCTACTCTGATACACAACGTTATCGTGTAGGACCGAACTATCTTAAATTGCCAGTGAATGCACCAAAAGTGCCAGTTCGCACTAATCAGCATCGCGGCCAAATGGATGTTCGCGATCCAAAAGAATCCGGAGATAATCCGCATATTAACTATGAGCCATCTATGGTTGGCGGATTCCAGGAAGCAAGTAAAGAAGAACGTCCGCAACACCGTCCAACATACAATGCTGCAGTCATGAGTGAACCAATTGACCGTCCTAACAACTTTGGTCAAGCAGGTGAAACATATCGCAGTTTTGAGGATTGGGAACGTGATGAGTTAATTAACAACCTATCCAATGCTCTTGCAATTTGTGATAAACGTATTCAAGATGCCATGGTGGAATACTTCACTCAAGCAGATGAAGAATATGGACGCCGTGTAAGAGAAGGCATTGAAATGAAAATGAAAGAATTAGCAGAAATGAAGGAAGAATCTGCAGTACCAGGCCGTGAAGCAGGTAAATCCAGATTCGGTCAAGGTACGGCAGCAGCAATGGAAGCAACAAAAGATGCTGTGAAGAAAAGCCATGAGGCTGATCCATATTAATAGATGAACTAAAAGGAACTGCCAGTCAATTTGACTGGCAGTTTTTTAATGACGATTTGTTATTGAAGCAATAGAAGTAGTTAGAGATAAATGATAGAAAGAGAGAATTCCCTTTATTAAATCGCCTTCCCAATATGATAATTAGGAACTTTGGTTTTCAGAATCTTCATACATGATTTCGTTCATATCTTCAATCAATTGCTTCAAGTCTTCCTGATGTCTTAATGCAGCAAAACGCAAAGAAGATACAAATAGAGGATAAATATAAGTGAGGCTGATAAATTCTAGATAATCATTGAGATTACTGGCCTCTTCGGGATCTATAGCCACCCCTGTTGAAATCATATAATCATAATCTTCTTCTGCAGCATAAGCGATTTCAAACATTTGGTGACCAGCATCATTATTAGCTTGTTCTGCCACTTTTTCCATTTCCTCCATTAAATAATCAATATTGACGCTTAAATAGAGGGCAGCTTGCGGAAGGAAATTATAATCAGCATAGAGTACTAAACAACCGTCTCCTTCACCTTCTTCCCAGATTGGATACAGGGTAGGTGATAATCCTGGAAAGGGAAAATCGGGTACTTCCTCAAAATGAAAATATGTTTGCTTAGCTCTTTTCCCATAGCTTACTAGATCTTCATAACTGATCTCTTCAGCCAGTTTTCCACTAACAGAATTTCCTTGCCCAGTTTTAATCATCGCTCTTTTCATTAGCCTTCCACTCCTTTGTAATTTGTTCGTTTATCCCTTTTTCCAGCGTGCTAATCATAGAAAATATTGAACATGTGTTTGGCAACAAATTAAAACTACTGAGGTGTTTATCTCTAGCTCATCTTTAAAAAGCTAAAATCTAACCGAAATAAACGTCATTTCATGGGATAGGAAGGAATGACTTTTTTAGTGATGTAGTATTGTATTTTAAATTGATTGGCAAACTTATGTAAGATCCTCAAGGAGTACAGTCTAGCAGAGCAAGATTGCTAAGATTTGTATTCTCATTTGTTAATATATGTAATATTATGACATCTGAGAAATCAAAGATAAAGAGAATCTACGAAAATCAATCAATATTATGGAAAATATTTAACTAAAATAGATAGCATTATAAAATTGTAAAAGAATTGTTGGTATACGCTGGCTTGCAAAACCTTGTGAGGGCTCTTTCATTTTTTAAATGACTATAAATGTTAACAATTACAGAAATATAAATCTATTAGTATGTTAAAATATTCCTGTATAGAATTAGTGTACAGGAGTTGAAAAGATGAAAAAAGCTTTATTTATCATGATCAGTTTATGGTCCATTTTTTTGTTGATGGGATGTAATTCGGAAGAGGAAAGTAAAGAAGAAGGACAGGATATAAGGGAAATGGTTCAAGATTATAGTACGGGGAGTTTTGATAATGTCTCTGCGTCCATTACATCACATAAGTTAATTGTGAAGGATGATAAGGAGAAGTCTTATGATCTTCCTGCGGAAGAGTTTTTTGTTTCCATTGCACCCTATGTTAAAGAGACTCATCCATGTGAAATCCACAGTTTAACAGGCTGCCAGGGGGAACTGGTTAATAAGGATTTCAATGTATATATTCAAGATGAAGATGGCAAGGTCATTGTTGATGAAACCATGACTTCCTTGGAAAATGGGTTTATAGATATATGGTTACCACGGGAGAAAACATATCAGGTAAGAATTAACTATGGAGAAAAAACATCTGAAACGACGATTTCTACCTTTAAGGACGACAATACCTGCATTACTACAATGCAATTAATATAGGTGTCTATTCAGAAATATGTTTGAGATTAACTATCCGCTGATTTTTTTATCTATACAAATATAAAAGTAGAGAGTGAACTAAAGGAAATAAATTGGGAATTACAACAAAAATTCAAAAAAAATCTACAAAGATTCCACCCCATAAGCAAAAGTAAAATCCGCCAATTTAAACGATGGGCGGATTTTTTATATCAATGATTTATCTATTTGGTTACTGTGCTTACAAATCATTTAACGAGATAATATCCCCGCTCGAGGCGCGTACTCCATAATGACAATCTAATAGTCCGCATAATATATATTTATTTTGCTGAGAATCAAAGACATAACGAGGTGTCAGCTCAAAATGATCTTTAATTTTTTGATAAGCTTCGTTTTTATTGACCAAAACTTCTTCTGAGCAAGAAAAATGACCAAATTGATCAATAAAAGGCTGATTATCCATGTAATTAATAGCTTGCAAACTCTTCGCATCAAAAATAATCATAAGCTTTCTATGAAAAACACATTTAGTGTCTTCTTGATTTAATCGTAATATTGCGTGGATGTATCCTTGATCACGGTGTAGAGTTTTCAGTGTCCAATTTCCTGTTTCATTTGAGTATACCTGGCGCAAAAATTCAGTGACCCCTACTATACATTTTTCTTCCTCAGCTTTACTAATTGGGAATGAATCCGGGCTCTGCTCATTGGATATTGCTTGCTCGATTGTTACATCCCAACTCAATTTAAGTTCCTGTCTTTCAAATGGTTTGAGGTTGGGTTCATCCCAATATATGGGTTTATTTATTTCTAAGGGTCTCATATCTTTGTTGAAATCTAATGGGATTACAGATTTCTGTTCATTTGTAACATAAATTTCCTCCACGCCATAAACGGGGATGAGTTGTTCCGATTCAAAGGATGGGAAATTGAGTAACTTTAATTGTTTCCATGCAAGGTGTTCTATTGATTCAAGAGATAGTGTGTATACTTCTTTCTTTATCATTTCATTGGGTGGAAATAGACCGTGTTTAGAGTAGAGGGTGAGGTTACCATTATGATCTACAATCACTTTAATATGACCCGAGGGAGAAAAATATATATCTTCAAAGCATGCTTCAAAGTTAAATTCCCCATTTTCTTCTTTATGCAATTTAAAGTGCTTCCCATATGACAAACCAGTTTCTTGTTCAATCCAGTTTACAACGGTGTCTCTATTAACTTCAGTAAATCTAAAGCCGTTTGCATAAGAAATGTCACCTACAAAAATTACTCTCTCATATCTTAGGCTATTAATATCTAATTTAATAACTGCTGTGCCCTCAGGGTTAAGTTCTTCTTCCTCTTGTTCCTCCACATGATTAGGAAACCACTCCATTTCAAGAAAATATACCGTCTCATTTAAGATATTTAACTTGCGAGATAATGAATGTCGTTTCAAATAATAATTATCCAAACCAAATTTAGCTCTGGTAGAATCAATTAATTCGTTTATTTTTATATTCATATTTTGCACCTACCCCTTTATAATCAGAACGCATATTACCTTAATTATACAGAAGAGTGAGCTTTAGGTTATAAATTATTAATTCTTCGATTATTAGTAATAACAGTAATTCATACAAAACATAGCTAATTAGTTGGAATTGACTATTGACGTAATGTTTGGATAAATTGTAAGATTATTCTTAATCATTAATTTGATAGCTCGGATTTAAAAAATTTAAGCAGTATTTGAGGTGTTCAAATGACAGAACGATTTTATGACCAATTAAGTAAAGATTTTGAGGAAATGGTTTCCTGGAGGAGATATTTACATCAAAATCCGGAATTGTCATTTCAAGAGTCCAACACTGCTAAATTCATTGCAGATAAGCTGCGAAGCTTTGGGATCAACGTGAAGGAGCAGGTTGGAGGAAATGGAGTGATCGGTGTTATTGAGGGCAATCATCCGGGAAAAACCATTGCTTTCCGAGCTGATTTTGATGCTTTACCAATCCATGATGAAAAGAACGTTGAGTATAAATCAAGTGTTGACGGAGTCATGCACGCTTGCGGTCACGATGGACATACATCGGCTTTACTTGCGGTAGCGAAAGTATTAAACAATCATCGCAATCAATTAAAGGGGAAAGTAGTTTTATTATTTCAACATGCGGAGGAGAAGCCACCAGGCGGTGCAAAATTTATGATAGAAGAGGGTGCTTTGGATGGTGTGGATTTCATCTTTAGTGGGCATCTTGCGACTGATTTGCCTGTGGGGAAGATAGCAACAAGACCGGGTCCTGTCATGGCATCTGTTGACGCATTTAAAATCACCTTGCAGGGGGTAGGAGGGCATGGTGCAAGACCGCATCAAACCATTGATACTGTAGCAATTGGGAGCAGGTTGGTTACTAATCTGCAGGAGATAGTCAGCCGCCGTGTTGATCCAGTTGAACCGGCTGTTGTAACGGTTGGAAGCTTCCATGCTGGAAATGCCTTTAATATTATTGCAGATTCGGCCGTTTTGGAAGGAACTGTTCGCGCTATGAACTCGAATGTTCGTCAACAAATCGAGTTCGAAATTCGTGCCATTCTGGATGGGATGAAGGTTGCTGATAGAATTGAGTATTCATTAGAGTATATCCACGGATATCCAGTCCTGGTCAATCATAAAGAGGAAGCCTTATTAATTGAAAAATTAGTAAAAGAAACGATTTCTTTGGATGCCTTTGTTGAAAAAGACATCGTCCTTGGAGCTGAGGATTTTGCTTATTATCTGGAAGAGAGACCAGGGGCATACTTCCATGTTGGAGCACATAATGAACAGGCAGAAACACAGTTCCCTCACCATCATCCGCGATTTGATTTTGATGAAAAGGCATTGCTGCAGTTAAGCCGTATTTTTCTACAATTAGCTAATCATTATTTAGTAACAGACTAGGGGGAAGATTTATGTTTCAATTTGACCATCTTGTTCACTTTGTTAATAGCCCAGTAGAGGCAATAGAGCAGTTTCGCGATGTTGGCTTACACGCTGTTGAAGGCGGTAAGCATGAGAGTTTAGGTACATATAATTCTCTTAGTTATTTTGATTTAAGTTACATAGAATTGATCGGTGTTTATGACAAAGAGGCAGTAGTATCTTCCTCCGGTATGAAATATAGCTTAAGGGAAACATTGAAGAACGATCAATTCGTAGAAGGATTATCAAGGATCGCGCTGCGTTCCAATGATTTAGAAAGTGTTGCGGAGAGGTTTCGTCAACATGGAATGGATGTATATGGGCCGCACCCGATGAGTCGAAAAAGACCCGATGGAAGTGTGGTCAGCTGGAAGCTATTATACGCAGGGAAACAGGGAGCAAAACTAGATTTACCATTCTTTATTGAATGGGATCAAAAAGACGAAGAACGCAAACAGGATTTAAAAGATCGATCTGTCATCGCAAAGCATGAAAAAGGTGACATTCATTTATCATACGTAGGATTTGCTGTTCAAAAGCATGATGAAACAGCGAAAAAATGGGCTGAATATTTAGATTTGCAGGAAGGAGAAACCTTTATCGATTCTTCATTGAATGCTACTGGAAAAAGGCTGCATGTAATGGGTGGAGATATTGTTTTATTTAGCCCGAATGGAGAAGGCCGTGTATCCGACATTTTAAATAAAAGAGGAGAAAAGCCATTTTTAGTCCAATTTAGCGGTGCCGGACAGGATGAAGAGGTCCAAATTTCAAAAGCAATCTATAGATTTTCAAAATAAATGAAGATAAGGGTGGGGACCTATGAAAAAGCGTACATCAAACTACTTAATCGGAATTCTATTACTGGTTGGTGTATTATTCATCACTGGATGCGGAAAAGAAAGTTCAAGTAACGCTTCAAAAAATGGAGATAAAGAGATTACGATTGGCTATCAAAAAGGGAATACACTACATATTTTAAAAGAATCTGGCTATCTGGAAGATACCTTGAAAGAAAAAGGGTACAAAGTGAAATGGGAAATATTTACACATGGCGGAACATTGTTAGAAGGATTATATGCCGGTGCCATTGACTATGGACACGCTGCTGACGGATCCGGAATCTTTGCTCAAGCCTCCGGTAAACCACTTGTATATGTAGGGGCAGATGCACCAAATCCTGAAGGTGTTGGATTGATGGTTTTAAAGGAATCAGGGATTACTTCGATTGACAAGTTAAAAGGAAAAAAGATAGGGGTTTTAAAAGGTGGTAATCATCATTATTTAGCGGTACTGGCAATTGAAAAGGCCGGTCTGTCGGTTGATGATGTGGAGTGGGTATATCCGGAGGATGCTGCGCAGGGAAGATCCATTTTTGAAACGAAAAAAGTGGATGCTTTGGCATCCTATGACCCATTCTTTGCTGCTGCTGAAGTTGAATTAGATACGATCACATTTACAGAAAACGTGGATTATCAATATCCCAATCGTACGTTCTACTATGCAACGCCAGACTTTGCGAAAGAGCATTCAGATTTAGTTGATCTTATTTTAGAAACTACAGATAAATCAGACCAATGGGCAAATGAAAATAAAGATGAAGTAGTCAAGATTATGTCCAAGGCATTGGGGATTGACGAAAAGATCGTGAAAAAGCAGTTGGATCGTCGAACATTCGGAGCAACGAAATTAACTCAGGAGATTGTGGATACACAGCAAAAACAAGCTGATAAATATTTTGAAATTGGTTTGATACCGAAAGAACTCGATGTTTCTAAAGATATGCCAATCAACTAAAAAGGAATGAAGACAATGAATCATAAAATAGTTAGGAATATTGAGCCCTGGATTATTCCAGTTATCATCCTGATTGTCTGGGAAGTCGTCGCCAGATTAGAAATTGTTAATGCTTCCCTTTTTCCTGCCCCTATCAGTGTATTAATTAGTGGTTGGGAGTTACTCGCGAGCGGTGAATTGGTCACTCATATTGGGGCAAGCTTAGGGCGCGCTGTTGTTGGGATGGTGATTGGCGGACTAATCGGTTTTGCACTTGGTATATTTAATGGCCTTTCAGATCGCTCCTATCGTTTAACAGATACGAGCATTCAAATGCTACGCAATATACCGCACTTAGCATTATTGCCGCTCGTCATTGTTTGGTTGGGAATTGACGAAGGTGCAAAAATATTTCTGGTTGTATTAGGTGTGTTGTTCCCTGTCTATGTTAATACATTCCACGGCATTCGTAATGTGGATCCAGGACTAGTTGAAATGGGGAAAATGTATAAATTAAAGGGATGGAGATTATTTAAGGAAATTCTTCTGCCTGGTGCACTTCCTTCCATCTTCGTTGGTTTACGATATGCTCTCGGTGTAATGTGGTTAACCTTAATCGTTGCTGAAACAATTCCAACACAAGTAGGAATTGGCTATTTAGCAACGAATGCAAGGGAATTTATGCAAACGGATATCATTATATTAAGTATTGTAATCTATGCGTTACTGGGTAAACTGGCAGATATCATTGCCCAATTAGGTGAGAAAAAAGCGCTGAAGTGGAACGTAAGCTACAACAAATGAAGGAGGAGGTGGTAAGAGTGAGTAAGCTGGCAGCTGTAAAGTGGGAGAGTCAGAAAGAAATAGTTAATGATCAGGCGATTCAGATTGAAATCAATGATGTTAGCAAGCAATTCGGTGACAAAGAGGTATTAAAAAATATACAGCTAACCATTGAAAAAGGAGAGTTTGTAGCCATCATTGGGAAAAGTGGAAGTGGGAAAAGTACGCTTTTAAGACTTGTCGCAGGACTAGAGACTTTAACAAGCGGAGAACTGCTATTTAATGGAGTAGCATCCAATCAATCAACTGCCAATGTGACGATGATGTACCAGGATTCAAGATTGTTGCCATGGAAAAACGTTGTTGATAATGTAGGGCTCGGTCTTGATGGGAATTGGCAAGCAAAAGCAGAGGAAGTGTTGGACGCAGTTGGCTTATTATCGTTCAAGGATCAATGGCCGTCTACATTATCAGGAGGACAAAAACAACGTGTCGCTTTAGCGCGTGCGCTCATTCATGAACCATCTTTGCTCATGCTGGATGAACCATTAAGCGCTCTTGATGCATTTACAAGGATGGAAATGCAAAATTTAATCGAAACCCTCTGGCAACGAACTGGATTTAATGCTTTACTCGTCACTCATGACGTAAGAGAAGCAATTCGTCTGGCAGACCGGATAATCCTTATACAGGATGGTTATGTATCAATGAATGTAAAAGTCGATGCACCTAGACCGCGACAATTTACAGACAATAAGTTAACGTTATTGGAGGATAAGGTCCTGCAGCGAATTATGCAGGGGGAGTAGAAATAAAGCACGTCATTATTTTGGGGAATAAACTTGAAGAGATAAACGGTATAATCAAACAACTAAAATGTAGAACAATAAAGAATTTATAAAAATGAAATTATATTGCTATTTGATGGATCTCCCCAAAAGTTAAAGTTGGATTCTAACTTTTGGGGGTCATTTTTTTGGAGAGGTCTTCTTCTACTATCTTGTATCATCATGTAAGATCTGTGAAGTAACTTAAACCAGAAGTTATATGTTGCGGTTACTCACGGTAATTCAGTATAAAACGTGGAATATCAGAAAAACAGGTTCTTAACTGGTGTGTATATTCGGTATATCTTCAAGCACTGTATACCAATTACTATGCAGTAATCTGTTGCTATGTCCTAAAGAGTTAAAGGGCTTTATCCTGACTCTTTACATCCTCATTAAGTGCATCGTATTTGATGACTCCGTTCTCTGCCATTAGAATATAATTATCTGGATTTGCAGGGTTGAGCAGGAACACAAGGTATTCTGGTCCCAGTTCACCACTAAGTTTAGCTATTGAGTCAGCCAGATAGTTCCAGTCGTCCTTCGACATTTTACCGGTTAAAATCATTTCCATTTCCACAATAAAGTTCGGATCGGTCGGCAGAATCAGGAAGGCTTTTAATTCTGCGTTGTACTCCACCTTGGCAATTCCTTGGTATGCGTCTTGAAGGATTGACAGAGCGACTTGAGGGTCAATGGACCCCTTTTGTACTGGGGGAGGGGCTTCCTCTTTAGGCTCCACGGCTGGGGGAGCTTCTTCTTTAGGTTCCTCAATTGCAGGTGCCTCTTCTTTAGGCTCTTCTACTGAGGGAGCTTCCTCTTTAGGTTCCACTGCTGCAGGAACTTCTTCTTTAGGTTCTCCCTTCGGCTTAACTACCTCTTCTTCACCACAAGCAACCAACAGACCAACAAGACCAGCAAAAAGAATCAGTTTTTTCAAGCTATATTCCTCCTTCTGAAAATACGTTATTCAGTTAGGGGATGTTTTGCTCATCACTTTCGACTATTTCTGAACTGCTTGTTTCAACATTTAATTAAACATTTCAAGCTAGTTGTTATTACACTTTATGGCATAGTGTTATGGAGTGTATATAACCTACTAACGGCCTTCTTTTAATAAAAGTAGTATAATATTGTTTGGTGGGTGATGAAATGGATAAAAAATTGGAGAGACGCAAGAGGATGGTTAAAGCTGCTAAAGAATTATTTGCAGAGCATGGTTTTGAAAAAACAACCATGCAGAAAATTGCAGATGAATCTGGTGTAGGTGTGGCAACTCTATTTCGTTATTTTCCGAAAAAAGAGCATTTAATTATTGAAGTTATAAAAGAAGTCATAGAACAACAGGTACCAATTTTTGAGAAAATTATAGAATCTAACAAAACGGGTATAGAAAAAATGGATGACGTGCTAACTGCTTATATTATGTATATAAACGAAGAAAATAGCATATCATCAAAACTTTTGGAAGCTTTCGAAGTTTATATTGCATTTATCCAAATTGAAGTTGGATTGCTAGAAGAAATACATAAGGCCTACGGGAAAATTAGCGGCATCATTTTAAAAATTATTAATGAAGGTAAGAAGGATGGAAGCATACAGCTTTCACAAACCAATGAAGTGATTATAAGTACGATCATGAATATGTTCGGAACTGCTGTAAAGAAATATTCATTATATTCTTTAATACCAGAGGATGTTTTTATCTCTGCTCCTAAAAAGGAAAATTTAATTATAGTAAAGGATATAATTCTATCATACTTACAAAAAGGGAAGTAATAAGGGTTCCGTTATTTGAGATGTATGATTTATTAGTTTTTCTTATAAAATACTGCACAATAAATATTGTCATCATGGTTTCAAACTATGAAAGAAGAAAAAAAGACGCGTAATTTACACGTCTTTTTTTCTATCTTTTTATGATAAACAATCCTAAATAGAACTTTATATATGGGTAGATCGCTTCTATTATTTTTTTACTGTATTAATTTCAAGTAATTTATCTACAATTGCATCTGTTAGTTCCTGTGCTGTCTGTGGAACAAATTTGGTTAGTATTTGATTGACCATTGCACCCATCATACCGCCAGCAGTGATATCAAGATGTCCTGACATTTTAGTTGTCTTTTCGTCAATGACTTCGGCACGGAAATAGCCTCCGCCATTAAAGTTATCAGACAAACCTTTTAGATCAAAAATTACTTCGGATGGTTCATTCCATTCTTTAATATCGATTTGGAGCTTAACTGTCTTTTTCATAAACCCTAAGTCACCCTTGAATGCCCAAGTAGATTGGCGTTCACTTAAAATTTCATGGTCGATATATCCTGGAACAAGTGGAGCCCATTTGTTCATGTCATGAACAAATTCCCAAATTGTTTGAATATCTAATGGTACTTCAACTGTATGTGTTCCTTGTGGCATGATCTGCACCTTCCCGTTTCTGTATGGTTGTTTTATATGGTTATTGACGCAAATGAGTCATTATCTAAGAAAGTCTTTGTTTTTTTATTATGAATTGGCTGCGTGCTGTCCAGCTAAGAAGCCAAATACCATAGCAGGCCCGATTGTTCCGCCGGCACTTGGATAAATTGGGCCAAGTGGATTTCCTGAAGCATTTCCGGCAGCGTATAAACCTTTAATTGGTTCACCATTAAAGTTAACAACTTGTCCATTTTCATTGATTTTTGGTCCGCCATTCGTACCGAGTGCACCTAAATAGATAGGTAATGCGTAAAATGGACCTTTTTCAATTTTGCCTAGGTTTTTCTCAGGACTTCCGCCGCCATTTGTTAAGGCTTCAAACTGTATCGTACCGCGGTGGAAATCAGGGTCTTCACCTTGCTCACAATATTCGTTCCATTTTTGAATCTCCATTTCCAAACCGTCTGGATCAACACCAATTTTTTCAGCTAGCTCGCGAATAGTATCAGCTTGATCTACCCATTCAGGTGCAGGATCACCAGGTGCCATAGTAATAATGAGTTCGCTATCTTTTAGCTGTTGGTCAAAAATCATCCAGTTTGGTCCTTTGTTTGGAAACTCTACTTTTACTGGATCATAATTAAAGAAGGCTCTTGGCATATCGTTATAGGTTGTTCCTTCATGGACGAATCGGCGTCCGTATTTATTCACGATGATAGAGTTTGGACCATTACGGCCACCACCTAGCTGCGCCATTACATTATCTTCATATTCAAATGTTGGATCCACCATTGCTGGATACCACCATGCTTCACTCATATTTTCAAGTGCAGCGCCAGCCTTCATAGCCATTAAGAGTGCGTCTCCTTCATTACCAGGAGGGGTAACTGGATGAGTGAACTCAGCTTTTAAGAAGGCTTTGACTAATTGTTTATTCCATTCAAATCCGCCTGATGCTAGAATTACTCCTTTGCGTGCAGCGAAACGTAAAATTTCTCCATCTTTTGTTTCAGCGACAATTCCGACTACTTGTCCATCCTCGTCCATAATTAGCTCTTTACCAGCTGTTTCGATTAAGGTTTCGACGCCGCGATCCAAGCATGCTTTAAATAAAGAAGCGACTAATGAGCGACCCATAGTAACAATATTATTTTGCATACGCTCAGCCACTAACTGGAAGTCAATTCCTCCAACGGCTCCGCCTTCTTCTAATGTCAGAGGAGGGAAAATTGGGTTTTGACGGACTAATGAACCCCATTCTCCAATTTCATTTAAATCAAATGGAGCAGGGTCTAATGAACGTGTCCCATGTTTTAATGCCTCATCCATACGTGCATAATATTCTGGATAAGATTTTGGAGAAACAAATTTGACAGGAGTATGATCATCTAAAAACTTAATGATTTCATGTCCTTTATCTACAAAAGTTTCAATCATAGAATCTTCTGCTCGGCCAAGTGCTAAGCGTTTTATGAAATTAATAGCATCTTCACGATTATCTTCATACCCTTTTTCTTTCATATAATGATTAAGTGGAATCCAAGGAACTCCACCTGAAAAAGCAGTTGTTCCACCGATTTGATGGGTCTTTTCTAACACAAGAACCTTGGAACCGCTTTCAGAAGCGGCCACAGCAGCTGTCAAAGCGGCGCCACCAGTCCCTAAAACGATTACATCTACTTCTTTGTCCCAATTAGTAGGTATTTTACTAGACAAAAAATCATCCCCTTTGCCATTTTTGATAGTGACACTATCAATAAATTGATTATCACCGATAATTCTAATTATTTCAAGTTATTTGTCTAATTTGTGAAAAAAATAATTTATTATGTTTCTAGAATGCAAAACTCCAACCTTATCAATAGTGGGATAAGAACAATAGAACCATCGGAATATGTCTTTTGGACTATGTGGTAGAGAGAATATTACAAGGGTAAGTGGTATAAACATGAACTAAGTTGTTTAAATGGTGAATAGGGGAGTTTTAAATTGAAGGAGAGGGGTAGCTTTTTTATCACATTATTACATATTTTGATATGCTTAATGGTGGTAGGACTCTTAAATTTTACTGTTTCAACCGGATAGAGTGATGTTGGATTGCCAGGAGAAGGATTATTAAAAACTTATATCTCTATAACATTTTGTGCACAGCTGATGATTCAAGTTCTTTTCTATCTTATCTCTCGTTCAGTTAAAAGGAGAGGACATTCAACTTTTATAAATATTTGTTCTATATTCTTAATTACAATTAGTTTTTTATTTTATATTTACTATATTATAGCGAGTTTTATTTACTATTAATAAATAAAAACTCATTGAACAACGGTAATTATTACTCAATTAGCTGATCATATCTTCGACCAAGCCAGTGCCGATTAGAAGTTTTTTCAGGACAATCTATGAATAGTAGAGTGATTTTTCCAATATATATATATGAATTAGTAGTTGATCAATGCTTGTCATTTGATTCATATTCAACTATAATTCCTCTGTTAAAAAATAAGTTTTGCGGAGGACAACATGAATTTAAAAGGCAAGAAGATTTATTTAGCAAGTGGTTGGTTTAACGATAATCAGGCACAGCGACTTTCCAAAGCAGAAGAAGTTCTGCGAAATATGGGCTTTGACGTATTTAGTCCAAGAGAGCATCAATTTAAGGAATATGTGTATAATACACAGCCTTGGCGAGATGTAGTTTTTAAGAATGATGTAGACCATGTAAAAGATGCAGATCTCATTTTCGCGATATATGATGAAACAGATTCTGGGACAATGTTTGAGATTGGGTTAGCTTATTCAATTGGTAAACCCATCTTTGTCTTCCACGAGAAAGAAGAATATTGCAACTTAATGATCACAGAATCATTGCAAGCTTATTTTAAAACGTGGGAAGAAGTGCAGAACTATGATTGGACTACTTGCCCATTGATTCGTTTTGAAGGAGAAGTAGAATAAGCATTTTTGCTAAGTAGTAAACTATTAATAATATGAATATCATTAAATTAAAAGCCGGTCTAAGACTGGCTTTTTTTATTTATGAAGCAAAAATATCATTCTCTATTTTTCCAAGACATTTGAAAGAAAAAGATGAAACTTATGTCTGCATTATCGTTAATTTTCAGGTAGTAGATGATTATATGGAGTATTAACATGATGTCCTAAAAATAAATTTCAAAAAGATAGAGGGAATAAATCTACAAGTAGATTTATATGAATGAATTATAAATGAAGGAAAGTTTAGAGAGAGGGTGGGTCTTGTTAGATCAGATTTTAAATACACAGCTAATCCAGTTCAAGGATCAATTGAATACATGGGAAGAAGCTATTCAATTAGCGGCTGCTCCCTTGATAGAAAATGATTCTATTGAACAGACTTATGTAGATAAAATAATCAGTAATACGAAGGAACTAGGTCCTTATTATGTACTTGGCCCAAACATTGCTTTGCCTCATGCAAGACCGGAATTTGGTGTAAAACAGATGGGATTAAGCTTTCTAGTTATGAAAGAACCTGTATGGTTTTCGGATAAGGACCACCATAAGGTTCAGCTGATTATTGTACTGGCAGCGGTGGATAATCAATCACATCTAGAAGCACTATCTGAATTGGCAGCTGTCTTAGGTGAAGAATTGAATGTGAAACAACTAATCCATTCCAAATCCAAAGATGATTTTTTAGAGCAATTATTTTCATTTATACAATAGGAGGCAGCAAGATGAAAATATTAGTTGTATGTGGGAACGGTTTAGGAAGTAGTTTTATTGCAGAAATGAATGTAAAGAAAGCTTTGCGTGAAATGAATCGGGAGGCAGAAGTAGGGCATACCGATTTAACATCCGCCAAAGCGGAGACAGTAGATTACTATATTGGTTCACCTGAAATCATGGAGCAGTTAGAGGGAGATGGAAGGAAAGTCATTCCGCTCATTAATTTATTCAATGTCGAAGAAATCAAAACTGTTTTAGAAAAACATCTGGAGGATATATAACATGGATTTGATAGTAGACATATTAAGTACTCCGGCGATTTTGGTTGGTTTATTCGCTCTGATTGGTTTATTGCTGCAGAAAAGAGCAGCTACTGAGGTTGTATCTGGAACATTAAAGACAATTATGGGCTTCCTGATTATTGGTGCTGGTGCAACTGTCATTACGGGTTCACTCTATTTCTTTGGAAAAATGTTAGAGAAGGGCTTCGATATAGATGGTGTTATCCCGAACAACGAAGCGATCGTTGCGATGGCTCAAAATGCTTTTGGTACTGAAACAGCTTTAATCATGTTGTTAGGTATGATTATTAATATCCTCTTAGCTCGCTTCACTCCATTTAAATATATATTCTTAACAGGACACCATATTATGTTTATGGCTTGTTTGTTAGCAGTCGTATTATCGACAGGCGGACTAGATGGAGCAGCTTTAATTATAATTGGGTCTATTATTCTAGGATTATTAATGGTTTTAAGTCCAGCCCTGCTACAGCCCTTTGTTAGAAGGATTACAGGTAATGATGACATTGCGATCGGTCACTTTGGTTCATTCGGATATTGGGTTGCTGGATTAGTAGGTAAAGGAGCAGGGAATAGAGCTAAGTCAACAGAAGATATTCGAGTGCCAAGAAGTTTAGGATTCCTTAGAGATACATCCGTAGCAATCTCCTTAACTATGTTAGTTATGTTCTTTATCGTTTCGATTGCTGCTGGTCCAGCTTACATTGAAAATGAGTTGAGCGGCGGTCAAAACTTTATTGTATTTTGCCTTATCCAAGCAATCACGTTCGCTGCAGGTGTTTATATCGTTTTAGCGGGTGTTCGATTATTATTAGCAGAAATCATTCCTGCCTTCAAAGGGGTAGCGGACAAAGTTGTTCCTCATGCTAAACCGGCATTGGATGTACCAGTGGTGTTCCCTTTCGCCCCAAATGCAGTCATTATTGGTTTTATTTTTAGCTTTCTCGGAGGTATTATAAGTATGTTTTTACTTCCGTTATTTGGCTTGAAAGTAATTGTTCCTGGTCTAGTACCACACTTCTTTTGCGGAGCAACAGCTGGTGTATTCGGAAACGCTACCGGCGGCAGAAGAGGAGCTATGTTAGGTGCATTTGTTAACGGTATTCTGATCAGCTTCTTGCCAGCATTATTACTACCGGTCTTAGGAGACTTAGGTTTTGAAGGTACAACATTTGGCGATACCGATTTCGCGATCGTGGGTATTTTCTTAGGATATTTAATGAAACTATTTATGTAGATGCTAGAAAAGCATCGAACAACAGAAGAAGTGATAAATATTTTAGTTTTAAATGAGTTTTAACGCAAAAAAAGCAACTACATCATAATTTGTAGTTGCTTTCTTTAATGTTTTGAATAAAATTTTCTGCGTAGACCCAGGTATTCTGTTGCCGTGATCATCATTTGAGCTTTCTTTGCTTGTTGATGTGCCATTACAATGTTTGAGCATTTCATATAAGCTTGATCTAGTACATTCTTGACCTCTTGCCGTTTATCTTCTGCGATTTCATCTGGGAACCAATCATTTGCGAACCCTGTAATCATATATAATGAAATTACTTTTTCGGGGAATGATGTTGTATCACGATTGTCCAGTTCTTCTATTATCCTTGCTAAATTAGTGTTTGATTTGAGCAGGTTATAATAGCTTGCTGTTGCCTCGTATAAAGCGTCCAGCTCTTGTTTGTGATGTAATGCTTGGAGTGTTGTCACCGCTTCTTCAATCGTATCAAACCAATCATTTATTCCGGAGATTAAAAGGCTGGTTTGCGGGTCTGCTAACCCATATCCATTCATCACTTCGCAATCTGGGTAATGCTTTAACAATTCACTTTTTGTCGTGAAGATATCCCCGTGATAGGTCTCTCCTAAAGTATCATATACTTTATTGGCATAGAGACGAATCAGGTTTCCCTCTTTCATTTCCACTATCACTTCAAGCTTCTCCATCTTGCATTCCTTCTTTCATGTAGGTTTTGGATAGGATAGCAGCTATATTGTAAATTTGTTTTATAAGTATGTATCAAAAAAGAAAGGTTATATATTTACTTTACCTTCTGCTTAATCGTTTTGTATAGAGACAAAATATTACTAATAAACTGATTCTTTGAGAGAATCACCAGTGTATAACAACTAGTTAAGTATCATAGAGAAGTAGTGAAATTTAATGTAAATATGTGTTTAAATAAATGGAAGAAGGGGTTAGGTATATTCTTCTTTTCAAAAAATAGTGAGGGGTAATATCTATGTTCAAAATTACAAAGAATCCGTCTGGAAATACATACCGTGAGCTTATTGAATTGGCCTTTGATATATGTGATGAGTTTCATTTAGTTCTTAGAAAGGATATGGGAGACTTAACTAAGTTTGCCCCCATTCTACGAAAGTTTGATCCATCATTTAAGCTTATGAAAGAGCAATCTGAATGGGCAAGTAACATTTTAAAAGATAATCAAACTGCAAAAGTATACTATTTTTCCACAGATGAACATGCTAAAAACAACAGTTTTGGAACTATCCAATTCTCTATTTAGTTGGGTTTTCCCTAACTTACCTGGAGATTTATCATTTATTAAAGAAGGAGAGGACTGGCTGGCAACTAACTCTCATGAATCAGAGTGCTATATAATGACATCTGATAAAAATGAAATAGCCAAAATCAATGCAATTAAAGGTTTAACTTATGAAATAGAAGAAGATTGATGGCAATGGAAAAATACTCTCTCCTTTAGCAGAGCCTAACAAAGGTACTTGGCTATTTACAAGAGGATGAGACTTCAACTAAAAAACAGAAAAAAGGCTCAAACCCTTGATACATCTAGGTTTAAGCCTTCTTAAAAAGTATGATCCCGACTGGGTTCGAACCAGCGACCCCCACCCTGTCAAGGTGGTGCTCTCCCAGCTGAGCTACGGAATCAGAATACTAATTAATTTACAATAATTAATATAAAGGGTAAGTCAGTTAAAGTCAAGATGAATTTTTGTTGTAGGATCTTTCTTCTATATAAATACACAAAGCGATCCTTTAAATTAGAGAAGGAACATAGCCTTTTTAGTCCTCATGAATCTGTCTGACATTCTTCAGAGTAAAGTCTGTAATAATCATCACCAAGATCTGTCTAATAATTGGCGATTTTGAAAGCAAATTTATCATTCAGTTGATCTTTTTGCGCATACTAAAAATTATAAAATCTTTAGTGAATTTGTTTGACATAATTTACTAAAAATGATATTTTTAGTATACATCAGTTCTTTATAGAGAACTAGTGACTATTGATCTATGAATTATATCTATAAGTTTGAGAGAACTGATTGTAGTTTAGGATTATATCTATAAAAGATAGATAAACTCAATACAATAATAGGATGAAAAGGGCCTGCTTTGCTCCATGTGTTCTAAATAAAGAACGATACATCAGGGGTGAAGGAGAAAAAAGTATGTCAAAAACGAATCTTGAGTTGAGGTTCTTCATGTGAAAATAACTTTTGATGGTGGGCAAGTTAACGGTGGTCACAGAGGAAGTTGATTGTGTAGAGAAGGAAAAAGCCCTTATACAAATTTATCGTATAGGGCTTTTTTTAAAATTGGAGTGATGAAGTTGATTCAGGTATTGAAGCAGATGGTGTACCAGGCGTTTGGATTTGCAATCAAAAGTGAAGTTGCCAGAGTTAATTTAGCTTGAAGGATAGAAATCTTAATATATCAACTTTTATTATGTCCAAAAGGAATGTAGTCAGTGATATGGATGGGGAGAAAGTGATGTTAAGCGTCCATAATGTTAAATATTATAATCTCGGTGAAGTCGGAGGCTTAACCTGGGAACTAATGAATGAACCTAAGTATCGATGAGCTTGTGGATCGATTAACAGAAGAGTATGACGGAAGCCCTGAAGAATGTGAAAGTCAGGTTCGTTCATTTCCTGGATATGTTGAAAAAAGAAGAATTAATTGACTAAACCATTACTTCCTAAGGAGTTATGTTTATGAACCTCATTCAGAAAGCTCGAACCTTGCTGTCCATAGATAGTAAAACCTTCATGATGTATGCAGAAGCTTATTGTTCCTTGGGAGTGGCCCGGATACAAAAGAGTCTGCCCTTTTCTAAAATTGCGCCTAAATTGGGCAGAAAGATGGAAGAGACCTCATTAACTTATGTGCCAGCCCATACTGAAATCCTGGAGTTAGTGTCCAAAAGTTTGGAGACGATGAGTAGATATACGTTTTGGGAAAGTAAATGTCTTGTTATGGCGATTGCAGGAATGAGAATGCTCGAGCGGCGTGGCATTGAAAGTACTCTTTATATGGCAACAGCAAGAGATAAGGAAGGAAAGATGAAGGCTCATGCCTGGCTGCGGAGTGGATTATATTTTGTAACTGGAGCCAATGGGAAGGAAGGATACACAGTGGTGGGAACCTTTGCTAAAAGAATGGGGGATCAGAAGGAGAAAAAATGATGGATAGACAACCTTTGCACGTGACCGGTTTTTCCAAAGAGCTGAACCTAATGTTCGCCTTGAGCAAGGTACCAACATGGCAGAAGAGGATATGGAAAAAGTAATTAACTGTTTGCAGATGGTCTTAATGAAGTAAATAATCTGAGCTAAAGAGGTAGAGAAAATGATAGGAAGAAATATACAGGAAATACGTAAACGTAAAGGAATGACACTGACCCAGCTAGCTGCAAATGCCGGAATATCTAAATCCTATTTAAGCAATATTGAAAGGGGAGTGAATCAAAATCCTTCAATTGAAGTATTGAAAAGGCTAGCGTTTGTTTTAAATGCAGATTTAAAAACTTTATTGCGCGTACAAGAAGGTGTTGAAACCAATCAAAATATGAATCAGGAATTAATCAACCTAATCGAGGAATTAAAGACAACCGTAATTGATAAAGAACAAATGGATGAGTATCGGGCATTAATTGAGTATATTATGTGGAAAAGCAAAGTAAAATAATTGCCCAACCCTACCAAAATATCGAAATCATCCTAGCCAATGATGGATCAGAATTTATGGTTATACGCAGGATGGAATGCATAGTATAGATCAGTTAAAAATCGGTGATAATCAGTGGCCGGTCGCTGTTGATGGCCATAGGCTTGAGACTCGACCTTATTTGCTGTGGAAATTGGATTACATGCATTATAAATACGGGAGTTGGCTCTGGAAGAGTGCTTTTACGTTTGTCGTCATCTAACTCATTCTGTGGGAGGTTTAGGATTGAAAAAGCCAAATTTCCAGGTCGTATTTTGGTTGCTATATCAGTAATGAATGATGGAATTCAAAAAGCCTCCCGGTTATGACGGGAGGGAGCCTTGCGATAGCCTAAGTCTGGGTGAGTAATCTGGATAAATCTTTCCTAATGATATCAAGCCGATCTTCCATAAGTACCTGTGGAATTTTATAGCCGACAAACAAGGGAGATACAACAAAGCGTGGGATGGCCTTGCAAATAATCAAGTCATGAAAATGGTAAAAGAAAAGGTTATAGCTGGTGCATCCCTTATGGAAACCATCCAAAATATAACGGACCAGGATTTGAAGTTTATCAGCAAAATCATCAATCTCATCTAATGTGTTCAATATTAAATTGAATTCAGTAAAACCGATAACTGGATACTTTGATACATTTAACTCAATACCGGATTTCTTGTATACCTCTGTGCCTTCAAAATCAATCATTGCCATATTCTTATGGTAATCTACATGTTTCATTCCAATCACTTGCATATGGGCATGCTGAATGCTGCCGCCTGAAAAGGGACCATGATTCTTAAATAAGATAACGGACTCATACTCACCAGTCTTCTCCACTTCAAGCCATTTAGCAATACTGAAGCGAATTAATTCACGCATATGCTTCTGTTCATATCCCCTTATATCTTCGTGACATTGATTGGTTTCAATAATGACCGTTTGATAGGTATCCAGAAGAGTGGGATATTTATTCATCAACCAAATAATATCTCCCTTTGTCTCAAGAATATCGGTAAGCTCATCTCTTTGGCAAAAGGGGCAGGCTGCTGTTTTATTACGGATAGTTTCAGGCTTTTGACTGCCAATTGTACTTGAAAAATATAATTGTTGCTGATCCATACTTGCACCTACCTTGTTAACTGTTAAAACTCGATATGTTTATTATAAATTAAAGATATGTACGATTGTATATTTTTAGCCATATTATAGAAATAAAAAAAGTGTAAAAATACATAATAAAATGTCGATAGTAACAATGACATATATCTTTAATTGATTGATTATAAAAACATGGACGGTGAGTAGTGAAATGGATTTCGAGTATAGGGATCAATATGTACAGGGAGAAATAGGTGATGTGATTTATTTTAAAAGAGGAAATTTATTTATCTTTGGAGAAATTATAATACTGAGGGAAGCTTCGTGTATTGTGGAAATTTCTAAAGAATATGCAGACGAATTGAAACTCAACACAACGAGAACAGTTGTCAGACATGGTAATTATAAAATTATTGAGACCTCAAAAGTTCGCGCAAGAGTAAGTGAGCAACAAATCGATCCATTCAGTACACAAGTTTATCATTAAATTTACAATTCGTAGGGAGTGATTGTAAAAGTACCAATCGTGCAATGAAATCACCATTGAATATGCCTTTAAAGTTTTTTAAACCAAATTTGGAAGGAGAGAAGAAATGAAAATTAAATTATACGTCTTTTTAACATCTACCAAGGATAAAGAAAATAGTAGAAGCGAAATGATGATGAAAACAGTTGAGTCATCTTTCCGTCCGGTAATAGGAGACATTATTGAAGATCCTGGATTTGATCAGGGATTTCACAACGGATATGAGGTTGTGAAGGTGACGGTTAATTATGAGAAGAATGAATGCTATGTATCTCTTAGTCCGATGGCAATTGAATTAGAGGAAATTAGATTCGATGATTATATAAATAAGCTTACAGCCAATGGATGGGAAATCGTTTCAAAAGAGGATATATCAATGGCTAAATCTCAATCTCAACTATGATCTTTATACATATTATGACATCTTGAATCAAAGGACCGCGATTGGTCCTTTAATCATTTATAATCTAATTTTTATCTCAGGGCCTGTTGGTTTTCTTTTGAAAGGAGTTTGATGGTCTGTAAAATTAAACGTCAGTTCAGGAAGAGAATCCGGTAATGGGGGAGAAACTATTATTCATTTAAGGGGGCAATCACATCATGAAAAGAGAATGTGATTGCCCCCTCTCTGTTATTAGATTAGATTAAGCACCAACCTTCACATGGTCGGTGTCAGGCTGATTGGTTAGATCTTTCTTCTGAAGCAGCCACATGAGTCCTGCTGAAATGAATCCGAGGGATCCAATTACCATCCAGGCAGATGTAATCGAGTATGCTGCAATAAAGCTTCCCATAATCATTGGGCTTGTTGCATATCCGGCGCCAATTATCAGTGGGAGAATACTGCTGACTCTGCCTCTGTGCGAAGCTGGTGTTTGATTAGCTATAAAGGTCGAAGCATTGATTGCAATCATGATTTCTCCAATGGTCATGATGAAAATAGATACATAGAAGAAGGGAAGTATCGTGGTGAAGGCGAGCATACCAAAGGCAAAAGCATAGCACAAGGCTCCGGTGGCTATCACTTTTATAGGCCTTATCTTATTTGTCAGTTTCGTAATAATCGGCGTAAACGAGATAACCAATATACCGTTAAATGCGGCAAGTGTTCCGTAATAGGCTGCGCCAGAATCATTAAACAACTCCTCTAAATGCAGCGGTATGGTAAATGCCCATTGAGCGTATTCAAATTCGATACATAATAGAATAAAAGCGAACATAATTAATATTGGTCTTGCCCTCAGTACTTTAAAAACAGATCCTTCTACATGCTCCTCAAGCTTTCTTTCCGTTTTCTCTGTTACCGAAATATGTTTGGTTTTTGTCTCTTTTATAAAAATAAAAATTAATGTTGTAGCTAAGAGCGTAGCGATCCCATCAATGATGAAAACAAGATCTAAATGATTTTTATATAGTAGACCGGCCATGATTGGACCAACCGCAAAACCTAAATTAAAACCCATATAGGTTAATGAATAAGCACCTTTCCGATTCTCGGGGGTAGTTAAATCCGCCAATAGTGCATCGTAGGCAGGTGAGCACAAAGCAAAGAAGAGTGATGATAGCATGAGCAAATAGGCCATGGTCATCGAAGGCTCTATTAAACCTATGGATATAACGGTTATGCCTCCTAGACCTTGCGAAACAACAATAATAAATTTTCTTCCCAAGGTATCGGCCAGCTTTCCGCCTAAAATCATACTTGGTGCAGAAATAACACTGACTAAAGTTACATATAGTCCTGCTTGGGCACTATCCATGCCAATCTTCTGAGTGAGGATTAAAACAAGCAGCGGATGTACAAACCCTCCCAGACTATTAATAATTCGAGCAAAAAATATAATATAAATTTCTTTGGGTAAGCCTCGATATGGACTAAACAAATTTTTAAAAGACTGCATAATGCCTCCTGATTCCTTTAATTAAGTTCCAATAATTTCTATTTTAATAGATAAATAGGTAAAAGAGAATATTGTTTAAAAAATTTAAAATATTTTGAAGTTTTAAAGGAAGGAATTGGTATAATGGTGTGTGAAAGATGATAGTTTCAACCAGAGAGAAGGTAAGCAGATGGAGTTTTTTAATGTATTGATTCCGGTATTTGTTATATTTGCTTTAGGATATATAGGCGAGAAGAAGATAGGATTTGATCCAAAAACGATCTCAACGATGTCCCTTTATTTAATGACACCATTACTGGTGTTTCAAACGTTTTATACTAATGAACTGACCTTAGATTATCTTTATATTGTTATTTACGCGTTTGGGCTTTGTTTAGCACTTATGATCTTTGTATGTTTTATCGCTTTTATAAATAAATACAACATAAAGGAAACCTGTGGGCTCATTCTTGGTTCGGTTTTTATGAACAATGGTAATTATGGAACACCTGTTGCGTTATTATTGTTTGGCGCTGCCGGATTTGATTACGCCATCATCTTAATGGTCACCCAAAGTATCGTGATGGCTACAATTGGGGTATATGTAGCGGCGCGAGGAAGTGATATAGGCGGAGGGATTAGAGATACACTTGCAATTGTATTACGTATGCCTGTTGCATATGGAGCGATTTTTGGACTGTTATTTCAGTACACGGGTATTACCATCAGCCATTCCTTAATGACTACCATTGATTTAGTTGGAAGCGCGGCTATTCCGACAATCATGCTTGTTTTAGGTATGCAATTAGCCAAAATCAGTCTTAAGAATATTGAATATAAAAAGGTTACGTATGCACTAATCATTAAATTGGCAGTGGCGCCCCTTGTAGCGTGGGGAATTTCAGCCCTTTTGCCAATCGATACCTTGCTTAAACAATTAATGATTATCATGGCCGGAATGCCTGCTGCTGCAAATACGACGATGTATGCCATTCAGTTTAATACAAAGCCGGAATTTGTTTCGGTTTGTACATTTATAAGTACAGTACTTAGCTTAATCACTTTACCAATCATTTTTTATTTTGTTTTATAGTGAGAAGGATTTATTAGAAAGTGAAGTACATAAAATGGGATTAAACGAATCAATTTATATGAAATATTAGTTGTTCCGCAGAAAGGATGGTATTGGGAATGAAAAGAAACAAAGTATGGATTCCAGCGCTTTTAATGGGGGTAAGCTTGGTGGTATGTATAATGGCCCTTATCCAATCGATTAACTCAACTCCTCAAAGATATCCATTATTAGGCTTGATCCCCTGTGTTATAGGTGCAGCTTCTTTTCTATATATCAATAAAACCGCCCAAAAAAAGACTTTGTTTCTATGGTTCACTCAGATATTAAATATACTATTTATGATATTTCCATTGATAACACTTCTATACTTTATGTCCTCTAATTAGATTCTTAATTATTGACCTCTTGATTTTGAGGTCTTTTATTTATGCTATAAATCTTAAAACTATAAAATTATGGTATTTTTTATAATATATTGAAACTTTTTTCTAGGATAAACAGTCTAATAAGTAGAGAGAAAACAGGGGGGAGCCGCATGCATGAAGATGCTTCTTTAGTACAAAGGGCTATAAAAGGGGATGATACAGCATTTTTAACTTTATTAGATCTTCATAAGGAACAGCTGTATCGAATGGCCATTGTCTATTTAAAAAATGAAGGAGAAGCTCTGGAAGCTATCCAGGAAACGACTTTTCGAGCATACCGTTCAATTAAAAAGCTGCGAGAGCCATCCTATTTCTCTACATGGCTTGTAAGAATTTTATTAAACGTTTGTTCAAATGAATTGAAGGCCAAAAAAATACACCATCATTTCATTGGACAGGAAATGGTCCATACGGATGATTATGGTCAGCTTGAAATAGAAGAGGCGTTCATGTTCCTGGATGAACCATCACGTGAAATCATCGTATTAAAGTATTTACGGGACCTATCCATAAGTGAGATTGCGGATATATGTGAATGCCCACAAAGTACGGTTAAAACAAGACTTTACAAAGGCCTTCGGAAGCTCAAGGAACTAATGAAGGAATCGGGAGGTACCCGCCATGTATGAAAAAGAGAGACAAGAATTATTGGATTTAAAAAAACAAATGGAATATGTGCCTGTACCAAACGAAAAAGTTTCCGCAGCCATTCAGTCAGGCTTTAGTAAAGCCAAACACAAGAAGAGAAAAAGACTTATAAAATATACAGGATTAGCAGCGGCTGCTATTGTACTCCTGTTTTGCATTAGCCTGGTACGAGTGTCACCGTCCTTTGCAAATGCCCTTTCTTCTATACCGGGCGCAGAAAAAATTATCAATCTAATCCGAAACGATAAAGGCTATATGTCTGCAGTGGAGAATGATTTTTTACAGTCAGTTGGACAGACGCAAGAGAAGGATGGGTATAAGGTAACGATTGAATCCTTAATTGTTGATAGGCATAGGATGGTTGTTTTTTATCATATAGAGGGAGCAGGGGATGATATACAAATAGAATTTCCCGATCTATTGATTGACGGAGACGGTGTCGAGCAATCCATATCCTATTCAGCTCATGAAAATGGGTTCGGCTCCTTAGATTTTAATCTAGTGCATCAGCTTGAAGATAGAGAAGAAATAGAACTAAAAGTCCATCTGAAAAATGACACTAGCTTAATAGGTCCATTTAAGTTCCCTTTGAAAATAGATCATTCCTTGTATAAAGGTCAGCATAAACAGATGGCCATTGATGAAACAGTGACCATAGACAATCAGCGGATTACGTTTGGAAAAGTAGAAATTGATCCACTAAGTGTCAGGGTTGACGTAAAATATGATCCGAATAATACAAAAAAAATATTTCATTTGAATCATGTTAGGCTAATGGATGATAAAGGTGAGATATGGGGATCTACTGGCAGTCATTTTAATGAGGAAGAAAGTGAAATCTATATAGAAAGTAATTATTTTCGGAAACCCGAGAAGCTGTACCTACTATTCGATGGTATTCATGCTCTAGATAAGGATGAGTTAATCATTGAAGTTGATGAAAAAACAGGCAGGCTATTGAAATATCCATCGGATGGATTAGTGAAATCTTCTAAGATAGAAGAAAATAAGGTGTATATTTTCATGAAAATCCCCAAGAGTAAAGATACTGTTTCTGGCGGTGGAATGATAAATGATGGAACAGGTAAAGAAATTTCAACAGGGGAAGCGGAGTACTGGGAAATAGACGGTTTAGACGCTATAAGCTTCTACTATAAACCAGAAGAAATCATTAAGGGTCCTCTTAATATTGAATTAGACACCTACCCACTTACCCACAAAAAGCAAGTCAAGCTCCAAATAAAATAATGGAACAAAATTGTTCTCAATGATTGTTGGCCGGTTTTATCATAAAAGTCACCTGAGGAGCTTATACATAATAATAGGAACGGAAAGGGGGAAATCGATTGAAAAGGAGTGCCATTATAAAAGGAAATTATCGATATTCCCTAAAGAGGGAATGGGATGATTACAATTTAAGAAAAGCTGTCTTTGTTCTTTTACACCCAAGCGAGGCTGATGACAGAGTGGATGACCGGACGACCATGCGTTGTGTTTCGTTTGCTAAGAAATTAGATTGCGGTTCTGTGGAATTGGTGAATGTATTTGCCTATCGGAGCAGGGAATGGAGAGATCTCAGGAATCTGTCCTTGGAGGAGGCTACAGGTCCTGAAAACCGCTTCTATTTAGAAAATGCCTTACACAGCGGTTCTGAAATTATCGTTGGCTGGGGAGAAAACTGTACCATCCATCACAAAGATTATCAGTTATTATCGGACTGGTTTAAGGGATATGATCCTAACTGCCTGGGTACAACAAGAGAGGGGCATCCCCTGCATCCGTTGTTTGTAAGAAGTGATACGACCGTTCAACCCTATCTCTTTCCAAATGTAAGTTCGTTTAAACCGTCATGACAAAGGAGCTGTCGATTCATTTCGACAGCTCCTTTTTAGATAGATAAGTAGTTTATGAAGCAGGTGGCGGAGTTGGTATTTCAGTTTCGTCTGTGCCATCGTCCACAGGAGGATCAGGTTCTTCTACACCATCATCCGGATTTTCACTGTCTTCTTCCTCTTCTGGTTCAGTTGGTACATAGGATCTGGGGCAGGTTCGATAGCCGGTGTCTCAGCTTCCGGTGTTTCAGGTTCAGCTGCAGGCTGATCGCCCGAAGGTTTGTCCGATTCTTCCTCTTTATTGGTTTCTTCTTTATCTTGCTCCTCTGACTTGTTTGTTTCTTCTTAGTCCCCTCTTGTAAACTCTTAATAATATCCTTTAATTCCTCTTCACTGCTATCTTCCATCTGACCACCTACACCTGAGCAATAGGAGTATACGCCCACCATATAGATAATCAGGAACAAATCATAAACATTCCTGCACTGACACATTATTTGAATAAATTAAAACCAGCAGGAAATGAGCTGCGTAATTTTCAGCCTATTTTTATAGAGGATGCCACATACGGTTTTCCTGAAAAATTTATTAAGCAATTTAATCTCGTATCCATGTTAATTGTCCCTATTTATGTTCCGGAAGAAGGTAAGATGATTGGCGGCATTTTACTAGATAAAGGGCCAGGGCGGAAATTTGAGCGAGATAGGAGCTTGTATCCCGCATTAATGAAATTTGGGCAAAGTGCAGGAGAGCTGTTGCTTAGGTTTACGAACCCTGAAAATTCTGTAACACAGAATGATTTAAATCGTAAACTATCATTTTCTCCTTGTGAGGTTGATATTATTAAGTTATTGGCTGCAGGAGCGTCTACAACAGAGGCAGCTGTTCAGCTTTATTTAAGTGAGTATACAGTCAGAGACTATATTTCAATCATTATGAGAAGGCTGGATGCCAAAAATCGAACAGAAGTAGCTGTAAAGGCTATTAGAATGGGAATTATAGATTAGAAATCTGGAAATAAGAGGATTAATAGAAAATACTTAGATAGTTTAGATGTTTTATTAAAATAATAAGTTAGATTTGATTCGCCAATAATCACGGGATTTTTAAGTGGATTTTAGCTTAATTTTCTTCTTCTGTTAAAAGTAATTTACATTTATTTTACTAAATAAATTACTTTTTGTAAGTTTTTTTATAGAATCGAAGTTATTTATACCCTATTATTACAAAATAAAAACTTGTAACATGTTTTTGAAACATAATTGTAATATTACTATAACTTATTTGTTAAATTAGCATGATATACTTATCCATGTTAGATAAATAGATAAATAGAAATGGTATGAAAGACCCGATAAATTAAAAAAACTAGGAAGCAGGTAATATCTTAATGATGAATAAAAGAATTATTGCGCTAAGTACGGCTTTATTGCTTGGGTTCAGCAGTTACATAGGCATTCCATCAGCAAGTGCTGCAAAAGACCCGGCCAGGCAAGCTGAGGTTGATAAAGCTCAAGCTGCTTTAAATGAGGTACAAGCTGAAATTTCTACTCTGAATACTCGTATTGATCAAATCAACCAGGCTGTTAAAGATAATCAGAACATGATTAATAAAACAGAAGATGATATTGTCAAAACGGAAAAACAAGTAGAGACTTTAGATAATGAAATTACCGAACTGGAAGAAAAAAATGAAAAACGCCAAGAAATTTTAAAGAAGCGTGCTGTTACATACCAACAAACAAATGGTAACGTCAGCTATTTAGAAGTCATTTTTGGATCTACTAGTTTTGGAGATTTTATTGAACGAATCGGAGCCGTTTCAACAATTGTTAAAGCGGACCGTCAATTGATCGATGAAATTCAAGAGGATCAGACTAAACTTGAGGATAAACAAGCAACAGTAGAAGAAAAGCTTACTGGTTTAAAGGATATGAAAACTGAGCTTGTTGGTATGCAGCAGGATATTAAGCAACAACAAGATCAAACAAACTCTTTGAAGAAAGAGCTTAAAGTTAAGGAAGAAGAAAGTCAACGTCAATTAGCAGATGCTAAAGCAAGAAATATCGATATTGTGGTAGAGCCAGTTGTTGTAAAAGAAACTTCCAATGTAAAAGAGAAAGTTGAAAAGATCGCTGATACTCAAAAAGAAGAAACAAACTCTTCAACTAAGAATGAAACAACAAATAAAGTGAATTCCAGCTCTAAAGAAGAAGCTGTAAACACTTCGAAGAACGAACAAACTAGCTCTAAACCAGCTAATTCAAACTCTTCTAATAAGAAGCCAAGTTCTACTAATAGTTCTACCCAAAATAAAAATATTCAAACCGTTATAACTGCAGGCAATAAATATATTGGGAACTCCGTATATGTATTCGGCGGCGGAAGAACTCAAGCTGATATTGCAGCAGGACGCTTTGATTGCTCCGGTTTTGTTAGCTGGGCATTTAAACAAGGTGGATATTCTGTACCAGCGAGCACAGATGCTCTGAAACATGCTGGAAGACAGATTCCAACAAGCCAAATGCAACCGGGAGATATGGTTTTCTTCGATACGTATAAAAAAGACGGTCACGTCGGCATTTATGTTGGCGGTGGAAAATTCATCGGTTCCCAAAGCTCTACTGGTGTAGCAATTGCCAGCCTTAAAACAGGATACTGGAAACAAAAATTTAACGGACGTGTTGTGCGCGTTCATTAATAATCAATAGAAAATTTTTAAGGAACGCCCATCTAAGGCGTTCCTTTTTGTATTTGAACTAGGTTTGAAATTGTGTGTTAAAAAGCTCAGCTATGGGCTACTTACTTTCTATTGTAATCCATATGGTTGTGATCCCTCTTTTTTTACAGGAATTCGCCACACTTCATTTTTTGAGGATTCAGTAATATACAAGTACCCGTCATGAAAGGCTAGATTAGTTATAAATGTTCCAGCACCGACAGGCAGACGAATAACCCCGTATTTAAATCCATCTGAGTCCTGGACTACAATTTCACCGGCTTGAAAATGAGCTATATATAAATTTCCCTCAGTATCGACTGCTAAGCCATCAGGACCGATTCCGCCCTCAAATTGCCCAAAGATAAAAGCAGTTTCAGGTGAAGAAAGGGCATTTTTGGAAGGGACAGAGAGTACTCTGTTTTTATTAAACTCAGAGATATAAACACGTTGGCGATTTGCGGAGATAGCGATCCCGTTCGGATAAGCTATGTTTTCGGCAAACAGTTGCGCTTCATTGCTATTTGGAGGAAGATAAAAAACGCGACCGACGGGGTGAGTTGCACTAGAACCCATTGGTTCAGTGAAATACAGGCCCCCATCTTCATCAAATACTAAATCATTCAGCCCTTTTAAAGGTTCCCCATTAAAAGAATCTACTGCGACTGTACTTTCTTCGTATTAGGATTATAGGCATGTATAACCCCGGTTAAATCTGTTATAAATAACCTTCCGTCCTTATGGAACTTTGCACCAACAGGACTGGGAAATTGTTTTACTACTTCTATTTTATTTTTTTTTATAGTGAGAAGTTCACCGGTTGTTGGACTGACCAGCCAGATATTTCCTTTGCGGTCGAAATTTATTCCTTCAATAAACCCTTCATCGCCTTTTGCGATTTTTTCCCATTTTGCTTTTGGGGGAATAATTTCAGAAAGTTGATGTCTTTCTCCTTTTGGTACAGGCTTTGTTTCATACCATCCTTTTGCACCTACATAGGTTCCAGTTAGTAACATAATTCCACATAGTACAGATAGAGAGAACCATCTTTTTTTCAAATCTAGAATGCCTCCTTTTTATTGGTTATTAATCATGGTTGTATAACATGCTGTATCAACAAAGATTTTAACTATTAACTAGAAATATACATGGAAGAAGGTGGTAAAATAATATGAAAAATCATTGGTATATTTGTCATTCTCCGTAACTATTTCATCTATACTGGATGTGGGGAATTTGTTAAAATAATGTATTTCACTTGCGATATGGAAAATATCGGGGATATAGAATTAAAAAGAGATTTGAGAACAGGTATATGATGTTTGCTAGTGCTTCATAAAAATTAAAGCCTCAAGTCTTAAAATCACTTGAGGCCATAGTATTTAATATCCTAAGCTTTAAAAATCCGGATTATTTCCTACCCAATAATCATTCCTGCAATTGCAGCACTTAAACAGGATGCCAGTGCACCTGCTATGATCGCTTTAATGCCTAATCGTGCGATATCAGGTCTCCTCTTTGGAGATAACTTTCCAAGTCCTCCAAGTAAGATACCAAGAGAAGAAAGATTTGCAAATCCACAGAGTGCAAAGCTAATAATGACAACGGCTTTATTTGATAAGGAGTCAATCATTGGAGCAAAATTACTATATGCCACAAATTCATTTATAACAAGCTTTTGACCAATGAAGTTCCCAGCTGTCAAGGCTTCATTCCAAGGTACACCAATGACAAAAGCTAATGGAGCAAATATGTAGCTTAATAGTAATTCAATTGATAACTGATCAAATCCAAACCATCCACCAACGAAACTTAACAGACCGTTCAGCAGAGCAATTAAAGCGATAAAGGCAAGCAGCATGGCTCCAACATTCAGTGCTAATTGAAGCCCAGTTGATGCTCCGTTAGCAGCTGCATCTATTACATTGGCTGCCTCTTCATCCTTTTCCATTTCAAAACCTGTCGCATCTTCCTGACTGTGTTCCATCTCAGGTATCATGATCTTAGAAAGTAATAGTCCTGCCGGTGCAGACATAATACTTGCTGCTAGCAAATATTCTAAGGGAACACCTAATAAAGAATATCCTACAAGTACGCTACCTGATACTGAAGCCAACCCACAGACCATAACAGAAAATAATTCGGAATTGGTCAATCTATCTATAAACGGCCTTATAACCAAAGGTGCTTCTGTACACCCAACAAATATATTAGCTGTTGCATTAAATGTCTCGGCTTTTTTTGTGCCTAATAGTCTTGCAAGAGCGCCACCTACATATTTAATGACAAATTGCATAATCCCCAAATAATACAAAACAGAGATTAAAGCAGAGAAGAAAATGATGATTCCTAAAACATTAAATAAGAAAACGGTTGTAATGCCTGATTGTGGTGTATAAAGACCGCCAACCAGGAAGTTTATTCCTTCATTTGCGTAACCGATTATGTTATTCACAACATCGGTTATTTTCTGAAATGCTGCACGTCCAAGTGGCCATTTTAAAACAATAAAAGCAAAAGAAATTTGAATAGCCAATGCTACAACTACAGTTCGAATATTAATATTTCGTTTGTTGGTTGATAGAAGGAAGGCGATTCCTAAAATACAGATAATCCCGAGCATTCCCCATAAGTAATTCATTATGTCACCTCTGGTTAGTATTTTTCTGTCTGAGAATAGTAAAAAAGTTACTTTTACACAAAAACTTAATATATCAATTGGATGCATAATTTGCAAGTGAAGTATATTTTATCCATTGTTTTTATAGTATGGAGTTAAAATAGCCAAAATATTTGTCAAAATGCACTGTAATTATGTTTTGGTAAGTAGGGGAATAGATGTTAACAGCATTTCAACGATAGGCGATTCAGTATATTGAAGCATACTCAAAAAAACTACAAAAAGATGCAAAACGAACTCTTAATCATGTACTGACGATGTCAAATATATCAACAGAAGTATTTGAGCAAGCGGTTAATAATATGAAGAATAACGCAAGAATTGGCTTGCATTTTCATCCGGATCGGCTCACTCACAACCGGATAAGCGTGGCTGAATCTTTATTCAATGAGGGTGTATACAAGAGTCAATTTGAAACATTCATTTCAAATGGAAGTGTCTCTGCCTATCAAGGGGGTGAGCGTGATCTTTGGGAGACAAGAATGTTTGGAGGAGCTTATCAGTTTAAAGGCACAAGCCATAAAGAACATCCTAAATATGGGGCATTGAATGTTATGTTACATTCTGATGGACCTGCACCACGTTTTGGTTCCTGTTGTTTTCTGCTTTCTCCGAAAGTCTCCTATCGTTCTACCTACACATATATGGACTCACACCTCGAATTAAAGGAAAAAGGGATATATCAAGAATTCGATTTAATTTTGGCAGCGCTTTTAGAAGAGTCATTTTCCAGAGAAATTGTACTTGGCGAATCAGAATTACGACCACCTAAGCTAATAAGTTATTTGGCCAACCTATATAATATACAATCAGACCTTGTGAAACGAAAACCTAATCGCAATCTGGATTATTACATTGAAGCACAAGTACACGGGGAAGTATCGCTTGAAAAGGATGTTGATGCACTTGTGGCTGATGATTCTTTTCAAGCTACTGAAATCGGAAATATGCTAGAGTAGCTTTGCGGACAGTATTCAATCAGCCTATATTGGAGAAAGGGCTTTAAACTTAATAGCAAGGACGTCCCTTCAGATTTCAGAGGAGCGAAAATGCCTCATCTGGCAAAACGAATAACTAATTGTGATTATATTGATGCAAGCGTAATTGGTTCAGCAGCAAAAGACCTGTGCTGTTATCCTGAGAATTGGTCTGATTATGGAACTGTCAAAGAGGTGCTACAGGAGTTAAAGCTCCTTTGGCATGTATTGGTGAGATATTAATCCAAATTTGTTCGCAATCGATGACATGATATAAATTATGTGGAATACTACCCATTCCACCCATGCGTTTTTTTGTCAGTTCTTCTTTGGGTACTGTTACACCAATTAAACCACTCATCTCTAACCTGCCAATTATATAAGAACATATCTAACATGAACAAATCCCTCTTGGTATAACAGTAGTTTCATCTTCTATCAGAATGAATCGAAGCTTTAAAAGACAGATTATTAGGTAAAAATAAAAGGTGCCCTGGGCGACAAGCCAGGGCACCTTTTTGCTTTACTTATTTTTTCACTTTAACCGTTTTTGCTTTGCTCGTATTGCCAGCTTTATCTTTGGCAGTTACAGAAAGAGTCGTACCGGCTTTTTGCTTTTTGATTTTAACGGTATAGTTCCCTTTGCTGTTGGCCGTAGCAGTGCTAAGAGTTTTAGAACCGGCTTTGACCGTTACTTTAGCCCCGGCTTCTGTTTTTCCTGTCACTTTTGTAGAACTTGATTTTACTGGATTAACAGAAGGAGTAGATGGAGCAGTTTTATCTACTACCTTTACTGTTTTTGCTTTGCTCGTATTGCCAGCTTTATCTTTCGCAGTTACAGAAAGGGAAGTGCCAGCTTTTTGTTTTTTGATTTTGACTGTATAGTTTCCTTTGCTATTAGCAGTAGCTGTACCGAGAGTTTTAGAACCAGCCTTAACTGTTACTTTTGCACCAGCTTCCGTTTTACCTGTTACAGTTGTAGACTTGTCTGAAACAGCATTGACAGAAGGAGCGGAAGGAGCTGTTTTATCTGCCACTTTAACTGTTTTCGCTTTGCTTATATTACCTGCTTTGTCTGATGCTGTTACAGAAAGGGAAGTTCCGGCTTTTTGTTTCTTGATTTTTACAGTGTAGTTTCCATTGCTATTGGCAGTAGCTGTACCGAGAGTTTTAGAACCAGCCTTAACTGTTACTTTTGCACCAGCTTCCGTTTTACCTGTTACAGTTGTAGACTTGTCTGAAACAGCATTGACAGAAGGAGCGGAAGGAGCTGTTTTATCCGTTACTGTGATCGTTGTTACTTCGCTCACTAATCCAGTTTTCGGATCTGTAACAGTAGCGTATAATTTAGTACCGGCTTTCAGCTTCGTTTTTAAATCTATCGAGAATTTACCATCATTCGCTGTAGTTGTTAGTGTTAAGTTCTTTTTATCTGTAATGGTTACTTTTGAATCGGTTGGTGCAGTTCCCGTAATTTTTGTGCTGGCATCCGTTACAGCATTTACGGATGGCTTAACAGGAATTGGCACCTTATTAATTTCAATTTTCTTCTTAACTTGGTACCCTGCTATATCCTCAAGCACGAATTCATACTCGTTCACACCTTCCGCTAATGGAAGTTCAATTTCCTGAGTTACAGAGTAAGGTGCGTAAACAGGTAAGTCACCCAAATCATTAAATGTGTTTATTTCTTCATTTCCATTAACGACTAGTCGAAGAGCATTGTAGTTATCACCAACTTTGACCTTAACTTTTTGGCTATCACCTGTGGAGAATGCCTTGTAGTCAACTTCAATTGTTGGCTTTTTAGTATCAATAAAGATTTCTCTGTTGAAATCAATCTTGTTACCGGCTACATCTGCTCCATAGAATCGAATATCATGTTTACCTTCTTTGGAGAACTCAAAAATATCAAAGAAATAAGGCTCCTTAGTTTCTTCATCCAACTCAATTATAAGGTTCTGGCGTTTCCCTTCATATTCAGCCCATACATAATCTATCTCAGAATCGTCAGTTATATATCCGAAGACAAATACTTCAAGTTCATTGTAGATTCCAAGTGGTGCAGGTTCTATGACACTGATATAAGGAATTGTCTTATCCAATAATGATTTAGCACCGCGGTTCCCAGCATAGTCATGGGCAACTACGTTGATATTGTCACCGTTTTTCACTTCTACTGGTGTATCATCGCTATACTTCAGGTCGGATAATTTGACACTGTATGTGTTGGTGCTGTTTGGTGCTACATAATCTTTCAGTGCTTTACCGTTAACGGAAAGCTCGATATATTGAAGTCCTGCGCCTGAATTTGTATCTTCAGCTTTAAATGTAACTGTCTTTGTTGCATCATCATATTTAAGATCAGACACAGTTGGTTCTGTATTATCTACTAGGATTGGCATTTTAAATACTTGAGGTTCCTTGCCCTCGTAATCGATTATTGCCTTGACTTGGTAATAGTACAGTCCTTCTTCAACAGATTTGTTATTTACTTTACCATCCCATTCAGTGAAGTATGGCTCGAATGTTACGATAGAGTCTGCTGCATAGTTCTTTCTTTGGTACTTATCAGTAGTTATTTTACGCAATGTTTTACCATCTGTATCGGTAATACTGTATTCCACCGTTTTGCTGTTTCGTAAAAATGATAGGGCAGGGGCCACTGCATCATAATGACCGTCAGCATTTGGTGAAAAAGCTATTTTAGATGGATCAACAATTTGATTCTTATCGAATGGACTAACTCCTAAAAATTCACCGGTATTAGAATCGGCAAGACCTGTATATCCATAGAATGAATCGACGGAATTATTCATTGGATCGATAATGTTTGGTTTATTCCAGTCACCTTTAAATCCAACAAATGGTATGGATAAAGTAGGTAGAGAGTCTTCGAGATTCTTAGCTTTTAAGAATACGAAGCCTTCAACAAAGTATCCGTTTTTCATCGCTTTTTCTAAATCAGCTTTTGCATTTTTTAAATCAATTGTGATTGTAAAATCTTTAGATTTACCAGCTGCAACAGTAATTTCACTATCGGATGTAACAATTGCTTTTTTGATTTCCTGTGGTGTCAGATCATTGAACGTATATCCACCTGCTTCGTACAGAGCATCGGATAGTACAGTTGTATCAACTGTGTATGTTGCATCTTTCTCACTGAAGTTAGTAGCAGTCAGTGTAAAAGAGAACTTATCGTTGGAAATTTCTTTTAATGTAACTTTTCCATCATCCGTTCCTTTATTTACCACGTAAACTGGGGAAGTAATTGCTGAGTTTAATTTCATAACCCCGGCACCCTGACGACGTGGTGAATAATAGGTTGTACCGAGAGGATCTTTAATAGTTTCAGATGTATTCATTAATAAAGTTTTCGCACGTTGGACTTTATCCTTGCCTTCAAGATTTGGAAAATTTTTCTCTACATATTCCAACGCAAGGGCAGATCCGCCTGCTACATGCGGTGCAGCCATGGATGTACCGCTCATAACTCCATACTTATCATCATTTAATGTTGAATAGATTTTTCCACCTGGTGCTGTGATTTCAGGTTTAAAATCTAAGTTTGGTGTTACTCCCCATGAAGTGAAGGTAGACAACTGTCCGGCTGTACCGTTTTCTAGTTGTATCATTTCCCCGGTGAATTTAACTACACCTACATCACCAGCTGCTTTAATTTTTTCTTCAAACATAGTACCATCGCTTACTCGCAGTGAAACCAGTGGGATAGTAGGGCTGTTTAGAGCCATGCTGACAAAATCTCCATGTGCAGGAGTTCCCCTGATAATAACACCGATGGCTCCGGCAGCTTCGGCTTGCTTTTGGATTTCACCGTAGTTTGGAGTAGCAGCTGTTCTGACAGCAAAAACTATTTTACCAGCTACATCCTTTCCTTGATATTGATCTGGATGACCATTACCAACATAAACAACATCTTTTTCAGTTGTACCGAAAACATCTAATGGTAGAGGAGAGGATTGTGTTTTATATCCAGCTGAGTATGTCGTTCCACCAATCGTAAATTCAAATTTATCTACAAATACATGTGTGTTTTCAAGAGAAGCAACTGAGATGGAATCTTTGGAAACACTTGGTGATCCTACAAGCCCGATATCAGGGTTCGTTGCAAAAGGATCTGCGTATCCATCAGAGATCTGAGCAGAGTTACCCGCTGAAATGGCCATTAATACACCGTTATTAACAGCTCTTTCAATCGCCTTTTGCTCAGGATCTTCAGGAGATTGGAATCCTGCAGTTGATCCAAGACTCATATTCAACACATCTGCACCAAGCAAAATGGCATCATCAATTGCTTTAACGTAAATATCGCCCCATGTTGAAGGCATTTCTGAATCATTACCAAATACTTTTAAAGCTAATAATTGTGTTTCAGGAGCAATTCCTTTAATGCCTCCAGCATCTTTGGATCCATTTGCTCCAACCGTTCCACCAACATGCATACCATGCATGGATGCATCAGAGCCAAGATCAAGAATTTCTTGATTCTTATCATAATAGTTGTATCCGTATGGAACCTTCGCTGTATGGTATTTTCCTGGTAATTTATTTTTAGAAATGCTTGCATCTACATCCGATTTTGTTAACTTTGCTTTGCTTTCATCAGTTAGAACCATATCTTTATGGCTGGGATCAATTCCAGTATCAATAATACCAACAACTGTACCTGTACCATTGTATCCTTTGACCCATGTTTCTTCTGCTTCAACGATATCACCACTGGATACCATTTCAGGTTTTACTTCCGGTCGCTTATATTCATTAGCGATATATACAGATGAAACAGTGGAGATACTTTCAATTTTTGATATGTCTGAAGCCTTTACTTCACCACTGACCCCATTTGCGACTACTGTAAAGGAGTTTTCAACGTCGAATTTTACACGTTTTTTATTAATAGATGATAGGAAATCGGATTGTTGGTCTTTAACGTTTGCTTGTAATTCCGATTGTTTTGATTTGGAGAGTTCTTTAAACATAACACCTTGTTTAGTGGCGTAATCAATTGCAGGAGTACCTTCGAGTTCTACAATAACGCGCACCTTTTCATCTGGGTCATATTTACTTACATCCAGTTTCTTTTTTACTGTGTTGCTAAAGGGCTTTAGTTTAGAGTTTTCATATGTATTAGCGCTCGCTGTACCTATACCGATTAATAAGTTAGATAATAGTAATACCAGTGATAGTAAAACAAAAACGACATTCTTAGTATTTTTGAAATGCAAAGCTCCAACCTCCTTTTTATTTGTCAATATCTGAAATCTACAAAATCACCCCTTAATTGAAAATGAAAGTTTAGGTAAATAATTTACTATCTACCACACTATTAATTTACCACCACGATTATAAATAGTCTTTTTAATTTTTTGATTTTTCAAAAAATAGTAAATACGACTTAGCTAATTATGGGGTTTATGCTCGAAAAACAGAGAAGAGTGGGTAGAAACACACAGAAGGAAGATGAGTAGAAAAGTGTGTTTTTTAAGTATACAAGGCCATCCTAACTGGTAAGTAGCAAAAAAGAAGAGATATTGACATTATTAGAAAACTTGAATGACAACCAAAAACTCAGCGTTCTTTGGCTCTGAGTATGTATTCTTTAAAACTATATTAATTTCGATACATCCCGACAGATTGGGGAGCGTTATATTCAAAATCGAATTTCTCATAAAGCTTATCAGCTGGGGAATCAACTATTAAACTTACGTATGCTCCCCGGGGCAGATGGTTATTTAGATAGTCTGTTAGATTTTCCATTATTACTTTACTTAATATATGGTGTGATTCGGCTTCGACTCCTAGTCCCTCGAGGTCATAAGGATAGCCACTACGGTAGGAGAAATCGCCCCTGGCGCGCCTCTTCTTATGCTTATCGGGCCTGTACAGTCACCTCAGCACTAGCTGGATAGGATTTTCTTCTCCTAGTGCAATACTCGATTCTCTAATTATTTTTTGCGCTATTTTTTTGGAAGCAGTACTGCAGAGCTTTTTAATAGTCTTAGTTTAGCTACGCCTCAAGACCTAGGTGGAAATCAAGCTCAGGGTCGTTATAAAGAATATTCTTCCAAGTTAAACTAAAGACATAAGGAGGGAATATCAATGAAAAATCTCGGATTGATCTTGATTGTGCTGGTGGCTGGTCTAATCGTTATCGGTAATATTGGTTCCATTATTACATTGGCCATTACATTAGCTATTTTGTATTTTGCCGTGAAAGGATTCATGAAGTCGGATATAAATTTGTCGAAAGTGGTTTGGGGAGCAATTGCGGTTATTACATTATTGGCTTCAGTTGGTAATATACCTGCGTTAATTGGCTTGGTGGCTATGTATGTTCTTTATTATCTATATAAGGAGCATAAGAAGGAAAAGGACTATGTGAGTCATGATGATCCATTTACAAACTTTGAAAAAGAATGGGAACAATTAAATAAAAATTTTAAATGAGGAGTGTGCAGGAAACATGGCAAATTTATTTACTCGTATGAAAAATTCGGTAGAAGCAGATCTTCATGATTTAATCGATAAGCAGGAGGAGAGGAATCCAATTTCAAAATTGAATCAATATTTGAGACAATCCGAAAGAGAAGTTGAACAGGTTCAACAATTAATACAACGTCAATATCGATTGAAAGAGGAAATAAAGCGTGAATTAGCGGTTGCTAAGGAAATGGCCGATAAACGTAAACATCAGGCTTATATTGCTAAAGAAGCAGGCGATGTGAGTGAATTATACGAATTTGCCATTAAGGAACAGGCGGTTTATGAGGACCGTTCAGCCAAAATTGAACATCTGCTTGTGCAAATTGGTCTTGATTTAAAACAGCTTGAAGAGAAGTTTACTTTAATGAAGCAAAAGCTGAAAGATATGCATATAAAGAGACTTGAGCTGATGGGGCGGGAAAATATTGCAAAGGTTCATCATAAAATGGATAAGTTAATGGAGTCCGGTAAAGACGCTGTAGAGGGTGAAGGGCAACAATCCTTAGAAATTGATGATTATATGATGCAAATAGAAAATCGAGTGAAAGCTAATTATTATGAAGCAACGATTGATACCCGCATTGCAGAAATTGAAAAAGATTTAAAAAGGAAGGAAACAGTGAATTAAAAAAATGGTATTCTAGTATGTAGGACGCAGTATTTTGCTGCGTCTGTTTTAGATTAGTAATCAGCAGGTGATCATCTATGATGAATTACGGATAGGGGGGTAGGAATATGCAGAGATATAAAGAAGGGCATTGGGCAGAAAAAATATTAATTGCTATTTTAATTGTTGCTTTAATTGAAATTATCTTTTTTCGCTTTCATGAAATTCTTTATACCGTATTGTTTTCGGGAATTTGTATTTATTACGGCTATTCCCGTTATTCTAAACTATTTGGGAAAATGATATTTTGGATTGGTATAATATCAGGTCTTATAGGCTTAATTAATCTATTCATTGTCAGGCTCCTACTCTTTATTATTCTTCTCGATTATATTTCACAACATCTTCAAAAGAGACGTGAACCTATTCAAATCAAACCTAAAGAATCGTTTGAACAGCAGGAAAAACAGAATGGGAATGGTGAAATATCCAAGCCTGTAATTACGAATAGAATTTTTGGAAGTCAGCAAACTCCTGAGTATGTATACGAATGGAATGATCTGAATGTGATAAGCGTATACGGAGATACTCATATCAATTTGAGCAATACAGTCTTACCGAAGGAAATATCAGTCATTTCGATTCGGAATGGTATTGGGGACATTGAAATATTTGTTCCGTACGATGTGGGTGTACAAATATCCCATACCTGTTTATATGGAAAAGTACGTTTATTTGAAGAAAAGGAAAATGAGCTTAGGAATCAGCAAATTATGTATAGATCAGAAGGATATAACGAGGCTAGCTATAAAATAAAGGTCGTTACTTCGATCGGTGCCGGCAATTTGGTGGTGAAGTGGATATGAGTATACTAAAACGCCAATTACTGATCTGTATATCAATCTCTCTACTGCTATTTCTAACTATATTTTTATGTTATTATGTAATCTTTTTCTCCTCTGATTGGACTCCTTTATATGAGAAGAAAATCTTTAATGTGCCATTTCTGTTATTTGCGCTAAGTATTGCCTTGTTGTTTGGTGTCTTTTTCGGAATTGCAAGCGGGTTATTTTATAAATCTGAAATAAATCAGTTAAATGACACATTACGAAGTGTAAACCTCGGGGAAAACCTTTCGGAAAAAGAGATTAAGACAAAGGAGTTATCTGAGTCTCTCGAGAAAATAAAACAAATCCAGACAGTCCTTCTTGATCAGGCAAAACGTTCTCAGGCTCTGGCTACTGAAAATTCTGTGGAACAGGAAAAACGAGTTCAGGAGATGGTTAAGGAGGAGAGAAATAGATTGGCCCGAGAACTCCATGATTCTGTCAGTCAACAGCTTTTTGCTGCTTCCATGCTTATGTCAGCCATCAATGAATCAGGTGGGAATGAAGAGACAACTGAGAAAAAACAGCTTAGGATGGTTGAAAGTATGATTCAACAGTCCCAATTAGAAATGCGAGCCTTACTTTTGCATCTCCGTCCTGTGCATTTAAAGGATAAAAGCTTGAAGGAAGGCGTAGATAATCTTTTAAGTGAACTCAAACAAAAAATCCCTTTTACAGTAAAATGGAAGGTGGAAGATTTGGAATTGGAGAAAGGGATTGAGGATCATTTATTTAGAATCCTCCAGGAATCCGTTTCGAATACATTACGGCACGCTAAAGCACAATTATTGGAAGTGTATATTATTCAGCATGAACGTTCTTTAATTATGAGAGTGATTGATGATGGTGTTGGATTTACCGCAGATGAAGCGAAGGCTGGCTCTTACGGGTTACAAAATATGAAAGAGCGGGCGATAGAAATTGGCGGCATTCTAAAGGTGGTTTCGGTACCAAAGCAAGGCACGCGAATCGAAGTAAGAGTACCATTAGTGAATGTAGGTGAGAAAGTATGATAAGAGTATTGTTTGTAGATGACCATGAAATGGTTCGTATAGGTGTTTCTGCTTATTTATCTTCTTTATCCGACATTGAAGTGGTAGGGGAAGCGGAAAATGGACTTAAGGGTGTCGAAATGGCATTGAGCCTAAAGCCTGATGTAATATTGATGGATTTGGTAATGCCTGAAATGGATGGGATTGAGGCAACCAAGCAGATTCTAGCGGAGTGGCCGGAGGCAAAAATAATCATTGTGACGAGTTTTGTTGATGATGAAAAAGTGTACCCGGCTCTTGAAGCAGGTGCAATCAGCTATATGTTAAAAACCTCGAAAGCAAGTGAAATAGCAGATTCGATACGCGAAACCTATAAAGGGCAATCCGTTCTGGTACCGGAAGTGACAGATAAACTCATGTCTAAATTTAGGAACGCAAATAAAAGAGATTTGCACGAAGATTTAACATCACGAGAAATAGAAATTTTATTATTAATGGCGGAAGGAAAGACGAACCAAGAGATAGCAGATCAATTATTTATTGCACTTAAAACGGTTAAAACACATGTGAGCAATATTTTAGGTAAACTTCAAGTTCAGGATCGTACCCAAGCAGTAATTTATGCTTTCCATCATAAATTAACAAAATAGATTACCGATTGAATGAGTATGGTAATCACTTTTGTTAAGATAATTATCATTATAATTTTAATAATAAAGTGAAGCTCAACTCCGACTGTTCTAATTCAAATGGATTTGAGCTCTTTTATTTATGGATATGTTAAACTTAAGTGTTAATTATATCCAATTAATTTAGGAAATCCTATTTATGAAGGATTTTCCCCTTACTACCTTTTATTGAACGTGTTCTACTCCGTTTTCTACATACGATTCTAAAATTACTTCATTTTTATTTTTGTAATAATAGTAGGTTTTATTATCATCTTTTAGTCGAATACTAACCATCCAATTCTTATCTCCTCGTAAATTTGCAATAAATGGTTCACTGGAAATAATGTCATTCTTTGAAATGTTCTCTTCAGTTGTCAGATACTCAATTACACGTTGTTCAACAGTTGACTTTTTATATTGAATATAGCCTAATCCAATTCCGATAAAAGTTAACAAAATTAATACAGTCGCTCCTATTTTTCTCATTTACAACCTCCTAATAAAAATTTATTAATAAATTTAATAGAATAAAGACTACACACTGGACTTTTACAAGCATGAGCTATCATAAGTATCTGTCATTTCAAATAAAAATGATATTATAAAAATTGTTTGATAGTATGCTGGTAGATTCAGATGTGGAACCTTTCAACATTATAGGAAGTTAATTTATAAATACATTTTAAGCAAGTAGTCTTTAATACAGAAAGGTGTAGGATACTATCAAATGGGAATAACAATATATTGCTCCCTTGCCTACAAAAGAAGGGATTTTTTGTGTATTTTTTAAATTTCCATAGAAAGATAGTTTCGTATTCGGGTAATATAAATAATGTAAAGGAGCAGAAAGAAGGTATAAAATGATTGATCAAGCACAACAAGGAGTTAAACAAAAAATAAAGAAGGAAAAAATATGGACAAGAGATTTTGTCTTCATTTGTATTACAAACTTCCTGATCTTTTTAGGTTTTCAAATGACCTTGCCGACAATTTCGTTGTACGTTAAACATCTCGGTGGAAGTGACCAGCTAATAGGAGCAGTTGTGGGGATATTTACATTTTCAGCTTTGCTGATTAGGCCCTTTGCCGGCAAGGCATTGGAAACGAAGGGAAGACGAATTGTCTATTTCGGAGGTTTAATTGTTGTTATCCTTACCCTCGGGTCATTTGGTTTTATGGCAAGTATTGCTTTGCTGTTCATGATGCGGATTATTCAAGGATTGGGTTGGGGAGCATTAACTACAGCTACTGGTACGGTTGCTTCAGACTTGGTTCCGGCATCAAGACGGGGTGAAGGAATGGGTTACTTTGGGCTGTCCGGAAATATTGCGATGGCTATTGGGCCATCTCTTGGTCTTGCTTTGGTTGTTATGATACCATTTAATCAGTTTTTCTTAATTTGTGCTATTCTAGGAGTTATTGCTCTTCTGGTAGCAACGCAGATTAAGTTCAAGAAAGCTGAGAAAGTGACTGTGCAGCCAACTGGTAAGAAGATACTGGATCTATATGAAAAAAGCTCGTTAAAACCATCCATACTGGCATTTTTCATCACATTTACTTTTGGGGGAATAGCTACTTTTCTTCCTTTATATACAGCACAAAAGGGAATCGATGGAATCCAGTGGTATTTTGTTATCTATGCATTATCTGTTATGTTGACAAGAACGTTTGCCGGACAATTATATGACCGTAAAGGGCACAAGGCTGTATTTATACCGGGAACATTGTTGGTGTTTATTGCGATGCTATTACTATCCTGGCTGCCTAGCACCAGCATGATGTTATTTGCGGCTTTCCTTTATGGATTTGGATTTGGAAGCGTTCAGCCAGCCTTACAGGCATGGGCAATTGATCAGGCACCCCAAAATCGTAAAGGAATGGCTAATGCTACATTTTACTCGTTCTTTGACTTAGGTATAGGGATAGGAGCTATGATTTTCGGACAGATTGGACATTCATTTGGCTACAGCAGTATTTATATGACAGCGGCTGTGTCCGTATTCATGTCGATGGTTATTTACGTACTTATAACCCGTGAGAAAGCAGTTCGCTAATTGCTTAATTACGTATAAAAAACCAGGTGAGTCATGACTCACCTGGTTTTTTATATAGATTTTCTATTCTCTTTTTTTTACCGGATGAATTGAATGGAAGAGTACATAAATCCCCAATAAAATAACAGCGAATCCAAATCAATTAAAAACCATTTCGTATCGCAAAAAGAGCAGCCTGAGTACGGTCCTGCAGCTCTAGCTTAGACAGGATATTGGATACATGAGTTTTTACCGTTTTTTCGGTTATGTAAAGTGCTGAAGCAATCTCTTTATTGCTTTTGCCGTTGGTGATTTCCTTGAGAACTTCCTTTTCTCTTTGAGTCAATGATTCTAACGAATTCTGCTTGGATTTATTCGTTTGCAGAACTGTCATTAATTCTGCGGTAATTTTGGAATGAATATAGATTTCTCCGTTTACTGCCTTTTTAATAGCTAGGATTAGTTCCTCTGGGTCGCTTTCCTTTAATAGATAGCCACTGGCTCCCGCATCCAAGGCAGGAATGGCATGGTCTTGATCTGACATGCTGGTGAGGATTAAAACTTTCACATTCGGTATGGTTTCCACAATGTGTTTTGTTGCATCGATTCCGTCCATTACAGGCATTAGTAAGTCCATTATCATAATCTCGGGAGTCAGTTTTTTGGCCAGTTCAATTGCTTCCTTACCGTTTGTTCCTTCTCCAATTACGCTCATATCAGGATGGCTATTTAATAATAATGCCAGTCCTTTCCTAACGACATGGTGATCATCCACTAAAACAATTTTTATCGTCATTAAAATTCTCCTTTAGTATGGCAATTCAACCGTTAAACTGGTGCCGGAGTTCTTTTTGCTAATTATGCTTAATTTCCCTTGCAGGGCTGTTACGCGTTCTTCTATACTCTTAAGCCCAAGACTCGGCAATCCCTTTACTGATGAAATATCGAATCCTACTCCGCCATCTTCAACCGACATGATAATATGATTTTGTTTGTATTCAAGAAAAAGTAAGACTTCTTTTTGACCGGAATATTTAATGGCATTATTGAAGGCTTCCTGCCCAATCCTCCATAAATTTCCTTCGATTTTTGAAGGGAGAGATCCTGTCCCTTTCACCTGAACAATAACTTGTAAACCGAGTATTTCAGCATATGATTTGAGGGCACAAACGAGTCCGTTCTTTAGTCCATCTGGCCGTAATTGCCAGATCAATGCCTTCATTTCAGCCTGTGCATACTGTGACATCCTCCCAATATCAGCAAAAATCTGTTTGATTGAATCCTCTTTTGATAGATTGATTCCGGCCTTTGATGTCACATTAATAGAGTAAAGTAATTGATTTACAGAATCATGCAGGTCCCGTGCCAAGCGATTTCGTTCCTCTGCAACTTTCAGTTCCTGCTCCCGTTTTGTTAAATGGATTCGTCTCAGGGCATTGCCGATTTGATAGGCAACGGATTCTAAGAGACCCAACTCTTCTGCTTCGAATCTTTCTTTATTCGTTACGGCTACGTTTAATACGCCGAATTTTTCATCCCCAGCTGATAAGGGAACAGTAGCATGGTAAACAAGGCCATACGTATCGCCCCATTGATTCAATCTTGCATTTTCCAACCGCTTGCATTCCATAATGTTCGAAGCTTTATGTAGATTATCTTTTAAAAATTTATTCACACACCAACAGTCACCTGTACACATGGGTTCATAGTCTGAAATTTTTAAAGCGGGCGGCAGTCCCTCAGAAGCGGCTAATTTGTAATTGCCCCGTTCGTCAATAAGGAAGATCCAGCCGGTTTCCAAAGAGGTTATTTTTAAAAGCTTCTTTAATACCTGAGCCAAAACTTCTGTTAAATCAGTGCCTTCGTTTAATGTTTCAGCGATTTCTTTCAATATATGAATCTCTGAGAGAAAAATTTTACGGACCACCTTTAGTCTCCTTAATAGATGTTTTGTTATTATTATACATTTTTTATGGTGGAGTACTACTAAAGATGTAGCTGAAACTCCATCCATCCTCCGAGGGCATGGCTGTTTTTTTGCAATACGCTATAAGTATAAGTTTCTATAGGAGGTATAAATCATGAAAACAGTTGTGATTACAGGAGCATCTAAAGGATTAGGGAAAGCATTAGCCCTTGCTTTTGCAAAACAAGGATACAATCTCGCAATTTGTGCGCGGGGAGAAGAGCGGTTACAGGAAGTGAAAAGAATGACTGAGGAATTGGGTAGTACAGTTCTGGCAGTAAAAGCGGATGTTACAAATCAGCGTGATGTTGAAGCCTTTATTTCCATGACAGAAAGCAGATTTGGTCAAATTGATGTTTTAATTAATAATGCTGCTGTATTGGGGCCTAGCCCGATGCCACTCTTACTGGATTATTCAGAGGTTGATTTCATGAATGTTATAAAGGCAAACAGCCTAAGTCCATTTATGGTTACAAAACGTGTTCTGCCTGGAATGCTTCAGCGTAATGAAGGCTCTATTATCAATGTGACATCAGAAGCAGGGCAAAAAGGATATGCGGGATGGGGAGCCTATGGAATTTCGAAGTTTGCACTGGAAGGACTGACCGAAACATGGGCAGATGAGCTCTCGGAAACGAATATACGAATCAATATGATTGACCCCGGCAGTATGGATACGGACATGTATGCATTGGCAGATCCTAATCATAATGAGGAGCTGGCTAAACCGGAGGAGGTACTGGGTGCCTTTGTTTATTTAGCCTCGAATCATTCACGGCATATTAACGGTAAACGGTTTGAAGCACAGAAGTTCGAGCTTGAACAGGAGGGATTATAATGGCATTGCCTCTCAGGAAAAAATTTTTTCTGCCTCAAGAATTAAATGCGTCCGAACCTCCCGAGTTCAGAGGTATGAGAAGGGACCAAGTCAAGCTAATGGTGACAGATAAAGGGATTGGAACAATGGAACACACTCAATTTTCCCATCTAGATCGGTATCTGAAGAAAGGTGATATTCTGGTTTTAAATAATAGCAGGACAATTCCTGCCTCAGCAAGGGCAACAATTACTAGAAAAGGGATCGTTAAAGCCGAAGCTGTAGAAATAAGGTTTGCAAAAAAGATTGAGAATAACGCCTGGGAAGTGCTGGCCCTGCATGAAGATATAGAAGTTGGAGATGTGCTCATTTTTTCTGAAGGACAATTGAAAGGAGAGATAAGTGGCAGGGTAGAAGCTACCCCTTTGTGGAGTGTTTGTTTTTCTCAATCAGAGGATCGTATTTTACATTATTTATATCAGAAAGGAGAACCCATTCGGTATGAATATGCGAAACAGGCACTTGATTTAAACTTCTATCAAACGGTCTATGCTTCAGTCCCTGGCTCCGTTGAAATGCCATCTGCTGGCCGAGCCTTTACCTGGGAAATGCTTTTCAATCTTCAAAGAAAGGGAGTTAAGCTTCAGTTTATTCAGCTTCACACAGGCTTGAGCTATTTACTAGATGACTACTGGCCAGTAAAACCGGAAACCAATCCTGAACTCTATGAAATCCCCAGTGAGACAATGGATATGATTCGGCATGCGAAAAAAGAGGGGAGAAGAGTGATTGCTGTCGGAACCACGGTTGTTCGTGCTTTGGAGACGGCTCTGCTAACTGAAGAGCTCAAGGGTAGCACCAATTTGTATATCGGACCTAATTACCATATGAAAGCAGTAGATGGTATCCTCACTGGTTTCCATGAACCTGAGGCGAGCCATTTGGATATGCTCACTGCTTTTATTGATTCGGATTTCCTTTTTAAAACGTATGAGGAAGCCGTACTAAAGGGGTATTTATGGCATGAGTTTGGAGATGTGAACTTAATTATATGAAAACGTTGAATATTCATCACGTCGGTTTTGAGGTGAAAAGCCTGGAGCTTACAAGGTTCATTTATGAAAAATATCTGGGATTTCGTACTGAACAATACATGGAGTTGGAAGGAGAAAAGATTGTATTCTTAGTGAATGACCGATTAAGGATTGAATTGATTGAAAATGGAAGAATTGATGAAAAAGGTTTATACGAGGCACATATATGTTTTGAAACAGATTGTTTACAAATTTTAAATGAAAAGGATGTATCTATTTTAGAGGGGCCAATAAGGATGGGAAATGGCTGGACAATTGTTTTTATTGAGGGGAATAATGGTGAAAGAATTGAGTTATTAAAGAGGATTTAGGCTTTCTGCAAGCGAACAACTTACGTATAAATAAAGTATAGATGTGAATTTCAACATAACGCTGGCTGGAATATGAGGTATGGTCTTTTAAATTCAGGTGGTTGTGGTATCCAAGCAGATTATTAACCAGCCAATGGCTAATACGCTAGAACGATTGGTCAGGTATCCAAAATCACTTCAATAGAGATTGGTAATTATTTCCGTTATAATAAAGGTGGAATTCATAACAGGCTGGGGAGGTTTGAGGAAATGTATGATGTTATAGTTATTGGAGCAGGTCCAAGTGGTGCGAGTGCTGCATTATTCACTGCAAAAGCAGGTAAAAAAACGTTGGTTTTGGATAATGATAAAAGTGTCACTAAACGTGCCTGGATTGAAAATCATTATGGTGTAGAAGAAATCACTGGACCTGACCTTATTGCAATCGGTAAAAAACAGGCAGAGAAATTTGGCGCTGAATTCAAGGTTGCAACCGCTGAAAAAATCGAAGTGGCGAATGATGGAGTAATCATCCAAACAGAAGAATCCAACTATATGGCAAGTGAAGTGATCTTGGCTTCCGGTATGTTAGTTGACCTCGCTGAAGCTTCAGGCATTAAAATAAAGGACGGTACTGAACCGCGTATTAAAAAAGTAATTGATGTCGATGATTCCGGTAAAACCTATCTTGATCATGTCTGGGCAGCCGGCACAGTTGCTGGTGTGAGCATGCATACAATTATAACAGCAGGGGACGGAGCAAGAGTCGCGATAAATGTAATCAGTTCTCTGAATGGGGAACGTTATGTTGACCATGATATTCTAAAATCTTAAATTAAATGAATAATAGTTGAATGATATCGTTACGGCTCATGAGTGGGTCGTTTTTTTGTTTGACTCTGTTTGTAGATAATGTTCGTTTTTGAATTCCCGTTCTTATTCAACTAAGGCGAAGATTAGTTGAATAAGAGAAGCGATGCTTTTATGTCGTATTTGACCAAAATTATGCAGTAAGAGGAGCTAGATTAACAGAGTCATTTATGAATAACAACCCTAGTACCAATTGGTACTCTAGATGATAATTCTAGAACATCATGATTAAACATCCTAATACAACCATGTGAGACATTCTTACCGATTGAAGCTGGGGTATTTGTTCCATGTATACCGTAATGAGGCTTTGACAAACCCATCCAAAGAACTCCGAATTGTCTTCCAGGATTACGTTGTTTATTGATTATATTGTATGTCCCAGAAGGTGTTGGTGATATTATTTTTCCAACTGCAATTGGGTAAGCTTTTATGAGCCTATTTCCATCAAAAAGTTTTAATTGATGTTTCGATGTTGATATGTCAATCCATCTCGCCACAAATAACAACTCCATTTTTTAATATATTGTATGAAGTAACATAGGGATTTGTTAATTAACAGACATTAGCAGCAATATATACGAACAGAGCCTTTTGTTTAGTTACAATTTGTCCAGCTTTCAGGTACTGATATGGAAGATAACTGCATATAAAAAAGCCAATCTCCTTCTAAAAGATTGGCCAGAATCTATTAATAATTTTCAGCTAACTCGGCATCTATTTCTGCCAAAAGCTCACCTGCTTTACGATCATTTATCACAAGGTCGGCATAAAAATCAAAATTAGTTGGCTCTAAATTAATTATAACCAGTTTCGCACCATTTTGCTTAGCAATTAAAGGGAACTGATTAGCAGGTGTCACTGATAACGATGATCCGAGAACAATAAACAGGTCTGCTTTTTCACTTTCAGCTTCGGCCATCATGAATGGTTTTTCAGGCAGCATTTCACCAAATAAAATAACTGATGGGCGAAGCTTGCCGCCACACTCACATTGATAGGATTCATTTAAATACATTTCACTGCCATATTCCTTACCGCATGTTTGGCAATGCACTTTTTGTAAGGTTCCGTGCAACTCTGCTACCCGATTGCTGCCGGCTTCCTGGTGGAATCCATCCACATTTTGCGTGATAATACTTTGAATAATACCTTCACGTTCCCATTTAGCGAGAATAGAATGGCCTTTATGTGGGCCGTGTTCCTTCACTCCTACCACACGCTGGCGATAAAATTCAAAAAACTCTTTGACATTTTGATTAAGTGCATCTGTACTGGCAATAGTGCCTGGATCTTGCTTCTTCCACAATCCGTTATTAGTTGAGCGGAAATCAGGTAACCCGCTTTCAGTCGAAAAACCTGCACCAGTGAAGATAACGGTGTAGTTAGATTCTTTTAATAAAGTTACTAGTTTGGACAAAATACCTGCCTCCTGTTTTAGGGTCCTCTGTACATAATTATTCATCATTATATCACGAGCCGATTAGCTATTCTAAATCATTGGTTTCGCGAAAATCGATGTATTATATGAGAAAATAGAAGAAACTATTCGAATAATCGAGAATCAGCTTCGAACATGGAGCTTCTATTCTCTTTTCATTTTTATGTTATAAAGGAGGATTCCAAAAAATGAGTTTGATTAAAGCGAGCAGGTTTATGAGTTTGATTCTTCGTCATAAACCAGAATCCATCGGAATTACTCTGGATGAGCATGGATGGGCGAATGTCGAGGAATTGATTAAGGGTATTTCTAAAAAATATCCTTTTGATATGAACATCCTAGAGGAAATTGTGCGAACCGATGATAAACAGAGATACGCTTTTAATGAGGACAAGTCACTTATTCGAGCCAATCAAGGACATTCCATTTCGGTTGATGTAGAGCTGGAAATCGTGGAACCACCAGAGTTTTTATGGCATGGTACGGGAGAAAAGTATACAGAATCCATTGAACGTATTGGACTAATTCCAAAGAGTCGTTTATATGTTCATCTATCATCTGATGAAGAAACAGCAATCAATGTAGGAAAACGGCATGGGAAACCGGTTGTGTATCGTGTACGAAGTGGTGAAATGATGAAACAAGGATATGTGTTTTACCGTTCGAAAAATCATGTTTGGTTAACAAAAACAGTACCCGTTAAGTTTTTGGAGGCGCAACCGTAAAAATAAAAGAGGGATGTAATTTAGTAAACATGTTAGCTAGAACTCTTAACAAAATCTCATCAAAATATTTCTTGCCCCGTCGTTCTGCGTGACTCATAACATTAACAACTCCTTTAGAAATCTGGATTTAATTGTACTTTTCTAAAAAGGGGTTTTATTCGATATTGTCGAATGTAGGGAACAAGGAATGCGACTGATTGTAAATTACAAGAAACAATGAGGTGGGGATAAATGAATAAAAATCCACGTGAACTTCTGGATAATGCTATTGCGCTGCGTGAAGATGGTCGTGAGAAACAGGATTCGGCTATTTTAAATCATGCACTTAATCTTCTGTTAAATCTATCAGAAAATGATCCGGAAAATGCAGAAATAAATTATCAGATTGGGATTGCCTATGATAATTCTGGGTTATGTAACAAAGCAATTCCTTATTATGTTAAAGCAATTGAACAAGGTCTATCCGATTCTGATCTACAAAGATGTTTCCTTGGTTTAGGAAGCAGTTACCGCATTTTGGGACATTATAAAGAAGCTATTGACATCCTTCACCGTGGTGTGACTGAATTTCCTGAACATCGAGCCCTGCAAGTCTTTTATTCTATGGCTTTATATAATACAGGGGAATATAAAAGGGCTATGGAAATTGTCTTAATGAATTTAATGGAAACTACAAATGATGAAATACTTCAGTACTTTAAGCGTGGTATTTCTTACTATGCCCAGCACCTTGATGAAACTTTAGATTTAGACAATCCTTAAATCGGAATTACCTCATCCTGTAGGTTGAATTAGCTAACTGTATATAACCTTTTTACTTAGAAGAAACATTCTATATGAAAGCAATGAAAAAAGGAGGATTCACTCAAAATGTGTATCCTCCTTTTTTGGTGTTTCTTTTTCTCTGGTATAACTGTACGCTTTCAGTAAATCTTACCTCTTTCATAATGTTATTTTAGTATAATAAAATAAAGAACTAGCTAAATTTACATGTAGTACTATGAGAGAAATAGAGGTTCAGTCGAGGGCGTAGTTTCTTTTAATTTTTATATTTAAAGAATAAAAAGAAGGGAGAAGAAAAGTGTTAAACTCTTACCAAAAACCCCTTAAAGGAAAAAAAGTTGGTATTGTATTTGGATCATTCGCTCCGCTTCATCGAGGGCATTTGGATCTAATTATGCAAGCAAAAAAAGAAAACGACGGCGGTTGTATTGTCATTGTATGTGGATATGACGGGGACAAAGGTGAACCACTTATGCCTCATAAAATGCGATATCGTTACGTGAGAGAGTTTTTTTCGGATGATGATTTGGTTGCTGTATATGCAATCAATGAAAATGAAATTGGTATTGAAAATTATCCTAATGGTTGGAACGGTTGGCTTAAAGAGTTTGAAACTATTTATCGCAAGGCGGTAGAAATACCTACAGATACCGACAGAATTTGGTATGTCGGGGATAGGAATTACCATGAGGACTTAATCGGAAAGTTTAATGAAACCTCAATCTTGGTTGACCGACTTGCATTAACTCCAATATCAGCAACGATGATAAGGGAAAACCCCATAAAGCATTGGGATAAAATAACGTATCCATTCCGGAGAGTTTTTAGTACAAACATTCTTATATGCGGTACTGCTTCGGAAGGAAAATCAGTATTAACCGCCGACCTGGGCAAATATTTCAATGCGCCGTACAGTTATGAGTTCGCAAGAGGCTACATGCAAGAAAGTAATATAGCCGAATGGGAATTAAACGGAACGGACTATATGGCTTTTCTTGAAGGGCAGTATAATCTCAATAAAAAATTAATTAACTCACCCTCCAATCAAGGAATCTTTTTTGCGGACTCCGACTCGATGGTAACAAGAATGTACGCAGAGGGGTATTCCAGAGACAGCCAATGTGACTTAACAGAGGAAGAATTTGAAAAAGTTGCTATAGTGGCCGATGAAATCACAAAAAAATGTCGGTGGGATAAAATTTATTTACTATGTCCTTGCGGCGAGTTTGTGGATGACCACGAGCGATTTATGGCTCATTCTGGAATGGAGGAACGCAATGAGTTATTCAACATACTTTGCAACAATATTAAAAGTTCGGGAAATTGGGACAAGGTAACGGTTCTAAATGGCGGCTATTGGAACAACTTCAAAACTATTGTAAGTGATGTGAAAAGAATCATTGAAAATGGAAAGAATTAAAAATTATCTAAAAAACGAATTTTGGAACGGTTATAATCTCTTTGAAAAAATATTTATGATAAGTATGGTACTGCTTCAAATCATTGTATATTGCTTTGTTCCTGATTCTCCTATCGGTATGATTTGCGGAGTATCAGGTGTAATCTGTGTTGTTTTGACAGCGAAAGGCAAACTGTCGTCTTATATCTTCAACTTTATACAGATTGTAACCTATATGTATATCGTATGGGGGTTGGGGCTGTATCTTGAGTTCTTCGAAAATATTTTCTACTTCGTAACTTGTATTCTCGGTGTATTTATTTGGAAGAAGAATATGACCGAGGAAACAATGCAAGTAAAAGCAAAAAGTCTTAAGTCAGTGCAGATGATCATTACAGCTGTGTTAATTGTTATATGTACTATCGCACTGGGTTATATCGGTAAAAATTATCTCGGTAATACTCTGCCTTACTATGATGCATTTACTAATGTAATGGCAATAGTAGCTCAAATCCTCATGGTATTACGATATAGAGAACAATGGCTCGTATGGATTGTAATTGACCTTGTTTGCTTGGTTATGTTCATTATGCTTGGACAGTGGTCTATGGTTGCCATGTATGTTTCGTGGACAATCAATGCGATTTACGGTTGGTACAATTGGAGTAAATTAAATAAAGAAGAAGTAAAATAATAGTTCCTAAAAAATTCAAGAATTTAAAAAAGGGTCAGTCATAGTGACGGCCCTTTTATTGTTATTGGTACAAGTTATAAAGAATCAAAGATTGAATCAAAATTATGGATTTAACTGATTGATGCTATTGCTTTTCTTGATTTCGTCACGAATATCCTTTAGATATTCATTTTTTTGTTTCATTAACTTTAAGATAGTAAGTGCTACATAAATAATAAAAACGATAATCCCTAAATATACCAATATGGAAATTAATCCAAATAAAGATGCCGCCATCATAAGATAACCCTCCAGACTAAATATTATAATTATTTTACCTTATTTTTCCTCAACACTCCCTATTTTTAAGAATTATACTTCCAACTTATGTCTATAAATGACAAGTTTACGACATAATCTATTAAAACTTATAATTTATTTATTTTACGGCATCAAAAATTGATCGATAACTAGAATATTTACGCCTTCATGAGTCATCCTGCCATTCTAATTCTTTGATGAATGAGACTTACTTTCAAAGAATGGAAACCCTGATGGATATTATTTGAAATTTTCTTATATTTTCTCTTGAAACTTTAGTGCTGAGAAGTGATAATAGTTAATATTATCTGAAAAATTAAACATAGGGGATATGCAGAATGAAAGTAGTTAAATTTGGGGGAACTTCTCTTGCATCCGGTGAGCAGTTGAGTAAAGTTTTTGAGATTGTTGTATCAGATTCACAACGTAAAATAGTGGTAGTATCGGCACCAGGTAAACGATTTTCATCCGATACTAAAGTGACAGATTTGCTCATTGCCTGTGGAGAAAGCTGGTTAAATGGGGCTTGTGATCAATATTTATTTGATATGGTTATTGATCGATACCGATTAATAGCAGAGGATTTATCCGTTTCAGGCTCTGTCGTCGAAAGAATTAGAGCTGATTTAATGGAAATTCTTAATGGAGACCTGAGCGATAAGGGTCAGTTTATGGATGCCGTTAAAGCCAGTGGAGAAGACAATAATGCCAAATTGGTAGCTGCTTTTTTCCAAGCCAGAGGTGTAGAGGCTGAATACATGAATCCTCGTGAGGCAGGACTAATAGTCAGTGATGAGCCGGGGAATGCTCAGGTTTTAGCAGAATCGTATGCCAATCTATATCATTTAAGAAATAAAAAAGGAATTGTCATATTTCCAGGATTCTTTGGTTATACAACGGATGGAAAGGTGATGACGTTCCCTCGGAGCGGCTCGGATATTACCGGTTCGATTCTGGCTAATGCAGTTAAAGCTGATTTATACGAAAATTATACAGATGTTGATGCCGTATTTTCTGTTAATCCAACGATTATTAATAAACCAAAGGAAATCAGTGTATTGACGTATCGAGAAATGCGTGAACTTTCCTATGCAGGCTTTAGTGTTTTGCATGATGAAGCATTAATTCCCGCCTTTAAAGCAGGGATTCCAGTAAATATTAAAAATACGAATAATCCGTTATCACCTGGTACCATGATCGTGAATAAAAAAGAGTTAACGAATGGTCCGGTTGTCGGTATTGCAAGTGACAATGATTTTTGCAGCATTTATGTCAGCAAATATTTAATGAACAGAGAAATAGGTTTTGGACGTAAACTTCTTCAAATCCTTGAAGATTTAAAGTTGTCCTATGAACATGTTCCTTCGGGAATTGATGATTTGACTGTCATTTTAAGACAGAATCAAATGGACTCTGAGCTTGAAGAGATTATTAGGAACCGGATTATAGAGGAATTAGAGGCTGACGAGGTGAAAATTGAACACAATTTATCCTTGATTATGATTGTGGGAGAGGGAATGCGTTCGAATGTTGGTACAGTTGCGAGGGCATCCAAGGCTTTGGCAAATGCCGGCATTAATATCGAAATGATCAATCAAGGGTCTTCTGAAGTCAGTATGATGTTTGGTGTGAAAGAACTTCAGGAAAACCGAGCAGTGGCTGCTCTTTACAATGAATTTTTTACCAGTGTAAGCGTGTAAGGAAAAGTGGTAAATCGAATAATAGAAATGTTTCATAATGCCATTATCCAAAGAACAAAACTTTTCTATATTAATAGGATCAAACCGGAGCGGTTGATGCTGGGACGGAGGAACCGATATGGTAAAGGCAATCATGTTTGACCTCGATGATACATTGTTATGGGATCAAAAAAGTGTTCAGGAAGCTTTCAGGGTAACCTGCGGGCTGTCTATAAACAAATATCAGATTGACCCAGTGCAGCTAGAAGAATCAGTTAGAAAGGAAGCCACTAAACTGTATAGCTCCTATGAAACATTCGCTTTTACACAAATGATTGGGATAAATCCATTTGAGGGATTATGGGGGGATTTTCAGGACAAACATGAGCAATTTCAAAAGATGGCTCAAATTATGCCGCTCTATCGCAAGGATGCGTGGACGAATGGGTTGAAAGCATTGGGAATAGAGGATGCAGAGTTAGGACAGGAATTAGCAGAAAAGTTTCCTGAAGAAAGAAGAAAACATCCCTTTATTTATGAGGATACCTTTGAAGTGCTGGATCAATTAAAGGGTTGTGTTAAACTTCTTTTACTGACAAATGGCTCCCCGCAATTGCAAACAACAAAGCTGGAAATAACACCTGAAATAGCTCCCTATTTCGATCATATTGTCATTTCAGGGGATTTTGGACAAGGTAAGCCGGCTCCCGAACTCTTTGAACATGCTGTAGGATTATTAGAGGTTGAAAAAAAAGAAGTCCTGATGGTTGGAGATAATCTGATGACGGATATTCTCGGTGCCAATCGTGCAGGAATAAAATCTGTTTGGGTAAACCGCCATCATAAAGTAACGGATCAAGTGAAGCCTACCTATGAGATTAAGAAACTGGCGGATTTACTACCATTGCTGAAGGAAATATAATTATGAATATCTTGTGAAAGAAATTTCAAGAAGTGTCGCGGAGACCAATTCATCCTTAAGGGGTTAAGTACCCCAGGTTGAATTGGTTTTTTATTTTTGACTGTTTTCGTAATGATGATTTGCCTTTACATACAACAATAAGCCTATATTTGAAAATTACCTAGTTTACATTAAAAAAGGTTGAGGGTGAAGATTTGTAATATCCATATTGACCCAATAGCTCCTTGACATGGGGTATATAAATAGCTACCATGAGTACATTATAATTTTACAATTATTGGTGGGTTGATTTAAATATATCTTGAAAAGTCGGTGTATAGCAGTGGGGGAATTAAGAAATAAATGGACTGAGGAAACTAAGTTATTGATAGCTGCGCTGGTGTTGTTGATCATTTATTTGGCTCCGATGTTTATACTTGGTGAAGATTCTCATATACGGGTGCATGATAACTTAGATTCCAATATCGCTTGGTACAAGGTTCTGAAGGATAATCAAATGCTGTTTGGACCGATAAATGAGACTATTCCACAAATCATTAATGGTTTGCCGAGGAATTCAATTGGAACTGAATTCAGCGGAATTGAATGGCTCCATTATTTATTACCATCCATGACGGCATATTCAATCAGTCAGGCGATTACTAGAATCTTTGCGTTTATTGGAATGTATCTCTTACTTAAAAAGCATTTTGTTAGAAAAGAGGAACATGGCTTTATACGTGTATTCGTTGCATTGGCCTTTGCTTTGACTCCTTTTTGGCCATCCGGAATGCTTGCCACATTGGGGCATCCATTAGCCTTGTATGCCTTTTTAAATATTAGAGGCAGAGATAGTAAATGGACGGATTGGCTTATTCTAATCCTTTTGCCTTTTTATTCGAGCTTTGTACTGGGGTTCTTTTTCTTCCTGGTGGCTATGGGATTGCTTTGGCTTTATGATTGGATCAAGAAAAAAGACCCTAATTGGAAATTCTTTGGCAGTATTGCTTTAATGACTTTTATTTACCTGTTGATCGAATATCGCTTGGTTTATTCTTTGGTATTTCCTGAAGAGCCTAACAGCCGGGATGAATATTTCAGCTCTGCATTAGGATTTGCGCGATCTGTCCGTCTCATATTTAAAAATTACATAATTGGACATAATCATGTATTAACGCTTCACCAATATATTATTTTGCCTGTGTCATTTATAGCTTTATGGTTTATTTATCGGAATAAGCTTTGGAAAAGTGAGAAACGCTATGTTCAGCTGTTTATCTTGAATTTTATTTTATCTGCATGGTATGCGTTTTGGTTTTATGAGGGATGGGCATCCTTGAAAGAACAAATTTCACTTTTAAATAATTTTAATTTTGCCCGTTTTCATTTCCTGAGACCGTTAGTTTTGTACTTATTGTTTGCCCTGTCCTGCCGTATTCTTTGGAAAAATGGAGGGGGATGGAGGCAGTTTTCAAAAGGAGTCATTGTCGCTCAGCTGCTTGTCTTATTTATGTACAATCCGGAAGTGTATTATGGAAGGCTGGATGCACCGACTTTTAAGGAGTTTTATGCTGTTGACCAATTTACTGAGATTAAAGATTATATTGGAAAACCTCAGGATACGTACAGAGTGGTAAGTATAGGATTACATCCTGCTATTGCTCAATATAATGGCTTTTATACTTTGGATACGTATAACAATTACTATCCATTGGCGTACAAGCATCAGTTTCGAGAAATTATTGAGAAGGAGCTGGATAAGAACGCTCAGCTTAAAAAATATTTTGATAAATGGGGCGGGCGTTGTTATATTTTCGTGGATGAGCTTGGTAAGAAATATGATTACGAAAAAAATTCATCCAAAACAATAAAAAATTTAGAGTTGAATACGAAGGTACTGAAAGAAATGGGTGGTCAATATATAATCTCAGCTGTACCTATTGTGAATGCAGATGAGAATAACCTTGAATTGATGGATGTTTTTGATCATGAAGATTCAGCGTGGAAGATCTATCTATATCATGTCATGTAAAGGAGTTACTCATAATGAATCTGCCTGTATTAACAATCGTTGTGCCTTGTTACAATGAACAGGAGGTATTGTCTAAAACATCTGAAGAGCTTTCATCCATTCTAAAAGAGTTATTGGACTCCGGTGTAATCTCAGAAAGAAGTGCTATTTTATTTGTGGATGATGGCAGTGTTGATGATACTTGGGATTTAATACAAATGGAGAGTGTACAGAATAGGTTAGTCAAGGGTCTGAAATTAGCGGGCAATGTGGGTCATCAAAATGCATTGCTCGCTGGTCTGGCAACGGCCCAAAAGCATTCCGATTGTGTTATCTCCATCGATGCTGATTTACAGGATGACATTCAGGTCATAAAAGAGATGGTTGAAAAATACAATCAGGGATATGATATTGTCTATGGAGTTCGAGATCAGCGAAAGAAGGATACTATATTCAAACGGACCACAGCGCTTAGCTTTTATCGTATGATGGGTAAATTGGGAATCAAGTTAATTCCTAATCATGCAGATTTTAGATTAATGAGCAAGCGTGCATTGGGAGAACTCTTAAAATATAAGGAACGGAATTTATTCTTAAGAGGTATGATTCCAATGATTGGCTTTTCCTCCGCTGAAGTCTTTTATGATCGGAAGGAAAGAGAAGCGGGAGAGTCTAAATATCCGTTAAAGAAAATGATTTCTTTTGCGCTTGATGGGATTACCTCCTTTAGTGTTGCGCCGATACGCTGTGTTACCTACATTGGCTTTTTGACGCTATTTATCAGTGTGGTCGCAGGCAGCTATGCTCTAATTCAAAAAACACTGGGGAATACACAATCTGGCTGGACTTCCATCATGATTTCTCTGTGGATCATTGGTGGCTTGCAGTTGATTGGTATTGGAATAGTGGGTGAATACATTGGCAAGATTTTTAAAGAGGTTAAACAAAGGCCGATTTATGCCATTGATGTGGACAACTATACTGAAGATCAAAAAGACCAGGCGAACCAGAAAAATCAATATAAATCTCGCTAACAGGAATATATGTATCATTGGTTTGAAAACAGGAAGGAAACTACATGACGCTTGATGCTATTACATATTATATACAGCTGTATGGATACTGGGTGATTATCTTAGTTTTATTTTGCGGGATTGTAGGAATTCCTGCACCTGAAGAAACATTTGTTATTTTTATCGGTGCTGTCATTGCTGAACAAAACCTTAATTTTCTATGGGCCATCTGCGCTGCACTATTGGGTGCTAATATGGGTATGTTTTTTACCTATATGATTGGAAGGAAGCTTGGGACATCCATCATCCAGAAGTATGGAAATCTAGTGAAAATCACACCGAAACGCTGGCAGAGTATGCATACTAGGTTTGATCAATTTGAAAATAAAATGGTTGTTATAGGATATTTTTTACCGGGACTTAGACAGCTAACTCCCTATATGTCAGGAACACGTGAATTACCATATGCAAAATTTTTCTCACTCGCATTTTTAGCAAGCTTACTATGGACAACCCTTTATATGACGATTGGATTTTATTTCGGAAATATGATTGGTCTCAAGTATTTAAGCTTCATTGCGGTCATTTTTTTCTTAATTTTCATCGTAGTACTTGCATGGAAAAATTGGTTCTCTCCTGCGAGAAGTAAAGTTAGCTCTTAAAAAATATTTTACATATTGTTCATTATAATGTAGAGAAACAGAAGCCGCTGTTAGGATGAACTGACAGCGGCTTCTGTTTTAACATATCTTATATCTTTTTTGTTTTGAAAATCGTAACCGCAACAGCTAGGCATATTCCGACCATGCCGACAGATATTGCAATCGGCGTGACATACTCTCCCGGTGCTTTGAGCCCTGTCAGGAGACTCATGGCTTCGGTTAGCTTCATCGGTGTGAGAGATTCTAGCTTTGGGAAAAGTCCGATGAGATAAACCGCCAGTACAGTACCCCCAGTTCCGAGTAAAACAGTGGTATTACTAGAGGATAGTGTAGAAAACAGCACCATAAATGATAACACCCAAAGCCCGAAAAGCCAGTAACACATTGCTGCAAAGCTAGTGTACACGGCGATGCTATTATCCCAATAAAAAGCATTATAAGCATAAGTAATACCAAAGCAAATCCAATAGCAAGCTGTCCACGATATAAATATCATCATGCTCTTTGCGATAACGAATTTCCAGCGCGAGAGACCCTTTGTCAGAACAGGGATGAGTGTTCCTTTTTGATATTCTGAAGTAAAGGATCCACTGCACATCAGTATAAAAATAATCAGTGCTATTGGAATATTTTTATAAAATTGTGTCCAGGAGGTCAAGGCATCTACAGTAACCTCTGTAACGACAAGGCCTGTTCCCTCCAAAGAGTCTGCCATCATCTCCATCATCCATGGAGTTATCTTTGCTATAGCTGGATTCATAATCCCGAAAAGTACAAATACTAGCAGTAGAATGAGCACTCGTCCTGTTCGACTCCATTCCATCCACTCTTTTTTGAAAAAAGCTAGAAAAGATTTCATTTACTGACGACCTCCATAAACAGAGATTCCAGCGATAGCTCCTGCTTTTCGAAACGGCGGAAAGGAATATGATGCTCCAAGATAAAACGTAAGACAGCTTCTGTCTGTACCTGATCAGCTCGCTCCAGCAAGAGATGATTTTCATTGCTTTTTTTGATGCTTGGAAAAGCTAAAAGCAGTTTTGCCGTATCTTCTGGATACTCCAACTCAATTTCATACCCGATGCTTGCATGTTCTCTTTTTAACTTCTCCATTGATTCCTGCAATACGATTTGTCCTTCGTGAAGGAATGCGACCTCATCACATATACGCTCAACATCGGAAAGAATATGCGTGGAAAAGAGAATAGTTGTATGTTCCTTTGCTGCGGTAAGAATATCTAGAATTTCCCTTCTTCCAACAGGATCGAGAGAGGAGGTCGGTTCATCGCAAATCAACAGTCTAGGTCGGTTGAAAAGCGCTTGTGCAATTCCGAGCCGTTGCTTCATGCCGCGTGAAAAACCTTTGATTCGCCGTTTCTCATTGGAGAGTCCCACAAGCTCCAGAAGCTCCTTGGTACGAGCCTTGATACTCGAAGATGACATCCCTGTGAGCTCACCGCAAAAATGCAAATATTCCTTAGGAGTCATAAAAGAATAAAACTCAGGTACATCAGGTAAATATCCAATAAGCCGATTTGTGGGAGTATCGCCGTAGCGAACCTTTTCTCCGCCAACAGTAATCTCCCCGCTGTTTGCCTCCAGTAAGCCAAGAATGATTTTCATAGTCGTAGTTTTCCCAGCGCCATTCTGACCCACAAAACCAAAAACAGTATGCTCCGCTACAGAAAAAGTGACATCCTCTAATACTGTTTTATCTCCAAATCGCTTTTTTACATGAGATAAAGTTAACATATTCATTATGCATCCTCTTTTCCAAGCAGAAAATACAGAATAGGTCCTATAAATTGCATGCCGATTATCACTATAACTAGCCACATGGTACGACTGCCGCGCTTATAGTTCTTATGAGTCAAAATATGATGTATGGTAAAACCCAGCAATGTAAATTCTGCAATAACCAAAGGAATAATAAAGGGTAAGAATTCTTTGACTTCATTCATAATATTTCACTCCTTCCGTAAGTTCTCTTTGTATTCTCTTAAATTCTAGATCGTCTTGAAGTGCTGTCAATAATGGATGTTTAAAAGACTCCAGTACACTTTTTGCCACAAGGCGCATATTTCGTGGCGGTGATGCTCCTAGGTCAAGTTTGCTAATCCATTCATCCAGCCTGTCAAAATAAGCATCGCCGTGGAGCAACGCGTGCTCATGGGTAAAAAGCACTCGAACTACCTGAACATATTGATTTAGCATTCCCAGCGCCTTTTCTTTTTCTCCATGTGTGATATAGACAAGTGCTGCCTGATAGAAAAATTGTGCTGCGCTATTGGGATGCAGGTTGTTTAAATCATATAGCCGAATCAATCCCTCTGTTTTTTTAATCGTTTTTTCACATACTGCAGGGTCATCCATATGAATGGCTAGGTATTGGACCGCAGTTGTAATCAGCGATATCACATGTAGATACATATTGATTTGTGTATAGCTTTTGGCTTTGTCTAAATCCCCGACGGTCAGATAGGCCTGTGCCAAAATTGAATCACTTTGGTGATAGATGCGAGTTGGATCTGCTATCATCTCCAATGCTTCAATGACTTCTTCAGCTTTACCGAGTTGGAGGTTGAATACAGCTTTCACAGTGATAGCATCATTACAAATATCTATTACTTTAGAATTTCCCTCTATATGCTCACAAAGTGTTACAGCTTCGTGCAAAATTCTTTGTTGCTCATCATGGTCCTTTGCAAGAGGAAAATGGTTCAGCCAAAGGATGCAGATCTGGAGTAAAAAGGAATAACAGGAATAATAGCGGCGAACCAGTTCTCGTGATTTATTCATCACTTCATTAAAGGGCAGTCTTGTATAGTCAGAAGCAAGCTCCACATATAGCTTTTGGATTTGTTCCCGACTCAACTGTGCTTCATAGCCCAGCAATTCATCTATACTTACATCTAGAAAAGATGCGAGCTGGGGTAATAGTAAGATGTCCGGCAAGCTCTGTTTATTTTCCCATTTAGATACGGATGCCTTCGTAACACCGATAAAATCCGCTAATTCCTTTTGGGTGAGTTTCTTTTTACGGCGCAGTTTAGCAAGGTTATGTGAAAAATTTAATGAGTACATACAACTACCTCCTATAACTATTGTAACCATAGATGCTGTAAAGCTAAATGGAGCAATACGATATTTTTCGATACAAAATCAACTAACGAGAAACTTTACGTTAAACAGTCAATAATAAATAAGCCTCAGGATCTTGTTATGGTGATCCAATGAATGTCAGTTCACGGCAACTCCAATCATAAATCCAATCTCCAAGTGGCTTACCTATGATATTTTTTTGCCTGTTGATATTAAAAAATCGTTCCTCTAAATCGTTGTTTACTTATGTAAATTAAGGGGGTTATTGTTATTATGAATAAGGGATAGTAAAAGTACTTTTTGTATTCTTTTGAAGAAATGGGTTTTCTAAGATTTCTTATAGCATTAATTGATTGATAATTTAGAAAATAGGTAAGGGCATGTGGATATGTTTTTAGTTATAGAACTGAATAGGACTGATTTATTTTACATACATTTATTTTAGTTGGCTCTTTATTAAGTAGGAATCGCAAAGAAGTTATTAATATTAAAGATTCCTATAAAGAAATGAACCTATAGTTCTCAGCTAATTTATGGATGTTCAATAGAGAATCCTTTATTACATAATCAGGGAGTGAGAAGATGTTAGAACAACTTAAACCAAAACGGATCAAAAAGGGAGATACAGTGGGCGTCATTGCTCCTGCCAGTCCTCCAAAGAAGGAGGCCCTTCAAAAAGCACTGTCTTTTCTGGAACAGGATTTAGGTCTTACCGTAAAAATGGGCAGTCATATCTATAAGGAATATGGCTATCTTGCAGGCGAAGACGCAGAACGGGTGGAAGATCTTGAAGCGATGTTTAAGGACGAAGACGTAAAAGCCATTATCTGTGCTTGTGGGGGATATGGGACGGCGCGAATTGCGGATGCCATTAATTATGAAGTCATTAGGAATAACCCAAAGATTTTCTGGGGATATTCAGATATTACATTTATACATACGGCAATTCGACAAAAGACTGGCTTGGTTACCTTTCACGGTCCTATGCTTGCATCTGATTTAGGAAATGATGATATACATCCTCGCTCTAAGGAATCATTTAAACAGCTTTTTCAATCAGAAGAAGTGAATTATAAAGAGGATATCTCCCCTTTACACCCATTTATTGAGGGAGAAGCGGAGGGTGAATTAGTAGGAGGAAATCTAAGCTTGATCACAACGACCTTGGGGACTCCTTTCGAAATAGATACGAAAGGAAAGCTCCTTTTAATAGAAGATATTTATGAAGAGCCTAGGAATATTGATATCTTCTTAAATCATTTATGGTTGGCTGGAAAGTTAAGTGATATTGCCGGTCTTGTCATCGGTGATTTTGCCGATTGCGAGCCAAAAAGCAGACGGACACTCACCCTTGATGAGGTATTGACTCACTATACAAAACTGATTAATAAGCCAGCTATGGGTGGATTTAAAATTGGTCATTGCAATCCACATATTGGAATACCACTTGGCGTGAAAGCCAAAATCAGCACTGCAGAGAAGACACTTACCATTGAAAGCGGAATTGCAGATGAAAATTAGTAATATCGAAACCTATCGTATACAAGTTCCTTTAATTAAACCATTTAAAACAGCATTAAGGATTGTAAATACAGCTGACTCTGTTTATGTCAAAATTCAATGTGACAATGGTTTGGTTGGATGGGGAGAAGCAACCGCAACTGCTGTTATTACTGGTGATACATTACAATCAATAGAAACAGCTATTCACGACTTTTTTAAACCCAGTTTAATAGGAAAAGATATTTTGTGTTTCGAAGAGATTTTTCATGACCTATCCGCTATTATGACAAGAAATTCAAGCGGAAGAGCGGCAATTGATATGGCTATTTATGATTGTCTGGCCCAAAATAGTAAGCTGCCCCTTTATCAGTATTTAGGTGGCAGAAGCTCTCGGCTTGAAACAGACTTTACGGTAAGTGTGGATATCCCTCACATAATGGGGGAGGAGGCATTGGAATATGTAAAGAGCGGTTTTACAACCTTAAAGGTTAAAGTAGGTCTCGGTAATATAAATGAGGATATTGCGAGAGTGAAAGAAATTAGAAAGTGTGTGGGGAATGAGATTACGATACGTCTGGATGCTAACCAAGGATGGACTGCGAAGGAAGCGATTCAGGCAATCCGCCGTATGGAGGAAATGGGTTTACAAATTGAATTGGTGGAACAACCGGTCAAGGCAGATGATTTGGAAGGGCTCAGACAAGTAACTAATCAGGTAAATACATTTATTATGGCAGATGAAAGTGTATTTACCCCAAGGCAAGCCTTAGAGGTCATTCGTACACGGAGTGCAGACATGATTAATATTAAATTGATGAAAACTGGAGGGATTTTTTACGCCCAGTACATTAACCAATTAGCTGAGGCGGCAGGGATGGAATGCATGATGGGCAGTATGATTGAAACACATTTAGGTTTAACAGCTGCTGCTCACTTTGCTGCAAGTAAACGTAATATTACCCGCTATGATTTTGATGCCCCTCTCATGTTATCCCGCTCCCTGATTGAAGGCGGCATACAATATAAGGGTAGTAAATTTACTTTACCCGAAATAGAAGGCTTAGGTATAAGGAATATTCAGCTCAAGTGAGAGGAGGATCAAAAAGTGGGATTTACTCACAAAATCATGACCGTTAATGTAACTGTAGCGACCGTTTGGACTACAAATCAGTCTTATAGAGAGCTTGATCGTCCAGCCATTAGCCATCCGGTCCGATTGGAGGATTGGCTTCTATTTATGAATGAGGCTGAGCGGCTTGATTTATGCGAATCCAATAGAATCCAGACCCAATTATTATTTGGTGAACAGGTCCTGCTGCTCGAATATAAACATGGATGGGCCCATATCATTGCCATCGAGCAGTCTTCAAAGAAAGATTCCAGAGGATATCCAGGCTGGGTACCTCTATGCCAGCTGGAGAATTATGAACCTGCATCCAATGACACTTTTGCCTTGATTACAAGTCGGAAGGCTTTGCTTACACTGGAAAAAACACAAGATACCCTAGTGCTAAGCTATCAAACGAAGTTATCATACCTTGGTGAAAAAGATGGACGGATACTTGTAGACACCCCCTTAGGTATTGGAAATTTACACAGAGATGATATAGCTTCATTTAACTGTAAAGAGAGAGGGAAGCCAGGGAGTGATATAGACATTGTCACTTCTGGAGAGCAATTCGTCGGCTTACCCTATTTGTGGGGTGGACTGAGCAGTTATGGGTATGATTGCTCAGGATTTACCTATACAATTTATAAGGCAAATGGCTATAGTATTCCACGTGATGCAAGTGAGCAGGCGCAATATGGTACGCCGATTGCGCTGAATGGGGTACAAAGGGGGGACTTGCTTTTCTTTGCATATGATAATGGAAAAGGAGCAATTCATCATGTCGGGATTTATTATGGACAAGGTAAACTTCTTCATTCACCGCATACGGGTAAATCAATTGAAATTATCCCGATTGAAGGCACTATATATGAAAAAGAGTTATGCATGGCAATGAGATGTTTGGAAAAGTAGAATTCAAAGCATGTATGTATTTAATATTGTCCCTATTTTATCGAAAGACTCCAAACATATAGTTTAACTGCTTAATAAGATAGTTTAAATGATTCGTACCAAAAAAGACAAAACCATGATGGAAAGAAAGGTTAGAAGAAACAATGTGGAACCATATTATCGGTATCAATGATTAGTCCTGATCAGAGCTTTTCCATACTGATCGGGACCTTTTTGTATTGAGTGGTTATCTGAATAATGTTAAGGGTCATTCCCTATAATGACCCTTTATGCTAATCGATTATTTTAATAGAGGTAATACTCTTGCTACTCAATTTTGTAATAAATAAAGTTGTATAATATACTAGTTTCAAGATAAATTTAAAGTGATCTTAATAGAATTGAAATCCTGTGAGGTAAGAATCTCAAGAATTCGAGGGATAAATTGGAACGTTTCAAGCGATCAATTGGGGGAATATGCATGAGAGACTATTTTATAAAGGGAACAAATATGAAACTTCCAACACTTTTTATGCTGCATGGTACAGGTGGAACAGAGCATGATTTAGTGCCGATTGCTAAATTAATTTCACCTGAGTCCTCCATTTTAAGTGTACGAGGCAACGTTTCGGAAAATGGAATGCCAAGGTTCTTTAAAAGATTGGCTGAAGGTATTTTTGATGTTGAAGATTTAAAGTTTCGTACAAAGGAACTAAACGATTATTTAAACGAAGCCTCAGTCAAGTATGGGTTTGACCGAAACAATGTGTTGGCAATCGGTTATTCAAATGGAGCTAATATAGCTGCCAGTATGCTTTTTCACTACCAACATGTATTAAAAGGAGCTATTTTGCATCATCCTATGGTTCCTTTAAGAGGAATAAAGCTGCCAGAAATGGAACGTCTGCCAATCTTTATAGGTGCCGGCAAAAACGATCCAATTTGTTCACCGGAAGAAACAAAAGAACTGAGTGAAATACTGAAGGCTGCCGGAGCCAAAGTAGAGGTTTATTGGGAACAAAATGGACACCAGCTGACACAATCAGAGGTAGAGGCTGCAGGATTATGGTTTTCTCAGCAATTTAAATAAATTGGAGATGATTAGATGATATCGCTAAATCCAACTGAAATGAGTGAGCGAGAGAATTATACCTTTTTAACAGGGGCAGTCGTTCCTAGACCGATTGCCATTATCTCAACCATTTCTAACGAAGGAATTATGAATATTGCACCTTTTAGTTATTTTACGATCGTTAGTTCAAATCCCCCGCTGATTGCTGTATCAATCCAGCGACGGAATGGCGAAAGAAAGGATACAGCAAGAAATGCAATCGATTCGGGAGAATTTGTCCTCCATATTACAGATGAAGAAAACGTGAAGGGAGCGAATTGGACAGCAGCTGAATTGCCTCCGGACCAAAGTGAACTAGAAGGATCTCCCTTTCAAACAGTAGATAGTGTTCATGTACGAGTCCCAGGGCTTAGCCCTGCGAAGATTCGGATGGAATGTACCGTACATAAAGTAATACCGCTTGGAGGCCATACCGCAGAAGATGCAGGTTGTGATCTACTAATCGGTAATATTGTTTTTTATCATATAGATGAAGCCATCTACAAGGATGGTACAATCAGTACAGAATTACTCAAGCCTGTTTCCCGGCTTGCTGGCCAAAATTTTATGAAGATTGGTGAACAATTTATTCTGGAAAGACCAAAATAATAGCGTACAGAACTTCCCACTTCAAGTAGGGAGGTTTTTTTATGGGTTCTTTTGGTAATAGAAAAGGTCTAAAAGACTATAAAAGATAAGTTTTTCTTTAATTAAGTCATAAGATTTTCTTATTAAAAATTAAAAAAAGGTACAAAATATCTAATTAAATTACAAATTTGTTAAATTACTAGAAGGACTTTCACTAAATATTCAGAATATATAACCAGTATACGAGTGGTTGCGCTTTCATAACCACCTTAATATAGATAAATCAGACAAGTGGGGGTAATGAATGAACGCTTTAGGTAATGGGAATCGGATGTCAGAACTCGGTCGCAGGAGAGGTTTTTGGATCTCATTAATTGCTGTATTACTGGTACCGTTAGTTTATGGATTGATTATGCTAACGCCAAGTTGGGGACCATATGATAATCTTTCAAACTTGCCGGTCGCAGTTGTGAATAATGATTCAGGTACTGTAACAGACGGTAAGGAAGTTAATGTTGGTAGAGATTTGGTAGCGAAACTGAAAGACGGGAATGACCTGGGATGGAGATTTGTCAGTAAGGAACAAGCAAATCGCGGACTTAATGATAATGAATATTATATGGTAATTGAGATTCCTGAAGACTTTTCCCAAAAGGTAGCAACCGTAATGGATGAAAATCCGGAAAAACCGGAACTAAAGTATACGCAGAATGAAGGGCTGCATTTTATAGCTGCAACAGCAACGAAAACAGCTATAGGAACAATTAAAGAGCAGCTTGCTGATACAATCACCGCTACCTATACCAGTACAGTTTTTGCCCAGCTTGGTGATGTAGCAGAAGGATTTAAATCCGGTGCGGATGGTTCAACAAAGCTCCATGAAGGCTCTGTTAAACTGAAGGAGGGTACTGGAACCCTACTAGATTCACTAACAACAAAAACAGGCGATATTCAAAAACTGGCAGACGGTTCAAAGCAAGTGGAACAGGGGCTCGGTCAATTAAATGGAACAATGGCTGGAAAATCAGCTGATATCGCGAGGTTGGCAAATGGAGCAGCTCAGGTCAGTGATGGGTCGAGCCTTATGCATTCAACCGTAAGTGGTAAGACCGGTGATATCAATACACTTGCAAGTGGGTCGAAGCAGGTTGAGGATGGGTTGGGGACTTTATCTGGAACATTGAGTGGGAAATCAGAAGATATCGCAGCATTGGCTAAAGGAACGAAAGATCTCAAAGATGGATCTGGGATATTATATAATACAATGAGTGGTAAATCTGAGGATATTGAAAGACTTGCAAAGGGTGCAAATGATTTAAAAGATGGCTCAGCAGCTTTATATTCTCAGCTGGATGGTAATAAAGGAAAAATTAATGACCTTGCAGTTGGGGGTAAAGAATTAGCTGCTGGTGCTGATGATTTAAAAACTGGAACTTCTAATATGCTGAACGGATTGGAAGAAGCTCAAAAAGGTGTAAGTCAACTAAATGGAAGTATGCCTAGATTAGAAGAAGGTAGCAAATCGTTAGTAGGTGGTATTGATACAGTCGTAGGGCACACGAATAATCTTGCAGATGGTTCACAAGAAGTGGCAGATGGAATAAAAGAATTAGGTGATAAGATAGCAATAATCTATCCAGGAATAAAAGATGACGAAGGTTTTAAAGCGTTATTAGCGGGTGCCCAAGAATTAACAGGTGGGATAAAAGCACTGAGTCAGGGGATTACACAAAAAGAAGGTCTACGAGAAGGAGCAGATACTCTATCTAAGGGGATTTCAGGACAATTGAAGCCTGGAGTAGAAAGGTTAACAACTGTTTTCAAAGAAGAAATTATCCCAGGTCAAAATAAGATTGTTGATGGCGCAGATCGTTTAGCAGCAGGAGCAAAAGATATAGAGAATGGTACTTCTTCAGTGAATACAAATTGGGGATTAATTACTAATGGAGTTGGTGACATTAAGGGTGGCTTAACAACAGTCGCCGCTGGAAATCAATCCGTTAGTGATGGTTGGAATACAGCTGTTGATGGTGCTAATGCATTAAACGCTGGCCTTACCACAGTCGCAGCCGGTAACCAATCCGTTAACGAAGGCTGGAAAACTGCAGTCACCGGTTCTAAACAGCTTTATGATGGTTCTAAGCAAGTGGCAGACGGAACAGCAACTGTTAATAGTGCATGGGGTACGTTGTCAACATCTTTAAACACGTTGAAGAATGGTGCTGCTGAAGTGGCTGGTGGTAATGCCACAGTGAATGCAGGCTGGAAAACAGCTGTTGATGGATCTAAGCAGCTATTTGACGGTTCTAAGCAAGTAGCTGATGGTAATGCAACGGTTAATACTGGCTGGGGTACAATGAAGGATGGAGTTACTGAAATTGATAAAGGTGTCGGTCAAATTAAAGACGGTACGCTTGAATTATCCAGCGGTTTAGGTGACGGAGCTGAAAAAACGGCAGGTATAAATGCTACCGATGAAACGATTAGCATGTTCTCCTCTCCGGTTGAGCTGATAGATTCGAAAATTAATAGTTATCCATATTATCGTTACGCAAATGCACCATATGTATTATCGTTAGCATTATTTGTCGGTGTTTTATTAATGATGTTAGTCGTTGGGGTTAGAAAACCAATGGATGAAGCTAGTTCAGGCTTCGCATGGTATTCAAAAAGATTTGGTTTGCTTGCTTTATTGGTAGCTGGTCAGGCCATCCTTCTTTCTGGCTTTACCATATTCTTTGTTAATTCAGGATTTGCGAATAGCCTGTTGCTTATCTTGTTTGCTGTATTGGCGAGTATCTCATTTATGTCCATTGTGTTCTTCCTGACTATGCTTGCCGGCAACATTGGTTTGTTTATAGGCGTGGCACTTCTGATTATGCAGCTATCTACTACCGGATCTGCATTGCCAATTGATATGCTGCCTGAATATTTACGTACTCTAAGCAATTTCTTGCCGATGACTTATTCGATTGCAGGCTTCCGAGCATTAGTATCATTGGATGACATCGGTATGATGTTTGCGAATGCAACGATACTAGTTGTGTTCCTGCTCCTGTTTGCTGGACTGTCCGTTGGATTATCCTTTTTCAAAAAGAATGAATCAGCAGGAGATGCAGAAATAGTAAGGTAAATATAATTATATAAATCCCTTTTAGTAGAAGAATGCATAGATTAATTGTATTCTATATTGAAAGGGATTTTTACTTATGAATAAGGGGTCCGAATGGGAGAGATTAGATTGAATCAGAAAATATTACCGGCAGCTTCAACTATGAAGGACTTTGAAAAGTTTTTACAATCAGGATTTAAAACAGGTGTTATTTTAGAGACTCATCTTGGGCAAATCAAACATATTACTCAAATGGCCAAAATGGCAGATAAACAACTGTTTTTTCACGTGGATTTAATCAATGGATTAAAAAATGATGAATATGGTACTCAATATTTATGTCAGGAGTTTAAACCATTTGGTGTCATATCCACAAAATCAGCGGTTATCCAAGAAGCAAAAAAACATCAGGCAATAGCTGTGCAGCGAATCTTTATGATTGATAGCCATGCGCTCGAACGCAGCTATAAGATGGTCAAAAAATCACAGCCTGATTATATTGAAGTACTACCGGGCGCACTTCCTAATATGATTAAAGAAGTTGCAGGGGAAATTCAGCTGCCGATCTTTGCGGGTGGTTTAATCCGAACAGTTGAGGAAGCGAAAGAAGCACTTGAAGCTGGTGCTGTCTCGATAACCTCGTCTAAACGAGAACTTTGGCAGTATTTTGCAGGGGAATGAGTCGAATTCCCTATTTATTTCTTTTTATTTGACAGCGTTTACAAAAAGTTTTACACTGTGTTTAAGTTAATAAGTATGTGGAAAGACATGGAGACACAGGTGGCAGTATTCCTTAATAAGTAGGAATACTTTAGTGCTTGTTTCTTCATTTTTTTTTGAAATTATATGATAGGGAGATGGAAGGAATGACACCATTTTGGGGTGAATTAGTAGGTACAATGATCTTGATCGTTTTTGGAGCTGGAGTGTGTGCTGGAGCCAACTTAACCAAATCTTATGCAAAGGATGCTGGGTGGATTGTTATTACCATTGCCTGGGGGCTTGGTGTTACATTAGGCGTTTTTGCAGTTGGCGGCATTAGCGGTGCTCATTTAAATCCTGCTGTTACATTTGGTCTTGCGTTTAGCGGAGATTTTGCTTGGGCAGATGTACCTGGATATATTTTGGCGCAAATGATTGGAGCAATGATTGGGGCAACTCTTATTTATTTACAATACTTACCGCATTGGAAAGCGACTGAAGATCCAGGGACAAAATTAGGGGTATTCGCAACTGGTCCCGCTATTCCTCATACATTTTCAAATTTACTTAGTGAAATTATAGGAACATTTATTTTATTGCTTGGTCTGCAATTTATTGGAGCAAATGATTTTACGGAAGGCCTAAATCCATTCGCAGTCGGTCTTTTAATCGTAGGAATCGGTATGGCTCTTGGGGGAACAACTGGTTACGCCATCAATCCGGCACGTGACTTAGGTCCGCGTATTGCACATGCGATTCTTCCGATAGCGGGGAAAGGCCCATCTAATTGGGGATATGCTTGGATTCCGGTTGTAGGACCTATTCTCGGCGGATCCTTGGGGGCTTTGTTCCATAAAGCGGTCTTCAATAATACGCTGACAGGCGCTTTCTGGGCAGTATTAGCTGGCACTGTAGTTATCTTGGTAATCGCTTATTTTATGACTAATAAAGATTCAGAACAAGCACTACGACAAGCTAATGATCCAGCAAAAGCAAGGTTATAAGTTACTAACTTTAGAGAAATCGATTATAATATAAAAATTAGTAGATGGGAGATGAAAAAATTGGAGAAATATATTTTATCAATTGATCAGGGGACTACTAGTTCCAGAGCTATTTTATTCAATAAAAAAGGGGAAATTGTACATAGTGCTCAAAAGGAATTTACACAGTACTTTCCAAAGCCGGGCTGGGTGGAGCATAATGCAAATGAAATTTGGGGTTCAGTGCTTGCTGTTATTGCGGGCTGTCTTTCAGAATCAGGTATTGAGGCAACAGATATAGAAGGAATCGGAATTACAAATCAGCGTGAAACAGCGGTGGTTTGGAATAAAGAAACAGGTCAACCTATTTATAATGCGATAGTTTGGCAATCCCGCCAGACAAGAGATATATGCGAGGAATTGAAAAATGCTGGCCACAATGATCTTTTTCATTCCAAAACTGGTTTATTAATAGATGCCTATTTTTCTGGGACAAAAGTTAAGTGGATCCTCGATAATGTAGAAGGTGCACGTGATTTAGCCAATGAAGGGAAATTGTTATTCGGGACAATTGATACATGGCTAATCTGGAAGCTATCCGGCGGTAAAGCTCACGTAACTGATTATTCCAATGCTTCAAGAACAATGATGTACAATATTTATGACCTGCAATGGGATGATGAATTGCTGGAGATATTAGATGTTCCGAAATCCATGCTTCCAGAAGTGCGTCCGTCGTCTGAAGTATATGCACAAACCATTGATTATCACTTCTTTGGTAAGAGTATACCAATTGCAGGTATTGCTGGTGACCAACAGGCAGCATTGTTTGGTCAGGCATGCTTTGAAAAAGGAATGGCAAAAAACACATATGGAACAGGCTGCTTTATGCTCATGAATACAGGTGAAAAACCGGTTAAATCGGAAAAAGGATTATTGACAACTTTAGCTTGGGGATTAAATGGTAAAGTTGAATATGCATTGGAAGGTAGTATCTTTGTAGCGGGTTCTGCTGTTCAATGGCTCCGAGATGGATTAAGGATGCTTAAGGATGCTGCTGATAGCGAGACATATTGCCGAGCAGTTGACTCTACAGATGGAGTATATGTCGTTCCAGCCTTCGTAGGTCTTGGTACTCCATATTGGGATAGTGATGCAAGAGGAGCGGTCTTCGGTCTGACAAGAGGGACTACAAAGGATCACTTTATCAGAGCAACAGTTGAATCTTTAGCTTACCAAACAAAAGCTGTTATTGATGCAATGGAAGAGGAATCCGGAATTGAATTGAAAACATTGCGTGCCGATGGCGGGGCCGTTAAGAATTCATTCTTAATGGAATTCCAGAGTGATATCTTAAACGTGCCGGTTGAAATACCAAAAATTAATGAAACGACTGCCCTTGGAGCTGCTTATTTAGCTGGGCTGGCTGTTGGATTCTGGGAAAGCCAGGATGAAATTGCTGCGCAATGGATCATTGATAAATCATATGAACCGACTATGGAACAAGAGAAACGTAATGAATTGGTTGATGGTTGGGAAAGAGCGGTTGCAAGTACCAGAACCTTTAAATGATAATTCAATTTTGTATGAGTTTTTCTCAAAAAATGATATAATGAAAATAAGTTAATATAAGGTTAGAGATTTTAAGAGACCGCGAGTACATTCCTTTAAATAAGGGTAATGTATTTTGTGGTCTCTTTTTATTATCTCAATAGCACTTATCAACAGAGGAGGAACAAGAGGATGGGTTTAAATAGTTTAAATAGACATGAATATAAAAATAAATTACAAAACACACATTTCGATGTGCTTGTCATTGGTGGAGGAATTACCGGAGCAGGGATTGCTTTAGATGCAGCTACAAGAGGGATGAAGGTGGGTCTAGTTGAAATGCAGGATTTTGCAGCCGGTACATCAAGCCGTTCAACCAAGCTGGTTCACGGTGGATTGCGCTATCTAAAGCAATTGCAAGTAGGAGTAGTTGCAGAGGTTGGGAAAGAAAGGGCTATTGTTTACGAAAATGGTCCTCATGTTACAACACCTGAATGGATGTTATTACCCTTCCATGAAGGCGGTACATTTGGTAAATTTACTACTTCCATTGGCTTACAGATGTATGATTTTCTTGCTGGAGTGAAAAAGGAAGAACGCCGCACTATGCTTACAGTAGATGAAACAATTGAAAAAGCTCCATTGGTTAGAAAAGATGGCTTAAAGGGTGGGGGCTACTATGTTGAATACAGAACCGATGATGCCCGCCTGACGATGGAAGTCATGAAAGAAGCGTTTGAACAAGGAGCAAGCTTACTGAATTATGCCAAGGTCGAGGATTTAATCTATGAAAATGGAAAAATAGTAGGCGTAAATGTTAAGGATATATTGGATGAGGATTCATTCCAAATTAAAGCTAGGAAGATTATAAATGCAACGGGTCCATGGGTAGACTTTATACGTGAAAAAGACAATTCTAAAAAAGGTAAAGTGCTTCAGCTTACTAAAGGTGCACACATAGTGATTGACCAATCCCGTTTCCCTTTGAAACAAGCGGTTTATTTTGATACCCCTGATGGAAGAATGGTATTCGCGATTCCGCGTGAAGGGAAAGCCTATGTTGGGACAACAGATACATTCTATGGTCAAGATCCAATCAATCCAAAAATGACTGATCAAGACAGAGATTATATATTGGATGCTATTAACTATATGTTCCCTTCAGTAAACGTTACTAAAGAGGATGTGGAATCCAGTTGGGCTGGAGTGCGCCCATTAATCAGCCAGGAGGGGAAAGGTGCTTCTGAGATATCCAGGAAAGATGAAACATGGGTATCTGATTCTGGGTTAATTACGATTGCAGGCGGAAAATTGACAGGATATCGTAAAATGGCTGAAACCGTTTTGGATTTAGTAGCTAAACAATTCAGAGATGAAGGATATAAACATTTCGGTAGCTGCTATACTGAAAAAATGCCGATATCCGGCGGCCGTGTTGGAGGCTCAACGAAATTTAGTTCATATATAAGCAAAACTAAAGAAAAAGCAATCGGAACCGGGTTATCAGATACAGAAGCAAGAGAGATTATTTCAACATATGGATCCAATGCTCCGCTTCTGTTTGAAATAGCCCGAAAAAACAAAGAAAAAGCGAGCGAAATAGGGCTGCCATTACCAGTATTGGCTAAATTGGGCTATGCAATTGAATATGAATTGGCTTATACGCCGCTTGATTTCTTTAATCGCAGAACTGGCATGGTCCTATTTGATATTAAGCATGTTCATGAATACAAAGATCAAGTGATTTCGTATATGAAAAAAGTACTGCATTGGACTGAACAGCAAACAGAAATGTATACTAAAGAGCTTGAAACTGAATTGCATGATGCTGCGTATCCACAATCCGAGCTGGTTACGAATTAATATAAATACGGATAAATGACCCCACTTCCTTGAAATATAGGTTGTGGGTTTTTTTAAGATTCAATATCTTTAAAAAGGGGAATAGAAATGAAACAGAAACTATTAGTTTATTTAACACGGGATGGGGGCAGTCAAGATGAATGAAATTCAAGGAAATAAGAAAAATGAATGGATGATTTATACCGGATCTTATGCAGAAAAAACAAGTACGGGTATTCATCTATTCAAATTGAACGTGAAAGAAAAAAAACTTGACTTAGTTGAGAAATATACGGGTATTGAAAATCCTTCCTTTCTTGTTATAAATAAAGCTCAGACCCATTTATACGCGGTAAGTGAAGTTGAGTATGGGATGGTTGTCTCTTATGCAATCAATCGGCAATCCGAACAGATTAGAGAGTTAAATCGCAAATCTACGAATGGGATGGCACCTTGCTATGTCAGTCTTAGTGAAAATGAATCTTGTTTATACATTAGTAATTATGGTGGCACGGTAACTAGGATAGAACTACAAGAGGACGGAACACTTGGAGAACATACGACAACAAATGAACATGTTGGATCAGGGGTTTGGGCAGACAGACAGGATGCACCGCATGCTCACTCAATCGTACCGGTACCGAATTCCTCCGTTGTAGTTGCAGCAGATTTAGGTACTGATAAAATTTATGTATACGATGATAAGGATTTTGCCAATTTGGCTAAAATGTCTACTATTCCTGGATCGGGTCCAAGACATTTTGCCTTTCACCCTACATTGCCAATCATGTATGTCATCCAGGAATTAAGCAATACAATCGCAGTATTTGAATTAAATGACCAACATATACCGGATTCTCTTCTAGGGGTGGTTACTACATTGCCGGATGATTACAAAGAGGAAAATACAGCAGCCGATTTGCATATTTCAGAGGATGGCCAATTCTTATATGCCTCAAATAGAGGGCATGACAGTATTGCAACGTACAAAGTGGCAGAATCAGGTATACCGGAAATTATCGCATTTACACATACGGAAGGAAAGGGACCGAGAAATTTCGAGTTAATAGACGAAGAAAAAGTACTCATTGCAGCAAATGAGCAAAGTGATTCATTAGTTTTATTTGAAATTAATAAAGAAGGTATTCCAACCTTTACAGGGAATACGATTTCTCTTTCGAAACCCGTTTGTGTTCAAGCGATTGCAAGAAATCATGAATGATACAAAAACAGCTGGTTTGGATTCTCCCAAACCAGCTGTTATTTAATTGGATTGTTCTTTTAAAGATTGTGTATAAGCCGTAAAGATACCTAAAACAATAATAGCCATTCCACCGTTTAATAGGGAGTATTGCAAGTCCCAATGGCCAGTATATAAATTTTTAATAGACAACACGCTGATCAACATAAGCATCAATGTAATTAAAATATTGTATGCTTTCATTCGTGAAACAACACCCCTTGATTCGTAATTGATCTATTTCATAGATTTTATTTTACTATGGTTTAGGTATAAAATTAAGTATAATTTTGTCTTTTTTTTTGTTATATTTTTCCAGAGATGTTTTGGACGCTAATCTATTGAGTCCATCAGATTTTTTATCGTTTCTTTTTGCAAGGGTCCGATTATTCGCTTTTGTATGATACCGTTAGAGTCAATGAAATAACTGGTTGGGATCGTTATAATTTTATATAATTTAGCAATAGTACCCGTTTGGTCCAGTAATACAGGATACTTGATATTATACATATCTTGAAATGCTTGTATGGTTTGCTTGTTTTTTTCTGAATAGGTCATATTCACGCTTAATACAGTAATCTTCTCCATACTATGTTCACTATAAAATTCATTGAGGTCTGGTATCTCTTTTTTGCAGGGAGGGCACCAGCTTGCCCAAAAGTTTAATAAAACTTTTTGACCGCGATAATCAGATAATTTTATGCTTTTTCCGTCCTGAGTTTTTAATTCGAAATCAGGTGCAGATTGACCTTCTTTAATTCCTGTTTGAGTCAAAACAGGTATAGTTTCCTCTGTAATAGACTCTTTTTGTGTCTGCGTGTAAATAAATAGAAATATGAATAAAAAGAATGGAGCAAGAATGGCAATTGTTTTATTCTTCAATTTGGATGAGGCCTCCTGATGTCGTTTTTATTTAGTAGAAAGTATTTGCCAGTCGTGAAAAAATTAATCAATGGGCATCAAATTGTGTTAAGTTGTTTATAAAAATATGAATAAAGGTAAGAATCTAGTATTGAGCTTTTAGGGAAGTGAGGGAAGATAGATGTTTTATATAGGAGTTGATATAGGAACCACGAGTACAAAGGCTGTATTATTTTCGGGAGACGCATCTGTGCTCAGCACCTATCATGTAGAGTACCCATTATATAGCCCGACTCCACTTACAGCAGAGCAGAAGCCTGATGAGATCTTTCATGCTGTACTTAATGCAATAAGAGGAGTAATGGTCCAAAGCCAAATAAATCCTGATGAACTGTCGTTAGTATCCTTTAGCTCGGCTATGCACAGCGTAATTGCGGTTGAGGAAAATGGAAATCCATTAACTCAATGCATTACATGGGCTGACAGCCGTTCAAAGAAGTGGTCCGACTATATTAAAAATGAGAGGAATGGACAAGAAATTTATCGGAGAACTGGAACGCCAATCCATCCAATGTCTCCTCTTACAAAAATCACCTGGTTGATGAATGATTATCCCGAATTAGCGGGTAGGACATATAAATTCATTTCCATTAAAGAATATGTTTTTTATAAATTATTTGGGCAATATGTGATTGATTATTCGGTTGCTTCAGCAACAGGAATGTTTCATCTTAAAAATTTAGAATGGGATTCTGAGGCATTGGCAATCGCGGGTATTACAGAGACCCATTTGTCTAAACCAGTACCAACTACATATTATTTATCTGGCATGGACTCCGCCTATGCTGCGGATATGGGGCTGTTGCCGGATACTCCATTTGTAATAGGAGCCAGTGATGGCGTTCTCTCCAATCTGGGTGTCAATGCGATTGATCCAGGGATTGTAGCAGTCACGATTGGAACGAGCGGAGCCATTCGTACGGTAACAGATAGGCCGATTACGGATGAAAAGGGCCGAATTTTTTGTTATGCATTGACGGATAAGCATTGGGTGATTGGCGGACCAGTTAATAATGGAGGTATGACTTTTAGATGGCTAAGAGATGAGCTGGCTTCAGCGGAAGTAGAAACAGCTAAACGCCTCGGAATTGACTCATATGAAGTACTCACCAAGATAGCATCAAAAGTAGCGCCGGGGGCAGATGGACTACTATTCCACCCATATTTAGCTGGAGAGAGAGCGCCCATTTGGAACCCTGATGCCAGAGGATCGTTCTTTGGCTTGGGACTTCATCATAAAAAGGAACATATGGTCAGAGCGGTGCTTGAAGGAGTCATTTTTAATCTCTATACAGTCTTATTAGCTTTGCAGGAATTGATAGGTGTGCCAAGTAAAATCAGGGCAACGGGGGGATTTGCGCGCTCAGAGTTATGGAGGCAAATGCTTGCGGATATTTTTAATCAGGAAGTAGATGTGCCAGAAAGCTTTGAAAGCTCTTGTTTAGGAGCAGTTGTACTCGGCAGATATGCACTCGGTGAAATTGAAGACCTATCCGTTGTATCAAATTATGTGGGAACTACACATGTCCATACGCCGGTTAAAGCAAATGTAGAAAGATACGAGGAATTACTGCCAATTTACATCAATATATACAGAAAATTGGAGACTGAATATAGCAGTATAGCAGCTTTCCAAAACAAATGGATTAATCATAAATAAGTTGATTTGAAAATAACATTGTCGAATAATATTGACAGCATTCGCGTTTTCACTGTATCCTTTATACAGGAATAATTTAATTTAATACAAATCCTCATCGGACTAAAAGATGAGGTAGAGGTCGCAGATTTTATTAGTAAACTAAAAAGAGAGCCGGAAAGCTTGCTGACTTTAGTTGAAAGGAAAATCTGCCGAAGCGTTCTTTTTTTCCGAAGAGAGCAGCTGGGACTGTATCCGAATAGGTGCAGGACTGTCATGGAATATATACATCGCGATATGTATATATTCCATGGAGAACTATCCATTTATTGTCTGGTGTGGCTAATCATAAAATGTTGCACACCTTAACAATAAGGTGTGTTTTTTATTTAGCTTATTTACACAGAAATGGATAATTCAAAAATAGAGAGTAACATGACAGCTTTGGAAGGGGAATTATCGTGCACAATAAGAAGGAACTGGGTTTTTGGATTTTAACGGCATTTGTAGTCGGCAATATGGTTGGGTCTGGTATTTTTATGTTGCCGCGTACGCTGGCAGAAGTAGCTAGTCCTGCCGGAGTAATTATGGCATGGGGATTAACAGGATTGGGAGTACTAACTATTGCGCTGGTTTTTGGGAATCTGGCTGTTCGTAAGCCACATTTAACAGGTGGCCCTCAGATTTATGCTAAGGAATTGTTCAAGGAAAATTCTTTAGCCTCAAGATTATCCGGGTTTATGTCTACATGGGGATACTGGATTGGTAATTTTGCAGGTAATATTGCCATCATCACTACGTTTGCAGGGTATTTATCTACCTTCTTCCCAAGTTTGACTAGTACGGCTGAATTGTTCAGTATAGGGAATTTTAGTCTAAAAGTTGGCAATGCTTTAACATTCCTTGTCTGCACAATCATGCTCTGGGGCGTTCATTTCTTTATTATGCGAGGCATAGAGAATGCTGGTAAATTAAACTTTGTGGCGACTGCGGCAAAAGTACTTGGATTTGGATTATTCATTGTAATTGGGCTATTTGCCTTTGAACAATCTAATATTGTACCGTTTGCGGAAACTCGTATAATTGATGGTGAGAGTCGGGGATTACTCAGCCAGGTAAATTTTGCTGCCGTCTCAACCTTATGGGCTTTTGTAGGGGTTGAATCTGCTGTTGTATTCGCATCAAGGGCGAAGAGAAAGGCAGATGTAAAGAGAGCGACCATTTTAGGGCTATTGATTGCCCTGGCTATCTATATGGGAATCAGTACACTTGTTATGGGATTATTAACACAGGATGCACTTATCCATTCAGAAAAACCATTAATCGATGCAATTGAAACGGTGCTGGGACCTGTTGGTGGGAAAGCATTGGCGGTCATTGGATTGATCAGTTTATTTGGTTCAACAATTGGCTGGATCTTGTTAAGCGCTGAAATCCCGTATCAGGCAGCAAAACAAGGTTTATTTATCCCTAAGTTTTTACAGGTCAATAAGCGTGGGATTCCTAATTTCTCTATGATTGTTTCAAATGGTTTAGGTCAATTATTTATTTTCTCAACTATTTCAAATTCAATTGCTCATGCATTTGACTTTATTATTTATATCGCGACACTTTCTTATTTAGTGCCATATTTAATTTCCTCCTCATTCCAACTGAAATTAGTTTGGACTGGCGAGACATATAAATCTGATGAAATGCGTTCACGAATTATTGATGGTACCATAGCCATATTGGCGACGGCATATTCCATTTGGGTGATCATCAAAGGAACGGCTGATTTAAAAACATTTATTTTCGGTGTTATCCTTCTGGCAAGCGGAATCCTATTCTATCGTTTACTGCCTAAAAATATGGAGGAAGTTAAACAACACGAGAACTATTATTTGAAAAAATCTTTTTAACTGTAATAAGAAGCAAACCCATTGTTAAAAGTGGGTTTGCTTTTTTTGGTATTATTTAAAAGTAAAACGGTGTTATGAAAACTGTTATCGGGAGCAATGATAGAGTGTAATCATGTGAGTTTGATAAATTGACATACCCAATAGGGTATATTACGATTAGACTAATCGATGAACTAATGGAGGTCTATTAAAATGAAGATTTTAATTGTTGGCGGTGTGGCAGGCGGAGCATCTGCTGCGGCAAGACTGCGCCGTCTAAGCGAAAAAGATGAAATCATCATGTTTGAAAAAGGTGAATATATTTCATTTGCGAATTGTGGTCTTCCATATTATATAGGAGAAGTTATCCAAAACCGTAATAAACTGCTTGTTCAAACAGTTGAAGGAATGGGGCAACGCTATAATTTAGATATACGTAATTGGACAGAAATTATCAAAATCAATCGGGAGCAGAAGACTGTCATAGCCAGAAAAGCAATGACAGGCGAGGAATATGAGGAATCCTACGATGTGCTAATCCTATCTCCGGGTTCAAAACCGGTTAGGCCAGCCATTCCGGGAATCGATGAGGCTAAATCTGTTTATACGCTTCGGAATGTTCCTGATACGGACCGTATCAAAGAAAAGGTAGATCAGGATAAACCTGAGAAGGCTGTTATCATTGGCGGCGGGTTTATTGGGATTGAAATGGCTGAAAATTTACGGGAGCGCGGCATAGATGTAACAGTTATTGAGATGGGAAATCAGGTGATGGCGCCAATTGATTTGGAGATGGCTCAAATGGTCCACACACATTTGCGGGACAATGGAGTTCATTTAATACTTGAGGATGGTGTATCATCTTTTGAAAAGAATGGTCGTATCATTCGCTTGAAAAGCGGCAAAGAAGTAGAAACGGATATGATACTTTTAGCGATTGGTGTTCAACCTGAAAGTACCATTGCGAAAGATGCCGGCCTCGAGCTTGGGGTTCGGAATGCGATAAAAGTCAATGAGCATCTGCAAACATCAGACCCATCTATTTATGCGGTCGGTGATGTCATTGAAGTAAAGGATTATATTAACGGAACGGATACTTATGTGCCGCTCGCTTGGCCTGCCAATCGTCAAGGGCGTTTAGTAGCGGATCATATTCACGGGAAAGAAAGTGTTTATAACGGTACATTGGGCACTTCCATAGCCAAGGTGTTTGAATTGACCGTTGCTTCAACAGGAAGCAATGAAAAGATGCTGAAGCGTTTAGGTATACCATATGAGGTTGTTCATGTTGCACCAAGCAGCCATGCTGGCTATTATCCAGGTGCTTCCCAATTGCATTTGAAACTGATCTTCGATAAGGAAACGGGGAAAATATACGGAGCGCAAGCAGTTGGAAAGGATGGGGTAGATAAACGTATTGATGTTATCGCGACAGCTATCAAAGGTGGCTTAACTGTATTGGATCTTCCGGATATCGAGATTGCCTATGCTCCTCCATATTCCTCAGCTAAAGATCCTGTAAATATGGCTGGTTACGCAGCAACCAATATTATTGAGGGAATGGTCAGCACAGTGCAATGGCATGAAATTGATGAGATTGTGGAAAACGGAGGTTATTTAATTGATGTCCGCTCACCTGCTGAGGTTGCTAAAGGAGCAATTGCCGGCTCGGTCAATATTCCTGTTGATGAACTGAGAGAGCGATTATCAGAGGTACCGACTGATAAAGATTTATATCTTACATGCCAGGTAGGTATGAGGGGTTACTTAGCTACCAGAATACTTGAAGGAAACGGCATTAAAGTTAAGAACCTTGATGGCGGATATAATTTGTATTCTAAGGCATTTCCTAAAGAAAAATAATAGTAAATGAGAGTTGGAGCTCCCTTTATGCGATAGTTTAGATTATCGCATAAAGGGGCTTTTTTGAATTGCTGAGACGGTTTGTGTCATGCTTGATTTAGAGCTTGGCTGGATTCAAGGGGCGATCGGCCGGATTCAAGCTCAGATTGGCTGGATTCGAAGAGGAATCGGCTGTATTAAAGCAGTGAATCGGCCGGAATCTAGCCCGATTCGGCTCGAATCGAAGTCGATACAGACAGTAACCAGCTAGAAATTCAATCAGAATCAATTCATTATAGAGGAATCTGCAAGATACGCCTATAATCGAGTAAAACAATTAGGGGAGTATAAAAATGCCCGGCTGGATATAACCCAAGCCGGGCGATCCTTCTTTATCATTAACTTGCCAATTCAGATTCCTTTGGTTCTTTTACTTTTGACATGGCAAGAAAGCTAATTAAGAGCAGTGAAAATCCAGTGATGAGAGGTATATAAAAAGCTGGTATGTAGTCAAGCAAGACACCGAAAAGAATCATCCCAAGCGGTGAGATTGCAGATGCAATCGTTTCAACTAATCCGAAAATACGACCAAGATAGTGGCTCGGGGTTGTACGCTGTATTAATACATGAATAGGAATATTTACAACCATGACGATGGAACCTATCATTCCAAGGACGATGATGTAGTAACTGACATTGGCAATCACAGAAGTCATTTGGAGCATAGGAGGCAAGCCAATCATAATGACAAGTATTGCTAAACCAATTAAGCCCAATCTAATTTTCTTTAATTTATCTTTCATTTCAGGACGTTGTGAAATGATCAATGATGTGATAAGTGCTCCAACAGATACCATCGAAGCAGCAATTCCGTATGATTGAGAAGAAAAATTCAGTGATGTGTTCAGGATGTAGGGGATTGCAACATTTATACCCGCAAAGAAGAAGTTAATCCAAAGTGATACTTTGAGCAGGGAGAATAAAAAATCGTTTTCTTTTAAATAGGAGAAGCCTTCAGCCAAACTCTTCATGAATTGCGTCTTTTCCTGTTGTGCCGCTTTCTCAGTGTACAGGTTGAAAATAATAAATAATTCAATTATACCGGCAAGTATAAAGGTGATTCCAGTTAGCAGAATGATTTCCTCAATTGCTAAGAACCCGTATAAAATACCAGCTATGATTGGACCGAGTATACCGGCAAGCGATGATGCGGATTGATTTAAAGAGCCAGCCTTTTGTATAGATTTATCCCCAGCCATTGAGGGAATGGTTGAAGATGCAGTCACAGAAAAGAAAGTAGAAAAAATCCCTAGCAGTACTTCTGATGTATATAACAATGCAAGTGAGAGCCCCGAAAAGTGAGAATAGACAATCATAAAAAACATGAGTATTCCGCTAAGAATTTCCGTCAATATAATGATTGTTTTGCGGTTAAAGCGATCTGCAAGGGTTCCGGCAATTGGTCCAAAAATAATTCGGGGAACAGAGGCAAACACAAGAGCAAGTGCAAAACTTGTACCCGAACCGGTAATTTTTAAAATGTATAATCCGATGGCAAATGAATAGATGCTTGCACCAAATAATGAAATAAATTTTCCAATAAAAAACAATAAAATATTCCTTGCGCTTAATCTCTCTTGTTCTGCTTCGGTATAACGTACACTCATGGGCTTTTCTCCTTTAGTTTAAAAGTTTAATGTCATTAAACTTATTATATAAATACTAATTTTTGGAAGTCAACAAAAAGTTTAAAATAATTAAACTTTAATTTGTGGATCAGAATTATTTACCGTATACTTTCCATAAGGAGGGGATAACCATGCTGGGCAATAAAATTAAAACGTTACGGAAAGCTTTAGGGATGACCCAATCCGAGTTGGCTGGAAATCGATTGACAAAAGGAATGCTGAGCCAAATTGAAAACAGTAAAGCAACCCCATCGATGAGCACACTTGAATATCTTGCTCAACAGCTTGGTTGTGAACCTAGTGATCTTCTGAATGAGAAAGAGGATTATCTACCTTTATTAAATGAGATAAAGAATGATAAAAAACAAGAGAATTATTCAGCTATTTACGATAAATTATCCCATGTGGTTTCTGAAAATATGCCTCAGGGAGTAATGGAGGCGAAGTTATACAGCCTTTATGCGGAAGCAGGCCTTTATTTAGATAAACCAAACATGAAGAAATATATCGAATTGGCAGCCTCCTATTTTAAGATGAATTCTTTATTCTTAGACAGTGCTGAAACATTATGGATTTATCATCAGTATCGTTTGTCTCATGGAAATTGGGATGAATCTTTATCCATTTTGAATAAAATCAGAAAACTCTACTCTGGTAATGGACTTGAAGAAAATATAGTATTTCAATTAAAGCTTTTATTGGATGAAGGAATCGTCTTATCGGCGCTGGAAGAATATGAAAAATCTCATTTAAAAATGCAGGAAGCCATCGCATTGTCCAAAGAAACGAATGTCTATTATCGTATGGATGATATATACAGGATTGCTTCCAATTATCCGCTTGTGATGAAAAACGATAAGGAGTTTCTTAGATTAATCCATAAGTCCCGTCAATATGCGATTTTTTCGGAAAATAAGATTGCATTGATGATGTTTCCACTTTTATATGCGGTTTATCATAATGAAATAACAAAAGACTACAAAAAAGCTATTCACTACCTAGAAGAATTTGCGATAAATCCGGAAAAGATAGACGAACTTTATTATCTGGAATATGGGAAAGCACTGTATGGTCTGGGAGAAATTGATCGAGCTTTGGAAAATCTGCTTAAATGTCATCTATCCGGTGCGTTGGTGCATCCAATCGATGTAGGAATGGTACAGTCTGCAGGAATCTATATTGCTCTTTGTTTAAATCAACAGGGCCACAAGGATGAAGCCCTGGAGCAAATTAACAAAACATGTGATTTAATAAAGAATATGCCGAAATCTATTTATTATAAAAGGGCTGTTGAGGTTAAAGAAACATTGCTAAATGATAATGGAACTGTACATTGAAATTATGTGTGGCTGTTCATTCAGTTCCTTTATCCATTTGTTTCAAAGATTTAGGTTAACGTTTGTAAACGCTTCACCTAAATATACAATGTCGTTAGGACACAGTGGTGATAATAATGTTGACAGATGGTAGTGGGCTTTTATTTTATGTTCCAATCCATTCATATCTGGCATTCAAATGTCTATTAAGATTTTCGGTTAGTTTACTTACCCTATTCGGTCATTGCTTCGCAAGAACTCTTCCTATCCCTCTAATATCTCCCTGGTTACTTCCCCTGCACAAGAATAATCTTCTGCAATAATAGTTGCCTGTAAATTTAACCTATTAAACTTCTATGCTGAAACATATAAAATTCTCCATAAAATAGCTCCTAATACAATATGATGATGGGCTTGATACCTTTATGCTGGAAAATATAATTATTTTTCAAGTAAAATAATTATATAAATTATAATGAATATGATCATACCATCAACTGCTTAAAGTGGAGCAAACGATTGATAGAAAAAGGTGGGTTAATGATGAAAAGGTTACGCATCTTTTTAGTGTTTGTAGCGTTATGGATTATATATGAACCGAGTAGTTTCGCAGAATCAACTCTGCAGCAGCAAATTGACCAAACGCCCATTGGAGGAACATTGATTGTTAAAAGCGGTACCTATGAAGATCCGGTTTCCATTAATAAGCCAATGACCATTAAAGGAACAGAAAATACAGTGCTGAGTTATACAGGAGAGGGATCCTTTATAAACATTTCTGGTGAGGGTGTACAAATATCAAATATTGAAATAGAGGCAACACGCCTACCAATTGAGGAATCTGCAATTGTGCTGGCTGGAAATTATCATAAACTTAACAATCTCACAATCAAGTCAGCTGGGACTGGTATTAAACTGGATAAGGCGAATCATGTAAGTGTGCTAGAAAGTTCATTTACAGAGACATCTGAAGGCCATGCTATTAATCTGTGGGAGTCAAATTACAACACGTTCGGTAAAAATTCAATACGGAATGTTCAGGATGGATTTTATGTAGAATACAGCCACCATAATACATTTAAAAATAATAAAATTTGGGATGCCCATTATGGGGTGCATTTAATGTATTCCAATTCCTGTTTGATTGAAGAAAATGAATCATTCAATAACTTTACCGGCGCCATGATTATGGGTGCTGAAGATGCAATGGTACGTAAGAATACATTCACCGAAAATAATGAAAATGTGAATTCTCAGGGTTTGTTACTATATGACTCTAGGAATGTTACGGTTGAAACAAATGAGATTCACAATAACCGGATTGGCATATTTATTGAAAAGGCCAATGTGAATACCGTTAAGGATAACAGGCTGCAATCAAATTTTGTAGGTATTCAGTTTAAAGAATCAGAGAATAATCGAATCTATCAAAATGATTTTCTGGGTAATGTAAATGACGCTCAGGCTATTGAAAGTGAAGGGAATCAATTGGATGGGAACTACTGGGACGCATCAGCGAAAATAGATTCAGACGGAGATGGTATAAGTAATTTAATCTACCGAGCCGATCCTTATTTTCTGGCTTTGACAGAGGAAGTTCCTGAGTATCAACTCTTTTTTCAGGCACCGGGCATGACAATTCTGCAAAAAATGCTGAAAAGTACCGATGAAGAGCTATTAACGGACTCAGGTCCCTTAATGGACCCTATCCAATCAAACAATCAAAACAATCAAGCTGATCTGCCAGTATGGATAGTCAGCGGATTATTGTATATAGGCAGTTTATTTCTATTCATAAAAGGGAGGAAACAACGATGAAACAATCATTATGGAAAATTGCGTTAATCGGAATTGCAGTTATGCTTATGTCTGCTTGCGGTAATGAATCGACTGAGCCAGTGGAAATTGATCCGAAGACTGACACATGCGCAAACTGTAATATGTCGGTTGCGGATAATCAGCATGCAACAGAAATTATCCTAACTGATGGAAAAACCTTTATTTTTGATGATATCGGCTGCATGTTTAATTGGACAGATGAAAACGAGAATAAGGAAATTGAGAAGACCTTTGTACGTGATTATCATTCTAAAGATTGGATAGAAGTTGAAAAATCCTATTTCGTATATGGAAAAGAAATAAAGACGCCAATGTCATACAATGTAATTTCTTTTGAAGACCAATCAAGTGCTGAAGAATTTGCTGAAGAATCAGGAGGAGGTTTATTATCCTACGAAGATTTACAAAAACATGATTGGAAACAGCATAAAGAGATGAATCATAAGGAAACGGACAGTCATAGCCATAGTTAACAGGTAAGGAAAAACAAGGCAGCCGACATGGTTGCCTTTTATTTAGATGTCGTCACAGGAGGGGAAGAAGAATGTGGAACATATGGAGCTCTGAATGGAGAATGACCTCACGGGGCCGTTCGTATTATTCGATAGCCATTTTATGGATTGTTGTCATTTCTTTTTTACTGGCATTGGAGCGGACAAATGGAGCAATCTCAGGATATACAAATATTACGGGAACAGTCGTTAATATTATGTTATATATATTGCCATTATTTATGTTGATTTTTGGCTCTTTTTCAATAGCTAATGAAATGGAAAATGGCCAATGGAGATTATTATGTACGTATCCATTAGATATCGTCTCCTACTTTTTTGGTAAACTTGGAGGCCAGTTTACTGCCCAAGCAGTGTGTTTTTCACTGGCATATTGGTTGAGTATGATAATTGGGTTGCTGACTGGGATTGATATTTCGTTAACTTGGATGCTTGTTCTTTTTCTATTTAGTATGCTGTTAATCTTGTTTTTCCTGACACTTGGCCTTTTTATAGGATCATTTGTAAGCACGAAATGGCAGGCACTTACTCTATCTGTTGCAGTCTGGTTTCTTCTTATTATGATATGGCCGACTGCGTTAATTGCTATTTTAGGTGCTTTACCTTATTCAATGATAGGAGTGCTTATGAAAATTGCGATGATCATAAATCCAGCAGAATTCTTACGCTTTTTCTTAGTGATCAGATTGGACGGCGGTTCTATCTTCGGCCAAGCCTATGATGGATTGGTTCCGCTATTTAATGAAGGAATTGTATGGGGTGTACTATTCTTATATGCGTTTGTATTTATTGCTGCGTTAGGCTTTATTGCAATTTGGTATTTAAAAAGGAGAAGAGCGCAATGACAGGGTTAGAAGTGACTGATATCTCAAAACACTATAAAACCAATACAGCGTTGCAGTCATTTTCGTTGGCAGTGCAGGAAGGGCAATGTGTTGCTTTATGCGGAGGGAATGGTGCTGGAAAAAGTACTATCCTGAATATTTTGGCCAGTATCTCTTCCCCCTCAGCCGGAACCGTTCTGTTGGATGGGGTCAATATGACTGCACAAAATAAAGAATATGTATCATTGATCGGTTATATGCCTGATGAATTTTATGCTCAGGGCGACATGAATGTGGGAGAGTTTATGTCTTTTTATGCAGCTATCCGAGAGATTTCCAATGAACGAGTGAGAGAGGTGATTGATCGTTTGGGATTAAACGAAAAGCGGAAAGAGCTCGTGAAAAATCTTTCTAAAGGAATGAGACAAAGGCTGTTATTCGGCCAATCGATTTTAGCTGAACCAAGACTTTTAATTATGGACGAGCCGACCAATGGGCTCGATCCTTACTGGATTAATGAATTTATAGAAATGATCAAAAAGCTTAAAGAAGCAGGCACAATTACGATTTTCTCCACTCATATGATGGATGTTGCCGCAGAACTTGCCGACCGGGTGTTATTCATTGAAAAAGGGCAGCTGGCTCAATCACTTGAAAATGATTTTTCTGATATTGACGGTTTTACAAAAGAGCTATCAACCTTGTACAGACAACGAATATAAAAGGGTGGACTGTAGCCTTGCTCTTTAAGACGTACGGTTGAATTAAAATATTTAAGAATAACAGTAGGCATGAGTTCGAAAGATTCCGAAACTCATGCCTATTTTATGATCCTTTATATATTCTTTGGTTCAGTCACTTCAGCATCTGGAACATCAAGCATATTTAATAAGAAGATAAAAATAGGAATACCTAGAATCAAGCCCCATATTCCAAGGAAATGTTCGCCAAACACCAATACCAGGAATGTGAAAAACGTAGGTAAATGAGTCTTGGCAGACATAAATTTAGGGTTTAAAACATAACTTTCCAAAGCATGAATGGCTGCTATTAGAATAACTACATACAGTACATGCATTCCTCCACCTATACTATAGGCAATTGTACAAAGAGGAATTAAGGAAATAATAACGCCCGCAACAGGAATAAGTCCCAGTAGGAAAATCATAAATGCGAGTCCCAATAGCTGTGGAAACCCTAAGAAATAAAGAATAATAATCGATAATATAGCATTAACAAATGCAATTAAAAATTGAACTTCGATAACCTTACCAAATGAATTTACAAAGATATTACCTAAATACTCTAATTCAGTGAATAAAACTCCCAGTTTGCTTTTCTTGAATGAACGGGTAAATCGTTTGATTTTTTCCTTTTCCAAAAGAAAGAATAAACTTAGCAGCAAAGCTAAAAATAACTGCAGGCTTAATTTACCGATATTTGCAGCATAACTGTACAGCGCCATTGCATTTTCCTCAATTTCAGAAGGTGATACAAACTTCTGCATTGCACTGATCACAACATCAATTGCTGTGTTATCAGGCGGGTGCTTGTAAAAATCTATAATTACTTTTACAAGGTCGGTTATTTGCATGGTAATGACAGGTATGTATTTATAAATAATCATAACCAAAGAGGAAATTATGATTGTGTAGAGCAGGATAATTATTATTTGTGGCTTGACTCGTATTGGACTGATTTTGGATATGGACGATGAAATGATTCTCTCCAAACCGCCCATTAAGAAAATAAAAATAAAAGTGAATAGAACTAAATTCATCATACCTCTAAGGGCATAGAAAATCCCTATCAAAAATAAGATGGTGAGAAAACGGACGAACCCTCTGCTTTTTATAAATTGGTTGAGTGAAAACATAAACCTGTTGTTTCTCCTTTCGGCAGCACCGTATGCTTGATATGTTAATTATATCTGTTAGTAGTACGGTTTATAAGAGGGTTTGGAAATAATTTTTAAAAAATTGGTGGAATATAGGGAATGTTCTATGAATATATGTATAAACTGTTCGGGCATACGTTTCAATATTGTGCTTAATGGATAAATAAGTAGATAAATAGAAATGTGCATGGGAGATGAAACGTATGGCGTTATCTGAAAAATCAAAGGGTAAAGTTGCAATCGTTACTGGTGGAGGTTCTGGGATTGGCGCAGCCACAGCTAAGAAGTTTGCGGACAATGGCATTCGTGTCTGTATTATGGACATAGATCTTGATAATGCAGAGAAAGTAAAGGAAGAAATCACAAATGCAGGAGGAGAAGCCTGTGTTTATCAGGTTGATATCCGTGATGAAGCCCAAATTCGTGAAGGAATTTCACAGGTCATGAATAAGTGGGAAAGGCTTGATATTCTTTTCAGTAACGCTGGTATAAACGGGACCTTATCTTCTATTGAAGAATTTGAAATTTCGGATTGGAATGAAGTAATTGAAACGAACCTTAGAAGCACATTCTTGTTTGTTAAATACTGCATTCCTTATATGAAAGAGCAAGGTGGCAGTATGATAATCACAAGCTCAATCAATGGAAATAGACGGTTCGCTGGTTTTGGTATGGCAGCCTATAGTACTTCAAAAGCCGGACAAATTGGATTTATGAAGATGGCAGCCTTAGAGTTGGCCAGATATAAAATTCGGGTTAATGCTATTTGTCCTGGTGCAATTGAAACAAATATCGATAACAGCACAACTAAGTCTGAAAGTTTAAAGGAAATCGAAATACCAATCGAATATCCTGAGGGAATGCAGCCATTGGCAGATGGTCCGGGGTCAGCTGAACAGGTAGCGAATTTGGTATACTTCCTTGCATCTGACGAATCAAGTCATGTTTCCGGTACCGAAATATATGTCGATGGAACTGAATCATTACTGTAAGTGAGTTTATTGTAGATTAATTTACATCCAGTAAATAAGATACGGTTATTTGATAAAAGATTCTGTAATTATAGTAATCATCATTTAATAGATAGCACCCAAAAGGTAGCCAAGGCAATGGCTATCTTTTTTGTATCTTTAGCAAGGATTTCTTTTAAACACCGTAATGGATCATATGTTTTGTCTCTTCAGATGCCTCCAAAATTTTTGAAGCCAAGTTACTTAGTTCGTTGGAGGTTTTATAATCCTCTAATGATACTACTGCCTCATAAAATAATGACAACGATTCCGGCGGAATTCATTCACTCGCTGACATATTCTTTGTTTTTATTCCCATACTATAAATATGAAATGTCGAATGCTGTTGCACTATTAGATGGAAGGTGAAAATATGGACCCTATAAAACCCTTTGAGCCGATTTCCGCTGAAGTTATACCAATAGGGGAGGAATGGATCTTCCAGGTTAAATGGGATGGTGTGCGGATGTTAGTTTACAAAATAGATGATGAAGTAGAGCTGGTTAATCGTAATTTAAATAATAGAACAAAGCAATATCCGGAGTTTACGGATTTAGGCAGCTATTGTTCTGCATCCTCTGTAATTTTGGATGGCGAAATTATCGCTATGCAAGATGGAAAGCCATCTTTTCATGAGGTAATGAAGCGGGACCGGATGAACCGATCAGAATTGATTCATCTTTCCATAAAGGAACGACCTGTCATCTATATGATTTTTGATATTCTTTACCTGGATGGAAAATGGGTTATTGATGACGAACTTGCAGAACGTCAAAGATTATTGTCATCTATAATTACGCCAACAGAGAATGTACAGGTTGTAGAAAGCTTTTCGAATGGAGAGGCATTATACGAGGCCATCAAGGAGCAGGGATTAGAGGGTATCGTTGCAAAGGATTTGCGTAAACCCTATAGCTTGAATGGGAAAGACGGTCGGTGGCAGAAGGTGAAATTTTATAAAGACCTCATTGCTATAGTTGGGGGATATGTGACAAAGGGGAGTGAACTGCAATCCTTAGTACTGGGATTGTATGACTCCTCGGGAGGACTCAAGTATATTGGTCGTGCAGGAAAAGGACGCTATAAGCTGGATGAGTGGAAGGTGATTAAAGAATTTATGGAAAAAGCCTTACAAACTGAAAATCCTTTCACCTCAAAAGTGGGAAATACAAAGCAGTATCACTGGATACAACCCATTTATACAGTGAAGGTCTCTTATCTGGAATGGACAGAATCTATGACATTAAGGCAGCCTTTATTAGAATCATTTGTCGACCGTAATCCAAAGGAATGTTTATTGGAGCTTGAGATATGAGATATACAGGTCTATGTTTTTTAACTAAATATGATAGTGAAAATAAAGTCTGTACAGTGGCAGTTCTTCATGAAGAAAAAATCATTGAGGTTGCTGAAGTAAAAGAAGCATTTACTGATGAAGAGCGCGAGGCAATTTTAGGTATTTTACATCAAACTGGGAAAGCACAGCAAAACCAAATTTATAAGGTCCCTCCTGGTATTTGCATTCAAGTGGCATACAAGGCAGTAACAAATTATAAATTAAATTCTCCGGTCTATATAAGCCTGGCGGTGACTGAGAATTGGACAGCCTGTACATGGACGAAATTAGTACTGTCCCAATATGAACAGGTAGCCATTACGAATCCAGGGAAAATCATCTGGACAGAGCAATCAGTGACCAAAGAAATGTATTTGGAATACCTTCTTACTGTCGCAGACTTTATGCTGCCCTTTTTAAAGGACAGGCACTTAACAGTTAAAAGATATCCAGAAGGTGTCGATTCTCAGGGATTCTATCAAAAAGCAACACCTGACTATGCACCTGATTTTGTAAAAACGGATATGAACCATGATATTTACTATACCGTATGTAATAATATCGAAACTCTTTTATGGCTCGGGAATCAGGCAGCCATTGAATTTCATATTCCCTTTAATGATATTAAAAAACAAAATCCGGCAGAAATCGTGTTTGATCTTGATCCACCTGAACTAGGCGATTTACGCTTGGCTGTAAAAGCTGCACTGGAAATGAAACAAATACTCGATCAATTTCAGTTAACGGCTTTCGTGAAGTTATCAGGCAGAAAGGGGATTCAAATTCATCTTCCATTGAAGGGAGCTACAATCAGTTATGCGGAAACACGTATATTTACCGAATTCATTGCTCTCTATCTAATTAATCGTTTTCCGGACAATTTTACAATAGAACGGATGAAAAAAAATAGAGCAAATCGTCTCTATATAGACTATATTCAACATGACAAAGACAAGACGATTATCTGTCCGTATTCACCGAGGGAAACAGCCTTCCCCTCTGTTGCAGCGCCATTGTTTTGGGATGAAGTAAAGAGCGGGTTGCAGACAGAGCATTACTCAATGAAAACTGTTAAGGATAGATTAGTAAAGGGAATGAATCCGTTTGAAAATTACTTTACAGTTGATCAATCGAACCAAATGAAAAAAATCATAGACTTCATTAAAAAAGAACATAAACCATAACATCACCTTGAATAATCATTTTAAAATTAATTAGTTTGGATATAATATACAAAAAAAGGAAGGTGTATTTATGCATACAATTTGGAAGGGAACCATTAGTTTTGGTCTTGTCAGTATACCAATAAAGCTTCATGCGGCAACGGAGAATAAAGATATATCCCTGCGCACCTTACATAATAAATGCCATGCGCCTATCAAATATTCGAAAGTATGTTCAGTTTGCGGAGAAGAGGTGAGCCAAGAGGATATTGTTAAAGCCTATGAGTACGTGAAAGGAAAATATGTTGTGCTCGATGATGAAGAACTGGAAAAATTGAAGAAAGAGCAAGAGGACAAGGCAGTTGAAATTATCGATTTTGTCAAAATAGATGAAATCGATCCTATTTATTTTGATAAGAGTTATTATATGTCACCAAATGAGGGCGGTACAAAAGCTTATTCCCTGTTGAGGAAGGCGTTGGAGGAATCAGGAAAAGTTGGGCTGGCGAAAATTACGATCCGTGCAAAGGAGTCGCTCGCTGTGGTCAGAATCTTAGAAAATACTTTACTAATGGAGACCATTCATTTTCCTGATGAGGTAAGAAAAGCTGCAGATGTACCCAATATCCCCGCTGTTGAAGAAATTGTACAGAAGGAATTGGATACAGCTATTTTATTAATCGATCAGTTGACTACCACATTTGATCCATCTAAATATCATGATGAATACCGGACAGCTTTACTTGAATTGATTGAGCAGAAAAAACAATCCGATACGGTCACACCTACAGCTGGAAAGAAAACAGCATCAAATGTTGTTGATCTTATGGCAGCACTCCAGGCATCTATTGACCAAACAAAACCAGCAACAAAGCCAGCCAGAAAAAGAGCCCCACGCAGGAAAAAAGAGACTTCCTGATTTATTTTGAATAGATAAGCTTGTTTTAGAAGCCGTTTCTGTAAAGAAACAGGCTTTTTATTATTATCCAATAATTAAGAAAATATAAACTTTTGTTTTCCTTTTGAAAGACCAGGTTTATTTCTATGGGTGAAAAGATTCATTTTTAATAGCGAATTGTAGTTTTATTAGCAAAAAGTATGTCGAAATTACTAGAAAAATGGACTTTATTAAATATATTACAAGATCGAAATTCCGCGAAATATAAATGTAATGTTTGAATGGTAGAAAAAAATTGTCAGATTGATATAATAAGGCAGTACCAATCATTGGTTTGATTGGCAATTATATATATGAATTTTTAATAGTCGCTTATTTTAATAGTCACTTATATAGAGAGAAGCAAGATACAAACTAACATGTGAGACATTGAAAGGGGATCATTGCTTGAAGAAGTCATTTATTGCGTTTAACATTGCTTTAGCAGTTGGTGCAGGGTCATTATTATCAGGAGGATATGCTACGGCTGCATCCTTATCAGAATTAGAGAAAAAAGAGAATCAAATTAGAGGCGAAAAAGAGAAAGTAAATCAAGATATTAATCAAACAAACGAATCTATCGGTCATGTAGTAGATAAGCAAACTGATTTAACAGCACAACTTAAAAAGCTGGAATCAGAGATTACTGAAACAAATTCAAAAATAGATAAAATAAATACAAAAATTGGCGACACAAAAAAGGATATTGAACAATTAAGAAAAGATATCGTAGTACTTGAAGAGAAGATTGAAGCAAGAACAGAATTATTAAAAGAACGTGCTAGATCCTACCAGGTTACAGGCGGTAAAATGAATTATCTGGAAGTTGTAGTAGGAGCAAGCAGTTTTGGCGACTTTGTTGAACGGGTGAATGCCGTATCTACAATAATGGAAGCTGATAATGATCTAATCGCTGAACAAGAAAAAGATAAAAAGGATTTAGAGAAGAAAAAGCAAGAAGTAGAAACTAAGCTTCAAAGCTTGGAATCTATGAAAAAAGAATTAACAAATTTGAAGGCAAAACAAGAGAATCAGAAGCAAGAAAAAAATAAACTTATGAAAAAGCTTAAACTTGAAGAGAAACACTTGGAAGAGCATAAATTAAGCATGGAAGAAGAATCTTCTATTTTAGCTGGCCAAGAAACAGCTTTAAGCAAAGCAATTGCGCAGGAAAAAGAACGTCAGGCTGAGGTTGCAAGGCAAAAAGCGGCAGAGGCGGCTGCAGAGAAAAAACGTCAGGCTGAACTTGCAGCACAAAGAGCAGAGGAAGCTAAAAAGAGACAATCCTCCTCCAGTGCATCTGTAGAAAGTTCATCTGTTAAAAAATCTAGTGCACCAAAAAAAGCCAGTGAACCAACATACAGTGCACCTGCTCCAAGCAGCTCATCTGGTATATTCATGAAACCATCCGCAGGGTATTATACTTCTGGATATGGCCCAAGATGGGGAAAATCACATGGCGGAGTTGATATTGCAACATCTGGTACTGTTCCAATCGTGGCAGCTGCAAGCGGTGTTGTATCTAGAGCTTACAAATCTTCCAGTTATGGTAATGTAGTATTTATCACTCACTATATTAATGGACAACAATACACAACTGTGTATGCGCATATGAGAGACAATAGTATGAGAGTAAGTACTGGACAAACTGTCAGCAAGGGTCAACAAATCGGTTTGATGGGGAATACTGGACGTTCAACGGGTCAGCATTTACACTTTGAGCTTCATAAAGGACCTTGGACACAAAGTAAAGCCAATGCTATAAATCCTACGGATTATATAAATTGATTTTAAAGGAGGCCATTTTAGGTCTCTTTTTTTGTGCTCTTAAATAAAAAACGAATATCCATTTTGTGGTATTATAAAAATAATGATATTTTACTAAAGATTGAGGTAGGCTATTTCAACAAGACTATCAATGAAACTTGAATAATGAGTAATAATCCCGAAAAAGGGGGAATGTAGTTGAAAAAACAATATCTGCTTTTGATTACAGTCTTATTTGTTTTACTTACTTCATTTTTACCAGCAAAAGCAATGGCAACTAAATGGTTATATCCGTTTGTGGTTTGGGGCGGGTATGTCTATGAGGTAAGTGAAGAATCTGTGACCGAAATTGGGGATGAAATTGGACAAGTAACAAAGTATTCGGATATGGAACCGCAATCGGGTAATTTTTCTAATGCTTATCCGAAAGGTACTAAATACTTTACTATTAAAGAGGTTAGTACAGAGGAAGCGTTAGCCGTACAAGAATCCGATGGTCAATATGTGAAAGCAGATAGAAGAGAAGAATATGAATTTAAACAAGACTTAAATGAACCACAAGACATCCTTAAAGGGATTATTTTTTCATTGGTGGGGATTTTAGCTGGTATTCTCATTTATAAAATTCTAAAGAATCATCTGGATAAAAGGTAAAGACTTCTTTCAACCACTGAGATAGCAAAAAGCTATCTCTTTTTTATATGCTATTAGCAACATCCTTACTTAAATAACTCTTTTTTGTAGTGTTTAGTTGACTGGAATTGCTGTATGTAAATCCTTTTTCAATAAACGGTCTCCCATATTCAAACCTCATTTTAACTTGTATAAAAATAAGCCTAAATATTGATTTACCAAAGGCTCTGAATGAAGTATACTAATAGTGTTTAGAATATTTAGAATATTTTGTAAGCGTTTCAATTAAATATTAGAAAGGGGATTAAGATGGAAGAAAAAATGTTATCCAAGGAGGAACAAAAGGGGAAAAGGGATTATTCGGCTATTGTAAAAAGTCCAGAGTTTCAACAACTTTTAAATGAAAAGAAAAAATTTATAATACCCTTAACCTTGTTTTTCCTAATCTTTTATTTTGCACTTCCCATAATGACATCCTATTCATCGGTGCTGAATAATTCTTTCTATGGACATATCACTTGGGCGTGGGTATTTGCATTTGCACAGTTTATTATGACGTGGACGTTATGTATGATCTATTCTAAAAGAGCAACCAGATTTGACCGCTTAAGTGATAAGGTGTTGAAAATAGGGGGTAAACAGTAGATGAATTATACGGCTTTTTTTATGTTTCTCGCTATTGTATTTGTTACTTTGCTCATTACTTATTGGGCTTCTAAAAGAACAAACAATGCGAGTGAGTTTTACACAGCAGGAGGTGGTCTGACCGGTTGGCAAAATGGCTTAGCAATAGCGGGTGATTATATGTCTGCAGCTTCGTTTTTGGGAATAGCCGGTGCAGTCGCTTTAACAGGTTTTGATGGCTTCTTTTATAGTATAGGTTTTTTGGTCGCTTACTTGGTTGTACTTTATTTGGTGGCTGAGCCACTTAGAAATCTGGGCAAATATACATTGGCAGACATGCTGGCAGCAAGGTTTGATGCAAAAAAAATACGTGGTGTAGCTGCTTTTAATACGATGTCTATTTCTATATTTTATATGATTGCTCAGTTGGTAGGGGCAGGAGCACTGATTAAATTATTGCTGGGCTTAGAATATGCCACCTCCGTTTTAATTGTTGGAGCTCTCATGACCATATACGTTATTTTTGGTGGCATGCATGCTACTAGCTGGGTTCAAATTGTCAAAGCTGTATTACTGATGGCAGGGACCTTTATCATTTCATTCATCGTTTTTGCCAAATTTAATTTTAATATTGCAAGTATGTTTGAACAGATGAGTACAGCTACTCCATTAAAGGAGGCGTTCCTGAATCCGGGGGTAAAATACACTGATGGCCTAGATACATTATCGCTAACAATGGGACTTGTTCTTGGAACCGCTGGTTTGCCACATATCCTTGTACGATTCTTTACGGTAAAGGATGCTAAAACAGCGCGAAGCTCAGTTGTATATGCTACCTGGATCATTGGGATTTTTTATGTCATGACCATTTTCCTTGGATTTGGAGCAGCAGCTTTTGTGGGTAATGCTGATATAGTAAACGCGAATGCAGCAGGGAATATGGCAGCACCATTACTAGCCAAGGCTATTGGTGGGGATATATTGTTTGCTTTTATCTCGGCAGTTGCATTTGCGACAATATTGGCCGTTGTTGCTGGTCTTGTATTAACTGGGGCATCTGCGTTTGCCCATGATTTTTATAATGAGATATTGAGAAAAGGAAAGGCAACTGAAAAAGAGCAGGTTAAGATGGCAAGATATGCATCTGTTGGTGTTTCCGTCTTATCGATTCTTTTGGCTTTAGTAGCACAAAATTTAAATGTCGCCTTTCTTGTATCATTAGCCTTTGCCGTGGCTGCCAGTGCAAATTTACCTGTAATTATTTATACAATCTACTGGAAGAAATTTAACACTACTGGTGCTATCAGTGCAATGGTAGTAGGTTTAATCACTTCAGTTGGACTTGTTTTAGTCAGCCCTAACGTGTTTAATCCGGAAGCTGGAGCGGCGATACTGGTTGGTGACCCTTTATTTCCTTTGTCAACACCTGGTCTGGTATCCATTCCGCTAGGGTTTCTGGCTGGATTTGTAGGGACATTATTATCTCGTAAGAAGGAAGATGAAGCGAAGTTCGATGAAATTTTGGTTAAATCTAATACGGGTTTAGATACTATAAAATAGTGGTATGACCTCTTTTAGGTCAAGCATAAATTAGGGAAGGGGCTGTTCGTAGGTTATTTAATGACTTACAGCGGCCTCTTTTTACATGCAATTGAGCCAATGAAAAAGACAGGCAAAGGTACGTACACGTGACTCCTCTGCCTGCTTTATTTATCATTTCCCAAGAAATAACTAAATATTAATCAACTACTAAGATTATTTTTCCTCTCGCATGAGAGGATTCACTTAATTCGTGTGCATTTTTAACACCTTTTTCATTTAAAGGGAAGGTTTCACCAACTACTGGTTTCAATCTTCCCTCATCAAGAAGCTTAGCCAATTCTTTTAGCTGGTTACCATTTGGATTTAACCATACAAATTCTTCTGTAATGCCGTAGCGATTGGCTAATTCTTCGTTTGGCGGATCTACAATGGATACCAATCTGCCGCCTCGACGTAGGATTTTCATGCTGGCAGTTTGAACGGATGTCCCAATTGTATCTAAAACAGCATCGTATTCTGTCAATTTATCTTCTATATTTTCGGTATGGTAGTCAATGCATAGATCGGCTCCTAATTCCCTTAAAAATCCATGGTTTTTTTTGCTGGCTGTGGTGGCTACATAGGCTCCTTTAAGTTTAGCTAATTGGATTGCGTACGAACCAACACCTCCTGCACCACCATGAATAAGAATTTTCTGTCCTTCCATAATTTCCAATGCATCAAATAAACACTGATATGCCGTCATTCCAGCCAATGGGACGGATGCAGCCTCCTTAAAAGATAAATTATCAGGGATTTTCGCAATTAGTAATTCATCAACAGCTGTGTATTCAGCATAGGCTCCATAACGAGTTGTATCGGGACGTGCAAATACCCTGTCTCCATTTGTAAAATCAACGACGTGTTTACCAACCTCTTTAACAATTCCTGCAACGTCCAAGCCTAATATAATAGGGAATTCGAATGCATATTGATCAGCAAGATGGCCTTCTCTTAATTTCCAATCAATTGGATTGACGGATGCAGCTTTTACTTCGATTAAGACCTGATTATCTAATAGAGGCGGCTTTTCAACTACTTTTTCTTTTAAAGCATTCTGTCCGCCATACTCTTCTATTACTATTGCTTTCATCTTGGTATTTTGCATATAATTCCTCCTTGACTGGTAATTAAGGCTTTGGAAATCCTTATTATGTTCATTCCCTGTACAAAAGAAGGTAACCGTTTTTAACGTGTAATGAATAAAAAACAGGAAATTTATCCTAAGAGGATTAATTGAGTTTTTATCTTATAAATGGAGGATTGAGTTATCTAATTTTGAGGAAGGTATGGATTACTGCCATAAGTAAGACGGAGGAGAAGGGAGGGATGATCATCCTCTAAAGAAAATGTCTAAAACATTGCTGCCAGCAAAGGACTTTTTATTATAAAACTCCGAATACTACGAGAAATTGATTATTTTGAATATCAAACATTTTTGACAGACCGGTTCCTGTCATAGAAACTTCTTTTTGGCTGGCATCAAGGCTTCCACATTTAAACATCCTGATTGTGACAAAGCAAATCACTCCTTTTATGAAGATAATTTCCGATATAATTATAACATTAAAAAACATGTCCCAGTTGCCTATATAGGCGTGGGACAAGTTTTTTAGGTAGCTGCTTTTTCATCACTCTTTATAAATTTGAGAACAATAAAGAATAAAATCAATGAAATAGCACCAAAGCTATAAAAAAGATAAGATTGATTATGCTTCATAAAATAAGACATGAGTGGAGGACCTGCTGCTACACCAAAAAATCGTGCCGAGCTGTAAAAAGATGTGATTGTTCCTCTTTGTTTTTTATCGATGTTTTCAGTAATAATTGCATCCAGTGACGGTAAAATCGTCCCAAGGCCGGCACCAAAAATCGATAATACTCCGATTAATATATAGATATTATCGAAATAAGTTGTAAAGGTGATGGCAATCGCGCTAACAATGATAGAAGCCAGAATTAGGATTTTCATTAATTTAATATTATCTTTTATTTTTTTTCCGGTGATAAATGAAGCAACACACAAGAAAAATAGGGGAACAGCAAGCACAAGTCCCTTTTTAATTTGATGAATATCATACTTGGATTCAAGTATGGAAGATAAATAAAACTGGATGGCAAACAATATTAACATGACGAATGCCCCTGTCAGGAATACACTGTATAACCATGACCCATCCTTCTTAAATATTTTTTTGGTATCCTTTAAAAATTCTTTTAGTGTAGGAGGTTCTTCTGTTTTCTTTGGCAACTTTATACAAAAAAGAATCATAAAAAATGTGACTAAACTTAAAAAAGAGATAGCAAAGAAAGGAAGAAACCATAGAGAAATGGCTAATGCAGCTCCAAGTACGGGACTTAAAACTTTTCCAAAGGTATTGGATGTTTCCACAATTCCCAGAACAGAGCTTGCTTTATCATCGTCTTTAAAAAGATCGCCAACTAAGGGTAATATGATTGGAAAAGCACCAGATGATCCTATTCCTTGAATGATCCGTCCTATTATAATGACCATAAATGGATTTTCCATTTTCCAAGAGGCAAAGCCTGATACTAGCCCGCCGATAAAAGCTAAAACTAAACTAGGCAGTAAGATCATTTTCCTCCCAAAACGGTCGGATAAATATCCTGCAATCGGTATTAAAAGGATGGAGGCGATTGAATAGCTTGTAATAATCAAACTGGATTGGAAAGAGGAGATTCCAACTCTCTTTTCTAAAATAGGTAGAACAGGGATAAGCATTGAATTACCTAATGTCATTATTAGTGGCACTGCTGCTATACTGGCCAAACACCAAAAACTAATTTTATCGGTATCCGTTTGTGAACTCATTTAATTCCCTCATCTCTCTAAGCAGTTCTATGCAATTACTTTGCCACACAGGATGAGAAATTATGTACATTAAGTGTTTTTAAATGCTTATCATAAATGGATTGGAATATATATACAAAAGAACTGTGAAGGTTATTCACAGTTCTTTTTTGCCTAATCATCCGAAGATAAAATACCAATAAATCTAAGGATAAAAAGGAACAGGTTAACAAAATCAAGATATAAATTGAGTGCAGCCAATGGGATTTCATCTTCAGGTACTCCGTACTGTTTCATACGGTTCACATCATATAATACGTATCCGCTGAATACGAGTATACCTATAAATGAATAGACAAGCATGGCAGTAGAAGATAAAGGTGAAAAAATATTGAAAATCCCAATAACCAGGATTGCGAGCAATGCGGCTAACAGAAATCCGCTTAAAAATGTTAAATCCCGCTTTGTTGTCGCGGCGTAGAGAGAGAGTCCGCCAAATACAACTACTGTAGCAGCCAAGCTCATGATAATGGGCTGCGGTCCTATTGTTACTAAATAGTTTGCGATTACAGGATATAAGGTGATGCCTGATATAAAAGTAAACGCATATAAGAAACTATATGAGAGAATTTTCCTTCTTCTCACAAAAAACGCCGCAATAAGCATACCGAATTCTATAATCATCAGTGGCAAGAACAAGGATGGAGGAACAAAATTACCTACAATAAAGCCAATTAAAGAAATAGCTAATGATAAAGCGAAAGTTCTGATAACGGCTGGAATGTGATATTTATTGGTTTCCGTATATGAATTCATTTATTTACCTCTCCTTTTATTTATCATATATGTATCTACGATTAACTATATCAAAGGTTTCAAGGAATATCCTGATTTTTACATAGAAATAGTAGAGACAAATACAAATGGATTTTATATAATAAAAATAAGAACATTTGTTCTTTTTTTGGTAGGTGTTGTATATAGCTGTGAATATTTGGGAGTGTTAGGTTCAGGGCTCAAGTGTATACCATTTTATGCTATTCTATGATTATGAGGATGAGGAAAGGGGGAGACTTTGTGAACTTTACATTTATCCATGCTGCTGATATCCATTTAGATAGTCCATTAAAAGGTTTATCAAGATATGAAGGAGCACCAGTCGAAAAGTTGCGCAGTGCTACCAGAGATGCATTTAAAAATATGATTGATTTTGCTATTAAAGAAAAAGTGCATTTCATCATTATTGCAGGTGATTTATATGATGGGGATTGGAAGGATTACAATACAGGTCTCTTTTTTGCAAACGAAATGGCAAGGCTAAAAATGCATCAAATCCCTGTTTATATGATTAAAGGGAATCATGATGCAGCAAGTATCATTACTAAAGAAATAAAACTTCCTGATAATGTTTATATTTTTGATGATAAAAAATGCAAAAGTATGTTTATAGATGAACTTGGAGTGGCCCTACATGGTCAAGGATTTTCAACACGTGCTGTAACAGATAATCTTGCTAAAAGCTATCCGCAAAAGGAAGATGGATATTTCAATATTGGGATTTTGCATACATCGGCAGTAGGCCGGGAAGGACATGAGAATTATGCCCCCTGTTCCATAGAGGACATGAAGGGGAAAGAATATGACTATTGGGCTCTTGGGCATATTCATAAACGGGAGTTTTTATGTGAGAAAAACCCAGTCATTCTCTTTCCAGGCAATATTCAAAGCCGGCACAGCAAAGAGACAGGTCCAAAAGGATGTTCCTTGGTTAAAGTTAGCGATGGTCAGATACAGGAATTAAATCATATATCACTGGATGTATTACGCTGGGAGATCATTGAGATAGATGCGACCCCCCTTGGTGATTACGATCAATTTCTCCAGAAAATCGAAGAGCAGCTGGAAAATTACCTAGATACTGCAGATGGTAGAATGCTCGCAGCCAGAGTAGTCGTCAGTGGCAATACTTCTTTATATCAGGAGCTTATGAAAAATAAAGAAAAAGTATTAAATGACATTAGATCTGCAGCTTTTGCCGTTGGACATGGGCAAATATGGATAGAGAAAATAAAGAATAAAACGGCTCCACCGTTAGAGTCCAATCATTTCTCTGATGAAAATAACCCAGTGACCTCCATTTTTAACTGGCTTGAGAAAAGTGATATGGATGAATTGCTCGAAGATGTAAGAAAAGAGTTTTCTGCGATTACTAACGTATTACCGACCGATTTAAAAAGAGGAGAGAATATGGTTATTCCTGATTCAGTTGCCATGCTGGAAGAAAAACTGGAGGAAGTTAAACAACTGGTGAGCCTTGAGTTACAAATGGAAGGAGGTAAATAAGGCATGCGTTTTGAAGAGTTAAATCTGACTGCGTTTGGTCATTTTACTGATTACCCGGTTAACTTTCAGCCAAATCAATCTTTACACGTAGTGTATGGAAATAATGAAGCTGGAAAGAGTACTATGCTGCGTTCTATTACTCAACTCTTGTATGGCATTCCGCATAATTCTAAGGATTCATTTTTACATCCCAATTCCAATTTACGTATAAAGGCCAGCCTATCCAATTCATCGGGTAATACTCTGTCCTTCATACGAAGGAAAGGAAAGTCAAAGACCATTCTTAATGAGGCGGGAGAAGCATTACCAGATAATGTTTTATTACCGTATATAAATGTGCTGTCAGAGGAAACATTCCGAAATATGTTTGCACTCAATCATGAAACTTTGCGAGAAGGCGGAGAAGCTTTGCTTGAGTCAAATGGAAGCGTCGGAGAGAGCTTATTTGCTGCAGCTTCAGGGATAAATACAGTAAAGAAAATTATGCAGGAATTTGATTCGGCAAGTAAAGAATTATATAAATCAGGTGGTTCAAAACCAAAAATAAACGAATTATTAAAGAAAGAAAAAGAGTTAACTCGCCGACTTAATGATTCGCAAATGCTCGCCAGACAATGGATGCAGCTGGAGGATGATTATCTTCATGGTAAGAAACAGCTGGATGAATTAAGAGAGCATTACCTCCAGGTAGACGCAACTCTAAAAAAATTATCGAAGTTAAACCAAGCTGCTCCTATTCTTATTGAAAGAGACAGATTAATAGAGCAACAAAAGAGCTTCACTGAAATTCCGGATTTACCCAACGATTTTAATTTACAAAGAGAAAATGTATTAAATGAATTAAAACATGCTGATGAAAATGCCAAAATATCCAATACAGAAATAATGGCGCTTGAAGAGAAGTTAGCCAAACTGGATATCGATGAAAAACTTTTAACATGTGAGTCTAGGATTCAATCTCTTTTCAGCCAAGTTGGTGCATACGAGAAAGAGAATAAAGACTTACATGTAAATGAGGCAAAGGCTGAGCAGGCACTCAATCGGATGAACGATATTCTCCTTAAGCTGGGCTATAGTAGGGTAGATAGTGTCAATATTGAGGATTTTAGAATTGCCATTTCTCGCAAAGAAAAAATCCGTATGCTTTATAAGCAATATGGGATTTTACATGAAACGATAAAAGAAATAAATAAACGACATGAAAGTCTAAAGGAAACTGTTGCTTTAAAGCGTGCGGAATGGGAAGGTTTTGGAGAAGTAAAGAATATTGCCAAGCTTAAACTTGTGCTTGACCATGCCCAGATAGAAGGAAATATTGAAAAAACCATAGATGTTTTATCAGAGGAAATGAAGGATCTTAAAGACAAATCAATGGAAGAGCTAAACTATTTACCACTATGGGATGGTTCGGTAGAGGAGTTTGATTCCTTTTACATTTCCATTTTAGAAGAAACTATTAATCAGTACATCGGGCAACTTGAAAGATTTAATGAAGATAAAACAAATTTAGAGCGCAGTATTAAGGTTGAAAAAACGATTATTTTGGAAGCGGAGAAATCGATTGCTGAATTAGAAGCCTTGTCTGTTATTCCTACAGAAGATGATTTAGAGAGAACCCGTCAGATTCGCGACCATGGTTGGAGCTTAATTAAGAATAAACTTAAAGGTGAAGACATTGATCGTGAAGCAATTAAGGAATACTGCAGTCAGCAAGAGGTAGAAGAAAAATTTGAGCATGATTTAAAAACAACGGATGAACTTTCAGATACTATGTGGAAAGAATCTGCAAAGGTGGGCATGAAGAATAAGTCGTTGCAGGATATAAAGAGATCTGAAACCAAAATTGCAGCTGCAGAGACACAGCTGCAGTTCCTTAAAGATGAGATGAATCTGTTTTTTCAACAGTGGAATGAGCTATGGCAGCCGTTCGGTATTGAGCCATTATCGCCAACTGAAATGAAAGAATGGGTAAGAAAATACACGGTTATTAAGCAGAATCAAGGCGAATATAAAAAGAAACAGAAACTTTGGGATGAGCTGACAGAAAAACGATTGGCTATCAAAAGCCGTTTATACCTTGCCCTGTCAGAAGTAATCGATGATCTAGATACTCAAGTGTCAGAATGGACACTCACAGACTTAATAAGAGAAGCAAATAGAGTAGTCCATTTAGCAACAGAGCGTTTCAATGAGAAGAATTCATTGGAAAAAGAGTGGAAGAGCAAGGCTGCTGATCTTAAACAAATCGAGCAGGAGCTGGCGAGCAAGCAAAGTGAATTAGTCAATTGGAGAGAAGCATGGGAGGATGCTACTAAACCCTTGCAAGTTGAAAGTCAGGCTCCGATTGATTACACAATGGAAAGGCTTGATAAGTACAATGAATTGACTACTACGTATGATGAATGGGCAGATATCAATAGCAAAGCAAAAGCTGGCATGTTATTTGTACAGGATTATGTAGATCATATCAGAATTGTAGCTAACACGTTACAGTTACCTGAACCAATAAATATCCAATCCTTTATCTATGATTTAACGAATCAGTTGCAGGAGCAGAAAAAGTGTAAGCAAAATCAAATCGAATGGCAAGGACAATTGGATAAACGGAAAAAAGAATATCGGTTAGCGAAGGATAAGAAAGAGATGGCGCTTAATCGTCTTGATGAATTGTTACAGACAGCAAGTGTAAAGACCATCGAGGAAATGCAAATTATTGAAGATAAATATCGACAAAAGCAAAAGCTGTCTGCAGAACTGATCAATCTGGAGAAGGTGTTACTTGAGATTGGCAATGGCTTATCGATTCAAGAAATGAAGGATGAAATAGACAAGCTTGATTTAGATTTTATGGAAAGTGAAATGGCAGAATTAAAGGCAGAGCTTGCAGATTTGGAAGAGAAAAGAACGGAACAGAACCAAATCTTTGGTGTATGCAGAAAAGAATATGAAGAAAAGATTAAGGGAAATTCATATGCAGCTGTTCAGGCCGCAGAAGAAAGAGAAAGTATCCTGGCTGAGCTCGCAGAATTGACCGATCAATATGTCCAAAAAAAATTAGCTACATTTGTATTACAGAAGGGAATAGAATATTTCCGTTCCGAAAATCAAAATCCGATTTTAACAAAAGCATCAAAACTGTTTGCAAAATTAACACTGAACTCCTTTGAAGGATTGACTGTTGATTATAATGAAAAGGATGAAGAAGTACTACTGGGTTTAAGAAATAACGAGAAAATTGGAATAGACGCGATGAGTGATGGAACAAAAGATCAATTGTATTTATCCTTAAGAGTTGCAAGCATAGAAAAATATTGTGAGGAAAATGAACCTATTCCATTTATTGTCGATGATATTCTTGTTCACTTTGATAATGAACGTTCAAAAATTACGTTATCTATCTTAAAAGAATTATCGAAAAAAACTCAAGTTATCTTTTTCACTCATCATTATCATTTATTGGATTTGTTGGAGGAAACATTGTCGCATGAGGAGTATCAATTGATTCACATTCATAAAGAGGCCGTCATGAGCTGAAATTAAAAGAAGACCAATTCAAACTTTATGAATTGGTCTTCTTTTTCTTGGTTCACTTTATTATTTTGTATTTTCTTTCTCAGTGATTTCAGAGATTTTATTCATGTTGTCCTGTAATTGAAGCTTTGTGCTTGATTTACTTAAGAACTGATATAACATTCCTACAAATATTGCTCCACCGACAATATTACCCAAAGTAACAGGAATCAAATTGTAGATGGCATTTCCGATTGTAATGGTATCAGGATGTGGTGATACTAATGCAATTGAGAATAATGATAAGTTTGCAATGCTATGTTCAAAGCCTGATGAGAAGAATAAAAATACAACTGCAATCATCATTGCCATTTTAGCTCCGTCACCTTTTACTTGGCTAGGCAAGTAACAAGCTAAACAAACAAGCCAGTTACAAAGGATTCCTTTAAAGAATAAAGCTGAAACAGATCCATGCATTTTATAAGAAACAATTTCGTGCATTAAATGCTCGTTTGGAATGTGGCTGAATATGCCTGTAAGGTAAAATAAAATGGCAAAGAAGATTGCCCCAACAGCATTGCCAAGATAACAAGCGCCCCAGTTTCGGCCTAAATCTCTGAGAGTTACCTCATTACGCATATAAGCGACAGTGAAATAAGCGGTATTACCGGTAAATAGCTCTGCCCCACCGTAAATAATGAGTATTAATGCGATACCAAAGAAAAGTGCCGGGAATAGGTATGCAAAAGGTGAGTCGGCTACCCTGAAATATTCTCCTGTTCTAAAGCAGGTAATGATTACAAACCCTACAAATATTCCTGCCATCATCGCTCTTAAGAAATAATGAAGAGGAAAATGGTCTAACAGCCTTTTCTTTTTCTTTGCAAGGGCAACTAAATACTGTAATCCTTGTTCTTCCATGATGTTAAATTCCTCCTATGCTGAAAAAACGTCTACTAAATAAACTACTATGACTTCTATAATTAATCAATAAGCTTGTGAAATTATTCACTTTTCTGATAGCCTCTTTTATTCAAATAAGGTAAACTTGCGTAAATCTTGTGATTATCTTCCACCGAATACGGGTAAGGTAAGTATAAGGATGGTGATTATCTTGAAAAGTAAAATCTTAAAAAGAGTTATTGCAGCAGCTGCACCTTTCGTGATCAGCTATATTACAAAAAAATTAACCAATAAGAAAAAAGTAGCTTAAAGGACGGGCAATAATGCTCGTTTTTTTTATGTTATCTTACCTTGCCCCAAAGAATTGCGAAATACTTAAACGGACACTAATTGACTGTAATTCACTACATATGAGAAAATATGACTGTTTGATTAAAACTTATGATTCGCCTATTCACATATTATTTTTTTACATGGTATATTTGATAAGATGGATTTTGATTTTAATAAGAATTGTTAAAGTGGTTATTTTCTTTTTACAACATCAAAGTATCATTGGAGATGTAGATCCAAGATGAATAGATTTATGAAGTTTTACTATATATAAAAGGATGGCTTACATGACAAATTTAAAAGAACAGATAGAATCAAGAAGAACCTTTGCAATTATTTCTCACCCTGACGCAGGTAAAACGACGTTAACAGAAAAGTTGCTCTTATTTGGTGGCGCAATCCGTGACGCTGGAACTGTAAAAGGACGTAAAACCGGTAAATATGCGACAAGCGACTGGATGGAAATTGAGAAGCAGCGTGGAATTTCCGTAACCTCTAGTGTTATGCAGTTTGACTATAATGGGACCCGTGTTAATATCCTCGACACACCTGGACACCAAGATTTCAGTGAAGATACGTACCGTACATTAATGGCTGTTGATAGCGCAGTTATGATTATTGATGCTGCCAAAGGGATTGAAGCACAAACATTGAAATTATTTAAGGTTTGTCGCATGAGAGGAATTCCTATTTTCACATTTATTAATAAAATGGATCGCCAAGGTAAATTGCCGCTTGAGCTATTGGCTGAGTTGGAGGAAGTGCTTGGAATAGAATCCTATCCAATGAACTGGCCAATCGGGATGGGTAAAGACTTCTTCGGTATTTATGACCGTTATTATAACCGAATTGAAATGTTTAAGGCTGAAGATGAAGAGAGATACTTAAAATTGAATGAAGAAGGCGAAGTAGAAGATGAAAATCACTCTATTGTTGAGTCTCCTTTATATGAGCAAACATTGGAAGAAGTGTTATTGTTAAATGAAGCAGGAAATGAATTTTCGCGTGAAAAAGTCAGAAATGGTGAATTAATTCCTGTATTCTTTGGAAGTGCCCTTACTAATTTTGGCGTTCAGACATTTTTGGATACGTATTTAGAGTTTGCGCCAAAGCCTCAGCCAAGACCATCATCCGTGGGGCCGGTTGAACCCGTTCAGGATACTTTTTCAGGATTTATATTTAAAATCCAAGCAAATATGAATCCGATGCACCGTGACCGAATTGCCTTTTTGCGCATTTGCTCAGGTAAGTTTGAACGTGGGATGACTGTTCAATTAAGCCGAACAGGCAAGCCTATGAAACTTAATAATTCAACACAATTTCTTGCAGAGGAAAGAAACAATATTGCTGAAGCAGTAGCAGGAGATATTATCGGATTATATGATACAGGAACCTATCAGATTGGTGATACGCTAACTTCAGGAAAAGAAGCATTTTCTTTCGAACGTCTGCCACAATTTACACCTGAAATGTTTGTACGTGTCAGCGCTAAAAATGTATTAAAACAAAAGCATTTTCACAAGGGAATTAATCAGCTTGTACAGGAAGGTGCCATTCAATTATTTAAAACAGTTGGGATTGAATCCTATATTCTTGGAGCAGTCGGACAGTTACAGTTTGAGGTATTTGAGCACCGTATGAAAAATGAGTATAATACAGAAGTTATCATGGAAAGAATGGGTGACAAGATTGCCCGTTGGACAACGAATGAAAAAATCGATGAAAAGCTTTCAAGTTCAAGAAGTCTTTTGGTACGCGATCGCTATGATCAATATGCTTTCTTATTCGAAAATGATTTTGCACTGCGTTGGTTCCAGGAAAAAAATCCTTCTATAGAACTATATAATCCAATGGATCAGCACGAACGTTAACTAAATTTAAGCAGGATTTAGCCTATATAGGGTTAAATCCTGCTTTTTTCTGTTATATAACAATTAACCGTTGACATATTTTTCTAAATATTCTTACAATAGTGGAAAGAAGATTAGGAGAGTGAAACAATGAAACATGTCTATTTTTTTACCGGGTTTCCAGGTTTTATTTCAAATCAACTAATAAGAGAGCTAAAAAAACAGGATCAGTTATTTAATAAAGTGATTGCTATTGTACTGCCGTCTGTGTGGCATAAGGCTGTCAGTGAAAGATTAAAAATTATAAACGAGTTCAATTTAGATGAAAATCAGTTTATCCTTATTGAAGGAGACATCACCAAACCCGGTTTAAACATCAGTAAAAAAGAAAGCGGTTTCAAAAAGGGGGAAATTACCCATTTTTTTCACTTAGCTGCGATTTATGATTTAGCTGTTCCAAAAAATATAGCCTATTTGGTGAATGTCGATGGAACACACAATGTAAATGATTATGTATTGACCCTTCCTAACCTATTGAGGTATACCTATTTTAGTACAGCTTATGTAGCTGGAAGACGTGAAGGAAAGCTGTATGAGCATGAATTAATTAAACCAGATAAATTTAAAAATTATTATGAAGAAACCAAATATGAAGCAGAAGTCCTTGTTCGAAAGATTATGGATCATGTTCCTGTTACAGTCATTCGGCCGGGTATCGTAAAAGGAAATACCCTAACTGGAGAAACCATTAAATTTGACGGCCCATATTTTATATTAAATTTCCTCGACAGAATCAGATACCTTCCAATTATCCCTAATATAACTAAGTCAACCTGTGTGATCAATTTGGTTCCTGTTGACTATATAATAAAAGCAACAGCTTATTTAACTTTAAGCCCTAAAGGTGCTGGAAAAACATATCATTTAACGGATCCTAATCCATATACGGTTACAGATATTTATAAGTTGTTTTTGAAAGGGTATAATGGAAAACGACCAATTGGGTATTTGCCGTTCGGGCTGACGAAAATGGCTTTATCAATCAAGCCAATAAGAAAGTTTCTGGGTGTGGAAGTTGAATCACTTGATTATTTCACCTGGAAAGGAGAATTTGATTGTGTACAGGCACAGGCTGATTTAGCTGAAGGAGGCATTGTATGTCCTGATTTTAAGGAAGGTGTAGTGCCAATGGTTGAATATTATAGAGCCAATAAGAACAATCGGGCGTTTCATATAGAGATTACATAATTAGAGGAGGAACAAAGTTGGAAGCCTTGAAAGAAATGGTAAATGTATATGCTCCTGCAACGGGAGAACTGATTATGCAGTATGAGGAGATGCCGGCTAGTCAAGCTGGTGAAATAATGAATAAATCCAAAGGGGCTTTTCTTTCGTGGTCACAATTAGATATAGACGAACGTTTACGCTATCTAAAGCAGTTGCGGCATACGATTGTGAATAGACTTGATGAAATTGCTGAGCTCATTTCAAAGGATACAGGGAAAGTCAAAACAGATGCATTAGTGGCTGATATCATGCCTGCCCTCGATGCTATTAGTCATATTGAAAAACATGCGAAAAAAACATTTAAGGCACAAAAGGTTCGTACACCTTTTTTGTTAATGGGTCATAAATCGAGTATTCATTATATGCCAAGAGGCTCTGTGCTTGTTATCTCACCATGGAATTATCCATTCCTTTTGGCTATGGTTCCTGTTGTATCCGCGCTTGCAGGCGGTAATACGGTTATTTTGAAACCATCAGAAGTTACTCCGGCAGTGGGTAAGTTAATTGAAACATTGTTTAAAGAAGCTGGATTTCCTGATCATGTTTTTCAAGTAGCCCATGGCGGTAAGGAACTTGGTGCCAGTCTTACGAAGCAAAAGCCTGATTATATCTTTTTTACAGGGTCTGTAGGTACGGGACGTATTATTCAGGAAATAGCAGCACGAGATCTTATCCCAACCACTCTTGAGCTCGGTGGAAAGGATCCAATGATTGTGTTTAGTGATGCTGATTATAAGCGTGCAGCAAAGGGGGCTGTTTGGGGAGCATTTACAAATAGCGGTCAAGTTTGTATGAGTGTAGAGAGATTGATTATCCAAAGAGAGGCGCTTGAGCCATTCTTACAGGAGTTACTTCCAATTGTTAATCAATTAAAGCAAGGAAATGGAAAAGAATCAGATATCGGTTCTATGACCTCAATACAGCAAATATCTATTGTAAGAGAGCATATTGAAGATGCCCTATTAAAAGGCGCCACTCTCCTGACTGGTGATCCGCCTTCTGAATGGAATGAAAATTCCATGTTTATTAAGCCGATTGTTTTAACAAATGTTTCAGAGGATATGCTTGTGATGCAGGAGGAAACATTTGGTCCGGTTCTGCCTATACTGACTGTTGAAACAGAAGAAGAAGCTATACGAGCCGCTAATCATTCCAAATACGGATTAAATGCAAGTGTTTGGACAACAAATAAGGAAAAAGGACGGCTGACAGCTAAGAAGCTTTTGTCAGGTGCTGTGTTAATTAATGATGTTTTAATAACAGTTGCCAATAATAATCTTCCATTTGGCGGAGTTAAAGAAAGCGGAATAGGCAGGTATCATGGGGATCAGGGTCTTCGTATATTTTGTCATGAAAAAGCAGTAATGGAAGATATGGGCCTCAAAAAATCGGAGATTCAGTGGTATCCTTATGAAGGGAAATATGAACATTTCCATGCACTGTTAACAGCCTACTTTGGCAAAAGGAAATCGATGATGAAGGTAATCAAGGAATATCTGAAATTAATAAAACTATCAAAATAAATACTATCTATGAGTTAATACTTGCGCTTGTATCCAGAAGCCAATATAATAGGTATACAAACTTCATACAAACCTTTCAAAGGGGAGTAGCGTTAGGGAAACCTAAAACAAAGTCGTCAGTACGTGGTTTTTACCATCGGCTTTGTTGGCATTTTTACAATGTCTAGCAAGACCTTTGTCAAAAAAGAATTACTTTTTTGGCATGGGTCTTTTTTGTTGGTTTGGAAAATAAAAGGAGGTTTACTTATGGATTGGGCAATAATTTTAGAGTACGCCTGGGTATTATTGGTGTTAATTGGACTTGAAGGAATTCTTGCAGCCGATAACGCAGTCGTAATGGCTGTAATGGTTAAACATCTTCCGAAGGAACAACAGAAAAAAGCTTTGTTTTATGGACTAATTGGTGCGTTCGTCTTTAGGATCGGTTCCCTGTTCCTGATTTCATTACTTGTAGATTTATGGCAAATACAAGCAATTGGAGCTGTATATTTGCTCTACATTATGATTAATTATTTAGTGAAACACTATTTCTTGAAATCTGAAGATGAAGCGGTCAAGGAAAAAAAGAAATCCGGTTTCTGGATGACTGTTCTAAAGGTCGAGGTAGCAGACTTGGCATTTGCAGTAGATTCCATGCTTGCAGCTGTTGCTTTAGCTGTAACTCTACCGGCGGTAGGGTCGTTTAATATCGGCGGTATCAATGGTGGGCAATTTATTGTTATGTTCCTTGGAGGATTTATTGGATTAGTTATTATGAGGTTTGCTGCAACACAATTTGTTGTACTATTGAACAAGCGACCATCTCTGGAAACAGCTGCTTTTCTAATTGTCGGCTGGGTGGGGGTTAAGCTGGCTGTCATGACATTAGCACATCCAGGTGTTGGAATTCTTGACCATCATTTCCCAGAGTCTACAACTTGGAAAATCATATTCTGGGGTGTCTTAGTATCGATTGTGGTTATTGGATACCTCGTATCAGGTAAAGATTTGAAAGCTAAAAATCAAATTGACCAGGAAATGTAAAATTACAAAGATATAAATTAATAGATTAAGTGAAGACCCGGGATGCATGATTATGTGCGTTCCGGTTTTTTTATTTTTGCAACCACTTGGATAAAATTTGGTTATAACCCCTATATACGGAAATTTGTGTACGTATGATATAGCATAATAAATAAACCGACCAAGCATTATTTATAACAAATGAAGAGTGAAAACATCCCACAAAGACCATACATTGCAACATATGGTATAATTTGTGCAGGGATGAGGTGAACATAATGCTTGGTATGCTTTTTCCGATTCTGAGAAAAAAGCAGGATTTAACAGAAACCGTACTCTTAATACAAGAAGGGGATCTGGAATTAAGAAATAATTTGCTTGAAAAATACAAACCCTTTATTAAAAAATCTGTTTCATCTGTATGCCGGCGTTATATCCGAGAAACAGATGATGAATTTAGTATTGGTCTAATTGCTTTTAACGATGCAATAGATAAGTTTTCACCTGATAAAGGAAATGGCTTATTGCCATTTGCAGATACGGTAATCCGAAGAAGAGTTATAGATTATATAAGGTCACAATCAAAAAAAATGAATGAACTGTCTTTTGAAATCCAACATGTTTCAGAAGATGAATACATACAAAGTCCATTAGATATAGAAAAATCAATTGAAAACCATCAGAGACAATTAAACTCCGAAAATTTAAAGGATGAGATTATTCGATATACTGAATTATTAAAAATCTTTCATATAACCTTTGACCAATTAGTCAAACATACACCAAAGCATGTGGATGCAAGGAATAATGCCATAAAAATCGCTAAAACAATAGCAGATGAGCCTTTGATGCTTCAATATGTCATAGACAAGAAAAAACTGCCTATCAAAATGATGGAAGAAAAAGTTGAGGTTTCAAGAAAGACAATTGAACGCAACCGCATTTATATAATAGCTATGGTTTTGATTTTAACGGGAGATTATTTGTTCTTAAAGGATTACTTGAAGGGGGTTCTTTCAAATTGAAGTGTGGAATCATTATGCAAATATCATCAACGGAAATTACTGTATTGACCCCTGAAGGCGATTTCATTAAATTGAATAAAGAACGCAAAGACTATCAAATCGGTGAAGAAGTCAGGATTGATGTTACAAACTCAAAACCAATATTCAGCAAGAAGAATGGATGGAAATTAAAAATACTGGTTCCAGCATTAGCAGCAGCTGTTTTTTTAATAGTTTGTTTCTTTCCTGCGCTTTTAACTAATTCAAAGGTATCAGCTTATGTCAGTATGGATGTTAAATCAAGTATCGAACTTGGTATAACAGACGAACTAAAAGTGGTTGAAGTAAAGGGAATTAACGAAGAAGGGAAAGAAATTATAGCAAGACTTAAGGAATGGAAGGGCAGAGATATGGACGATGTTATCAGTGAAATGGTTACTTTAAATCGCAGTGCCGGGCATCTTAAAACCAATTCCAATATCTTGTTCTCCACCGTAATGATTGAAAAGGATAATCGAAATTTTGAATATTCCTTACAGAAAAAATTAACTGATACTCAGGATATCCCGCAAATTGATAATTCCGTGAACATTGAAATGAAAAAGGCCTCTGTTAAAGATAGACAGGAAGCAACAGATAAAGGGATTTCTACGGGTACATACCTAGAGCAAACCAATAAGAAAACCAAGAATCAGCCTTCAACTGGAGTAAAGAAAAATGATAAAATTAAAGTAACAGAAGAAAAAAGCAATCATAAAAGCTCAAGTGTGGAAAAAGTTGAAATAAAACAGCAAACCAGTAACAGTAGTGACCGAACCCAAATTCCGAATAAGTCTGCAGTCATTCAGGAAAATAAGCAAGAATCTGTTGAAGTGCTTAAAAAGGCGGGCACCGTTACAAAAGATGCTAAAGCTATACATACTACAGAAGAGAAGGCTGTAAAACAACAACATAAGGATAACAATTCAAAGCAGAGGCCACCCTCTAAAGACCAGCCTATAAACAAAGAGGTAAGAAAAGATATCATCCAGAAAGAAAGGAAAACCAATCAAAATAAAAGAGATACTGACCGAAACAAACAACAAGTAGATAAGCGAAATAAACCAAATAAGCAACCTTATAAAAGTCGGAAACAAGATCAGGTGGACAAGCGAGATGCGAGGAAGCAAGAGCAGATGGACAAGCGAGATGTACGGAAACCGCAGCATCAAAGAGGGAAGCAAGATGAACGTAATCAGAATCAGAAAAGAAAAGGAATGTATCAATAAATTCAGTCATTTACATAACTAATTAGAAAATGTCCGGTATTTTACCGGACATTTTCTTTGCCATATAAGGTTATTTAGTTTTTCCACTCATTTGCGCTTGTGCATGTTTAACGAGCTGTTTGGTTATTTCTCCTCCTACTGATCCGTTCGCTCGTGAGACCGTATCTGACCCTAACGTAACGCCGAATTCAGCGGCTATTTCATATTTATATTGATCAAGCATTTGCTGTACACCTGGTACCAATAATTTATTACTGCTGGACATTTCATTCACCTCACTACATATACTGTGGATTTTTGATTCCTCCACACCATTAATATGGATGAAAAACATGATCTAATGCAGTTTAAAGGTTGGAGGAATAGGCATGGTTTCCCTTTTGATAAAGTATGAAATATTGCATGAAATAGATTCCTGAACAAATACTAACCGCATAAAGGAGTGTGTAAAATGAAACGTAAGGCAGAAATGAATGCGGTTAATAAACTGAGTAAAACCCCTAAAAAAAATCTACAGGAAACTGAGTTTTCTGCGGAATTTACACATGGTGAGAACCCAATGAAGGGCGCTAACCGTAATTCTAAGCGTGGTAAACAGGGAGAATAAAAAAATAGAGACTCGACGTTAGTCGAGCTCTATTTCTTATGAAAATACTGCTGAAGGTACATAAAACAGCTTGGACCCACCATGCTTTGGGTGGAAGTATGCAATCAACAAGGTCGGAGCTGTTATTATTTCGCCAGTTTCTAAATAATGATTCATATCAATAGATAGTTCATCAATCAGAACATGCTTGTACAGTTCTTTTTCGTTTAAATTCAGTGCCTTAAATTTCTCACCAACCAGATGAGGATTAGCCAAAACGGCCTGATAGATTGGAGATTTCTCATTTTTTGTCATGGAATATTCCCACCATGGTTTACGTGGTTTAAAGGTAAGTTGTGATAAATAATCCACTTTTAGTAAGGCAATCAGTGTTTTAAGGCTATCGGGATTCGTTACACCGATAAATTCGACGAGGCGCTTAAATAGATCCTCAGGCTGATGTCCAATGCGTGACCATTTTTTTTCTTCCCAATAACTTCCGAATTCTTGGAAGAAATCAAAAGGGGAGCTATAAACAGTGCCTACTATATACTCCATTCCAAGATCCATTCGGTGATCATTCCAATACTTTTCCAGTACATCCTCAACCTGCTTAATTTTAATAATATCGGAAAACGGCATTACATTATTGCTGACAATTTCGTATGGGGCTTGATCCATATATTGATAATCCCATTGTTTAGCCTGAGTTCTCAAGCCTGTGCCGCGAAGCATTTTTAAGAAGCCCAATTGAAGTTCCTCTGGCCGCATTTCAAACACATCATCAAATGTTTTTCGGAAGGAGCTATAATTTTCTTCGGGAAGTCCTGCAATAAGATCAAGATGCTGATCCACTTTCCCGCCATCCTTAATCATGGTGACTGTACGCTTTAATTTATCGAAGTTCTGTTTTCTTTTGACTAGTTCATTAGTATAATCATTGGTTGATTGGACTCCTATCTCGAAGCGAAATAGGCCGGGAGGAGCTTCTTTGTTTAAGTATTCAATTACTTCAGGCTTCATAATATCTGCTGTAATCTCAAATTGAAAAACGCAACCTGGTTCATGCTCTTTAATTAAAAATTCAAATATGTCGAGAGCATAGCTACGACTGATATTAAAAGTACGGTCCATAAATTTAATTGTTTTTGCTCCATTTTTCATCAAGAAACGGATATCTTCTTTAATATCTTCTCTATTAAAGAAACGTACGCCGGTTTCGATGGATGAGAGACAGAATTGACAGTTAAAAGGACAACCGCGGCTTGTTTCAATATACGTGATTCTCTTCGACAAGTTAGGGATATCTTCTTCAAATCTAAATGGTGATGGAATAGACTTTAAATCTACCTTTGGAGCGGCAGGTGTCAGGATAGGTTTTTCACCTTCAAGATACGCAATTCCCTGAACAGTGTGAAAGTCTTTATTGCCATCTATTTCAGCTATAAGATTTTTAAATGTGGCTTCTCCTTCACCTATTATGATGAAATCAGCGCCTGGGATATCTTTGAGCCAGAAAAATGGATCGTATGTTACCTCTGGACCTCCAAGAACAATATAGATGTCCGGATTGATTTTTTTGAGTATGGTAATGACTTTTTTAATTTCTTCCATATTCCATATATAACAGCTAAAGCCGATTACATCTGGCTTTTGGTTATACAAATCTGTAACGATGTTCATAACCGGATCTTTAATGGTGTATTCAATAATTTCTACATTGTACTCGGGTGCTGCATACGCTTTTAAATAACGAAGGGCTAAATTGGTATGAATATATTTGGCATTTAAAGTAGTTCCAATAATTCTCATGTATTTGTCATACTTCCTTTCACCGTTTGCTAACAATTCATATTATCATATTTGAGTATGGGTTTACAGTATTGGCGATATTTTACATGGGTTCTAAGATGGTACGGTTTAATTTTCAGTAGTTAAAAATGAGAGATGACCAAGGGAATAATGGAGTGTATGGGTAAAAGGTTTTGGGAAATATAGCGGTACAAAAAAGTCCTTCGGAATATTCATTATTCCGAAGGACTGCGATTCATGGATTTAGATAAATCATATTTTTGTTTATAAAAATGTAATAAGCCTTTTAATTTATAGAACATCATTTTAGTATGACGGGTGTTAAACTCAATCATTGGCTGTGTAATTGACTTGACTAATGTACTCGACAGGATGATTGTAATAATCAATGAAATTGCTGCTAATAGTATATAGTGTTCTGCAGTAGTGAAATATTCATTTAAACTTGTAAATCTAAAGGTCCGGACAAAAAAGCCATGCAATAAATATACATAAAGGGTTTGAGTGCCCCATCTAGTAAAGAAATAGCTACCCCTAGGTACAAGGGCCATAAAGCTGACGATCATAAGAGAATTAACGATGAAAAATCCAAGGCGCTTAAACATAGAAAGGAACGATACTGTCTCAATTTCCGAATAAGGCTTTGAACCGAGCAGCCACTGGGAGTCTATTTCCGGGAAAAATGAAAACCATATAAAAATTACACCAAAGGATGCCAAAGCGTAAAATTTACTTTTCACTGTTGTTATTTTTTGAAAATGTTCCTTCTGACTGTGATAACCAATCAGGAAAAATGGAAAGAAGACAAATGTTCGGGATAAACTCAGATAAGTAGAGATTGTATCAATATATCCCACAAGTAAAGCAAGCGCTATTGCTAATCCAATCCCTACTAAAGGTTTGAATTTTGTAAAGACGAAAAGCATTAAATTCCAAAAGAATAGACTTAACAGAAACCATAAGGACCAATTGGGTTCCAATGCTTCGAACTTAAGTGTTGATTTATCAAATAGGTAATAATAATAAATCGTATAGATAACCTGAAAAAGTAAATAGGGAAGAATCAGTTTAGTACTTAGCTTTTTTATATAGCCTTTTTTGTTAAAGCCTTTTGCAAAAAAGCCTGATAACAGTATAAAAGCAGGCATATGGAAGGTATAGATTGTAGTGTATAAAGCATAAATCGTTTCATTTTGATCAATATATGTTCGTAAAATATGACCAAAGACAACAAAAAACATTAATATGACTTTTGCGTTGTCAAAATAACTTTCCCTCTGTCTCATAGCTGCCTCCTATTATTCCCGGAAAAATTCTTTCTATTATTCCCCTTTATAATGGTAATCAAACAATTGAGAGATGAATTAGTAAAACCATCCATTTGAACCATTATTAACAATGTGATAATCGTGTATTTCCGTACTATAATCTATGTATCTGTACTATAAGAATATAGATATCTGTTATATATAGTTTAAATGCAGAATAGCTATTGGTTTCAATATATAAATAATTCCAATTAAAACTGTATACATCAGTATTTAAATAATATTTAAAGATAAACTAAACAAACTTTTTCGTTATGAAATAGGGAGGGAAAATAATGACAATTCTTCCGAAAAAGAATGAGCAAGGTTTTTATGAAATTCGCCTAGAGTCAATCGGAGGACTAGGGGCAAATCTAGCCGGAAAAATGCTGGCTGAATCAGGTGTTCTGGGGCATGGTTTAAATGGATCCAATTTTTCCTCCTATGGTTCGGAAAAAAAGGGATCTCCTGTAAAGAGCTTTGTTCGTTTCTGCGATGCCGAAACTGAAATACGTGATCATAGTCCAATTGAAGAGCCTCATGTTATTGGTGTTTTTCATGAAGCACTTTATAAAATGGTTGATGTGGTGAGTGGTTTACGTCCGGATGGTATCGTTCTTGTTAATTCAACTCGTCAGTTCGATGAAATAAAAAATGACTTAAATCTTCAGTATGGAACGCTTGCAATCGTCGATGCACTTGGTATTGCAGTAGAAGAAAAAACAAAAGTGAACACAGCTATGCTTGGAGCTTTGTTCCGTATATGTGATTTCCTCAATCCCGAGTCCATGAAAGACGTAATTAGAAAAACATTCGAAAAGAAATATCCACATTTAGTTGAGCCAAATATCCGTACGTTTGAACGTGGCTATCATGAAGTGACGTTTAAACATTTTGAGGTACCTCAAGATGCAGAGGGCAAAAGTTTTAAAAGAGCATTACCTTTATTGGGATACGAAACCCAAGTTATTGGCGGCACGATCATTGCTCAGGGTAACAGTATACTTAAAGACTTGTCCGGTTCCAGACAGGGTTTTTTACCTGAATGGGATGCTGAAAAATGTATACATTGTGCTGCCTGTGATACAGCTTGTCCGGATTTTTGTTTTGTCTGGGAAGAGGGAGAAGATAAGCGTGGACGCAAGCAAATGTTTTTAACAGGGATTGATTATCAATACTGTAAAGGCTGCTTGAAATGTATTGAAGCGTGTCCGACTAGCGCCCTTCGGGAAATGCGGGAAATCTTAGGTTTTGCTGAGGAAAATACAGTGAAACAACGTAATCCTTATGTAGCAGGAGGGATGAAATAATGGCGATATCAGAAGTAGAACTAACTGAATTGGTAAAGGATACAATGGCTGAACAAGTGACTACCTTTGAATCAGGTAATGAAATGGCCGCAATGGCTGCAGCACAAATCAATTATCACTTAATGGGGTATTTTCCAATTACCCCATCAACTGAAATAGCTCAGTATTTAGATATTATGAAATCCAGAGGAGAACATGATATTCAATTAATTGCGGCTGATGGAGAACATGGTTCGGCAGGTATTTGTTATGGTGCTGCCGTGACAGGAGCCAGGGTTTTTAATGCCACAAGCGCAAATGGACTTATGTATATGCTAGAGCAGCTACCTGTTCAATCAGGTACAAGATTTCCAATGGTTATGAATCTTGTTACTAGATCAATCAGTGGTCCGCTCGACATTCGGGGCGACCATTCTGATTTATATTTTGCCTTAAATACAGGTTGGATCATTTTGACAGCCAGAACACCTCAAGCTGTTTACGATATGAATATAATGGCGTTGAAAATCTCGGAGCATTCCGATGTACGTTTACCTGTTATAGTCGCTTATGATGGATTCTTTACATCCCATCAAAAGAGAAAAGTAAACTACTTTAAAGATAGAGAGATTGTGCAAAAATTTATTGGTGAAATGCCAACTCATTTTCCGCACGTAGATATTCACAACCCGGTAACGATTGGTGCACATATGAATGGGGATGATTTGATCAATAATCACTATCAGCAGTCTGAAGCGATGTATAAAGCCGGAGAGGTTTTTACTCAGGTAGCTTGTGAATATGCTGAACTGTCAGGTCGCCAATATGGAGTATTGGATCTATATAAGATGGAGGACGCGGAAGTTGCCTTATTCCTGTTAAATTCAGCTGCCGAGACAGCTAAAGATACGGTCGATGATTTAAGAAAACAAGGAATTAAAGCTGGCGTGATCAGTCCTAACATAATTCGTCCGTTCCCGGCAGAAGAAATCAGAAAGGCTCTGAAGAATGTTAAAGTACTGTTGGTTGGCGAGAGAGCAGATTCCTATGGTGCCAATGGTCCCAACCTTACACATGAAGTGAAATCTGCCTTACAGGAAGATCAGGATAATCATACTGCTGTGTTAAGCCGTGTGTTTGGTTTAGGAGGAAAGGATTTTTATCCGGAGGATGCAAGGGCATTTTTTGATATGGCATTGCAAACATTAAATAATGGCCAAATTGAAAAAGTATTTGATTATTACGGTGTCAATCCGGGATTGCCTGAAGCCCAACCACAGCCACTTTTAAAGCCGAATAACGAAGATTTATATAAGACAGGGCTTATTCAGGTAACTCCTGATGAGGAGAGTGGAAAATTAAAGGTACGTATACCTCCTTTACGCTCATTAATGAGCAAACCAAAACGTTTGGCTTCCGGTCATGGAGCATGTCCAGGATGCGGAATTTTTCCAGCATTGGAGCTGTTCTTTAAAGGAATCGAGGGGGATGTTGTTGTTCTGTTCCAAACAGGCTGTGCCTATGTGGTAACAACGGCATATCCATATAGCTCTCACAAACAAACGATGATTCACAACTTATTCCAAAACGGGCCGGCAACTTTATCAGGTACACTTGAAGCATTTTTGGAGAAAAAACGCCGTGGTGAAATCTCTATCAGTGATGATGCGACCTTCGTTATGATCACCGGTGATGGTGGCATGGATATAGGGATGGGTTCAGCTATTGGAACTGCACTGCGCAATCACAAACTCATTATGCTTGAGTATGATAATGAGGGATATATGAATACAGGCTCGCAAATGTCCTACTCTACTCCGCTTGGTCATATGACAAGTACAACAGGTGTAGGAAGAGCACAAAAAGGAAAAGCTTTTCATCATAAGGATACAGCTCAAATCATGGCTGCCACTGGAATACCATATGTATTTACAGGATCGGAAGCTTTCCCGCAGGATTTAATTAAGAAAGCGGTGAAGGCACAATGGTATGCGCAGAATGTAGGTACCGTTTATGGCAAAATATTAATCACCTGTCCTTTGAATTGGAAGGCAGAGGAACGTTATGGTGCTAAGATTATGGAAGCGGCAGTAAACTCATGTTTCTTCCCTCTATACGAAGTTGAGAATGGTGAAACTACCATTACTTATAATCCGGAAACGAGGAAAAAACGTATTCAACTATCTGAATGGTTAACATATATGGGGAAAACAAAGCATCTGCTGCAGGAAGAAAATGCAGGTATGCTTGAGGAATTTGAACAAGAAGTGGATAGAAGATGGAACCGATTGCTGGCTAAGCATGAAAATCCATCTCTTTAATAGTATTTTAAAAGCCTGAAGAGATTCTATAAGATATCTCTTCAGGTTTTTTTATATTTTAATCTATACCATAAGGAGGTATTTAGTCTGATTCTGATTGTTTAAAAAGGTTTTTCCATAATTTTGTAGAATAAGTATCTTATTATGTCACAGGTATTAGGAGGATCCCCTTGGCTGATATGGATTTGAATGATAAGGAAGTAAAGATTATAGAAAAAAATACGGCCTTGAAAACTGATTACGAGACATGGGAGCATTTTTTAAACTCATTTACAAAAGCAATTATTGTTACTGATTTGGAAATGGAAATCATATCTCAGAATGAACAGGCAATCAAGTTATACCATCAGTTAGGGCGAGAGGGTAAACCAGGAAATCTTCGGGACTTTTATATCTCTGTTTCAAAAGAGGTGGTTGATGATCAACTCAGAAACGTGAAACAGCATGGTTTTTCAAATTATATATATTCAGTAAGGAATTCTGATGACACCTGCTCAGTTGAGCTTGAACTTAATGGACTTTTGGATTCATATTCAAAAAAAATTATTTATGTGTTAATCCCATTAAAAACAGAGAGTACAAGGGATCATGTAAAAAAGGATAATTTATATGTAGATATTATTAATGATTTAAAGTGCTATATTGTTATCCATACTAAAGAAGGAATCATCGTGGATGGTAATAAAGCCTTTTGTGGGTTGGTCAAAATTGAGAGATCGAAAATTCTAGGCAAAAGTATTTATCAATTTATTACTGCCGCCGATAAAGATAAATTTGATACTGTTATCAAGCATCTATCATCCGGAAATTCCCGTTTTAATTTATTTCAGCTTTGTCTTGATTCAAAAGAGATTACATATCAATATACTACACAATTTAATTTTTACAGTGGTTTGTACTATACAATTATTTACGATTGTTTTGAAGAATCAGAGCAAAATCACTATTTAATAGAAGGAATTCAAAATGTCTTTTGTCAATCCGTGGATGGAATAATCATGCTGGACTCTAAAGGAATCATCGTACAGGCTAATGAGCAAGCCTGCATATTGTTTGAGAAAACGCAGGTGGAATTAATTAATACGAATATAGAGAAAATTACGGGCGAAAAGATAAATACGCTTTTTATCTTGGAAGAACAAGAGAGTTATGAGCTTATTTTCAGTTCATCGAGTGGGAAAAAGAAGATTATAGAATTAACAAAAAGTCAGATTAGCAGTAGTCCTTATACTCTTTTAATTTGTAAAGATATTAGTGAAAAGTGGGTGATGGAGCAGGAACTTCTTATCTCGGAAAATAAATTCAAGAAAATTTTTGACGGTACCTTTGATGGAATTATGATTTGGGGAGCAGACGGGGAAATATATGATATTAATGAACCTGGTGCTGCAATTATAGGGGCTTCTATTGATCATATCCAAAACAAAAACTTCCATGAAATATTCGAACTGACTGAACATCAGATGAAACATTTACAAAGGCATATTTCCTTGATCAATAAAAATAAGCATCATCATTTTGTGTGTGAGCTTACTTGCAGGGATGGGCAAAATAAACAGCTGGATTTTTCCTCCAGACTGGATGTTATACCGGGTAAGAATCTAACCATTTTTAGAGATGTAACAGATAAGATTCGAATGGAGGAACAATTAAAAAAATCAGATACGTTGAATGTTGTGGGTGAGCTGGCAGCTGGTATTGCTCATGAAATCAGGAATCCTATGACAGCTTTGAAAGGTTTTATTCAATTACTGGAAGGCAGCTTGAATGGCGAATTTTCAACCTATTTCCAGGTTATTTCTTCAGAATTACAAAGAATCGAGACAATCATTACAGATTTTTTAATTCTTGCAAAACCACAGGCAGTTTCCTATCAAATTAAACAGGTAAATAACACAATCGAAAATACGTTGGATCTGCTAAGTGCGCAGGCATCTATGCATAATATTCAATTCCACACACATTTTTCTAAAATACCACCCATCCATTGTGAGAGTAACCAACTTAAACAAGTTTTTATAAATTTAATCAAAAACGCTATAGAGGCTATGCCTACAGGAGGGTTTATTGATATCACAACAGAATTATTTTTTGATAGCCATGTATTAATATCGATACAGGATTATGGAACCGGAATCCCTGAGACTGTTCTTGATAAATTGGGAGAACCATTCTATACAACAAAAGAAAAAGGGACGGGTCTAGGTTTGATGGTTACCTACAAAATCATTGAAGAGCACGCCGGTTGGATTGAAGTTGCCAGTGAAGAAGAGAAAGGAACCCTGTTTCAAATCTATCTGCCTATTAATCATGAGTTCACTTGAGAGAAAAAATTAGAATAGGATGGTAAAATGGAAACTCTTCTGATTTATAAGGGTTTCTTATTTTTGTTTGCTGGAAGTGTTAGACAGATTCTTTAATAAGAAGATGAAATAATTATTATTTTTTGTCTTTTTTTGCGATTGTATTTACATTATTTTAAAATTCTGACATAATACCACTTAATGTTATTTTTTTTAGTGAATAAGAAGGAGGAGCTTTTCTTGCAGAATCAAAAAGATTGGCTGGAAACTGCCATAAGAAATAAAAGAGAACAAATGATTAGCCATGCCAAGAACAATGGCCTTCTGGATGAAGGTACATTAAATCTGAGTCGGCAGCTTGACCAGTTAATTCTTGAACATATTAGGATGAAATACTCAATAACTAATTATTAAATAAACAAGGAATGCGTAAAGGTGAAAACTAGGATTTTATGACATAAAACGTATTTACCATTTACTATTTACATATGGTTTGTGGATAAAAGCAAAGTAACAATTTAATACTAGGATAGGTATAATCAGTTCTGAAAAAGATATCTCTACCTGGTCGGCAAGTACATTTTAGCCCAGGTCGATTTATATACTCCTTTAGTATACGCGATTTTAGGCCATATTTTGAATAACCCCTTTTCTAAATGATCACAGTGGAAGGAATAGGTATACCATACACTTCCGTCACCTATCCTCAGGCGAGACCTTCTCCATATTCTATAAATCCTATTTTTTCAGGTTAAGTGCGCAGTACTTTTTCTGGGAACTGAAAAGCTCATACTTAAAAAATCCATCAATACAGCACGATTTGGATGACTGAATCTCATCCTACGAATAGATGAAATGATTGTTTGCATCCAGAGGATATTCCTTATATGATGTCTATTTATATAGAGCAATACCTATTAGAAGACATTAGAAGATTCATTTTGTACCTTAAGAAAAATAATCTCCTCGTTTGCATAAGGTTATACATCATCAATAAAGGATTAGTGCTCAAAATATTAGGATGTTCTGCAAAAGAATTGTAAAGTGAAAAATAAATAAAGGTTAAATACTAGGTTATTACTACTATCAGGATGATTATAAAGTTTTACTTTTTAATAGGAAAGAAGTATAATTACGCGGATGATAATAGTGAATTTTATCCGTTAATTGTGGGTGATTAAATATGGAAGAACAAAATCAATCTTTAAAAGTATTTATAGTTCTGTCGAGGGCTTTTCGAGCTATCAGTGACTATACCAACAAATATATCCAAGCCTCAGGTGTAAATCCAACCGAATTTGCTGTCCTTGAGCTACTCTACCATAAAGGTGATCAACCATTGCAGCATATAGGGGATAAAATCCTGCTTGCCAGTGGAAGTATCACGTATGTAGTAGATAAGCTGGAAAAAAAGCAATTATTAAAAAGGATTGCATGTCCCAATGATCGAAGAGTAACATATGCGCAAATTACGGAAAAGGGAAAGAAGTTCCTGGAAGGGATATTCCCGGAGCATCAGGAACGAATTGAGCATTTAATGGATGGGTTAACAGTCGAAGAGAAGGAAACGGTGATTGAGCTTCTGAAAAGAATTGGTAAATCCGTACCGTTAACTAAATAATCCATTAATACCTATATATTAATGAATAAAATGAAATAGAAGAATAAGATGGACTGGCTGTCGTTAACCGGCAGTTATTTTTTTTGTCTAAAAGCTGAGGAGGAAATAAGATGTCACTCGTTCATTAATGAAACAAGGTGGTAAGAAGCAACCGGTATTCACCAGAATAATAATTTGTCATAAAGACAATCAGCCCGCATACAGTGAGTAGTAAGCGGGGAGGGACAAGGGTGAATCGTCAATATGTAAATATTTTTCAAGTTGCAGCTGTTTATGTTGGAACGGTTATTGGAGCGGGTTTTGCAACTGGAAAGGAAATATATGAATTTTTTACCCAATATGGACTTTATGGCCTATTAGGGATTCTTCTTTCGGGATTTATTTTTATTCGGATTGGCAGAAAAATAATGATTGTAGCATTACATAGAAATATTAAAAATTATATGGAATTTAATGATTGGTTATTTGGTAAACGTATATCCTTTTTTGTTAATATCATCTCTATGGGCATGTTGTTTGGGGTTACAGGTGTTATGATGTCAGGAGTTGGCGGTCTATTTGAAGAGCAATTGGGATTTTCTAAAATAGGGGGCATGCTTTTTACTACATTTCTATCAATTGTTGTCATGAGCTGGGGGACTAAAGGTTTATTATCTATTAACACCTTTGTGGTACCTGCAATGATTATGTTTAATTTAATCCTGATGTTTGCTTCATTATTCCATATGAATCCTGTTCAAAATCTGCTAACCATTCCTGATGAAGTAAGCTGGAAGATGGTCTTATCGCCCTTCTCCTATACGGCATTTAACCTTGCTTTGACACAGGCTGTTTTGGTTCCATTGGCTGCCGAAATAAAGGATGAAGATATTATTCGAAAAGGTGCAAATTTAGGAGGATTTATTTTATCCGTTGTTTTGGTAAGCTGCCATATTTCCTTATCCTCCATACCAGGAATTGAACAGATTAACATTCCTACTGCCTATGTAATGAAACAAATAGCACCTTTTTTATATGGGCTCTATTTATTTATTATTTTTGGAGAAATTTTTTCAACCTTAATTGGAAATGCCTTTGGACTCGAAAGGCAACTAAAAAAAGCAACGGAACTGCCTTCCTGGTCGCTATATGTTGGGATTTTTGCCATAAGTTTAATAATTGGCCAAATTGAATATGGTCCTTTGATCTCTATATTGTATCCGATTTTTGGATATATTAGTTTAATCTTTTTGCTGTTAATAACTGTCAAAAAGTAAGTGTCAGCTACGATTTATGCTGTTTCTAGAAAGATTTATAAAAATGACAAAAAGAAAGAGAAGGGATAGTCCCCTCTCTTTATAAGGTCAATGCCGTAGGCACATTATAATGTTAATATAATCGGCTCATTCTTTGTCACTATGATAGTATGTTCACATTGTGCAACCAAGCTTTTGTCACTCGTGATAAATGTCCATCCATCACCGGCTTCTGTAACCATGGTTGCTTTTGTAGAAATAAACGGTTCAACGGCCAATACTGTACCTTCATGAAGAAGCTCTGAATCCCATGGGTCAAAATAGTTTAAAATATGATCTGGTTTTTCATGCAGACTTCTACCTATTCCATGGCCGGTTAAATTTTTGATGACAGTGAATCCATTTTGTTTTGCTGTATTGAAGACAGCTTTACCAATTTGGTTTTTCTTGGAGCCTGCTTTAGCTTTGCTGATTCCCTGATAAAAAGCATCAACTGCGCATTGGCATAATTTTTCTTTTTCACTAGTTGTAGTGCCAACTGGGAACGAAATTCCTGTATCCCCATAATATCCATTTAATACTGCAGAGACGTCGATATTTACCATATCGCCTTCGTTAATTATACGTTTTCCTGGTATTCCATGAGCAACTTCTTCGTTTACACTGATACATGTAAACCCGGGAAAATCATACTCATTTTTAGGTGCAGAAACAGCTCCGGTTTCCTCAAATATTTTCTTTGCGATTAAATCAAGCTCCAGTGTTGTAATACCGGGAACGGTAGCTAATTTCATTGCTTCCCTGACACGTGAAACAACTGCACCTACTGCTTTTAATCCTTCTAAATCTTTTTCGTTTTTTACAATCATGATACTAAACCTGCTTTCTGTAATGCTCTTCATTAGTATAAAAAGTTTAGTGGAAAGGTTCCAGATGGAATCGATTCTCACTATTATATCTAAGTTTTTTACAAATTTAAAGTAAGGGAAATTAATGGGACAAGAAGAGAACGAGGCAAGTAGCCCCGTTCTCGAATTATTCATATATGATTTTATAATTTTTATGGTTAACGACTGTCTTTTCTTCTAATTCAAGATCATGAAAGTTCTCCATTAAAGTTAAATCAACAATCACTGAGTTTTCATTTACTTTTTCTACAATCCCACGCAATCCATCGCGGAATTCAATTATATTGCCTACATCAGCCTTTTTCATCATGTTCACACCTTTTCAGTTTATTAAAGTTATCAACAGATCTTGATTAGTAAACTAATATCCTTGCAATTTCGGGATTCGTAAGTCCGCTTATAAAGAAATTATCCCTACTATTTAGCTTATGCAGAATAATATTGTAATTATAGTATAAATTGTGATTAATTGGAATGTTAAAAGAATAAATAGTCTTTATATTTTCGCTCCTATGGAATACTTGTTTAATGTAGGGGTTTGAGAGTATCATGTTTTGTATATATAGGAGGTTTTACGAATGAATAAAGAAGAGATCCAATCCATATTTGATCAATTAAAAAATGGAGAAATAGATAAACTTGAAGTTGCAAAGCAGGATTTCATGGCGTTTCGATCTGTGCTTGTAGAAAGGGAAGATTTTAAACATTTTCGGGGAACTGCTCATATAGGCGGGGGTGTGACCTATCATTATTTAGAGGAGCCTAGAAGCTGAATAGAAATCAACAAACCCAATTATAAAGTAATTGGGTTTGTTAACATTTTAATCAGTATTGTCCTTATTTGATAAACACATCTGGATGTATTTCAAGGTAATGCTTTAGTTTTTTTAGCGCCATCCGTTTCCAAGATTTCACCGTTGCATACGTTGTATGGTATTCGTATGCGATATCTGTGATGGTTTTACCAAATTGAATGTATTCAGCCAACCAAATATATTGGTTGTTTGTTAAGGAAGTTAGAAAAGGTTTAGGGAAGTACCATTCAAGGAAGGAAACATCTTCTTCAACCTTTAATAAATCCCAATACTCAGGTGATTTTTTTAATTCTCTCCCATTTATTTTAGTGGACTTGCAAAGCTGTATAAGCATTTTACCTTGTATGGACTTATAGGCATAGGAAAGGAACTGTCCTTTTTCAGGGTTGAAATTTTGGCTGGCCTCCCAAAGTGCAATTAATCCTATTTGGTAAAATTCATCCTTTTCACAAATAATATTAAGCTTTCTCATAATATGATGTATTAATGGATTATATTGGTTAACTAATGATTCGAAGTCTTCCATACTCGTAATCCTGCCCTATGAGGAGCGACCTCTATATTCCCGGGTACCTTTAAAGTACGCTTTAAGATTCTTTCTGAAAAAAAGCAAATTTGAAAATTTGTTGAGTTTTTAGCGAAAAATGAGGATAAATTCTATTAAAATAATCATTATTTTAAAAAATATGGATTCCTATAACAAAATCTAACCATTTAATTTAAAAGAGAGGATTGGATACAATGAATTTTCAGGATCAAGTTGTGTTAGTAACAGGTGCTGCAAATGGGATTGGTAAAGAAATCGCAATACAATATGCAAATAAAGGCGCGAAAGTTGTTTTAACCGATATAGATGTGGAAGCTGGAAAGAAAATTGAAGCTGAACTATTGGCAATGGGAAAAGTTGCTTTATTTGCTGAGGCCGATCTCAGCAAAGAGGATGATTGCCTTCATATAATGGAAATAATTAGAGGTGAATGGGGTAGGTTAAATATTATAGTAAATAATGCAGGCATAAGTGAATTTACTCCATTATTTGAAATGACAACAGAGAATTGGAATCGCATTATCAATACCAATTTACGAAGTGTATTTATTTTGGCAAGAGAAGGAGCTAAGCTGATGACTGGAACGGGTGGTTCTATCATTAATATAGCATCAACCCGAGCCATACAATCTGAACCGAATTCTGAAGCTTATGCTGCATCCAAAGGTGGAATCCTAGCTCTAACGCACGCTCTTGGCGCATCATTAGCCAAAAAAGGTATTCGAGTTAACAGTATTAGCCCTGGCTGGATTCAAACGACTGATTACACTGGTTTACGTGAGATAGATCACGCCCAGCATTTTTCGGGTAGGGTAGGTAAGCCAATAGATATAGCAAAAGCATGTTTATTCCTAAGTGATCCAGAGAACGATTTTATTAATGGAGAGAATCTGGTTATTGATGGTGGAATGACAAGGAAAATGATTTATGAAGATTGAAAATATGAATAAAAAACAGAATAGAAAGGTTCTTCAAATTTGTCATTAGAAATACCTTTGTTGTAAAATCGATAGGAAATACAATATATAGATATTTCTCCAAGCTATGTGAAATTTAGTTGTAGAATTGCTTATCTGTGTGCAAACACTTTACTGAATAAATTCATTGTATATAGGATTCTGGTATATATTAGAAATGAATCTTATATTTATTGAAAGACTATGTTTCAATCAATCTTACAGGTGAGATATATTTATGGTTCTTAATTTATAAAAGCAGTTGAACAATTTTAATTTTTCAGGTACATTTCTCTTATAGGGTTTTACTCTATATTGTGAGAAAAGCTACATAATTTCGACTGTTCATCCTTTTATACATAGGACCGGTTGAAACTGGGTAAAATCATAAGATGTAAGCAGCTAGAATTCGTATAGCTAAAACAAAATAATTATTAATAAAGGAGCTCGATTACTTATGGTACAAAAAACTTTTCATGTAACTGCAGAAACAGGAATTCATGCTCGTCCAGCAACATTGCTTGTACAAGCAGCAGGTAAATTCAACTCTGATATCAACCTCGAATATAAAGAAAAGAAAGTTAATCTTAAATCAATTATGGGCGTTATGTCTTTAGGAATCGGCAGTGGTTCAGATATTACAATTATCGCTGAAGGAAATGACGAACAAGATGCATTAAATGCCATTGAGGAAACATTAACAAAAGAAGGATTGGCTAAGTAATGACAACGATGTTAAACGGGATAGCGGCATCTAATGGAATTGTCATAGCAAAAGCTTATCGTTTAATGGAGCCTGACTTAACTGTAACAAAAAGCACGATTAATGAAGTGGATACCGAATTAACTCGTCTTCAAGAGGCGGTTAATAAGGCTCAGACCGAATTGGAAACAATTCGTGAAAAAGTCAAAACAGAACAAGGTGAAGATAAAGCAGCCATTTTTGATGCTCACATACTTGTTTTGAATGACCCTGAATTGCTTGGTGCTGTACAGGAGAAAGTTAAGTCTGAAAAAATCAACTCTGAATTTGCTATGCGCGAAATTGCTGATATGTTCATCACTATGTTTGAACAAATGGATAATGAATATATGAAAGAAAGAGCAGCTGATATTCGTGATGTAACAAAACGGGTTATCAGTCATCTTCTTGGGGTACAAATACCAAATCCAAGTATGATTGCTGAAGAAGTGATTGTTGTGTCCGAGGATTTAACTCCTTCAGATACAGCTCAATTAAACAGAGAATTTGTTAAAGGCTTTACAACTGATATTGGAGGGCGTACTTCTCACTCCGCAATTATGGCACGCTCGCTTGAAATTCCAGCAGTTGTTGGGACTAAACAGGCAACTGAAACTATTCAAAACGGCGATATGATTATACTTGATGGGCTTAAAGGTGAAGTACATATTAATCCGACACCTGAATTGATTGAAGAATACAAAAAAGCTGCTGATGCTTATGCACAGCAGAAACTTGAATGGGCTAAGCTTGTTAACGAAAAAACGGTAACAGCAGATGGCCATCACATAGAATTAGCAGCGAACATCGGCACTCCTAAAGATCTTGAAGGTGTTAAAGCAAATGGTGCTGAGGCTGTAGGCTTATATAGAACAGAGTTCTTGTATATGGGAAGAGATAATCTTCCTGGAGAAGAAGAACAGTTTGAATCCTATAAAGCTGTACTTGAAGGTATGGAAGGTAAGCCGGTTGTGGTACGCACATTGGATATTGGTGGAGATAAGGAGCTTCCTTATCTAGATCTACCGAAAGAAATGAATCCATTCCTTGGATTCCGTGCTATTCGATTATGCCTTGAGGAACTACCGATTTTCAGAACGCAGCTTAGAGCACTTTTACGGGCAAGTGTGTATGGGAATTTAAGAATTATGTTCCCGATGATTGCCACTTTAGATGAATTCAGATCCGCCAAAAAGGTTCTTGAAGAAGAAAAGGCGAAATTAATTGAAGAAGGTATTGAAGTATCAGATTCTATTCAATTGGGAATCATGGTGGAAATCCCTTCAACTGCGGTAATCGCAGATCAATTTGCTAAGGAAGTAGATTTCTTCAGCATTGGTACGAATGACTTGATTCAATATACAATGGCTGCAGATAGAATGAACGAACGTGTATCTTACTTGTACCAACCATATAATCCAGCTATTTTACGTTTAGTAAAAATGGTGATTGAAGCTGCACATAAAGAAGGCAAATGGGCTGGAATGTGTGGAGAAATGGCTGGGGATGAACTGGCGATTCCGTTGCTTGTTGGATTAGGGTTGGATGAGTTTTCAATGAGCGCAACATCTGTTCTGCGTGCACGTTCCCAAATTAAAACACTTACTAGAACCGAAATGCAAGACTTGGCTGAAAAAGCTATACAAATGCAAACATCAGCAGAGATTGTTGAAATGGTTAAAAAAGCTACAGCTCAAAAATAGTTTCAATAAAAATAGATATACAGGTTTATTTATTTGAACGGAGGGGTACATTAAAGGTGGACACAAAACAGCAACATGCTTTTAGTGACCCCCCTTTCTTAATCAACTGGTTTTCCAGTTGATTTTTTTTGCTATTATAGAGGTATAGGAGGGAGCGTTATGATGAATTTACATATTGGTTTTATCGGTATTGGTGTAATGGGTAAAAGTATGGCATTGAATATAATGAAGGCGGGATACCCTGTCAGTGTTTATTCCAGAACAAAGTCCAAATGTGAGCCTTTGCTTTCGGAAGGTGCAGATTGGAAGGAGTCCCCTCGTGCAATCGCTGAGGAAGCCGATGTTATTATTACGATGGTTGGCTATCCTTCTGACGTTGAAGAGATATATCTAGGGGCGGAAGGCTTATTAAAATATGCCAAGCCGGGTACTTATTTAATTGATATGACCACTTCAGCTCCGTCTTTAGCACAAAAGTTATATGCTGCTGGTAAGGAATTAGGATTGCATGTCCTTGATGCACCTGTCTCCGGAGGAGATATTGGTGCACAAAATGCTAATCTTGCCATTATGGTTGGCGGTGATCAATCTGATTTTGAGAGCATGATGCCTGTATTTAAAGCAATGGGGACAAATATTATCCATCAGGGCGATGCTGGCTCGGGCCAACATACTAAACTATGCAATCAGATAGCCATTGCTACGAATATGATTGGTGTATGTGAAGCGATTGTTTATGCCGAAAAATCTGGCCTGGATCCTGAAACAGTTTTGAAAAGCATTTCAACTGGTGCTGCTGGAAGTTTTTCCTTAACCAATTTAGCGCCTAGGATATTAAAAGGTGATTTTGAACCGGGATTTTATATCAAACATTTCTTAAAAGACCTAAAAATTGCATTAGAAGAATCCGAACGGTTAGGTCTTGACTTTCCAGGGCTAACTTTAGCCAAAGCTATGTATAAAAAATTGGCGGATATGGGAGAAGAGAACCGTGGAACACAAGCCTTGTATAAATATTATACTGAGGCATCCAATCAGTAACTTAGTCTCATTAAAAAAAGAAGCATTTCGAAAAGGTATCATGCCTTTAACGAAATGCCTCTTGTTATTTTATCTGCTGAATTAGGAAATGTTCAAGTCTGTTTAATCCTTCTTTAAGCTGCTCCATGGAAACAGCATATGATAATCGGAAATATCCTTCTCCAAATTTTGAAAAAGCAGATCCAGGTATAACAGCTACTTTTTCAAATTGAACCAGCTTGAGGGCAAAATCGAGTGAATTTTTAAAGGCATCTGGTATTTTAATGAAAAAGTAAAATGCGCCATCCGGTAATACAGTCTGGAGATTCATCGCCGCAAGTCTATTAAAAACATAATCACGACGGTTTTTATATTCCTCTCTCATAGCAGCTGGATCATGTTCACCGTTCCTCATAGCCTCGAGTGCAGCCATCTGTGAGACAGAGGAGGCACAGGATACGTTATATTGATGAACCTTTATCATATGTTTAATGATTGCTTTTGGTGCCATCAGAAAGCCGATTCTCCAACCGGTCATGGAATGTGACTTTGATAGACCATTTATAGTAATGGTTTGCTCTCTTATAATGGAACCAATCGATGTATGAGTTCTGTCCAAAGTTAATTCACTATAGATTTCATCAGCCAGGATAAAAATATTTTTTCCTCTAACAAGGTCAGCAATTTCCTCCAGTTCCTCTCTCGTTAATGATACCCCTGTTGGGTTGGACGGATAGGGAAGAACAATACATTTTGTTTTTTCGGTTAGACTTTCTGTGATTAATTGTGGAGTCAATTTAAAGGAGGTGCTTCTTGTATCAACATGGACTGCTTTTCCCCCTGCTAAGTGAATTAATGGTTCATAACCGGGATAAACAGGGCCAGGCAGAATGACTTCATCTCCAGGTGTTAAAATAGTCCTGAAGGCAATATCAATCGCCTGACTTGCTCCTACAGTAATCAAAATTTCATCATCCGGATTATATTTAAGTGAATAATGGCTATACATAAATTTTGATACTTCTTGCCGGAGATCGAGTAAACCGGCATTGTGGGTGTAGGTGGTACAATCTTTTTGAATGGCGTTTATTGCTTTATCTTTTATATGTAAGGGTGTTGGGAAGTCAGGTAATCCTATTGTAAAGGACAGGACATCATCAATATCAGATACCATATTATAAAACTGCCGAATACCGGATATTTCTATCTCTTTTACATGAGGATTAATTAAGTGTTCCATTCCAGGTCATACCTCCTAATTACAGTTCTTATCTTTATTATTATAAGGTTGCTTTAGGAAAGTGTACACTATCCTACTCTAAATGGTTGTATGCAAGATTGGGTGAATGATGCATACTTGGTTTGGAATACTATGGGTAATTCGTTTTGATTAGGTGGGGGAAGATAGTGTACCGAATACTTGTTAAGGATCAAACTGATGGTATAAAGGAAATGACTTTGGAGGACTTACAGAAGCGTGATTATAGCCTGGTATGGGTTGATATCCTCGCACCGCAAGAATATGAGGCTAATATACTCCGTACGTATTTTAATTTTCACCCTCTCACTATAGAGGACTGTCTTGATCGAATCAACCAGAGACCTAAAGTGGATTTTTATCAATCCTATATGTTTTTTATCATTCATTCCTTAAATGAAAACTTCGAAAGAAATGAGATTGATATTTACGTAAATGAAAAAGCAATCGTAACCGTTCATGAAGATCATATAGAGGAAATAGATAAAGTATGGGGAGTAACAGATCAATTGGATACTTCTATCCATGTCCTGCATAAAATTATTGATGCAGTAGTAGATGCTTATCTTCCAAAGGCCTATCAAATAGAGGAGCAATTAAATGTCTTGGAAGATCACCTGCAGCATTCTCTTAATAATGATCCAATGAGTCAGTTATACGAAATTCGAACGATGATTTCGCGACTAAGAAGAATTATCTTGCCCATGAATGATTTGATGTACAGGATTATTCATTCTGAGAGAATCAGTGCTCTTTCTGAACATCATCATTACCTTAATGATGTGTATGATCATTTATTGAAATTAAAAGAATTGGTTGATGGCTACAAAGAGTTCTCAACAGATCTGAGAGATAGTTATATGGCGGTCAGTTCAAATAAAATGAATGAAACAATGATGACCTTGACGATTATTACGACTATTTTCATGCCATTAACATTTATTGCAGGTTTATATGGTATGAATTTTTCTGAAATGCCTGGTTTAAGTTTTCGCAATGGTTTTTGGTATGTTCTTCTTTTTATGATCATCATCACAGTTATAATGATGATTCTCTTTATGCTGAAAGGTTGGTTATTCCGAAGGCTGTACAGAAATGAAAAATAAATAGCGGCTTAGCTCTATTGTATTTAGAACTAAAGCCGCTTAGGTCATGTTTACAGGACTGGGTCCTTTATTTATATTAATATCCGTAATCCCAATCGATTTCTTCTGGATGCCACATAGTAAGCTGAGGAGTTGCGTAAGATTCATCAGTTTGGTTATGTGTGTATTTTTCAACTTCGCTAAATTGAATATTCTCTAAACAAGTAATAACATGGTTATCTTCATATAAAATGGCAGTACCTTTCATAAGTCGGACCCCTTCTTTCCAGCATATTGATTTAAGTTATGCCTTTATCTGTATAATAGTCCTCATTTGTTAAAGCGTCTATATCATTGAGCAAAGTTTCACAAAATAAACACGATTATCGATTTAAATTTAAATATTTATAAAAAAACATTAATTTAAGCCGATACTAGAAAGAAGGCTTTATCTTACTGCAATTAATCGTAAGAGATATGGAAAGGCGCTGTTAAAAATGAATGAACAAAAAGGAATCCTGCTAGAGAGCGGAACAAATGAGTTGGAAATCGTGGAATTTGGTATTGGCGAGCATAAATTTGGAATTAATGTTATCAAAGTTAAAGAAATTATTAACCCAGTACGGATTACCGGTGTTCCACAAACACATCATCATGTTGAAGGAATCATTGAACTTCGTGGAGAGATACTCCCTGTAGTAGATATTGCCAGTGCACTGAATCTCCCAGCATCCCAAGCTCCTGAAAAAGATAAATTTATAGTGACTGAGTTTAATAAAATAAAGGTCATTTTTCATGTACATACCGTTACCCAAATCCATAGGATTTCATGGAACCAAATAGAAAAACCATCTGATATGTACCAGGGATTGGATAGTCAGATTACTGGTGTCATTAAAATGAATAATGAAATGCTTTTACTGCTTGATTATGAAAAAATTATTTTGGAAATCAATCCTGAATCAGGAATAACCATTAATCAGATTCAAAAATTAGGAGTTAGAGAACGATCTAATAAGCATTTATTAATTGCTGAGGATTCACCACTGTTGCGGAAGCTGTTGATGCAGACATTAAAAGAAGCCGGTTATGAACAACTCGATTTCTTTGAAAATGGCAAGGAAGCGCTAACCTTTATAGAGGGAAAGGCACTAGCAGGAACCTTACTGAATGATGTACATTTGGTAATTACAGATATAGAAATGCCACAAATGGATGGTCACCATCTAACCAAACGAATTAAAGAAAATCCTACCTTGTCGGATTTGCCTGTTATCATTTTTTCATCATTAATTACGGACGATTTAAGGCATAAGGGAGAGTTGGTAGGAGCAGATGCACAAATTAGTAAACCTGAAATAGTTGAACTGGTCAAACAGTTAGACAAACTTTTACAAAAGTAAAGCTGCTGAACCCTTTGTTCAGCGGCTTTACTTTTTCCAATTTTGATATGGATAGGATTCACCAAGACGCGTAAAAGTCGGTTTTTGGTATTTCTTTTTATAGTCTTTAGCGCGATCATTATCTGAATTTTCCTTGCATCCTGTATAAGACATCAATAGTTTTTTTGCTTTAGATAAAGAAAGACGTGAAGAGGGGTTTCTTACCTCTTTTGATAAATGACCAAGATGTGTTAATGTTTGAAAGTCGTCCTTTGAGGGCGGAATATGGAATGTATACTTTCCGCATTGTATCAGTACATCTGATTGTTGGAAGCTTAAATGAGGATGGTCTGAATATTGAAGGCCTATTTTCTTTGCCTTTCCTTCTTCAAGCATTTTAATAATCGTTTTTTTCTTTAGATTGTATAGAAATTTAGGGTCTGATGCAGTTTTTGCATGTCTATTCACAGAATAAATTGCTTCTCCCAGGTCATCGGCAGTAAAACAGGCGGGATTAGGAAGATTCCCATTATTTTGATTCATAAATGTTCCTTTCTTCTAAGAATATTTCATGATAATAAGTAAAAGCATATAACTGATTATAACGTGTTCTGCTATGGGATAAAAGGAAAAACGTTTCATATCTTATTTGAACGAATTAATTTTCAAAACAGACTACCCGAGAAATTGAAGGTAAAAGAATTATGAAAGTGAGTGTGATACCTTGCAAAAGCTGCTACTTACTGGTTGCGGAGGGGCAATGGGTGCGTTAGCTCGATACGGGATAAGTTTATTGATCCCGTCATCTGGCAGTCCTATTCCGTTTAACACCTTATTCATAAATGGTTTTGGAAGCTTTGTTTTAGCCTATCTCACCTATTCGCTATTTAAAAATGAGGGAAATGAAAGATTAAAATTATTTTTTGGAACTGGTTTATGTGGAGGATTTACAACGATGAGTAGCTTTGCATTGGAAATAACCAATCTCGCAGCAACTTATCCCCTATATAGTCTTATTTATTTTTTTCTGAGTATGATTGCAGGTCTCTTAATGGCATGGTTAGGGTTTATTATGTCTAGTTGGATAAAGAGGGAAGCGCGTTGATTATATTAATTGTATTAGGTGGTTTTCTCGGAGCATGTTTAAGATATGTAATGACTGGCTGGTTAAAAAAATATAATCATTCATTTCCTCTAGCTACTCTTGTTATTAATTTAATTGGTTCGTGTTTAATTGGTATATCGGCCGGGATAGGAATAGAGCGGGGAAGCGGTATGCATATGTTTACTGTGATAGGAAGCTTGGGGGCTTTTACTACATTCTCAACTTTTGCAATTGAAGCCTTGGATTTAATGCTGAGCCGGGAACACCGCAAGTTATTGCTTTATGTAAGTTTTTCTTTGGCAGGAACGTCAGTTTGTTGTATGTTGTGCTATCATCTTATGAAAAATATAGGACATTAACCGCTCGTCTCTATGAAAATTCGACAATGTATTATAAAATAATCGAAAGAAATGTAATTTATTTCAAAAAATGAACTATTAGGTGCCCTGACTATGACAACTTTAAAGAGTAACATTAAAAGCTATACAGGTAATAAACAGGTAGATTTTCTGTTAGATATACAATGTGAAAAAGCACAGGGTTTTTATTTTTCAAGACCAATTCCTGCTATTGAAGCTGAAGAGAAGTATCTGAAAAAGAAGAAATAACACATGGCATAAAACAGCCAGAAAATAGGCAAACGGGCAGAATGTAGGGTCTGCTCGTTTGCCTTTATCGTTTTTTTAAGCCTTCTTGGCCTTTCTGCAAATCAATGACCGTGATTTCAGGACGTGAAAATAACCGGTATGGAATTCGGGTTGTACCTAAACCACGATTTACATACAAGGATAAAGGGCCAACTTTATAGGATCCTTCCCTGTATTTTTCTGCAAAAGGAGGAGTCACAATCGCACCCAAAAGAGGAAACTGAATTTGTCCTCCATGACTATGTCCGCTTAATTGTAAATGAACTGGGTAACTGGCGGCATAATCAGCATAATCAGGAGCGTGAGATAGAAGAATGGTAAATAAATCACTGGATTGTACCGGTATACTTACATCCAGGTTGGGCTTGCCGAGCATTGCATCATCTACCCCGCTTATTACGATTTGACGGCCATTCTGCAGGGTTATAAAGTTTGATTCATTTACTAACAGGGTAAATCCATTACTAACCATAGTCTCTTTGTAAATTTCCGTACCATAACCGCCATGGTCATGATTGCCAAAAACGCAATATTTACCAAGAGGTGCCTCCAGCTGACTTAATAATTGATTGAGCTTAGGAGTTATTCTATATTCATTCGGATTATCCATCAGGTCACCTGTAAAACAAATAATATCGGGATTAAGTGAATGAATGGTTTCAACCGTTTTTTCTAAATCTGACAAATTATATTGGAAACCCAAATGAGTATCACTGAATTGGACAATTCTAATATTTTGAAAGGAGTCTGGAATAAGTGGGTGGGAATAGGAAAAACGTGTTATATCAACCCAGGAGGGTTCAATATCTTTCATATAAAATCGCCCTCCTATAAGAGAGCAAAGAATAGTAGCTATATAGGCAAATGATTTTTTTAAAAAGAATCTTCTGGTTATTTTCTTCATTATAAAGTTCCTATCTCATAATAGTCAGTCTAATCCTATCATTCATTAAGAAAATTGTTAAGATGTATGAGTATTACTTTTTGATTACAAAATTTATGTGCTATTTGGTCTATAGATTAACTACCTAAAATAAGGTAAAATTAAAATACAATAGGTATTTAGATTTATAGAAATAATGATTTATATATTTAGTTAACTGAATGGGATGTTTCATTCTGAGGACGAGGGTGTTACAGATGAATAAAGCCAAATCATATGAAATGATCTATCTTCCTGCAAAAATAGGAATGATAAAAGTATATATGTATGGATTCTATAAAAAAGGAGATCCCGGCAGAGTATTTGTTATGCTTAATGATTTAAAAGTAAATGGCAAAGGTACGAATAAAAAGGAAACATTGATTAGTACTCTTTCTAAACTTAATGAACTAATCAATCAATCATAAGTAAAACATATAAAATTTTTAAGGGCGGCCATTAGGCGGCCCTTTTATCATTTAATTTGATTGGCTAAAATTTAAAAATCCCGTTATATTTATATTTTTCATCTATTTTGCTAATTCAGCATTTCTGGATATTATTGACAGAATTTTGTGATATAATAAAAGTGAATAATCATTCATTTTATTTGGAGGGCTCATATGAAGGGAAAAGTAGTGATTGTAACTGGTGGTTCTAGTGGAATGGGAAAGGCTATGGCTCAACGTTTTGCAAATGAGGGGGCTAAAGTAGTCATTACCGGAAGGAATAAAGAAAAACTGGATAACACCATTAAAGAATTTGCAGAAAATCAGGAGAATATACTGGCTGTTCAGATGGATGTTCGAAATGTGGAGGATGTTAAAAGAACCATTGAAGAGACGGTTAACAGATTTGGTACAATCGATTATTTGATTAATAACGCAGCAGGTAATTTTATTTGTCCGGCAGAGGATCTATCACCGAATGGCTGGAAATCTGTCATTGATATTGTTTTGAATGGTACTTTTTACTGCAGCAGCCTCATCGGCAAGTATTGGATAGAAAATGGCATTAAAGGATCAATCATCAATATGGTCGCTACCTATGCGTGGGATGCAGGTCCATATGTCATTCACTCTGCCTCAGCAAAGGCTGGTGTGCTGACAATGACTAGAACTTTGGCTGTGGAATGGGGTAAAAAATATGGAATCCGCGTAAATGCGATAGCTCCCGGGCCGATTGAAAGAACTGGGGGAGCAGATAAGTTATTTCAATCGGAAGAAGCAGCTCAAAGAACGCTTGAAAGTGTTCCGCTTGGAAGATTAGGAACACCGGAGGAAATTGCAGATTTAGCCCTGTATTTACTGTCTGATCGGGCATACTATATTAATGGTGATTGTATTACAATGGATGGCGGTGCTCATCTCAATCAATTTCCGTTTTAGGCATAGGATGGATGAATGGTTTTAATAAGAATTGAAATCTTTAAAGAGCAGTTCAATATGCTGATTTAATTGAACTGTTTTTTGTGCGTTCATTTGACTAGCTGTTTAAGATGATATTTTAGTTTTCACTATCCTTGTATTATTTTTCAGTAAAAAGTGTTTATTCTGGTAAAAAGGGGAATAAGCTAAAAAAGGCCTTGAGATATGTACTTAAAAAGGAGGATCATAATGAAAAAGGTTTTAACTTCGTTGTTTATTACCATGCTTGTATTAGCGGTTTCTCCTCTTGTCAAAGTAGATGCTAAAAGTACACTGGATAAACAAGATGCATTTAATCTTTTAGATAGCGCATTTCAATTGCAGGTATCTCTTTCAGAAAAACCAAGATCAATGGACAATATTCGAGATTTATTAAAAAATTCCTTCTCAGAGGAATACACTGAGGATTTTATAAACATGAATGTACAAAAAAGTGTGGATGGTAGTGGCTATCAAACCTATGGTACGGATATAGCCCTTTATTATATTCCTTTTTTTACATATAGTGAACATACTAAACTAGGATATAGTTCTGCTAATGATCAATGGTATGTGTATGAATGGTTTCCAGGCAATACAGATGGACCAGTCAGCTATGAAGGGCATTACGAGGCAATCAGGCTGATGTATGACCATAATAAATGGGTAATTAATGATTACCAAATTGCTTTCGATCCGAAAACACTTGATGACAGTCAAGAAATAGCCCAAAATTCGAGTGTGGATAAGGAGCCATCCAATCCGACTTTCATAAACAGATTGACAGATTATATTAGCTACGGGTTCATTAATCATATGTCTCATTGGTTTGGGATGATTGCTTTCTAGATACTGATGGCATGAATGGAAAAGCTAATCCTGCTTGAATGAGGATTAGCTTTTTTGTATTAATCTCTAATATTTAACAATTCCATAATTCGTTCCTGGTTAAATCCAATGATTACTTGATCACCAATGACAAACGTTGGGGTAGAATATGAATCATATTTGGTCATAAGTATTTTTTTTGCTTTTGCATCCTTCTGAATATCTTTTAAGGTATAGGGAATATTGTGCTCATCAAAATAATTTTTGGCGTAAGCACATGGCGGACAGCCTGGTTGCGTAAAAAAAAGAACTGGTTCCACTTTTTTCTATCCTTTCTTTTGTTTAATTTGTATCTACCAGTATACATGAAACTTTTTTGTTTACTATAGTACAAATTTTAAGTAGGATATCAGGCAGGGCTATCTTTTATCAAATTAAAGAACTAGAAAGAGAAAAAGAATTGCCAACACCAGAGAGATCTTGTCAATTTATTTTGATTGAGTCTGCTTTAAAGTGAAAAATATGGCGCTGGAATTTTTCTTGGAACGTTTTTATGATAAAATGATGAAGTCTCTAAAAAAAGAGATGAAATAAAAGGTGTAACCATCAAATACGTTATAATGAATTTGGGTATACAAATAATGCCTATTCCTCTATTCTGTTACTAATGGCCAGTCCATAAGCGACAATATATTTTATTTGTTGGTAAGTCATGAAAGGAGCATATATTAGATATGTCACGATTACAAGGAATTTTATCACGTTTGAAAAACTTACAGGAGCAAGGGAAAGTATCAGATACAGCACAACGTGTGTTTGAAGTTGAAGGTCAAGTTAAATGTCAAGTATCTTATTTCGATAAAACTGAAACATTCGAATTAGAGATTTTTCAGGATAAAGGAAAAACTATGAAGTATCAATTTGATAATATTGATATGATTGCCATTGAAATTTTTGAGTTAATTTATAGCTAATTTGGAAATTTGAGATGATTTGGTTATGTTCCATTATCATGATGAAGGTATTTGTTCCTAATCATGTAGGTTATGCTTCTGAAAATCTCTAACTTAAATTTTTAAAGTGGGGAAGGGAAGATAATTACTGACAAATCGAACAGTTAAGTCTTCCGAATAAAACCAAAAGTGGATAACCAGGAACTAACTATATAAGGGGTTCTTAACCATGTTAGATATGCAAAAATTAGATGGATTCGAACTGACTGTAAAGGATTTAATGATTTCGTCTGAACGTGTTGCTCATGTACAGCAGGAAAATAATCTCGAACATGCATTATTGGTTCTTACTAGAAGCGGATATACTGCTATACCAGTTCTGGGACATGATTATAAGCTGCATGGATTAATTAGTACACCAAAGATAATGGATGCAATATTGGGCTTGGAGCGAATTGAATTTGAAAAACTGGAAGAGATGAAGGTTGCAGAAGTGATGGATCCCAATCTTCCATGTCTTAAAGAAAGTGATTCAATTGAAAAAGCAATGGAACTTCTCATTGATCATCCATTTGTATGTGTGGTAGGTACTGAGGGAGCTTTCGAAGGTATATTGACCAGAAGGCAGGTTATGAAGCATACAAATCGTTTAATAAAAATCATTAAATATAATTAATATCAGTATCTCAATCGATAATGATTAGTGGATTAAAAAATAAACATTTTTTAAAACGCCTGGATAAAGATCCAGGCGTTTTTTACATGGTTTATAAAGTTGTATAACTTAAATTTAAAAGTGACTTTAAACAATGTTATCAATAAAACACTCTAAGACATGCTAATAACTCAACAAAACTTTTAATAGATATAATATTCCAAATTAACTTTATCCAGGATAGGAACTTCGTTAAAATGATAGGGAGGGGCGTGGAAAAATGAATTCAATCGATTCAAGCATAGAAAAAAAGTCTTTCAAAAGGGCAAAGAAGAAGACAAAACGCCCTTTAGTATTAATTTCAATCCTATTGGCTTTATTCATGGGTGCCATCGAGGGTACTATCGTTTCAACTGCAATGCCTGAGATCGTTGGTGATCTGGGAGGCTTCTCCCTGTATAGTTGGGTCTTCTCAGCCTATTTGCTAATGAATACGGTAACGGTATTGATCTATGGGAAGCTATCTGATTTATTTGGCAGAAAACCAGTATTGTTATTTGGGATTACAGTGTTTCTGCTTGGTTCCCTCGGCTCTGGATATGCATGGTCCATGCAAAGCTTAATTTTTTTTCGTTTAATACAGGGTTTTGGAGCTGGAGCCATTACGCCCGTTGCAATGACAATTGTAGGGGATATATATACGAAAGAAGAACGAGCAAAAGTTCAGGGTTATTTATCAAGTGTTTGGGGAATATCGGCTATTTTGGGACCTGCTATTGGCGGATTATTAATCGAGTACATATCATGGAGCTGGATCTTTTGGATTAATATTCCGTTAGGATTTCTCTCTTTAGGAGGTTTGCTATTTTTCTTCCATGAGCAAAAGACGGTTAAAAAACAAAAGGTAGATTATATGGGTTCAGCAATGCTTGCTGTTTCTTTGTCGCTTTTAATGTTTTTATTTGTGCAAGGAGGGATTTCATTTTCCTGGCTTTCTTTAAAAAGTTCGTTGTTAATTATACTCCTGCTAATTTTGGTGTTTTGCTTTGTGAAGCATGAAAACAGAACTGTAGAGCCCGTTATGCCTTTTTCTATCTGGAAGAATCAATCAATATTGTTTGCTAATTTAACCTCTCTTACAACCGGTATTGTTTTAATTGGAGTATCAAGCTATTTACCAACATTTGTACAGGGAGTAATGGAGGAATCCCCAATGATAGCAGGATTTACTCTTACTGCCATGTCTATAGGGTGGCCGATAGCATCCTTTATATCAGGCAATATGATCTTGAAGATAGGGTATCGTACTACTTGTATAACAGGTGGAATCTTTATCATACTGGGTGCACTGGCTTTTACATTTTTGCCCTCCCATGGATATGTGTTTTTGGCCGCTTCTGGATCCTTCTTGCTTGGTGTGGGAATGGGGCTTACAAGCACTGCTTTTATCGTGTCCATCCAATCTACTGTGGATTGGGAACAAAGAGGTGCTGCAACAGCTGCAAACATGTTCATGAGAAATCTGGGAAACACAATCGGTGCCGCATTATTGGGAGGTATATTGAATAATCGTTTAAACGCTTATTATTCACAAAATGAAAATATAGATTTAAATTCGGTAAACGAATTGCTTAACACTGAGATTCGATCTTCTATAGAGCCGGAAAGATTGGAACAGATCCAAAGTGGATTAACACATTCATTGGGTATTGTGTATTTCATTGTCTTACTACTGGCTATACTGAGCTTGTTCTTGATATTGAAAATGCCAAAAGAGAAATCGTAACAGCCTCATTAAATCTGCTATATTGTAATATTTGCAGTTCAGCAGAATATAAAGGTAAAATAAAATGAATGTCTGATTAAGAAGAGATTGGTTTGTGAGGAGAACAAATGGTTATAACTGATTTTGAATTATTGGATACTCTTGCTGTTGAACTGAATTTACGTAAGACTGCCGAAAGAATGTTTGTCTCTCAGCCGGCACTTTCACAACGTCTTCAATCAATAGAAAGAGAATGGGGAACACCGCTTTTTATTAGATCAGCAAAAGGAATGACGTTGACGGAGGCGGGAGAAATTGTCGTTCAATATGCCAGGGAATCCCTGAAATTAAAAGAAAAAACACGAGAAAAAGTAGATGCTCTCAATCATAATGTACAAGGTACATTAAAAATTGCGAGTGCTTCTATAGTCGGCCAATATTGGCTCCCGATGATTTTAAAGAAATATGTTAACAAATATCCCAATGTTAAGATCTCACTTGTGACAGGCTGGAGCAGTGAAATGATCGAAAATATCTATAATGGAGAGTCTCATATTGGTATATTGAGAGGGGTTCCTGACTGGCATGGTTATAAAAAGCTATTGTTCAGTGATCACTTATACCTTGTGGATACCGAGCTTAACCAATTATCAGATGCGTTAACTACAGAACGCCCATTTATCTTGTTTAAAAGTGATTCGAACTATTATCGAGAGATTCAAAATTGGTGGATCCGCCATTATGGAATTCCACCGACACGTACCATTCTTGTGGATCAAATTGAAACCTGTAAACAAATGGTGATGAATGGAATTGGGTATGCCATATTGCCCGGTATTTCTTTAAGAGAAGGTGAAGCCTCGTATTTTAAACATCCCTTGTATGATTTGGAGGGGCAGTCTGTTGAAAGAAAGACATGGCTTGTAAGCTACGATGCTTCCTTAGAATTAAGACAGGTTAAGGCTTTTGTAAGTTTGATTGAGGAAATGTTAATTGAATAGAAATGAAATCTCTATTCTTGTTTTTCCTACTCTTGTTTGATAAAGTAATAGAAAATTATTTAGGGGAGAGAAATATACTATGAAAATGATGGATGCAAATGAAATTATATCCTTTATCGGAAACAGTGTGAAAAAAACGCCGGTTAAAGTATACATAAAGGGAGAAATCAGTGAGCTGGTATTTAATCCTGAGGTTAAAACATTTATTACCGGTAACACAGGGGTGATTTTTGGAGAATGGTCTGATATTCAACCAACATTAGAGGAAAACAAGGCGAAAATAGAAGATTATGTTATTGAAAATGATTGTCGAAATTCCGCAATTCCAATGCTGGATTTAAAAGGGATTAATGCACGTATTGAGCCGGGGGCGATTATCCGTGATCAGGTTCATATTGGAAATAATGCGGTGATTATGATGGGAGCGTCCATTAATATTGGTGCAAGCATCGGAGATAAGACTATGATTGATATGAATGCCGTGCTTGGCGGACGTGCAACTGTCGGTGAAAATTGCCATATTGGAGCAGGAGCAGTGTTGGCTGGCGTAATAGAGCCTCCATCTGCCAATCCTGTTGTAATCGAAGATAATGTACTTGTTGGTGCTAATGCGGTTATTTTAGAAGGCGTCAGAGTAGGAGAGGGAGCTGTAGTAGCGGCTGGAGCAATTGTAGTAGAAGATGTTCCTGCTCATACAGTAGTTGCTGGAGTTCCGGCTAAAGTAATTAAAACAATTGATGAAAAGACTAAATCCAAAATTGAAATTAAGGATGAGCTTCGTCAGCTATAATAAAAATGGAAGGGGCGTGGAGATGATGATTTCCGCGCCTGTTTTTAAATTGGAGATGAGGTGAGCTGCAATTTGGAAAAGTTAATTTCTATAAGAAGAGATTTGCATAGGATCCCTGAACCTGGTTATAAGGAATTTAAGACGCAACAATATTTGATAGATTACATAAGAAATCTTCCTCAGGATCGTATAGAATGGGAAAAATGGAGAACAGGAATTTTTGTTCGAGTAAAAGGGCTATCTCCTGAGAAAACCATAGGCTACCGTGCTGACATTGATGGTTTGCCGATTCGAGAAGAAACGGAGCTTCCCTTTAAATCCGAGCATGCAGATTATATGCATGCATGCGGCCATGATTTTCATATGACCATCGCCCTTGGTGTATTAACAGATTTAGTGGAAAATCCAATCAATGACCATGTATTATTTATGTTCCAGCCCGCAGAAGAGGGCCCTGGAGGAGCAGAGGAGATGATTGCTGCTGAGCAGTTTTCTAAGTGGAGACCTGATTTGATTTTTGGATTGCATATAGCTCCGGAATATCCGGTAGGAACAATCGCTACCAAAACAGGTTTACTCTTTGCTAATACCTCGGAGATCTTTATAGATTTTAAAGGGGTTGGTGGACATGCTGCTTATCCGCATCTGACGAATGATATGGTGATTGCATCCTGTCAATTTGTTACTCAGCTTCAGACTATTGTAGCAAGAAATATTAATCCACTTGATTCGGCTGTTGTTACAATTGGGAAAATAACAGGAGGGACTGTCCAAAATAGTATTGCTGAAAATGCGCGGATAGAAGGGACGATTCGGACGCTATCTGAGGATTCTATGCTATTGATCCGGAATCGAATACTGGAAATGGCAAAAGGAATGGAAGTGGCTCTTGATTGTAAGATTAATGTTGATTTTGGTTCTTCCTACTATCAAGTATATAACGAATCTAATCTAACAGAAGAGTTTATGAAATTTCTGTATCAGCGGCAGGATACGACATTCGTCAATTGCAAGGAAGCAATGACGGGTGAGGACTTTGGATACATGATTAAGGAGATTCCAGGCTTTATGTTCTGGCTTGGTGTTCAGTCATCGTATGGATTGCACCATGCTAAATTAAATCCTGATGAAAAGGCACTACCCTTTGCTGTATCGGTTATAACAGATTATATTCGAATGAAATCAATATAAAAAGAGAACCCGGCTAAAGAGATAGCAGCCGGGTTCTCTATATTATTCTGTTCCTTCAGCAGCGTATTGAAGCCTTATTTGATCGATGGCTATTTTAATCCTAGAGCGTAGCTGACGTTCAACATGGTATTGCTGTCCATTTGTTGTTCGGGCTACAATTTGAATTGTATAATCAGCTGTACCCATATCCTGGATGCCAAGAATCTCGGGTCCCATTAGGATATCTTCATCTTTTTCGGCCATTGTATGGCATATTTCTTTAATTGATTTTGTGATTTCCTCCAAATTATCTTCTGCTTTAAGTTTAATTTCCACCATAGCTCTCATAGCTCCACGTGAATGATTGCTTAGTATGGCAATTTGTCGATTGGGAATATAGTGGAGGCTTCCGTCATAACCTCTTATTTGGATTGTTTTAAGTCCGACTACTTCTACAACGCCTTTAATAACTCCTATTGTCACTTCATCCCCAACATCAATCTGTTTTTCGAGCAGGATAAAGAAGCCGGTTACTACATCACTCACTAATCCCTGGGCCCCAAAGCCGACCGCTAAACCAACGATTCCGGCACCGGCTAGAATCGCACTAACGTTGATTCCTAACATTTCCAGGATGGTGACTATTAAGATAAATATAAAGACGTACCCAAAAGCGTTTTTCGTTAAGGATTCCAATGTTTTCGTACGGTTCTCAGAAAGATTCTCTTTGGCCTGCATGCGCGAGAAAATCTTTTCAATGATTTTAAAAGTAAACGTGCGTATTACTTTATAGATTAAATAAAATAAAAAGATTTTTAGAACCCAAATTCCAATATCGAAAAGCCAGGTTTCCCACTTGAGATCTGAAAATTTAAAACCCATTATGAACGAATTCTCCATTAAACCAATCCTTTCCTAACAACTTCTTTATTGATATAAACGGAAGTATTCAATTATGATAGATACAATTTTTTTGGTATACTATAACCTTCATCTTGAAGGAAAATGTATGCAGCCTTTTACTATCATAATAGAATAATATAGATATACCATAAAGGAAGTTGAATGATTTGCCAAGTGAAAGGTAAAATGTTTGAAAAGACATAATCATTATTCAACATAAACTGATACAATGATAAAGTTATAGATAATAAAGCTTGCTTTTATCAATTTCTACAAATTTTAAATATTGACCCTTGAGTTATGTTACTGGTGTGTTCATAGCCACTTTTACTATTTTCCCAAAAAGTTTGGTTGAAAATACTGTAAACATTTAACCGGATTATGTATTATTTGCATATGTGATATTTATTTTGGATATATATTGGAATTTTAGGCGAAAAGAGGGTTCGTTGATTGGAAATCAATCGGTGATTAATAGTTCCGTGGGACATTCAAGAAACATGTGAAGAATGAAGAGCGGTTCTCTCTTTCCGGTAAATAGTATGGATAGGTAATAATCACTTTATAAAACTAAAAAGGAGGCGTCGTAACCTTGAATTTTGAACTGCTGACAATAACGGTATTATGGTCCTTCCTTTATGTATATGTCATAATTGCTTCCATTGAGTTTGGGGTTGGTTTTTTTACATATTATGGTCGTTTTAAAGGTAAGCAGGTGGGAATTCCTAAATCGACAGGTCATTATGATCCACGACTCTGGCATATTACGATTATTTTCTTTATATTTTTTGTGGCAGGATTAATTGGATTTTTTCCGGATACATTTAATTATTTTGGCAGAGCATTGGTTCTACCAGGGCTGGTCGTTTTATTACTGGTAGTCATCAGATTTATGGCACATTTTTTGTATAAAAAAGGGAACAAAACAAGCTGGTCATTTTTGTTCGTTTATGTTTCGACTGGGATCCTTATTCCTGCCTCTTTATCCATTGGGCTTACGATATCTGAGGGAGGTTTTATAAAAAAAGAAGGAGAACGAGTGTTTCTCCTGGTAAAAAAATTGTTCCTCAGTCCTTATTCCTGGAGTGTCGTGTTTCTGACAATTGTAAGTGTATTGTTTATAAGCGCCGTATTCTTGCTCTATTATAAGGAAAAGTCTAATGATAAGGAGGCAAGTATGACTGTGCGAGGCTATGCTCTTTTTTGGAGTGTTCCTACGATCATTGCAGTTGCTTTAGCGACTATTTCATTAAGGGGACATAATTTGCGTCATTTTCAAAATGCTCTGGAGATTTGGTGGTTATTTGCGCTTTCTTTAATTAGCTTTATGGCTGCCCTATACTTAATCATTCGAAATAAAAGACATGGTTTAGCATTTATATTTGTATTACTTCAGTTTTTGTTTGCTTTCTACGGATATGGTATTTCACATTTGCCTTTTATACTTGATCCGTTCATTACATTGGACTCGTTTAATGGGAGCCACTTATGGTTAACATTAGGATGCTTATTGGTAATCGGATTATTGCTTCTGACTCCATTTACTCTATTGATCAATAAAATGTTATTCCGAACAAAATGAAAAACGCGAGTACCTGTTAAGGTACTCGCGTTTGTGCTTTTTATACTTCCATGATAATAGGCAGAATCATCGGACGTCTTTTGGTTCTTTCGTATAAGAAAGGTCCGAGTGTGTCTGTAACTTGATTTTTAATTTCAGACCATTGTGTAGTCTTACGTGCCATGATTTTATTTAAATGCTGAGTGATTAGGTTTTGAGCATCGTTAATCAGATCTCCTGATTCACGCATATAGACGAACCCGCGAGAAATGATATCCGGCCCAGCAGCAATTTTGAACTCTTTCATATTGATGCTGACAACAACTATCACAAGACCTTCTTCTGAAAGAATACGACGGTCGCGAAGGACGATATTTCCAATGTCCCCGATCCCGCTTCCATCAATATAGACATTGCCGGAAGGTACCTTGCCAGCAACGGTAGCACTATCCTGAGTAAGTGCCAGCACTTCACCGTTGTCCATGATAAAGCAATTTTCCTCCAAGACACCGCAATCCACAGCTGTTTGTACATGTGTTCGCTGCATGCGGTATTCTCCATGGATTGGCATAAAGAACTTAGGCTTCATCAATCTGAGCATTAATTTTTGTTCTTCCTGTCCACCATGGCCAGATGTATGAATATTACTTAAAGGACCATGAATGACATCGGCTCCAGCACGGAATAACATATTAATGGTGCGTGATACACTAACCGTATTACCTGGTATTGGTGATGATGAGAATACAACTGTATCACCAGGATTAATCTGGATTTGTCTGTGAGTACCGTTTGCAATTCTAGATAAGGCAGCCATCGGTTCACCCTGTGAACCAGTACAAAGAATCGTTACTTCGTTTGCCGGTAATCTATTTAATTGCTGAGTATCAATAAATGTTTCTTTTGGTGCGGTAATATAACCAAGTTGAAGTCCAATTTCGATGGCATTTTCCATACTGCGACCAAAAACGGCTACTTTCCTGTTGTTTTGTACAGCTGCTTCTGTAACTTGCTGCAGGCGATGAATATTCGAAGCAAAGGTTGCGAAAATAATGCGTCCTTCTACTTTTCGGAATATATCATGTATACTTTCGCCAACTTTACGCTCAGACATAGTGAAATTAGGGATTTCACTATTTGTACTGTCTGAGAGAAGGCATAGAACACCTTCTTTACCAATTTCAGCCATTTTAGTTAAATTGGCAGGTTCTCCAACCGGAGTAAAATCGAACTTGAAATCACCGGTATGTACAATATTGCCCTGTGGTGTTTTAACCACAATGCCGTATGCATCCGGGATACTGTGAGTGGTACGATAGAAAGTAACAGATGTTTTCCGGAACTTGATCACATCGTCCTCTTTAATTTCATGGATAATGGCTTGTCTTAGTAAACCGTGTTCTTCTAATTTCTTCTTTACTAATCCAAGTGCCAATTTGCCTCCATAAAGTGGAATATTCACTTGCTTTAGTAAATAAGGTATCCCGCCAATATGATCCTCATGACCATGAGTAATAAACAAACCTTTAATCTTGTCCGCGTTTTTTACGATATAGGAATAATCCGGTATGACATAATCAATGCCAAGTAATTCATCTTCCGGAAACTTTATTCCGGCGTCAATTAGAATAATTTCATCCTGGAATTGAACGCCATATGTGTTTTTGCCGATTTCGCCTAGCCCTCCGAGGGCGAAAACAGCTGTTTGGTCGTTCTTGACAAATTTCATATATTATTTGGTCTCCGTAATATGGAAATCTGGATTCTGTTTTTCAAATTCCAAATATTCATCTTTAAGAACTTGAACAAATTCAATATTGTATGGAAGGCTTTTTAACTTTTGGCGGACATCTCTTTCCGATTCCCCTTCAACGTAAATAGATTTAGTATTTTCGCGAACGGGTGTCTCAGCTGCGTTCTCCTGAAAAAAAACTTTAAAAATCATGTAAATCTCTCCTAACTTACTCTTGTAAAATTTATAAATAAAGAGGTGGCAAGGAGCAACAACCAGGCCACCTTATCTATTGATATTCATCTTAGACTGTCGGTCTAAACAGTTCATCATCTCTATTATAAGAAAATTTCCTAACATTTGCATGTTTAAACAATTTTCTTTAAGGACTGTTATCTACTTTACCGTATAGAATAAGCCCTCCGCAAGGATATTTGAAGGGCTTTTCAAAAAATTATGCAATTGATTTCCTGCCCATCAGGTCTTTCCATTGTTTGAGAAGCTTTTTTCTGAGCTTTTTTAACATGGCTGACCATCTCCTTTATCTATTATTTTAATGGTAATTAAGCGTTTGGTAAATATGCTTGAGGGATATAAGTACCTAAACGTAAAAATAAATTTATCGTCCCACTCATAAATAGTATATGCTTGGATTCAAAAGCTTATATTGTAATTTATTTACAATCGCGTCTGATTCATAATCTAAGTATAACTAATATCTTTAACCGTTACTATTTTTCCTGAAGAGTCAAGATAACTAATCATAGCTGTTTTCCTGTTGTATGAGATTCCTCATGCAGAGGTTTACTATTTATTATGATAGTATGATTGTAGACAATAATACGTTATATATAGTATTGCGCATCTGGGAGGAAATGTTTATGGGTAAAATTGTATTTTTTGACATTGATGGGACACTTCTAAATTCTGAAAAGAAATTACCGGAATCCACTAAGGAAGCAATCCATTTACTTAGAAAAAATGGGACATACGTTGCAATAGCGACAGGTAGGGCACCTTTTATGTTCAGCCATCTTATTCATGAACTGGAAATCGACTCTTTTGTCAGCTTTAATGGTCAATATGTTGTTTTTGAGCATGAGATGATTTATAAAAACCCTCTATCTCAATCACAATTAGAAAAATTAACGAGAGAAGCAAAGGCGAATGGTCACTCCATGATCTATATGAATGAGAAAACAATGAAAGCCAACGTTACACATGATCCCTTTATAGAAGAGAGTATGGGATCTCTTCATTTTCCACATCCCGAGGAAAAGGGAGACTTTTATAAAAATCATGAAATTTACCAAGCTCTTTTATTTTGTGAGGAACATCATACGTCTCTTTATGAAGGAAACTATTCGGATCTGCAATTCATACGCTGGCATCCATATGCAATGGATGTAGTACCAAATGGAGGGTCAAAAGCTAAAGGAATTGAGTATGTGATTGAGCGCAAGGGATTCTCTATGGATGAAATTTATGCATTTGGTGATGGATTAAATGATCTTGAAATGATTAAGGCAGCAGGTACGGGTGTGGTCATGGGAAATGGTGTACCGCTGTTAAAGAAAGAAGCGGACTTTATTACAAAAAGCGTAGATTCAGATGGGATTTATTACGGATTAAAGGAATTAAAGCTTATATAAATTTGTTAGTAATCAGCAACTGACTAGTCATAAAATAGGGCAGAGCGGTTTAGCCACATAGTTTCTATAAATAAGTGAACAAAAAAAGACTGTAGACCAACCTAAATAGGGAAAATGTCTACAGTCACAGCCGGTGATTAATCACCGGTTTTTATTTTTCAATGGCTACCGCATTGTCTAAATGGGCAAATGGATCTTTAGGATTTATATGATCATAGAACATGACTCCATTTAAATGATCAATTTCATGCTGAATAATAATGGCCATCATGCCGCTTAATCTTAAAGTAATCTCTTCCCCCTCAAGCGTATAAGCTTGTACTTTTACTTTATTGTAACGGGGAACATAGCCTGGTATGGCACGATCTACTGATAAACAGCCTTCTCCGGTACTTAAATAAGCCTTCTGAACAGAATGGCTAATAATTTTTGGATTAAAGAGAGAATAGCTATGGAGCTTATTTTTATCGTCTGTAGCGTGAATGGCAATCATTCGTTTTGAAATATTAATTTGAGGAGCTGCCAGCCCAACCCCAGGACGTAGACCGTATTTTTCTGCTTTTACTGGATCCTGGCTGTTTTGTACATATTCCATTAAGCTTTTGAGAATCTCTTGGTCTTCTTTGGAAGGCGGAATTTGTACTTCCCCCGCTCTTTTTCGTAGAGTGGGATGCCCTTCTCTGATAATATCTTGCATTGTAATCATTATTTCACCTCATAAAACTGTCCATTTATACTCTATAGTCTATCAAACCTTGCATAAAAAGTTAATTATGACTTCTGTAATCTTAACAAACATATAAGGGGTCTGTACGCCTTACTTATCTTTACGTAGTAGCGTATTTTAAGTTTAGGAATTAATCAATAGCAATCATACTACAATATATTACCTTATATTTAGATTACTAAGTAATTTCGGGGGTATTACTCCTATTATATATGTTATTTGTTGTCAAAATATTTCCATTTCGTTATAGTAAAGTAGGGATAGATAGGAGTGCTAATCATGGAAAAATACAAAAAAATTATTACACTTACAGGTATGTTAGTAGTAATCCTTGCATTAACAGGATGTCTAAACAATAGCAGTCCAGAAGAGAAAATTTATGATACTCTGGAGGAAGTGGCTGTATTGGAGGAAGACTTCCAAAAACAACAAGAGCCGCTTCAAAAGCTGGAGGAAGAAGATAATGAACTGTATGGAAAGATTATACAATTGGGTATGAAGGAAATAGAAGAAATACAATCATTATCAAATGATGCTATTAAAGGAATAGAAGAAAGACAAGCGTTAATGAAGAAGGAAAAAGAAGCTATCGATAAAGCTAAGGAACAATTTAAGGATTTAAATGGTCATATAAACGATCTTGAAGACTCATCCTTAAAAGCAGAAGCGAATGAATTAAAGGATACAATGACGAAAAGATATGATGAGTATGATGAACTGTATAAACATTATACAAAGAGTCTTACACAGGAGAATGAGTTATACACACTCTTTAAAAAAGAGGATGTGACCAAAGAAGATTTACAAGAACAAATTGAGAAAATCAATGAAACGTATAATTCACTGATGAACTCAAACAAAAAATTTAATGACTTAACGAATGAATATAATGAACAAAAGATTGCTTTCTATAAAAGGGCAAAACTAGATGTTGATACAGAATAAGAAAAAGCCATCAGGAGTGATGGCTTTTTTTTATAGAAATTCCAGGTTGTCGATAATCAATTCGATAAGTTTTGGTATGTTTTGTTAAGTAGTAAAACCTAATTGATTTTTGACCAGTATCGAGTATGATTATTTTTATTATAATTTAAAAATGGTTATTAGGTTTTATACATTTAGTATTGCATGTTTAATAAGGTTAGTTATTTTGCCCATATTACTTTAGTTTAGGGGATTATAAATACAGAAAGTTCATCTTTGTAAGCGCTTTTTCCACATTCTGTATTAGTATAAAAAAATATTAATGTATAACAGTTTGTCGTTAAAGAAAGTTTGTGAAAATGTTTACATACTCGAATCATATAAGTTGACGGCAATTATTTAAATCGTGTAAACTTTAACCATTGATACAGTTGTACTACTTTTTATCAAGAGGAAACTAATACAGTTATCTAATGGTTTAGGTGTGGAAAACTGGCATTATGATAATTTAAAGATGGATATTTAACCATTTATAGAAAGGAAGATGTGAATCCTATGGCTTCTAAACAACAGAAAGTCCTTATTGAGGCAGAGAAGCAGTTGGAAAGCGTTAGCGACCAGTTCAAGACGTTGCAAATTTTAAATGAAGAGGGAGAAGTCGTAAATAAATCAGCTATGCCTGATTTAAGCGATGAACAGCTTCAAGAATTAATGAGAAGAATGGTTTACACTCGTATTCTTGATCAACGCTCTATCTCTTTGAATAGACAAGGTCGTCTTGGTTTTTATGCTCCAACAGCTGGACAAGAAGCTTCACAATTGGCATCTCAATTTGCTTTGGAAAAAGAAGATTTCATTTTACCTGGTTACCGAGATGTACCACAAATGATTTGGCATGGTCTTCCATTGACTCAAGCCTTCTTGTTCTCTCGTGGCCATTTTGCTGGAAATCAAATTCCTGCAGACGTTAATGTGATTTCTCCGCAAATCATCATTGGTGCACAATATATCCAATGTGCAGGTGTAGCTCTTGGTATGAAGAAAAATGGAGCGAAATCTGTTGCAATCACATATACAGGTGACGGCGGTGCTTCCCAAGGTGATTTCTACGAGGGAATCAACTTTGCTGGTGCATTTAAAGCTCCTGCAATCTTTATCGTTCAAAATAACCGTTTTGCGATTTCTACACCGGTTGAAAAACAATCAGCTGCTAAAACAATCGCTCAAAAAGCAATGGCTGCCGGTATCCCAGGTATTCAGGTAGACGGTATGGATCCATTAGCTGTTTACACTGCAGTTAAAGAGGCACGCGAAAGAGCAATTAATGGAGAAGGTCCTACTTTAATTGAAACTTTAACTTATCGTTATGGTCCACATACAATGGCTGGTGATGATCCAACACGTTACCGTACAGCTGACCTTGATAACGAGTGGGAGAAAAAAGATCCACTTGTTCGTTTCCGTAAATTCCTAGAAGGAAAAGGACTATGGAGCGAAGAGAAAGAAAATGAAGTAATTGAACAAGCAAAAGAAGATATCAAAGTTGCTATTAAAGAAGCGGATAATACTCCAAAACAAAAAGTAACTGATTTAATTATGAATATGTATGAAGAGCTTCCATACAACCTAGAAGAACAATATGAAATTTACAAAGAAAAGGAGTCGAAATAAGCCATGGCCCAAATGACGATGATTCAAGCCATCACTGATGCATTACGTACTGAAATGCGTAATGATCCTAAAGTTCTCGTTTTTGGTGAGGACGTAGGAGTAAACGGTGGTGTCTTCCGTGCTACTGAAGGATTACAAAAGGAGTTTGGAGAAGACCGCATCTTTGATACCCCTTTAGCTGAATCTGGTATTGGTGGATTGGCAATTGGACTTGGATTGCAAGGATTCCGTCCTGTTCCTGAAATCCAATTCTTCGGCTTCGTATTCGAAGTTATGGACTCTATTGCTGGTCAAATGGCTCGTATGAGATATCGCTCCGGTGGTACTTATACTTCACCAATTACAATCCGTTCACCATTTGGTGGTGGTGTACATACACCTGAGATGCATGCAGATAGCCTTGAAGGTTTAATGGCTCAAACACCAGGTGTAAAAGTGGTTATTCCATCTACACCTTATGATGCAAAAGGTTTGTTAATCTCTGCTATCCGTGATAACGATCCGGTAATCTTCTTAGAACACATGAAATTATACCGTTCTTTCCGTCAAGAAGTACCTGAAGGGGAATATACAATTCCATTAGGTAAAGCTGATGTGAAACGTGAAGGTACTGATCTTTCTATTATTACTTATGGCGCAATGGTTCAGGAATCACTTAAAGCTGCAGAGCAACTTGAAAAAGAAGGTGTATCTGCAGAAGTAATCGATTTAAGAACAATTAGCCCGCTTGATATTGATACAATTATTGCATCTGTTGAGAAAACTGGACGCGCAATTGTTGTACAAGAAGCACAAAAACAAGCAGGTATTGCTGCTCAAGTTGTTGCTGAAATCAACGACCGTGCCATTCTAAGCCTGGAAGCACCAGTATTGCGTGTAACTGCTCCTGATACAGTATTTGCATTCTCTCAAGCTGAGCCTATATGGTTGCCAAATCATAAAGATGTACTTGAAACTGCAAAAAAAGTTTTAGAATTTTAACATAACAGGAGATGCTTTCGTGGCATTTCCTGACTAACACAACCATAACTTTAAAAACTGAAAAGAAAGAGGAGGAAGAAAAGCCATGGCTTTTAAATTTAAACTCCCGGATATCGGCGAAGGTATACATGAAGGTGAAATAGTAAAATGGTTTATTAAACCAGGTGATAAAGTACAGGAAGATGACGTACTGTGTGAAGTGCAAAATGACAAATCTGTTGTTGAAATTCCATCTCCAGTAGAAGGTACTGTTCAAGAAGTATTAGTTGAAGAAGGTACTGTAGCAGTAGTTGGTGATGTACTTGTAACTTTTGATGCACCAGGTTATGAAGATGTACAATTTAAAGGTGATGAGCACGGTGAAGAAAAAACTGAAGCTCAAGTTCAATCTACTTTAGAAAGCGGACAAGACCTTAAGAAAGAAGCAGCAGCTCCAGCAAACTCTGATACTCCAACTGGTGCAGGTTCACAGCCACAAGCAGAAGAAACTGCAAGTGACCGTGTAATCGCAATGCCATCTGTTAGAAAATTTGCTAGAGAAAACGGTGTGGATATTCACAAGGTTAAAGGCACAGGCAAAAATGGCCGTGTATTAAAAGAAGATATCCAAGCATTTATGAATGGTGGACAAGAAAGTGCGCCTGTACAAGAAGCTCCTGCTGCCAAAGAAGATTCTAAACCAGCTGCAGCGGCTATTCCTGCAGGAGAATATCCTGAAACTCGTGAAAAAATGAGTGGAATTCGTAAAGCTATTTCTAAAGCGATGGTTAACTCTAAACATACAGCTCCACACGTTACATTGATGGACGAAGTAGATGTGACTAAATTGGTTGCTCACAGAAAGAAATTCAAAGAAGTTGCAGCTGAAAAAGGAATTAAGCTAACATTCCTTCCTTACGTTGTTAAAGCTTTAACAAGTGCATTAAGAGAGTACCCAGCATTAAATACATCTCTTGATGATGCTACACAAGAAATTATCCATAAACACTATTACAATATCGGTATTGCAGCTGATACTGAAAAAGGACTTCTTGTACCTGTAGTTAAAGATGCAGATCGTAAATCTATGTTTGCTATCTCTAATGAAATCAACACACTTGCCGGAAAAGCTCGTGATGGTAAATTAGCTCCTAATGAAATGAAGGGTGCTTCTTGCACAATTTCAAATATCGGTTCTGCCGGTGGACAATGGTTCACACCAGTTATTAACCACCCAGAAGTTGCGATTCTTGGAATCGGACGTATTGCAGAAAAACCAATCGTTCGTGATGGTGAAATTGTAGCTGCTCCTGTATTATCATTATCTTTAAGCTTTGACCACCGTATGATTGATGGAGCTACTGGTCAAAATGCATTAAATCACATTAAACGTTTATTAAATGACCCAGAATTATTATTGATGGAGGGATAAGACATGGTAGTTGGAGATTTTCCAATTGAAACAGATACTATAGTAATCGGTTCTGGTCCAGGAGGTTACGTGGCTGCAATCCGTGCTGCGCAACTTGGACAAAAAGTAACAATCGTTGAAAAAGGAGACCTTGGTGGCGTATGTTTGAACGTTGGATGTATTCCATCCAAAGCCTTAATTACTGCAGGTCACCGTTATCATGATGCCAAACATTCTGAAGATCTTGGTATCACTGCTGAAAACGTAAAAGTGGACTTCTCTAAAGTTCAAGCCTGGAAAGGTACTGTAGTAGAAAAATTAACAAGTGGTGTTGGCGGATTACTTAAAGGTAACAAAGTAGACATCGTTAAAGGTGAAGCTTACTTTGTAGACGCTAATAACATCCGTGTTATGACTGAAAATAGCGCTCAAACATATACATTTAAAAACGCTATTATCGCAACAGGTTCTAGACCGATTGAATTACCGACATTTAAATATTCTGATCGTGTCATTCATTCCACTGGTGCTTTAAACCTTGATCATATCCCTGCAAGCATGGCTATTATCGGCGGTGGAGTAATTGGAGTTGAGCTTGGTTCTGTATATGCTAACTTTGGTACTAAAGTAACCATTCTAGAAGGTATGGACGAAATCTTGGCTGCTTTCGAAAAACCAATGTCTTCTATCGTTAAACGTAACTTGAAGAAGAAAGATGTAGATATCTTCACTAAAGTTAAAGCTAAAGGCGTGGAAGAAACTGAAAATGGTGTAATTGTTACTTACGAAGAAAAAGGCGAAGAGAAAAAAGTTGAAGCTGAATATCTATTGGTAACAGTTGGAAGAAAACCTAATACTGATGAAATTGGTTTAGAACAAGTCGGTATTGAACTAGATGAAAGAGGCTTCATTAAAACAGATAAGCAATGCCGTACATCTGTAAGTAATATTTTTGCGATTGGTGATATCATCTCTGGCCCTCAATTAGCTCATAAGGCTTCTTATGAAGGTAAAATCGCTGCTGAAGTTATTTCAGGACATGCAGCTGAGATTGATTATCTAGGTATTCCTGCAGTTGTATTCTCCGAACCGGAACTTGCAACAGTTGGTTATACTGAACAACAAGCAAAAGAAGAAGGTTTAGATATCGTTGCTGCTAAATTCCCATTTGCAGCAAACGGACGTGCTTTAGCATTAAATTCTGCAGAAGGATTTATGAAGTTAATTACACGTAAAGAAGACGGATTAGTAATCGGTTCTCAAATTGCTGGACCTGGTGCTTCTGATATGATTGCAGAGCTAGGCCTTGCAATTGAAGCAGGAATGACTGCTGAAGACATCGCTATGACTATTCATGCTCACCCTACATTGGGAGAAATCACAATGGAAGCAGCAGAAGTTGCGATGGGAAGCCCAATCCACATTATTAAATAATTAATTATTTTTTACACCCCTATCCTTTTTGGACAGGGGTGTTTTATTTTGTCGGTAAAGTGGTAAAATATAGGATAAGGTTGTCGAAAGGTGGAATTTCATGAGATATGCTATAGCTTTGCTTACATCTATGGTTCTGTTGCTATCTGGTTGCGGAGAAGAAGAGAAGGCGAAAGAAGATACACCTAATAAAAGTGTAGAACAGACACAATCAAATCAGGGAACAAAGCCTAATAAAGCTGAAATTAACAAAGAGGTACCTAAAGAAACAGCAGCGAAGCCGATAGAGGAGATTTCACAAAACTATCAGGTCAATCTAACAAATTGGAAAATTGAGCCTATAGAAGATGGTGAAAAGAAAGTAGCTCTATTAACCATCGATGATGCACCGGATCGATATAGTTTAGCAATGGCAAAAAAATTAAAAGAAATGAATGCCTCTGCTATATTTTTCGTTAACGGACATTTTTTGGAATCGGATGCGCAAAAAAAGATATTGAAACAAATCTATGATATGGGATTTGAAATCGGTAACCATACATATAGCCATGCCGTCCTGCCAGAATTGGATGAAGAGGCGCAAAAAGAAGAAATTATTAAAGTGAATGATATGGTGGAAACTATAACCGGTGAAAGGCCCAGATTTTTTAGAGCTCCATATGGGCAAAACACAGAGTTCTCAAAACAAATAGCCAAAGAAGAAAAAATGCAGTTAATGAATTGGACAATAGGATACGATTGGGAAAAACAGTACCAAGATAAGGACGCTTTAGTGAAAGTTATGCTTACTAGCAAAGAATTGTATCCGGGAGCAAACCTGCTTATGCATGACCGTAAATGGACTAATGATGCAATGCCAGAATTAGTTGAAGGATTACGTGCAAAGGGTTATAGGGTGATAAATCCTCGTGAAATAAAATCTTTTTAATGGAAGAGTTCTGGCAGCCTCAGTAATTAGGCTGCCTTTTTCAATACTATTTTTAAGTAACTAGTTGAAGAGTGGATGGGTGGGTAATATGTTTGTACAGAAATCCTTTGGTATGGTTAGCGCCTGCTTAAGGGGAAACCTCCGGATTGAGTTAATATGTGTTGGCAAAACTAGATCTGTCCTTGCTCGGTAGATGATTCATGATTTGACGACTTTCTAGATAGCTATTCAACCAGTAGCTTGATCATCACTATTAGGTACATATAGGTTATAAGCCCTCTAAATAAACCAATTTAAAGTATAAAGTATGGCTCTACTTTTTTAGATTAAAATGGATGATTCTCCCGTTAAATAAATGAAGTTCCCCTTTTAATTTCTTTGATAAAAATTTAGCAAACTCATTAGCCTTCGATTTATCACCAATTGTAGAGTGTTGAGATAGACTGATTTGGATATAAGGGACTCTTTGTTTATTTTCATCAGGGGTTTGTATATATTCATAATCCACTCCAATGGCTATCATGTGATAGTCCTTTTCCTCTGAGTATAAATAAAACCAATTATGTTTCCCTTCGTCTGTTACTTTCAAAACATAAGGAAATGCAGTTTTACTATAATCCCATGCTAATTGTTCGGAAGTATGCGAGATTGATTGTCTATACTGATTGATCAATTGTTTAATGTCCTCAATAGTTATGTCATCTTTTATGGATCCCTTCATTTTTATAAACGTTGATAAAGTCATAGGAACCTCCCTGAATTAATTTATTTTAATTAGTTTATCATTACCTGAAAATGGATAACAAGGGTGATAATGAAAACGCTTTTCTTGGTTAAGTGTATTTAATTTCATTAATGAAGGAATTCATGGATAAAATCATTAGAATAATAGCCAATTTAACTGTTTAAATATTGATATTACACTTACTGATACATTTGCAGGATAAGAGTGTCTAATTGTCATATTAATAATATATTATACACAATTTAACGAAAAATATTTTAATGTGTTATACAATTTGGGCTTGAAATATTCAATGAGTTATACTATTATTGATTTATGGAATTAAAACGCTTTCTTGGAAGGCGTTTACATTTAGAAAAGGAGATGAAATGAATGGGTACAATCGTATGTACAGGATGCAACAATACAATCGATCATTTTGAAGACGAAAAAGTAACAGTATTGTATGCAACATGCACTGATTGCCACAGTTGTGAACAAGAATAGTCACTAGACCAAAACCGGTTCATTTCAAAAACTATAATCATTTAATCTTGAAAACTATAAAAAGTTAACATTAGCGATGACAACCTTCAATTTTCCAGGGGTTGTCTTTTTTATTTACTCGCAAGAACACGGTGTATTCTTTACTTATTCTTTATATGATAAATTAATGATACACAAATGATTGGTTTCACTTTTCAATTAAGAAGCGAATCATATATTGCCATTGTGTAAAAGCAATCCTAACGACAAAGGAGGGTGTTTTATGTGGAAAACGCGTGTAACAGAGTTGCTTGGCATAGAGCTGCCAATAATTCAAGGGGGGCTGGCTTATCTAGCCTATGCTGAATTGGCTGCCGCCGTTTCAAACGCTGGTGGACTTGGTCAAATTACAGCTATGTCATTGAGCAGTCCTGAGGATTTAGCTAGTGAAATTGATAAGGTACGTTCTATGACTTCTTCCCCATTCGGAGTTAATTTTGCTATTGGTAACCACGGTAAACCTTATGAAGAATTTGTACAAGTGGTACTCTCCAAAGGAGTAGAAGTTGTTTCTGTTACAGGGGGAAACCCGAAAGAATTTTTAGAGATGTTTAAGGGTACTGGAGTAAAAACACTCGTATTGACTGCAGGGGTAAGGCATGCTATGAAAGCTGAAGAACTTGGAGCAGACGCAGTTATGGTGGTTGGCTATGAAGGTGGAGGCCATATAGGAAGAGATGAGTTGAGTACAATGGTCCTGGTGCCTCAGACAGTTGATCATGTCTCCATTCCTGTTATTGCTGCTGGAGGTATTGGAGATGGAAGAGGTTTAATGGCAGCGCTGGCCCTGGGTGCTGAAGGTATAGAAATGGGTACACGATTCATTACTACGAAAGAATGTATACATGCTCATGCCGCTTATAAGCAAGCAATCATAGATAGCTCTGAAAAGGATACGGTAGTGATTAAAAAGAGCTTAGGTGCTCCAGGACGTGCCATTCATAATCCGCTTACGGATATTATCCTTGGAATGGAGGATAATAATTGTACATATGAGGATTTAAAAGATTATATTAGTGGTGTAAGAAACAAAGCATTTATATATAATGGAGATTCAGAAGCTGGTTTTGGTTGGGCTGGTCAAGTTGTTGGTATAATTAAGGATGAGCCAACAGTAGAGCAATTGTTCAGTAGAATGCTAGCGGAAGCAGCAGCTATAAGAGAACGCTGGAAAGCAATTACAACATAAGAGGTGGTACATATGGATTATCAATATCCGATTGATTATGAATGGTCTACTGATGAGATCGTAAAGGTTATATCTTTTTTTCAAGGAATCGAGAAAGCTTATGAGAACGGGATAGAAAGGGAACAGTTAATGAACCTTTACAATGAGTTTAAGCGAATTGTTCCTTCTAAATCTGAGGAAAAGAAATTGTGCAATGAGTTTGAAGAAGTGAGTGGCTACTCTGCCTATCAAGCAATTAAGCGAGCAAAAAACAGTGCTAATGAAGGATTTATAAAATTAAGCCGATAAAAGACATTAACCCCCTTGGCATAGTGCTAATGGGGGTTAATGTCTTTTTCGAGTTTATTAGACATTGTACAGGGGTATTAAATGTACAAATACATCATGAATAATTTCAACTAATTGATCACCGGAAAGCTGAACAGCTTCCTCGCGTGGAATTTGATAGCCGCATAATAATTCAGCTTTTTTGACTGTTTGTAAACGATTAAACATATCGTTTAAGCCATCGGTTGATAATGTACTGTGAGGAATAACTTCCGGCTTCATGTGATCAATAGACCACACGTAATCAGATGGGATAAGATTTTTTATCGATTCAGTTTGGCTAGCCAAACGTTGTCCCTTTTGCGCTTTGTCTTTGGCTTCATAAATAATTGCATACCAAATAAATAAATGGGTTTCCCACAGACCGATTTGAAAATGTGGCTGCATTTTGTAACCGCGTGGATTGGATGAAAAAGATACCCATGTATCATTCGGCGGGTTAATCGTACGACGAGCATGCTTTGCAATATGGGGATACATTGGATCTTGTGTTAAAACAGATAATTCCTCTGTGAAAATCTGACTTAATGTTTCAAATTTGGGACGTATTAAGGTTTTGATTGCATCCATTCGTTGGTCGAGACCATCTATTGTAAATACATTAAAGTCTTCATTTGTGAAACCTTTTATAACCATATATATTACCTCCTATTCTCTCTTATTTTAGCATAAGAATAGAGAGGCCAAATAATATTATGCATATGTAACTAGGCGCTTGTCTATTTTGGTTGCAATAATCCAGAAAGAACATACTATAGTACAAAGTACAATTAAATTTCTGAATTTTCTTAAAATAAATGCAAGGAGAGGATTTTTATGAAACAGGTAGTTAATCACAAACTGAAAGCTCAAGAAGTCGAGAAACATAGAAAAGTAGTTCTCCGGATGGAACTGGATTATGAATTGGCTACCTTATATGAAGCTATTCAGCAGGATGATGAAAAACAAAAAAATTGTTCAAAACAAAAACTTGAAAGAATAAGAAAAGAACTTCTGCGCTTAAAAGCACTTTAATAGTGGATATTATTATATGATTTTTTGATTGATTAAGACGAACTGCATGTTCTCGTTCATGATGTTCGTCTTTTCTTGTTATTTAATGTCATTCGAATTAAACTGGAATTAATATACATACTATAGAAAAGATTTTAATTGAGGTGGGAAAAATGGCGGAATGGTCCAACATTCACGAGATGGCGGTTCAATGGATTAAAGAAGCAGGGGTAAAGATTATTAACTCATTTGAATCAATTTTAGATATTAACACAAAATCAAATGTAAATGATTTAGTCACTAATATGGATATGGAAATAGAGCAATTCTTTAAAGAAAAAATATCTGAACAATTTCCTACTCATCATATTCTCGGTGAAGAAGGTTCTGGCCATGATTTGCAGTCACTGGATGGAGTAGTTTGGATTATCGATCCTATAGACGGAACAATGAATTTTGTGCACCAGCAAAGAAATTTTGCGATATCAATAGGTATAATAGAAAATGGTATTGGAAAGATTGGGCTAATATATGATGTTGTCCATGATGAACTGTATCACTGTATAAAGGGAAAAGGAGCTTTTCTCAATGATAGCGAGATTCCTAAGATAAAGGAAGTTCCACTTCCCGAATCTATTATAGGTTTAAATCCAATTTGGCTGACGGACAATAAAAAAATTGATAAGAATCTGACGGGCAGACTTGTCAAAGATATAAGAGGGACCAGGTCCTATGGATCTGCTGCCCTTGAAATTGCCTATGTTGCTACTGGGAGAATGAACGCTTATATATCGATGAGATTGGCGCCATGGGATTTTGCGGGGGGAGCCGTGATTATTGAAGAATTGGGTGGAAAAGTGACTGATCTGCAAGGTAACCCGATTCATTATCTAAAGAAGAGCTCATTCCTAGTGTCATCGCCAGCTTTACATGGAGTGATTCTTGAGCAGTATTTATCATCCTGATGGCTATAAAAGAGAAAAAGCATCAGTACTGATGCTTTTTTATTGCTTAAAATATGATATTGCGGTAAAATTATTTAGTTAAAAGAATAGTCTAAAGTTTTTCTCTCCAACGCTTTTTTAGTGTAAAGCCGCTTCCCATAATGCCGATAAAAGCTAACAGGCATAGGACAATGGCCACTACACTTCCTTCAGCGATGGATATAGCAATTCCGCATAAGCTTGTCATAGCGAGAACTGCTAGCAGCATAAATATAAAGTTAATATTCATATGTAATCACCCCAATCTTCATATTCATTGTACACAATACGATAGCAGCTTTCTAGTTTCAGTATGTTATAATGACAAGGTTGGTTTCGATAAGCATAAAATCTGGGAGTTGAAATAGTTTGCAATACAGAAATGACGTCAAAAATATAGCGATTATCGCTCACGTTGACCATGGTAAAACAACTTTGGTCGACCAATTGTTAAAACAAGCAGGTACATTCCGTTCTAATGAACAAGTTGCTGAAAGAGCAATGGATTCCAATGATCTTGAAAGAGAGCGCGGTATTACAATTTTAGCGAAAAATACTGCCGTTAACTATAAAGATACACGTATTAACATATTGGATACACCGGGACACGCAGACTTCGGCGGAGAAGTAGAACGTATCATGAAAATGGTAGACGGTGTTCTCTTAATCGTTGATGCGTATGAGGGTTGTATGCCGCAAACCCGTTTTGTACTAAAAAAAGCATTAGAACAAAAACTTACGCCAATCGTTGTTGTTAACAAAATTGACCGTGACTTTGCTCGCCCTGAGGAAGTAATTGATGAAGTTATTGATTTGTTTATTGAATTGGGTGCTACTGAAGAACAATTGGAATTCCCAGTTGTTTATGCATCAGCAATTAACGGTACCGCTTCTTTAAGCCCTGATGTGGCTGATCAAGAAGAAAATATGGAGTGTTTATTTGAATCAATCGTAGAAAATATTCCATCACCTGTTGACAATCGTGAAGAACCGCTGCAATTCCAGGTTGCTTTGCTGGATTATAGTGATTATTTAGGAAGAATAGGAATTGGCCGTGTTTTCCGTGGCACAATGAAAGTTGGACAACAAGTATCCTTAATGAAACTTGATGGAACTGCGAAAAATTTCCGTGTAACTAAAATATTCGGCTTCCAAGGATTGAAACGTGTGGAAGTAGAAGAAGCCTTACCGGGTGATTTGATTGCTGTCAGCGGTATGGAAGACATTAACGTTGGGGAAACAGTTTGCCCAGTAGATGTTCAGGAGCCGCTTCCAGTTCTACGTATAGACGAGCCTACATTACAAATGACATTTGTAGTAAACAACAGTCCATTCGCCGGCAGAGAAGGTAAATGGGTAACATCACGTAAAATCGAGGAGCGTTTAATGAGCCAGCTCCAAACAGATGTAAGTTTACGTGTGGATCCTACTGATTCTCCGGATGCCTGGATTGTTTCCGGACGCGGAGAGTTACACTTATCCATTCTTATCGAAAATATGCGCCGTGAAGGATATGAACTTCAAGTGTCTAAGCCTGAAGTAATCATCCGTGTTATTGATGGTGTTAAATGTGAACCTGTGGAACGCGTACAAGTTGATATTCCTGAGGAATACACAGGTGCAATCATGGAATCATTAGGGGAAAGAAAAGGCGAAATGCTGGATATGGTCAATAACGGAAGCGGACAAGTACGTCTAGTGTTTAACGTTCCTTCCCGTGGATTGATCGGGTATACAACTGAATTCTTAACATTAACTCGTGGTTATGGTATTTTGAACCATACATTCGATTCTTATCAACCTATGCAGGCAGGTCAGGTTGGAGGAAGAAGACAAGGTGTTCTTGTATCCATTGAGACAGGTAAAGCTACTCAATACGGTATCATTCAAATTGAAGACCGCGGCGTTATCTTTGTAGAGCCAGGTACTGAAATTTATGAAGGTATGATTGTTGGGGAACATAATCGTGAAAATGACTTAACTGTCAATATTGTTCGTGCTAAACAACAAACAAACGTTCGTTCCGCTACAAAAGATAATACAGTTACTATGAAAAAACCTAGAATCATGTCACTTGAAGAAGCATTGGAATATTTAAATGATGATGAATACTGCGAAGTAACACCAGAATCAATTCGTTTACGTAAAAAGATTTTGGATAAAAACGAACGTGAAAAAGCAGCTAAGAAAAAGAAATTCGCTGAATAACTTTTACCTTTGGGGAGAGGGAGCGTTTTAAAGTGGATATTACAAATAACCTGCCGTTCTTTGCAGACTTGTATCGAATAGGAGATCCACAATATTCACAAATAGGGGTGTGGGCTCTATATTTGACGATTGTAGTACTTTGCGGAATAGTGTATAAACTGGGGTTTGCTAGAAAATTAAGTCTTGGAAAAAGCATAGTAGTCTATGCCATTATGGCCTTTGGATGCAGCTTTTTGACCTTTTTGGCACTATTCTTGCCTGTAGCAGAAGTACTGGTAGTGGCTGCTGCTTTTCTGGGAATTTATAAATATAGACTCCGTAAGGAAATGAAAAACGAGGTAAATGCGGAATAAGGAGTGAGCGAATGAACTCTGTTCAGGATGCGATCTATAATTGGTTAACGATAAAAGTTGTCATTGATTATCGACCTGAAGATACCGCAGCAAATGAAACAGTCCTCTGGTTCGAAAATACCTTGCAGGAGAAGTTTGGTATATCAGACTATCACTATAAAAAAAGTGGCGGTTGGTATATCGTCACCTATAAAAATGAAGAGTCTGTAAATGAATTCAGGTTTCCGGAGGATATGATTGAGGTTATGCTCAATCAAATACTCCAGAATCCGGATCATTACCGTAATTATCCATCATAAAAAAACAGAGAAGATGAGTATCTCATTCTTCTCTGTTTTTTTGTTTTTATTTGAAGATTACAGGTAAAACAGCCCGATTTCTTTCAGGTATATGTAGTTTACCACGTGTCCTCTTCTTTAGCCGCCCGATATAATCTGAAATTTCCAGTGCTTTTTCGTGCAATTGTTCGTTCTTCGATACGTTTATTGCATTCCTGACACATATATGTATGAATTGGACGATTTCTAAGTCGTTTAGCCATTAACGTTTCATCATCAATTGATTCGATTTTATCACAGATTACACATTTAACTCGCATTACAGGACACCCCAATCTATTGCATGTAAAGTCATTATACCATATAAGGATTTTCCATACATGGTTATGGAATGGTCTGGTTATTTGAAACGGATAAGATGAATGATTAAAATTTTTATCAAACTTTAAGAATAAAACAATTTAAAGGAAATGGGTTATTTTCTTCTATTTTTGTATGTAAATACATATATTTGAGCATCAGATTTGTCCAGCTATTAAAAACAAAATTCCATCCGGCTTATTTTGATTAAACGTGAAAAATGCAACTCTTGCTTATTAAATGTTGTATTTCAATAAGTCATCAGCGTGTTGTAAAGCTCTGGATAGGTAATGAAATTATGACACAGGAGGATATATTTTGAGCAAAATTTATGTTCTAGATACGAATGTATTATTGCAGGATCCAATGTCTATTTTTTCATTCCAGGATAACGAGGTCATCATCCCGGCAGTAGTATTGGAGGAACTGGATTCAAAAAAACGAAACTTGGACGAAGTAGGGAAAAACGCCCGCTATGTTTCAAGACTTATTGATCAGCTGCGTACAAAAGGTAAGCTTCATCATAAAATCCCATTGTCGAATGGTGGGGTGTTAAAAATAGAGATGAATCATCGCTCACCCCACAATGTCGCAGAATACTTTGCAGAAAAAACAAATGATAATCGTATATTGGCAATTGCCAAAAATTTATCGCTGGAAGAACAGGCAAAAGAAAATGGGCGGAGCGTAATATTAGTAAGTAAAGATATTCTAATGCGGGTAAAAGCGGATGTACTGGGACTTTTAGCAGAGGATTTTTTGAGTGATCGAGTTATCCATGAGGATCAGATGTACGCCGGCTTTATCGAGATATTTGTTTCGCGAGCTGATATAAATGAATTCTATTCCAAGGGAGAGATAGCAGCTCCTGCTGATGTAGCAGAGGGGATTCATTTAAATCAATTTGTCATTATGAAATGCACAGAAATAACTTCGCTTTCTGCTTTAGGAATTATTAGCGGACATGAAAAAAGAATAAAAAAGCTTCGATATAATCAGGAGCATGTTTGGGGTATAAAGCCGCGAAATGTGCAGCAGCATATGGCAATCGAATTATTATTAAGAAGTGATATCCAGTTAGTCACATTAACTGGAAAAGCAGGTACAGGGAAAACACTTTTAGCACTCGCATCAGGTTTGCTTCAAACAGAGGATTTGGGGGAGTATAATAAATTACTTGTAGCAAGGCCAATTGTACCAATGGGGAAAGATTTGGGTTTCCTGCCTGGTGAAAAAGAAGAAAAACTGCGTCCATGGATGCAGCCAATCTATGATAATCTTGAATTTTTATTTAACACAAAAAAGCCAGGTGAATTGGACTCTATTTTAGCTGGTATAAATTCTATTGAGGTGGAGGCCTTAACATATATAAGAGGACGCAGCTTACCGGATAGCTTTATTATCATGGATGAAGCTCAGAACCTTACCAAACATGAAGTGAAAACCATACTGACACGTGTAGGTGAGCGCAGTAAGATTATTTTACTGGGGGATCCTGCTCAAATTGATCATCCTTATTTGGATGAATGGAACAATGGGCTGACATATGTTTTGGAAAAGTTTAAGAATGAAGCCATTGCAGGCCATGTGAATTTAGTGAAGGGGGAACGTTCCGGATTAGCTCAATTAGCGGCAGATTTATTATGAGTGAATCTTCTATCTAATTATCCTAACAGGAATGGGTCAGTGTACTTCCTGCTCCAAATCATTTAGAGTGTTTGTGTATTAGTAGCTTGTAGTTATCAGGGGCCATATAGCGTCTATACGGCTCCTGAACTCTTTATTGAATTGTAAAACCTGTTACGTTTTTAATGGGTGCTTGCCTGTTGGAGCCATCACCGTGGTAAATATGAATGGGTCCACCCTCATCCGCTTTGATTGGTCGCCCTTTAATAGAAAAGCCAGCAACAAGTTGAAGCGCTTCCTCAAAAGAGAATGTGAAATTAGCATTTTCTGTATGTACAATAACAGCTGCAGAAGTACTTTCAGGTTCAGTGTTCAAGAAAAAAGGCTTTAATACAATCCCGAAACTGTTTTCAGTAAGCTGCTGTTTCTTCGTTTTTATTACAGGTTTACTTGGCGGTGGGGATGCCCCTTCAATGATCTCTTTATCCCATTGTGATGATACCTGTTTTAAATAGGTCTCCTGTTCAGGATTTTCTTTCTGATTGTTTTCTGGATGCCAAGCATCAAGATCGAATTTCCTGTCATCAAATATCCAAGTGCCAGGGTCGAGATATATCGGGAATTTTACATTCCCTTTTATTTGTAGAATATCTTTCATAATTGACTCTCCTTTCCAATTTTAATCTTATAGCTGCTGAATGAGTATGTACAGTAATTCGCTGCACGAAGGTTATCTTTTTTTAGAAAAAACTAAACTCCTTGACATTACCTTTTCTTGCAATTTTACGATTTTAAGGGTAGAATTTTATAATAGATTGGTTCATTGGGCCATAATGGGGGGTTGCACATTGACATCTGATATCCTTGTCAATCATCAAGAAAAGGCCTACGCATTGTTAAAGGCTGACGCTGATAAAATATTTAAACTAATAAAGGTGCAAATGGACAATTTGACTATGCCTCAGTGTCCGTTATATGAAGAAGTTTTAGATACCCAAATGTTTGGTCTCTCCAGAGAAATTGACTTTGCCGTTCGATTAGGATTAATAGAAGAGAAAGACGGTAAAGAGCTATTGGGATTCCTTGAACAAGAACTTTCTGCTCTTCATGATGCTTCCTTAAGAAAATAAGTAGCAGTCGAAACTCAAACGATGCCGATGTTGTTTGAGTTTTTTTGTTTTTCTTTATATAATTTTTAAACAAGCATATTTTTTAAAATGAAATTTATTCAAGGAGACCTATATGATAAAACGTATTTTAAAATCGTATGATTTTACCCTCATCGCTGTCATTATCGCTATAAGTATTTTTGGTCTTGTAATGGTCTATAGCGCCAGTATGGTAACGGCTGTGTCAAGATTTGGACTTCCGAGCGATTTTTTCTACATAAAACAATTTAGGCATTTAATCATCGGGTTTATCCTGTTTTTCATTGTAGCTGCTATACCTTATCCGGTTTTTAAAAATAAAAAGTTTTTGGTGATCATCGTACTAGGCTCGATTATCTCTCTCGTTGCTTTAAATTTTATTGGCCACACCGCCGGAAATGCGGAGAGCTGGTTTAAGCTTGGAGCGTTAGGGAGTTTGCAGCCATCAGAGTTTATTAAGTTAGGTATGATTATATACTTATCCGCAGTCTATTCGAATAAACAAAAATATATCAATGTCTTTAATAAGGGTGTAGTACCACCACTATTATTCTTGTTAGTTATCTGTTTATTGATCGTTTTGCAGCCGGATATCGGGACGGCATTCATTCTTTTTATGAGTTCTTGTACTATTATCTTATGCTCTGGTATGAATTTTAAGAGTTTAGGTAAACTGCTATCGATTTTGTTCGGAGCTATCCTTGTTGCGACACCAATCATTTTTCTTTTTAAAGACAAGATCTTTACTCCAAAAAGGCTTGAACGTTTCGTAGGATTTTTAGACCCGTTTTCCAGTGAGAAGTATGAAGGATATCAGTTGGTCAATTCTTATGTGGCAATTGGCAATGGTGGCATTACCGGTGTGGGATTTGGACAAAGCACGCAGAAATATGGTTATCTGCCTGAACCGCACACTGACTTTATAATGTCTGTGATTTCTGAAGAGTTAGGACTTATTGGGGTAGGATTTGTTATTATATGCTTGGCTACGATTGTATTAAAAGGGATTCATACCGCGATAAAATCGAATGATCCATTTGGGAGTATGCTAGCAGTAGGTATTTCCAGTATGATTGGAATTCAAGCTATGGTTAACTTAGGTGGAGTAGCTGGACTAATACCGATTACTGGGGTTACTTTACCATTTATCAGCTATGGTGGTTCTTCCTTAATTATTCTTTTGATATCTGTCGGATTACTGGTCAATGTCTCTATGATGACGAGATATGATGCAGCCTACAAAAAAGAACCAGTTGAAAAAGGGGAGACACTCCAGGGATAAGCTGGCTTAAAATAATGAGTAAGAATAATCTTCTTACTCATTATTTTTACTAAAAAATTACTATATTGTCATAATTTTCAGGAAGCTGTGAGGTGCTCAGGATGAGAAAAATTAAAAAAGTATTGGCTGCCAACCGTGGAGAAATTGCTATCCGTATTTTTCGAGCTTGCAATGAATTGGATATTAAAACTGTTGCTATTTATTCAAAAGAGGATTACAAATCCTATCATCGATATAAAGCAGACGAAGCCTATTTAGTTGGTGCCGGTAAAAAGCCGATTGATGCCTATCTTGATATTGAAGGAATTATTGAGATTGCTAAGATGAGTGATGTAGATGCTATACATCCTGGATATGGTTTGCTCTCTGAAAATATCGAATTTGCAAAACGATGTGAAGAAGAGGGACTTATTTTTATTGGTCCTAAAACAAATCATCTCGATATGTTTGGAGATAAAGTAAAGGCAAAAGAGCAAGCGAAAATGGCAGGTATTCCTATTATTCCAGGAAGTGAAGGACCAGTTTCTGGTTTGGAAGAAGTTACGAAGTTTGGAGAAATCAATGGTTACCCGATTATTATAAAAGCTTCTCTCGGCGGCGGCGGAAGGGGTATGCGCATTGTTCGTAACCCAGAGGAAGTAGAAGAAGCCTATAACCGGGCAAAATCAGAGGCAAAAGCTGCTTTTGGCAATGATGAAGTTTACGTAGAAAAATTTATTGAGAATCCCAAGCATATTGAAGTTCAAATACTGGGTGATCAAAGCGGAAATATTGTCCATTTGTATGAAAGGGACTGCTCTGTGCAACGCCGTCACCAAAAAGTAGTCGAGGTAGCTCCATGTGTGTCACTTACCGATTCCTTACGAGAAAGGATATGTGACGCTGCAGTTCAATTAATGAAGAATGTAGAATATGTAAATGCGGGTACGGTAGAATTCCTTGTTTCTGGAGATGAATTTTTCTTTATCGAGGTAAACCCTCGTGTCCAGGTTGAGCATACAATCACTGAGATGATTACGGGCATTGATATTGTTCAATCTCAAATCAAGATTGCTGAGGGACACAGTTTACACGGTACTTCATTAAACATACCTAAACAAGACAATATACATATCAATGGGTATGCCATTCAGGCAAGGGTGACGACGGAAGATCCCTTAAATAATTTTATGCCGGATACAGGCCGAATTGCAGCTTATCGTTCTAGCGGCGGTTTTGGTGTTCGTCTGGATGCTGGAAATGCTTTTCATGGATCGGTTATTACACCATATTATGATTCCTTGCTTGTTAAAGTATCCACTCATGCTACCAGATTCGATCAGGCAGCTATAAAAATGCTGCGTAATTTAAGAGAATTCCGTGTCAGAGGAATTAAAACAAATATTCCTTTCCTTGAAAATGTGGTAAAGCATAAAAAATTTATTGCAGGAGAATACGATACATCATTCATCGATACAACACCTGAGCTTTTTGTTTTCTCTAACCGACAAGATCGTGGAACCAAAATGCTGAATTATATCGCTAATGTGACTGTCAATGGTTTTCCGGGCATAGGTGTTAAGGAGAAACCGGTTTTCGAAAAACCAAAAGTTCCCCAAACTCACGATTACTTAGCATCTCAGACAGGTACCAAGCAATTATTAGATAAACTGGGACCAGAGGGGCTGGCTCAATGGGTTAAAGAACAAAAAAATGTGTTAATCACAGATACTACATTCAGGGATGCACACCAATCACTTTTAGCTACCAGAGTGAGAACGAAGGATTTACAAGAGATTGCTGCACCAACCTCAAAGCTTATGCCGAATCTGTTTTCACTTGAAATGTGGGGCGGGGCAACATTTGATGTAGCCTACCGGTTCTTAAAGGAAGATCCATGGGAAAGATTATTATTACTTAGACAGGAAATCCCTAATGTATTATTCCAGATGCTCCTGCGCTCATCTAATGCAGTTGGCTATAAGAATTATCCTGATAATGTTATCCGGGAATTTGTTGAAAAATCTGCCTATGCGGGAATAGACGTATTCCGAATTTTTGATAGCCTTAACTGGGTTAAGGGAATGGAGAAGACAATTGATTATGTTCGCCAATCAGGAAAAATTGCCGAGGCAGCGATTTGCTATACAGGTGATATACTCGACCTAAGCAGGCAAAAATATGATGTGCAATACTATAGAAATCTTGCTAAAGAGCTAGAGGCACAGGGAGCACATCTATTAGCTATTAAAGATATGGCAGGCTTATTGAAGCCGGAAGCAGCCTACCGCCTGATTTCAGAGTTAAAAGATGCAGTTGACATACCGATCCAGCTTCATACACATGATACGAGCGGGAATGGTATCTATCAGTACGCACGAGCGATTGATGCCGGTGTGGATATCGTTGATACGGCACTTGGATCAATGGCTGGACTTACCTCACAGCCAAGCTTAAATTCTCTTTATTATGCATTGGAGGGTCATGAGAGGCAGCCGCAATTCGATATTAAGCCAGTCGAAAAGTTATCAGAGTATTGGGAAGGGGTCAGAAGTTACTATGCTGATTTTGAAAGTGGAATGAAGTCCCCCCATACAGAAATCTATGTACATGAAATGCCAGGCGGTCAATACTCCAACCTTCAGCAGCAAGCGAAAGCAGTTGGTTTAGGTGAACGCTGGGATGAAGTAAAAGAAATGTATCATCGAGTAAGTATGATGTTTGGTGATATTATCAAAGTAACACCGTCGTCCAAGGTAGTAGGCGATATGGCTTTGTTTATGGTACAAAATGATTTGACAGAAAGTAGTGTGTTGGAGAAAGGCCATTTGATCGATTTCCCTGATTCAGTTATTGAATTGTTCAGCGGATATTTAGGACAGCCATATGGCGGTTTCCCTGAAGAACTTCAAAAGGTAATTCTAAAAAATAGATCTCCTATTACAGTTCGCCCAGGTGAGTTGCTTGAGGACGTGGATTTTGTGAAGATAAAGGAAGAGTTGTTTGAGAAAATCAAACGTCCAGTTACGATGTTTGATGCACTCGCTTATGCACTATATCCAAAAGTCTTCCTTGATTATGTGAACTCGAATAGTGAGTATGGCAATATAACAGAGTTAGATACACCAACGTTCCACTATGGACTTTCCATTGGAGAGGAAATAGAAGTGGAAATCGAAAAGGGAAAAACCTTAATTATTAAACTAATTTCAATTAGTGAGCCACGTATAGATGGCACAAGAATGGTTTATTTTGAACTCAATGGACAGGCTCGAGAAGTGGTAGTTAAGGACGAAAGTGTTAAAACTCTTATTCAGTCGAAACCAAAGCAGGACGTTTCCAATCCAAACCATATTGGTGCAACAATGCCTGGAACCGTGATGAAGGTATTAGTGTCTCATGGACAAAAAGTCAAAAAAGGAGACCATTTAATCATAACGGAGGCAATGAAAATGGAAACAACAGTTCAGGCACCATTTGACGGAGTCATCAAAGAGATTTATGTTAATGATGGAGAAGCCATACAGACGGGCGATTTGTTGATTGTGCTTGATAAATAAAACTAAAACACAATAAAAAGGAGCGTGGGTTTTTAACTCACGTTCCTTTTTATGTATTGGATTATTTCCCTAGTTTGTATAATGTGATGCAAAAGGATGATTTTATACATTCTAATCAGCTTGTTTTCCTAACAGACGGATTCGAGGCTTCTGCAGCTTTGCTTTTCCGTGATCTCGTTACAAGAAGGATAAAATAGGAAAAAACTCCAAATAAACAAGAAATCAATATGGCGTGTAAGAGGGCTACATACAAGTTTAAACGGGTATAAATGATAAAAGCACCTGCTATAACCTGTAAACTGACAAGAATAAGGGAGAGCGTCCATCCCCAGTATAAAACTTTTATATGGCGATAATTGCGCCAAGTATAGACGAAAATATATAAAATCCAGATAAAGATGAGGCCTGCAGCAGCGCGATGCCCCATTTGAATAAACTGATACATATTATGAGGGACTATAGTACCATCATTAAAACAAAGGGGCCACTCAGGACAGACGAGACTTGCTTCTGCGTGACGTACCAGCGCACCGGTATAGATAACAATATAGGAATAAATAAATAGAGCGATAATGTGAATGGACATTTTCCTCGGGATTATCAGCTTTTCCGCATCGAACTTTTTATCAACTTCAAAAATCAGTAGAGTTAAAAGTAGAACGGCGGCAAAAGAGATGAGTGATATCCCAAAATGCAAAGCCAGCACGAAATCAGAATGACTCCAAACGACGGCGGCAGCTCCCAGCAATGCTTGAATGATTAGAAATGCAATAGATAGGAGAGCAAGAAATTTGGTTTCTCTAATATGTCCAATGGCTTTCCATGACCAGATCGCTAATCCAACTACCATGAAGGATCCAAGGCCGGTAAAAAGACGGTGTGCGAATTCAATTAGTAGTGCGGGCGTGATATCCGTGGGAATCAATTCTCCGTTGCAAAGCGGCCAGGAGCGTCCACATCCTAAACCAGAATCTGTTTTTGTGACGAGCGCACCGCCGATTAAGATTACAAGCATGACAAAGGATGTCATAACGGCAAACCATTTCAAAGATTTTTGCATGTAAATCTAACACCTGCTTTGTTTTTATAAAATAGTAAGCTTAAACATTTGTTTCCTAATAACTGGAACCGTATAATGAGGTAAATATTACAAAGTTTGATAATCATTACTAACATATCATAAATAATTTTTACAATAATTACAAAGAAAAGTTTCTAAATAGTCAAAGAAATTATTTATTTAGTGATAATTGAAAATTCATGTAATTGTTTATAGTTGAAACTTAAAGAAGAGTTTGTTAGAAATAGAGAGGGGATTTAATTGGTTAAATAAGGTTTTCATACTTTCAATGTTACAAAAATATATTTACAGGATAAAATTACCACTATATAATGATTAGGTCACACTTATGACAAAAAATGGACAAATTATTTTCACAATAGAAGTGTAATCTGTGTTTAAATATATATTAGGCAAATTTTTCTATATAAATATCACTGTTATAATTTGTGAATATATCGCTTGAAACTAAAAGTTTGGAAATCTACTATTCAGATAGGAGGTAACAGCATGAAACCTAAACCGGCATCGCAGACCTCGTATGAAAACCAGAAGGGACTAGACGTGGAGAAGGATATGAACAGTACAGCATTTAAGGACTTTTTGGTATTAGTAAAGGTAGGCATCGTCAATTCAAATTTAATCACTGTTTTTGCAGGTATTTGGCTCGGTCTTTATTTTACTGACCAGAGTTTCCTTGGGAATCTTGATCTCGTTCTATATGGTGTTATAGGGTCAGCAATGATCATAGCGGGCGCTGGCAGCTTAAACAATTACATAGACCGGGATATCGACGTGTTTATGTCTCGTACAAAGAAGCGTCCGACAGTTACTGGGAAGGTGAACCCTATAAAAGTGTTGTATATGGGCCTGGCACTGGTGGTAACTGGATTATTGATTCTATTAATGGCTACTCCAATGGCAGCTTTTATGGGGTTACTTGGGGTATTGGCCTATGTATTGCTGTATACAATGTGGTCAAAAAGACGGTTTGTCTCAAATACTGTTATCGGCAGTTTTTCTGGTGCTATACCGCCACTAATTGGGTGGGCCGCCGTTGACCCAGGATTACATCCCATTGCCTGGGGATTATTTCTATTAATGTTTGTGTGGCAGCCTCCACATTTCTACGCATTGGCTATGAAGCGGACGGAGGAATACAGAGCGGCTGGAATTCCTATGCTGCCTGTAGTAAAAGGATTTAAAGAAACTAAGATTCATATGCTTATATGGGTAGCTTTATTGTTTCCAATTCCATTTATACTGAAACCAATCGGGGTTTCTTTTGTAGTTCTGGCAACAATTTTAAATATAGGTTGGCTTATATTAACTTTAAAGGGATTCTCATTAAAAAAGGAGTTTTCCAAAGAAGAAGATTTAAAGTGGGCCAATAAGATGTTCATTTATTCATTAAACTATATGACTATTTCTTTTGTGGCAATGGTCATTGTTTCTTTAATTAATCGTTTTTAACATTGGGGGTTCTTTCTTAAAGAAATTCAATATATAAGATGTTCCTTTGGAAAGAAGAAATTTTTTACGAAAGAGGGGTAATTATTTGCTATGAAAAAATGGCGCATTGCATCCTTAATTGCTGTTTTGATGCTAATACTTTCGGGTTGTGGAAAGCCGTATCTATCAGCATTGGATCCAGCAGGTGAGGTAGCGAAGAAACAGTATGATTTAATGATACTCAGTACTGCCATTATGGTATTGGTAATCATTGTTGTTGTTATTCTTTTTGTACTTGCAATTTTAAAATTTCGTCGTAAAAAGGGAGATAATTCAATCCCTAAGCAAATTGAGGGTAACCACAAATTAGAAATACTTTGGACGGTTATCCCGATTGTTTTATTAATCATCCTTGCAGTTCCAACGATTTATTATACATTTGATTTTGCAGATGTATCTGCCAAGGATGAAAAGGATAAGGATGGGAATCCTACAGCCTTAACTGTAAATGTAAGGGCTAATTATTACTGGTGGGAGTTTGAATATCCTGGCGAAGGTATCATGACAGGACAAGAACTTGTTGTTCCAACTGATGAAAAGGTTTACTTTAATTTAACAGCGTCAGATGTAAAGCATTCCTTCTGGATTCCTTCAGCTGGGGGTAAGCTTGATACGAACACAGAGGGAGAAAATAGCTTCTGGCTTGAGTTTGATGATGGAAAAAGTGAAGAAGCCGGCAGGATTTTTTATGGAAAATGTGCTGAATTATGTGGGGCTTCCCATGCATTAATGGATTTCAAAGTGAAAGCTTTGCCAAGGGATGAATTTGACCAATGGGTAGCCAGCATGAAAGAAACAAAGCACACGGAAGTAAAACTTACTGATGCAACAGCAAGTGAAGGCCAGGAAATTTTCAATAAAAGCTGTATCGGATGTCATGCGATCGATTCCAATGATCAGCGACCGGAGCAGGCTCGATTAGCACCTAATCTATCAAATTTTGCTGATCGTGAAGTAGTAGCGGGTTATTTGGAAAATAATGAAGAAAATGTGAAGAAGTGGCTTAAGGATCCGGAGTCAGTTAAAGAAGGAAACAAAATGACTGACACTTACGGAGAGCTTTCTGATTCACAAATCGATGCGCTTACTAAGTACCTGGAAACCTTATCGCAAAAATAAGAGTTTGCTAGTTTTCAAAGGGGAGGTTAAAACGTGAGTACTATTGCTCAAAAAAAGGGGTTTCTTAGTGTCATTTGGGATTATTTAACGACTGTTGACCATAAGAAAATTGCCAAGCTCTATATCTTTGCAGGTGGATTTTTCTTCTTGCTGGGTGGGCTTGAGGCAATGTTTATACGAATTCAGCTTGTAAAGCCAGAAAATGATTTTATCAGTGGTGGAATGTTTAACCAAATTATTACCATGCATGGAACAACCATGATTTTCCTTGCCGCCATGCCTTTATTGCTTGGATTTATGAATGCGATTATGCCGCTGCAAATCGGGGCTAGAGACGTAGCATTTCCATTTTTAAATTCATTAGGTTTTTGGTTGTTTTTCTTTGGAGGAGTCTTTTTAAACTTATCCTGGTTTATGGGCGGAGCGCCTGATGCCGGATGGACATCTTATGCAACTCTATCGTTGGCTTCTGAAGGTCACGGTATAGATTTTTACATACTTGGACTTCAGATATCAGGTATGGGCTCGTTAATAGGGGGAATTAACTTCCTGGCCACGATTATTAATATGAGAGCACCTGGAATGACGTTTATGCGTATGCCGCTTTTCACGTGGACAACATTTGTGGCATCTGCCTTAATTCTATTTGCTTTCCCGCCGCTTACAGTTGGTTTGACACTAATGATGTTTGACCGTATGTTTGGTTCCAGTTTCTTTGTAACGGCTTTGGGTGGAAATACAATTATTTGGGAACATTTATTCTGGATCTTTGGACATCCGGAAGTATATATTTTGGTTCTTCCGGCATTCGGAATATTCTCTGAAATTATTCCAACATTCTCGAGAAAGAGATTATTTGGATACTCATCTATGGTCTTTGCAACTATTTTAATCGGTTTCCTAGGATTCATGGTATGGGCTCACCATATGTTTACGGTTGGTCTTGGGCCAGTCGCAAATGCGATATTCGCAGTAGCAACAATGGCGATAGCTGTTCCGACTGGTATAAAGATCTTCAACTGGATTTTCACGATGTGGGGTGGTCAGATTACGTTTACGACTCCTATGTTATACGCCGTTGCATTTATTCCATCTTTTGTAATGGGTGGAGTAACGGGAATTATGAATGCCGCAGCTCCGGCTGACTATCAGTATCATGATAGCTATTTCGTTGTTGCCCATTTCCACTATGTTATCGTCGGAGGAGTAGTTCTGGCCTTGTTGGCAGGTACACATTTTTACTGGCCAAAAATATTTGGTACAGTATTGAATGAATTCATGGGTAAAATCACATTCTGGTTATTCCTAATCGGATTCCATTTAACATTCTTTGTTCAACATTTCCTTGGATTAATGGGAATGCCTAGACGTGTTTTCACTTATTTGGACGGACAGGGATGGGATAATGGCAACTTAATATCTACTGTCGGTGCATTCATGATGGCTGTAGCAGTCATTATATTATTGGTTAATATCGTAGTTACTTCAGTTAAAAATGTTAAAGTCGGTAATGACCCATGGCAAGATGGACGTACACTTGAGTGGGCAATTTCTTCACCGGCTCCTGAATACAACTTTGAAAGATTACCATTAGTAAGAGGATATGATGCATGGTGGCTTGAAAAAATGGAAGGTAGAAATGCGATGACACCGGCTGAACCTCTTGGTGATATCCATATGCCTAACAATTCAATTCTTCCTGTTATTATTTCTTTTGGATTGTTTGTTGCTGCATTTGGAGCACTTTATAATGCAACGGATAAAGAATGGACAGTCCCGGTAATGGTGATTGGTTTGTTGATTACCTTTATAGCTATGCTCATCCGTTCCGTTAAAGATGATCATGGGTATCATATCCATAAAGAAGATTTGGTATCTTCTAATGCTAAAAGTGATAAGGGGGTTGAGGTGTAATGAATGCAGGGCAAAAATTCACACCAGAAACATGGCCATCTCACCCTGAGAAACATACAGATGACGGAAAGCATAAATTTTTAGGTTTTTGGCTTTTCCTCGCTGCAGAGACAGTGCTTTTTGCTTCATTATTTGCAACATACTTAGCTCTGAAAGATAGTGTACCGCCTAATAAGGAAATGACTCTAGCCAAAGATTTATTTGATATGCCGCTGGCGTTTATTGCTACTATGCTGCTGTTAACCAGCTCATTAACAAGTGTTTATGCGATGTATCATATGAGAAACTACGATTTTAAACAAATGCAGTTTTGGCTGTTAATCACTGTTTTATTAGGGGCTGCTTTCCTGGGCTTAGAAATCTATGAATTTAATCATTATGTGCATGAATATCATCACACATTTACAGGTTCTGCATTTGGATCCGCCTTCTACACATTAGTCGGCTTCCATGGTGCCCATGTAACCTTTGGACTATTGTGGATTATTACGTTAATGCTCCGTAATTCGAAACGTGGCTTAAATCTGTATAATGCTCCGAAATTTTATGTTGCGAGCCTATACTGGCATTTTATCGACGTTGTATGGGTATTCATTTTTACAGTCGTTTACTTAATGGGAATGGTGGGGTGATGATAAATGGAAAATCAACCTAAAACACATCTTAGTAAAGAAGCTCTTAAATATAGACGTAAGAAAAATGCGGAAGATATGAAGATGCAGGTTATTACATTTATTATGATGATCTTTCTAACCTTAATTGCGTTCTTTGCAGTAGGTTATGATGGATTTTCCAAGTGGTTCGTTTTACCATTCATCTTGTTGCTTGCGGTAATCCAAGTCATTTTTCAGCTCTATTATTTCATGCATATGAATAAAGAAGGTCATGGAACGATGGCAGGATTTATGTATACCGGGTTACTGATCGGTGTGACTACTATCCTTGCATTTGTATTAATTGTGTGGATTTAAGATGGAATCGGCTTAACTTGTTAAGCCGATTTTTTTTAGAAACTAAAACTATATGATTTCTGGGTTATTTGATATTTTCTTGTGAATTTCTGGGCAGGAAAACTAATTATGAGGTGAGATAAATGGAATTAGATATATTTGGATTTAGGGCCCTATGGAGTCCTTACCTGTTCCTCGTGACACTATTGATCATAGCCTTCTATTTTTATATCACCTATTTTAAAGCAGGTGACCAATTTAAAAAGAAAGAAGCTGTATACTTCTCGATAGCTATGATTCTTTTATACATGATAAAGGGGTCGCCAATAGATTTATTGGGACATCTTTCTTTTACGGTTCATATGGTTCAAATGGCTTTTTTATTTTTAGTTATTCCACCATTTTTTCTATTGGGATTGCCGGATTGGTTACTAAAAAAGTTCATATTTAAAAAATGGTTTTTAATGATTACACAACCATTAATAACATTGATTTTCTTTAATGGACTGTTTTCTTTTTACCATGTTCCGTCAATTTTTGATATCGTCAAAGTCAATACTTTGCTTCATGGGCTTTTCACAGTGGTATTGTTTATTTCCTCGCTGTTCATGTGGTGGCATCTAGTTAATAAAATCGAAGAAAGCCAGCGATTATCAGGATTAAAGAAAATTGGCTATATCTTTGCCAATGGTATATTAATTACACCGGCCTGTGCGCTTATCATCTTTTCTAAAGATCCCATGTATGCAACCTATGCAGATCCAGCTGTATGGATGGAGGCGATGAAATTGTGTGTTCCTGCCGGTATCTTATCCACTTTGGACTTAAGCAGTCCTCAAATGTTTATAAATATGCCGGCTGTTGAAGATCAGCAAACAGGCGGTGTAATTATGAAAATAATTCAAGAAATAGTATATGGAATTATCCTGGCTACAACTTTCTTCACTTGGTTTAAAGAAGATACCAAACATGCGGATGCAGAAACAAAACGTTTTATGGAGGCAAATCCGCATTTAGGGAACTAATTAATAATAGTGAAACTTTAGTGAATACTGTAAAATAATTTGAGTTTTCAAATTTAGTATTTTACAATTATAGAGTTAACAGAATAAGTAAAGTGAGGTTCCACCATTATGAGCAGTTCATTACCAGTCCTGCCTACGATCAGCACGGCTTGTATCGTAATCAGCGCAATCCTTGTAGGCTTTGGAGTATGGCAAGTAAAAAAAGGGAATATAAAGGTCCACGAAAAATTAATGTTTTGGGCAGCTGTTTTTGCAGTTGTGTTCTTCATTATTTATGCAAGCAGAACGTTATTTATAGGGAACACGGCATTTGGAGGACCTGAATCAATAAAAATTTACTATACAATCTTTTTAATCTCACATATTACATTGGCTACAATAGGAGCCGTAATGGGGATTATCAGTCTGTATTATGGTTTTAAAGGGAAGATTGAGAAACATCGAAAAATCGCTCCGCCTACAAGCGTCATTTGGATGGTGAACGCGGTTGCTGGTGTCACTGTATATTTATTGCTTTATGTAATATACGAAGGTGGTAAAACAACAAGTGTATTTAAAGCGATTATTGGTTCATAAAAAATAAAAGTTGCATAGGTAAAACGGGTCGTCTCATAGAATTAGAGATGACCTTTTTTCGTTTCTTTCTTTTACATGGCGGCTTAGGAATGGATTTTGTCAGGACTGGCTGATGTTTATCATAGGCTTTATTTAGAGGCAATTAATCGGAGGTGCGGTAATGAAACAAATTAGGACTAATCGCATTCTTATCTTTCCTTGTTCCATCTCATTGGCTAAGTCCCTTATTTTGTACCCGTATGATTTCAAAATGGTATCGCCGGTAATTGTTCCTGAATCTTTCCCATCTGATCGCGTAAAATGTATACTCCCTCTTTTAATAGAATTATATGAATTGGAAGGTGGGGATGTAGGTTGGTGGATCTGTTTTATTATTGATTTGCAAAGCCAAAAATTCATTGGAGAATTGGAGTTGGAGGGAGAAGGTGAAAAATTAACCTTTTCCTTAAGCTTTACAGATGCTCAGACAGAAAAAGAGTTTGTTTCTGAAGTTATGGAGGGTTTTTTCTATTATATTCATAAAATAGGGATTGCCCAAATGATCCAAACAGAAATAGCAGATAAACGTTTTTATTATAAGGAAACCTTAAAAAAGTATGGATTTAAAGCAGTGGGAGTGGAGGGGGATTATTGTTTAATGAGAAAAAAAATAAAATAAGCCTGCGGAGATCATACAATCTGCAGGCTTATTTAATAATCCTTTATTCCACTTCTACAAATATATCCAGTTCAGCTTTAACTGCCGCAAGAACTGTCTCGCATTGTTTTTGAAGAGATGTAGGAAAATGCTCTGTTTCACCATATTCAACACCATGTGGATAATAGTGTTTACCTAGGACTGGTGTCATGAGTTGGATAGTTGCCCGATGTGCACCTACGTCACCTTCAACCGCATAGCCAAAGACACGTAAATAAAAAGTGCCATCCCTTAATTCATATTTCTTATCGTAGGATACGCGTTCGTAATCCCATTGTTCGGCTCTGACTAAACCGTTTTCACTCATAACCTCATCTAGCCTGTTAAGGTTAACTTGGTATTTTTCAAGTCCTGTATTTTCAAATCTCATCTTATTTCCTCCTATCCCCTTTTAGAAAATGCTTTGTTCGGTATGAAACAAGTTTTGGAAATTCTCAATTTTAATTTTAGTATTATTTTACCTTATCTGCAATAAATTGTTCTTTTATAGAGGCAGAAAGGTAAATTCGTTCATTTTGCTATCCAATATGTTTATATTATACTTATTTTTCATTGTTTACATTTAAGTGATAGGTTTGTTTGAATTCTAATGGTATAATAAAAAAATATAAAGTAAGAATGACAGGAGGGACCACCTCTGAAATTGGTCTTTAGGGTTTTCTTTAGTTTAATTTTAATCACCATCTTCGGCATCTATGTAACGGTTAAAGATGATGTCAAAGAAAATACAGCTATCATTGATCAAAATTCCGTTAATGAAAATACAATGGAAACTTCGGATAAGATTAAAGAATTAACAGATAACGAATCCAGACCTGAACAGGGTGTATCTAAATGGATTGGTAAAACCAGTAATCAGTTACTGGATGAATATGGGGAGCCAGACCGTATTGATCCTTCAGCTTATGGATATAACTGGTGGATCTATAATGATACATTAAGTAAGTATATACAATTTGGCGTAAACGAAAAAGATAAAAAAATTGTAACCCTATACAGTTCAGCAGAAGATATTAATTTATATCCATTCTTTATTGATCAAACAGTGGAGTCCCTGTATAAGGAATTGAATATGAATAGTTATATAGAACTGAATTGGAAAGGCACTGAATATCGTTTCGAGTTGTCGGAAGAAGATCTTCATTATCGCCCTCTAATAAAGTTTGGCGATATGTATGCTCAGGTTTATTTGGATAAAATTTTCGGTCAGGTATCAGGTGTGAGGTTTATGGATGCAAAGACATTGATTATGCATAAGCCATATGAGCTGACATACCGTGGAGAATTGGATGAACCTGAAGAGTTAACGGATGAAGAATGGAAGCTGGTTGAAGAAGGAAGTCAGCAGCAAATTCTTGATTTGACAAATATCATACGAACACGTTTTGACTTAGGTACCCTTGAATTTGATGAAAAAATTTCAGCTGTGGCATTTAAACATAGCGAAGACATGATGGTGAATGAGTATTTCGATCATGTATCACCCGATGATAAAGATGTTGGTGATCGTTTGAAGGAAGGCGGTGTTTCTTACTACTCAGCTGGCGAAAACATAGCTGCTCAGTATACAGATGCAATTGCGGCTGTTGAAGGATGGTTAAATAGTAAAGGGCACAGAGATATAATGTTAAATGAAGATTTTACGCGCCTTGGTGTGGGAGTATATAAAAGATACTATACTCAAAACTTTGTTGCGTTATCTGATTAAATGATACAAAAAAGAGCACTGAAGGAAAGTATTTCTCCTCAGTGCTCTTTTTTGTGTGTAAATATTATTTGTATAAAGGAAATCTATGTGCGGAGTTCTTTGGAAATATGCATCACTTTTCTATATATCGAAACATATACTACCCTAGGCGTATGTCATGTGGTGAGGTGAAATTAAATGGATGATTCCAAATTGCATCCTTCTGTTCAGGATTTTAAGCTTTTTCTTAAGAGTAATCCGAAAATCGTAAAAGATGTAAGAATGGGTAAGAAAACATGGCAGGAAATTTATGAAGATTGGTCTTTGCTGGGTGATCAGGATGAAGTGTGGAATGAATATAAAGAGGAAAAAAAGGAAAAGGATGAGACTGAAAAAACAGATAAGGGCGAGTTTATTTCGCAGCTTTTAAATCAACTTAAAAAAATGGACCCTGATCAAATTCAAAAACAAATTGGGAATTTTAGTCAGGTTTTAGGAGTGGTTCAGGGAGTCATCTCTCAATTTCAATCTTCCGGACAATCAGAAAGTGCACCACCTTCCGTCCAGAATAATCATCCTTTCAAATTTCGGCAAGATTAGCTAGGTAGGAGTGAGAGCTTGAGACAAGATATCTATGAATTAATTGAGGCAGATGAAGATTTACTGAGTTTTTTGAGGCAACAACCAATCTGGTACAGACGTTTGTGCAGAAATCCACAGGATTTTTCGAAATTTGATACTGAAGCTAAGTACTTTTTTAAAAAAACGATTCCGGATCGTGTTCATCAGCTTTCAAACAGCGTTCAAATGGCTTCTATGATGGTTTCGATGTTTCAGTCAATGAATACTGGTGAATAACGGTTCCTAAAAAAATGAGGACGTTCTGTAAGAGTAGATGAAGTAAGGGGTGTTTGGCAGCGAATTACTTCTTCTACTTACCAAAGTAATAGGGGACAAGCCATATATCTTTTATAGGTGGATAATATTTCTAAGTTATAGCATCCTTGGATATTACATGGTATGATAAAGTTGGAGGTGAGTATTTTCATGCTTGCTACTATTGAAACGGTTGAAATCATTGACCATGCTGAACAATTGGCTAAAGATATAATGAACTCAGATATAGCTAAGCAATACTTTTTAAGTTTAACTCAGATGTATAAGGATAAAACGGCCCAGAAAAAAATTCAAGCGTTTAATTCTTTAAAGGACGCTTACGAAGAAGTACAGCGTTTCGGAAGATACCATCCGGATTATCGTACTGTCTCTAAAGCAATTCGTGAGGCTAAAAGAGAAATGGACCTTCATCCATCTGTTATTGAATATAAACAGGCTGAAACAAACTTACAGCAATTACTTGATGAAATTAGTATGCTGATTGGTCATTCAGTATCCCCTCATATAAAAGTCCCGACAGGAAATCCGTTTTTTGAATCATCCTGTAGCGGAGGCTGTGGCAGCGGAGGAAGCTGTGGATGTTCCTGATAGGAACGAGAAAAAAAGGCAATCCCAGAACAAATGGGGTTGCCTTTTGGTATATGGCCGAAATTAGATTTTGTAGCAACTAATACAAACGTTGAGGTTGTATGATAAACCTATCCGATTCTCCATAGGAAAGTGGGATCGATATCTTTTCTATTATGCAGTTTCATTTAAAGTACTCCTATCATTTTTGATATAAACTCTGATAGTGCAGACCTATCCAAGGAGATAATCGAGTTAGTTGCAATCTCTAGATTTATTCACTAATTCTGCATAGCATTTCTAAATATTGATACATCTTTTAGTAATATGGTACACTAAATATAAATTGCATCCTAAAGGGGTATGTATATGTTTGTAGAAAGGCAAAGCCTGATTGTTTGGCTGCATAGTCTAAAACAAGTGAAAACTCTGCGTAAAACAGGCAATCTGCATTATGTTTCCCGCAAATTAAAATATGCCGTATTATATGTAAATATGGACGAAATAGAAGCAGTTTCAGAAAAATTATCTTCCTATGCTTTTGTCAAAAAAGTTGAATTTTCTCAAAAACCTTTTATTAAAACTGAATTTGAGAGTAAAAAGCATGAAAAAGAAAAGGAAGAATATAGAATAGGCATTTAAAGAAAACCGGATCCTAATGGGTCCGGTTTTTCTTTATTGCCATGGGGGTAAAAAACGGTTCATGCGCAGGATACCTATTAAATACTGATAATAAAGGTCAGGGTCAGCAAAAGTAGATGAATGCCTAACTTCCAACGATATAATTTCTTTACCTTGCTCCTTGGCTGCTTGGTCAAAAAGTTCATAACGCTTGCTTGGCTTATTAACTAAAACAGGTATTCCTTCTCTGCAAATATAAAGTGGGATGAAGTCGCCATAGCTTGATTTTTTCATAACCAATACAAACGACATGACTTTGCCGCTAGGTCCCTCTGACTGTAAGCATAAAAAATAATTGATTCGATATTGATTAGCCTTTGCTAATTCCAATAGCTCATAAAGGTCAGAATATCCGGGGCCTAGTTCTATAAAACGTTGATTCATTCTTGTTTTTCCTCCTGTAAATCGGATATTGATAAGTGTATCATAATCCGGTCTAGTTCATCAGGAATATAAATGTATCCCAATAAAGTGTTCGAATCAACTGATCTATTAATCAAATTAGTTATTTTTGAAACTGTCCACCTTGTTCACTGTGGAAAAAATGGGTGTCGGTTGATCTGTAGTTAATTCACCTAAAAGAAAAGCCCTGGCACACATAGGCACCAGGGCTTCCTTCTACGCGCTTTTACAAACGCAGAAGGCAAAGGGAGAGGAGAAACCGGAGGAAGAACTTATGGGGAAACGTAAGTCTTCTCCGCGGTTGGCAACAACACCTCTGAAGATGTTGTTGTTAGTAGTATGACCAAATCAACCTGAACTATTCACTGATCGCAGAAATTTGATTTCTATTTGTGAAATCAAGATTTTGTGGTAGGATATTTTAGAAAGTTGAATACATATGAAATTTGGTGACAGATTATGCGAGTCATTTCAGGTACTTGTAAAGGAAGGCCATTAAAGGCTGTTCCAGGCATGACAACCCGGCCAACAACGGACAAAGTAAAAGAATCTTTATTTAATATTGTAGGACCATATTTTGAAGGTGGAGCGGTTCTGGATTTATTTTCAGGAAGCGGATCCCTTGGGCTTGAAGCCTTGAGCAGAGGAATGGAAAAAGGAGTTTTTGTTGATAAGGACTCAAAAGCTATTCAAATTATTAAAACGAATATCAGTTCATGTAAATTCGAAAGTCAATCCGAGGTACATAGGAGTGATGCTTTAAGATCATTAAAAGCTCTTGGAAAGAGAAAAGCTCAATTTGACCTCATTTTTATGGATCCTCCCTATAAAATAGCTAATATGATACCTGTTCTTATTGAAGAAATCGAAAGTGCTGAATTATTGGCAGAAGACGGTATGATAATATGCGAACATGGAGAAGAATTAACGTTGCCTGAAAAGATTGGTAATTTTACTAAGTTCCGTGTTGAAAAGTATGGCATTACGGCTGTGTCCTTTTTTGAGCGTTAAATATTTATAGAAATGGGGGGAGAATAGTGAAGAAAATAGCTGTATGTCCTGGAAGTTTTGATCCTATAACATATGGACATCTTGATATTATTCAAAGAGGAGCAAACATATTTGACGAAATATATGTCGGTGTCCTTCATAATTCTGCTAAAAAATCTCTATTTACTGTGGAGGAGAGAGTGCAAATCATTGAAGAAGCAACTGCCCATATACCAAATGTGAAAGTGGATAGCTTTCAGGGGTTGCTCGTGGATTATGCTAAGGCAAGAAATGCAAATGCAGTCATCCGAGGGTTGAGAGCCGTTTCTGACTTCGAGTATGAGATGCAAATCACCTCTATGAATCGCTTATTAAACGATCAAATTGAAACATTCTTTATCATGACAAATAATCAATATTCTTTTTTGAGCTCATCGATCGTAAAAGAAGTAGCGAAGTACGGTGGAGATGTTTCAGAGCTTGTTCCTGAATGTGTACAAAAACGGCTGAGAATAAAGATGTCTGAATAAAATGTACTCATTTATATTGCTGTTAAAAAGAAGCCAATCCTACTTAAATTAGGGATTGGCTTTTTATATGGATTTCCTATACTGTATGTATAATAAAAGGGTGTAGCCAGCCAAAGAAAGAATAGTAATCAATGCACCGTAATTAAGGAAGAAACTGAAGATAGTGCTGGATAATCCCTGCGTTTCCATTGAAAAAACAAATTCGGTGATTGATGTATTTTCAGAAGTAGATAATCGCAGATATACAGGTTTCCACAAAATCAATGTAAGTATCGCAGCAAAAAATGTATGGATGAGGCGTGCAAGAAAGAATGGTTTAAAGCGTATATCTGTTTCGGCTAAGATGCTGGCAACTTGAGCTTGTATACTGAATCCTCCAAATGCGAGTAAAGCACTGACTATGATTGCTTGTGTCAATAGTGTTGCACCGCCAGCTTGGCTTGTTAATTGCGATCCCAACGTGATTTCAAATAACCCCGAAATAAAAGGGATGCTTAAAGTAGATGGCAGATGAAGCGTGTGGAACAGGCTGCTGAAAATGGATGCAAAGAAGCTGGTAATATGTAAGTGAAACAATAGCTTGTTGATCACGGAAAAAATAATGATAAATCCTCCAATCATCAAAAGGGTTTGTATGGAGGAATTAACTGCGTCTCCTAATATTTTTCCAAATGGCCGCTGGTCATTTAGACGGGTACGGTGCATACTTTTTAAAGCTGTCATGATTGGGAAAATACTTGTATCTTTTTTACTGCGGTTAAGATTTTTTTTCTCTTCATTTCTCCCGTAAAACCTCATTACTAAACCGACGAAAATATTCGCTGCATAATGAGTTAATCCTAAAAGTATTCCAAGTTTAGCATTATTAAAAAAACCGATAGATACAGCACCGAAAATAAATAATGGATTCGATGAGCTGGTAAACGACACTAACCGTTCAGCTTCTATTCTGGATAGCTGACCTTCATCTCTCAGCCTAGCTGTTAGTTTTGCTCCAGAAGGATTACCGGATGCAAGTCCCATTGCCCATACAAATCCTCCTACTCCTGGTACCTTAAACAATGGACGCATTAGTGGCTCTAAAAAGACACCCAGTAGTTTTACGACACCAAATGCAATCAACATTTCTGCAATAATTAAAAAAGGCAATAAGGAAGGAAAGACAATTTCAAGCCATATATTCAACCCTCGAACAGAGGCTTCGAAGGCTTCCTGTGGCATCAAGATCAATGCAGCTGCCATAATAACTGCAATTAACGCAAAAAGCATTGATTTTAAGATTGATTTATCCAATTTATATCCCTTCCCTTATTAAATTTAAGCGTGGTAAATAATCTGGTGCTAAAATATATTTAGTAAAATCAAAAGAAGTTTTGTATATAGCTGGGTTGTCCCCAATAACAAAATATACTCAAAGTAAAATAATTTAGAACTAAGACTCCTATTAAGGGAACATGCCTTAAATCAGTACGGATAAAGGAGAGTCAAAAGAAATGGAACCTAAAATTGGATTAGCGCTTGGCTCTGGTGGTGCAAGGGGATTTGCACATATTGGTTTATTAAAAGTGCTAAATAGTGAAGGTATAAATATCGACTGCATAGCCGGGAGCAGTATGGGAGCTTTAATAGGCAGTTTTTATGCAAGTGGATCAGATTTAGAACTGCTGCAAAAAGTTTCGTTGCAATTTAAAAGAAAATACTTTATGGATCTGACTGTACCCAGATTAGGTTTTGTAGCCGGGAAAAAGATTGAGGAATACATTCGATTATTTACAAAAAATCAAAATATAGAGGATCTTTCAATTCCATTGGCTATAGTGGCAACGGATATAGAAAAAGGAGAGAGAGTTATTTTTACGGAAGGTCCTGTTTATGAAGCGGTAAGAGCAAGTATTTCTATACCAGGCATTTTTGTGCCCAAAAGGATTAATGGGAAATTACTTGTAGATGGAGGATTAATGGATCGGGTCCCTGTATCGGTTGTGAAAGAAATGGGAGCGGATATTGTGATTGCAAGCGATGTCTCTGCAACAAGAGGAGATACGGATATTGAATCTATATACGATGTTATTTTTAAAAGTTTAGATATACTGCAAATGGAAATTGTCAAAATGAAAGGGATTAACGCTGACGTAATGATTCAGCCTGCTGTAGAATCATTTAGTTCATTGGCATTTACAAACATTCTTGAAATTATTATGATTGGGGAGCAAGAAGCAAGAAAAAAACTGCCGGAGATTAAAGAGGCCATACAGCATTGGAAGGAGAAAAAAGATGAAGCATAAGCGTAAACTTAATATAGGCAAAATTGGGGTTGCAGTTCTATTGCTGGCATTTCTGGCTGCATTTTATAAATTGCCTTATTATGTTTCCACCCCTGGGTCGGCGGAGACATTGGAGCAATTTGTAGAGGTTGAAAATGGAAGTGAAGCAGATGGCTCTTTTATGCTGACAACGATCCGAATGGGCAGAGCGAATATTTATACATATGCATGGGCTAAAATAGCAGATTATCATAGGATTTATGAACTGGAACAAATTAGAAGTCAGGATGAAACCGATGAAGAATATACGGTTAGACAATTGAAATTGATGGATGATTCCCAAACATCCGCTATCCTGAACGGGTATAAAAAAGCAGGCTATGAAGCCAAAGTAAAAGTAGAAGGCATATATGTGCTGCAGATTGCCAAGGGTAAACCTGCAGACGGAGTATTGAAACCTGGAGATCGAATTATTAAAGTCGATGGAAGTGAAATTGAGTCAAGTGAATTTTTCATAGACTATATCTCCTCGAAAAAAGCTGGGGACCAAGTGAAATTAGAAATAAAGCGTGATAATAAAAATATTGTTAAGACACTTCAATTGGAGATGCTAGAGGAAACTGGACGAGTTGGCGTTGGCATTACCTTGGTTGAGGATCGAAGTGTTGAAACAGACCGAGATATCGAGATAAACGCAGATAGCATTGGGGGGCCTTCTGCTGGGTTAATGTTTACATTGGAGATCTTTAATCAATTAACGGAAGAGGATTACACGAAAGGGAAGAAAATAGCAGGAACAGGTACCATTTCTGATGATGGAACAGTCGGTCCTATCGGTGGTGTTGATCAGAAAATTGTAGCAGCTGATCGTGCAGATGCGGAAGTGTTTTTTGCACCCAATCAACAAGGTGCTGAGGAATCGGATTATAAAATTGCTGTAAAAACAGCAGAAGAGATTGGAACAGATATGATTATTGTTCCTGTGGACACAGTTGATGATGCACTGGATTATTTAAAAAGCATGAAATAAGAGCTGCTTGATTTAAAGCATAAGCCATTGATTCGTACGGTGAATCAATGGCTTCGTTTTTTAATCAGTTAATACAATGGGTGACATATATTCACGTTTTTGAGCTTTCATAGAAATAGCTGAGGGAAGAGCGGCAGCATGAACAATGGCAGCCCTCTTATCAATATTTATTAAAGGATTTTTACAGGCTGCTAGGCGTGATACGATCTGATTTCCCTTTTCTTTTTTTATGCTTTTTAAATATTGCTGCCCGGCAGCTGTAAATCCCAATACGCGAATATATGGCGGAGTCAGGTCTTTTGGCATTTCATCTCTTGTGAAATTTAACAGCGTATAGGTTAGTATTCTTTGTAGCCGAGTCCAGGTATAACGCTTCGTTTTAATTAATGACATAAAATCCATGAAATTACTGGCGCGTTCAGCGGCTTCAATTAATCGATTCTCTAAGCCCTCTTTCATTTCGTAAATTTGGGCAAGAGATTCTGCGGGCGTCGTGATTAATTTAACTTTTAAAAATGGCCAATACAACTCCCAATTATGCAAAGTGCGCTGCTCTGTTAGATATGCTTTTAGATGGGCAAATGTTGTATCCGGAACAAAGGAAGAGATCGCATCCAGTTTACCGCTTTCCATTAATTCTTTCCGTATACCAGTTGCACTTGCTATTGTACCTGGCATGAGAGTTGGATCGTGATATCCGGAACCTGTTCGTTTAATGGTTACTGGCTCGATGGATAATTTATGTTTTAAAATCGCGGATACATAGTGATATCCAAGGATATTATTAGGCTGGTCTAAAGAAAGCATAGAAGGATGACGCGCTTGTAGTTCCGAAAAGGCCAGAGAGGCAGCCTTGGGGTAGCTGTATCCCTCCTTGCTATAGTGCTGTATCCATTGATCGATTTCCTTAGAATTTTCCTGAATAATTGAGTATGTATGTATAAAAGGTTCTATTTCTCCTTGCTCGCTGCCAAAACAAACAGACTGACAGCCAACTTCCTCTAATAATAGGATAGATGCTTCGGAGAAATATTCAGCCTTTTGAACAGCATGAACAAATGGAAGTTCGATGATTAGATCAATACCAGCCTTTAAGGCCATGGAAGTCCTTGTCCATTTATCCACCAGGGCTGGTTCCCCCCGCTGAAGGAAATTTCCGCTCATCACGCCTATGGTCACATCAGCATTTGTAATAGCTTTGGCTTGTTGTAAATGATATAAATGTCCATTATGAAAAGGATTATATTCTACTACAAGTCCCAGGGCATTCATATTGTACACCTCCTGATAAATGGTTGTTTTTTTTATAGTATATGATGGAGGAATCAGGAAGCAAGCATTCCCTAAACTTGCACTTGATTAATTCTGTTTTCAAAATGAAACATTTCGGGTAAAATAAATAGATAAGCGCTTAAAATTTGCATAAGGGTATCACATATGGCTGTAAAGAAAAAACATTGACAAATGAATTTACCAAAGCTATAATTACCTTTGTTGCCTTGAGGTGATATAATATGAAATGGACAATTCCACAACTGCAAAAATTTCGCGACAATGGTTTTAATGTAGATGAGACAGCAGATCTTTCTGAACTGAAAAAGGCAGATCCGCAAATTCGTGATATTTCACCAATTCGTGTATTTGGGAAAGCTGACTTGAGTTCCAATCGAGTTACTTTTCATTTGAAAATATCTGGTACATTGACATTACCATGTTCAAGAACCTTAGTTGATGTCCCATTCCCAATCGATGTTCAAACAACAGAGACATACCTTTTTAATCAATATGAAGGTATGGAGACTGAGGATGGAGAATATCATGTGGCTGAGGGTGATGTAGTGGATCTTACGCCGGTAATCAAAGAAATAATTCTCACGGAGATTCCATTGCAGGTATTCTGTGATACGGATCATCCTGTAGGTGCTGCTCCGCTAGCTGGAGATGACTGGGAATTAATCTTAGAGGACCAACAAGTTAAAAAAGTTGACCCAAGACTGGCAAAGTTGGCCCATTTTTTTGACAACAATGATGATAACAGTGAAAAATGAAAGACTACATAAGTCTTCCATAGAACCATCGTTTTTTAAGGAGGTGTAAAACATGGCTGTACCTTTCAGAAGAACTTCGAAAACTAGAAAGAGATTGCGTCGTACGCATTTCAAACTTCAAGTCCCTGGTATGGTTGAATGCCCAAACTGCGGTGAAATGAAATTATCTCACCGTATCTGTAAAGCATGTGGAACATACAAAGGAAAAGAAGTTGTAAATAAATAATCAACTCGAGAGAACACAGGGAAACCTGTGTTCTTTTTTGTTTTTAAGGGGGATTCACGGTGAAAGAAGTGATTGTGGAGAAAAAAGAAGGATATTTGCTTGTTACGCTAAACCGGCCGCATGTTAGGAACGCCATAAATTTTGAGGTTATGGATTTATTGGAAGAGTCCATCGAACAAGTGAAAACGGATGGAAATTGTAAGGCCATGGTGATCACAGGAACTGGTAATGTTTTTTGTTCGGGTGGTGATTTAAAAGTCTTTCATCTTCTTGATAATCAAAAAGATGCTTACCAAATGTTATCGCGTATGGGAGAAATTTTATATAAAATAGCTACTTTGCCGAAGCCTGTTTTTGCTTTTTTAAATGGACCGGCTGTCGGCGGTGGATTGGAACTGGCTACAGCATGTGATTTTCGATATGTAAAAAAAGGATCTTTTATGGGCTTTATTCAAATTCAGCAGGGAATTACCACCGGTTGGGGCGGTGGAGCTCTTTTACTTGAGAGGGTGGCAGAATCCAAGGGACTGGAATGGCTGATGTCGGGGAGAAAATTTACTGAAGAAGAGGCAAGCTTGTATGGATTTGCAAATGGCGTTGTGTCAAATATAGATGAGAAAACCATAGTAGGGATTATTGAGCCTATTATTAAAAATGATATTAATGCGTTGATGGCGTATAAAAGTATGACTATCCGCAAAAAGAAAGCATCTGATTTGTATAAACGGATGCAAGAAGAGATTAAACGATGTTCAGAGTTATGGGTATTACCATTCCATATGGAGACTGTGGAACGATTTCAGAAAAAGTCTCAATAAGAAGCGATTATCATGTTAATAGAATCTTGTTTATTCTATCTTTCCTACTAGACGCATATGATTGAATATTATGAATGCTTATTGGGGGGAAGAGTGGATGACAGGTTCAAGGCAGGATGGATGGTCGCAGGATGAGGATGTCTATTTGGCGGAGGTGGTATTACGCCATATCCGTGAGGGAAGCACACAATTAAAAGCATTTGAAGAGGTTGGTAAAGGGTTGTCGAGAACTCCGGCTGCATGTGGCTTTAGATGGAATTCTTATGTCCGTAAGCAATATTCGGAAGGGATAGAGCTGGCTAAAAAAGTACGTAAAGATCTTAAAAAATCGCTAGGGACTGCGGAATTGGAGGTGGAGCAGCCGCAGCGTGAGGAACAAAAAATCTCGGTCGGAATAGTCGGGGATGCTGAGCTCAATCTTTCTCTAGATACGGTTATTGCCTATTTAACCAACTTAAAGAGTAGGTTGGAAGAACGATCATTCCGCTCGCCTGAAGAATTACTGCTGGAATACTCAGAGTTAAAAAAGCACGCAGATTATTTAGTTCAAGAGAGAGATACAGTAGAAATACGATTTAAGCAGATGGAGAAGGATTACCGTGGATTGCTTGATTTACTGAATCGGGCACGTCAATTATCGGAGGAAAAATGATGATTGCTACAGGAGCATGCCTTTTTAAAAGGTGTGCTTCTATTAATGTTTGATGAAAAGAAAAAGCTTTCTCGCTGGAAAGCTTAAAGTCAATCTATTTATCATTATTAGGCTGCCAAATCAGTGGGTTCTCTCCTAAATCTCTTTCCATATCATACTCTACAGGTTCGAAGCCTTGTTTTTCCCAAAAATTACGTGAATGGACTCTTGGGTTTGTTTTGATTGGTAGGCCAAGATCTTTGGAGAATTGGACGAGCATGGAGCCGTATCCCTTTTTTTGATAATCCGGTAAAACTTCAAGCTTCCATATTTCGTAGTAATCCTGTGGAGGGTCAAAATATTTATCAAACCTGGCATCGATTTTATAAAGACTCATCCTGGCAACTAATTTATCCCCAAAATAGATGCCGTAAAAAGGTGATTCGCTATTATCTTCAATAAGATTTGCCTGCAGATCTTCAAGCATGGATAATTCTTGCAAACCATATTCCTTAAATTTCTTGAATTCTTCAAGCGTGCGGTAGTTAACGCGTAATTTTTCAACCTTTACACTCACTTCATAGCCCCCTTAAATGTATGTGAAAAGTTTATACTTATATTTCCATTATAGCTAAATATATAGAAAAATCATAATTTTTAGTCGTCAGGACGGCTACTGAAACACTTGTTGAATGAGGATCGGCCGAATAAGTGTGAATAAGTGTGAAATTCAGCCGAATAAGTAGGTAATCTGGCCAATCGACAAAGAAATAGAGCGGAGTTCATGATTAATCCAGCCACAAGAATGAAGTGGTTGATAAGCGATGGGTAATCCAGCCGTATAAGTTATGCTATTCCTCCAAACTACAAGGAAATAGAGCGGAAGCCATCGATAATTCAGCTAAATGACGATTGACTCAAAACAGGATGAGTTATCTTTTCATCATACATAGCAAATGTTACAATTATTGCAAAAGATCACTTGGAGGAGAACATGAGGATTGGGATAATAGGAGGAGGGGCAATTGGATTATTGGCAGCTTCCAAGCTGAGTGATAACCATCAAATTACGCTATTCACGCACACATCATTACAAGCGGACGAAATCAATAAAAAAGGAATCACCCTGATTGACATGCAGGGTGAGCATAATTATAAAAATATTAATGCGGTATGTATTGATGATTCGGAACATTTAATTCAAAGACAAGAAATCATCATTCTAAGCGTAAAGCAGACCGCTCTCATAGAACTATGGTCTCTACTAGAAGAGAATGCATCTGCAGTTGTCTTTTTACAAAACGGTATGAGCCATTTCGCTCATTTACCTGAATTGTTGGTTTCCACAATCTATACTGGGATTGTTGAGCATGGTGCCATTCGGGAAAATAATCATACGGTTCACCATACAGGAATTGGAATGATAAAAATGGGCTTATATAGAGGAAGGAAGCTGCCGGGTATGGAATATTTGGATACGGATGGTTTTCCGGTGCAATTGCTCCCTGATATCAAATCAATTCATACTGAAAAATTGATTATTAATTCTGTTATAAACCCGTTGACCAGTATACTAGGGGTTCGCAACGGAGAATTAATAAAAAATACATATTACATTAAGCTGGTGGAATCCATCTGTCAGGAGGTTTGTCATTCGTTATTAATTCCGGAGGCTGAGCATCAGATTTATTTGGAGAGAATTATTACAATATGTGGTCGAACAGCCAAGAATACCTCTTCTATGTTAAGGGATCTTCAGTTGGATAAAAAGACTGAAATAGAGGCAATCCTTGGATATTGTATTCGCGAAGCAGATAAGAATGATATCCCAGCACCTCAATGTAAAATGCTGTTTAATATGGTGCGTGGTATGGAAGAAAGTGAGGAGATGTGAGTGGACAGCTTATTAGCAGGCCTTATCGCTATTTGCGTAATCATGCCAATTATTGTTTATTTGACCGTATATACAATTTCCCGACAGATGCTTAAAAATAACAAAAAGGCAGTCAGGCTTTCTGCCGACGCTACGACGGTTTTTTTGATTATGGCAGTTCATTATGCAATCATCGCTCTTTTTGAACATTCATACTTATGGATTATTTTAATTGTCTTGATTATAATCGCTTCCGCTGTGTTGTTTATGCATTACAAAGTAAGGGAAGAGGTTGACTTGAAAAGAGTTTTCACTGGTTTTTGGAGAGCTTCATTCCTGTTATTCTCTGCCGCCTATTTTTTATTGGCCGCAATTGGGATTCTTGAGAGAATAGTAAAAGTATTTACATAGGCGAGTAGCAATACCTTTTAAAGCTTTCAAAGGGAATGATATACTGTTATATGAATTTGTTCAAAAGGAGACAACCATTGATGATGGAATACATAAAAATGAATCTTCCAGCTATGAATAGTTTTGCATCTGACTATATCAAGGGAAGTATAAATAAATCTTTTGCAGAGTATGATTGGAAGAATGAGAAGCATATTCAAGATCGGGCGGATTGGCTTGATGGTCGAACTTATCCACGAGATGAAATGGCAACCTATATTGAATCCTTCATGAGTAAATATGGAATATCAGAGCAAGTAAAGGAAAATATCGATGCCTTGCGTGAGGATGCTTTAGTAATCGTTGGAGGCCAGCAAGCAGGGTTATTGACTGGACCGCTGTATTCTATTCATAAAGTTATCTCGATTATAAAATTGGCAAAGGAACAAAGTGAAAGATTAAATAAAAGGGTAGTCCCAATCTTCTGGATTGCTGGTGAGGATCATGATTACCAAGAGATTAATCATGTTTACGCTGAAGAGGGGCATGAAACTAAAAAAATCGTGTACCCGGAAAAACCTTTATCGAAAAAAATGATATCTGATATTAATATGAATCCGGATATAGCGAAAGATTGGCTGCAGGATGTATTTTCCTTATGGGGAGAGACAGAGCGTACGAACGAATTGCTGGATTGGGCGGAAAAAGCAATTGATCAATCCGAAACCATCACCGATTTTTTCGCTATTCTTATAAATGATCTCTTTAAAATGCATGGTCTCTTAATGGTGGATTCAGGCGACCCAGGCTTTAGGAAGCTGGCTGGGCCTGTCTATCAGCAAATTGCTTATGAAGCAGGAATTAGCAAAGCCGTAATTGAACAGCAAAATCTTTTGAAAAAAAACGGATATAATCCGATTATTGATCTTGATGAACAATGTACGAACTTATTTTACTACGAGCCTTCAACTCTTAACCGGCTGCTGTTGGAACGTGAAGAAGGTTCAAGTGACTTAATTGGGAAGGGAAGCGGAATTAAATTATCCCAAATAGAGCTGGATCGTTTACTATCTAAACATCCAGAGTATTTCAGTACAAATGTTGTATCTCGTCCACTTTTACAGGAAAAACTGTTTCCTGTCTTAGGATTTATAGCTGGACCCGGCGAGATTGCCTATTGGAGTGAAATTAAACCTGCGTTTGCCATGACTGGAGAAAAGATGCCACCGATATGGCCTCGACTTTCCTTTACGTTATTGGAAGGAAATATTGAAAGATTATTAGAGGAACTTAATCTTCCCTTGGAAAAAGTTTTGAGAAAAGGTTGTTCAGAGGATAGGGAGTTCTATCTGGAAGAATTGCGTAAACAGGCTCCGGATACATATAGCAGTATAATTAAAAATCTGGAATCTGCTCATCTTACGTGGCAACAAAAAGCGGTTGAATTCGATAAAGGATTGGAACCTCTTTTCGAAAAAAATCGCCACTTGATTAAAGAACAGCTCCTTTTTATGCAGAAAAAGGTGGAGAGCCATTTAGAGAGAAAAAATGAAGAAACGATTGCAAAATACAATCGTGTCGAAAATAGTCTCCATCCGGCAGGCGGCCTGCAGGAAAGAATTCTCAATCCGTTTTACTTTTTCAATCAATATGGGACATTATGGGTCGATTGCCTCTTGGCGGAATCGCTCGAATTTGATGGGTCGCATTATGTCGTAACCATATAAAGATGCTGTAAGAACTTAAGTGGAGATTTGCTTCGTTTGACAATAAATAAAGAGTGAATTATGGAAGCTTTTGTCCAAATAGAACATAAAAAAACAGATAATAATATCTAGAAAAAACTGTCTTAGAAAGGCAGTTTTTTTTGTTTTTCTAGGCTTGGCTGAAATCAATGAATCATAGTCTGAAATTTTATTCAAATATTAAAGTTTTTTTATATAAATTGTGGAGAAAAGTGGGGCGATGTGGTACTCTAAGGTGGAGAAGTGGGGTGAAGGACATGTTCATGGGTGAATACCATCATTCAATTGATTCAAAAGGACGCATAATCATACCTTCTAAATTTCGGGAAAGTTTAGGCGATATGTTTGTAATTACACGCGGCCTTGATCAATGCCTGTTTGGATATCCACTGGATGAATGGTCTCAACTTGAAGAAAAACTAAAAGGCCTTCCACTTACGAAGAAGGATGCAAGAGCATTTACCCGTTTCTTTTTTTCAGGTGCGACTGAATGTGAACTGGATAAACAGGGACGTGTGAACATCCCGGGACCACTTTTAAACTATGGAAAATTGGAAAAAGAATGCGTAGTTTTAGGAGTATCTAACCGGATAGAAATATGGAGTAAATCAATATGGGAAGAATATTTCTCGGAATCAGAAGAATCTTTCTCAGAGATTGCTGAAAATATGATTGGTTTTGATATTTAATGCGCATACTTCCTTTCAGGAAGGTGAAGAAATGTTTAATCATACGACTGTACTATTAAAAGAAGCTGTGGATGGACTGAATATAAAACCTGACGGTATCTATGTTGATTGTACCCTTGGGGGCGCAGGACACAGTGAATTAATTGCGAAGTCTTTATCCGGACAAGGAAGATTAATATCGTTTGACCAGGATGAGACTGCATTAAAGCATGCAGAGAAGAAGCTAGAGCCTTATATGGACAAGGTAACATTAATTAATAGTAATTTTGTTTATTTTGATGAAAAACTCACTGAATTAGGTATTACAAAGATAGACGGTATTCTATACGATCTGGGTGTTTCATCTCCTCAATTTGATACCCCGGAAAGAGGATTCAGCTATAACCATGACGCATTACTTGATATGCGAATGGATCTATCATCTCCTTTAACAGCTTATGATGTAGTGAATAGCTGGACATACGAAGAGTTGGTCCGGATTTTCTTTAGGTACGGTGAGGAAAAGTTTTCGAAACAAATTGCCCGCAAAATCGAACAAGCCAGAGAGATTGGGCCAATTCGTACAACCTTTGATTTGGTAGATATTATTAAGGAAGCTATCCCTGCTCCAGCAAGGCGAAAAGGCGGACATCCCGCTAAGCGAATCTTTCAAGCCATACGAATAGCCGTGAATGATGAACTGAGAGTTTTTGAAGTATCTTTAGAAAAAGTGCTTCCTATGCTCAATAAAGGCGGCAGAATTTCAGTGATTACGTTCCATTCGTTGGAAGATCGGATTTGCAAAAGCTTCTTTAAAGAACATTCGGAATTACCGCCAATGCCACATGGATTGCCGATTATTCCAAAAGAATTCGAGCCGGATTTAAAGTTGATAACCAGAAAACCGATTTTACCGAGTGAAGAAGAAGTGGAAGCGAATAAAAGAGCGCGTTCAGCTAAATTAAGAATAGCAGAAAAGAAATGAATAGATTATGAAAAATTATTTAATGGGAGGGGATAAACTTGAGTAGTTTAGCAAGAAAACTTCAGCAAGAACAGCAACGTCATGTAGGAACAACAACAAAGAAGGTTAAAGTAAAAGGCGGCATTACGATTGGTGAGAAGATTCTATATTTAACGTTCTCATTGTTTATCGCTTTCTTTGCTGTAAAAATCATTTCCGCACAAGCGAATATATACTCAACGAATAATGAAATTATTGCTCTTGAAAGCAAGATAGAGAATCAGGAAAAGCTTAATAAAGATTATGCAGATCAAGTGGCGGAGTTAAGTACATATGACCGAATCTGGCAAAAAGCAAAAGAATTGGGATTAACACTAAAAGATAAAAATGTTAAGGTAGTGCAAGATTAATGAGTAATCGAAAAAGCCGCAATAGGGGAGCAGCACTCTTATTTGTAATATTTGGGCTGCTTTTTTGTGTAGTATTTTTTCGCTTTTTGTATATTCAGTATACTGGTGTTGCCGGTGGACAGGAGCTTGCTGCTAAAGCGCAGGATAAGTATGAAGTCACCCGTACCTTGTCGGCACAAAGAGGAACGATTGTTGACAAAAATGGTGAGGTGCTGGCAAGGGATACGTCAACCTATAAGCTAATTGCCCTCCTTAATTCATCTGTAACTGAAAATCCGAAAAAGCCAAAACATGTTGTAGATAAGGAAGAAACAGCAAGAGTATTGGCTGAGCACATTGATATGGATGAAAGCGAAATATTAAGTCGTTTGAACAAAAAAGGACTTTATCAAACTGAATTTGGTGCTGCTGGACGTGATTTAACCCATCAACAAAAAAATGATATCGAAGGATTAAATTTACCAGGTATTACGTTTGTAAAGGATACGAAGAGATTTTATCCGAATGGAATCTTCTCCTCACATGTAATAGGGTTTGTTGAGAATAATGAAGAAACAGGGAAAACAACTGGAGCGTTAGGGCTAGAAAAAGAATTGGATAAGTATTTACAGGAAGAGGATGGATCTATCAAGTTTGAGGGTGACCTATGGCGAAATATTCTTCCTAATAAAGAGACGGTAGTGAACGAACCTTCGAATGGAGCTTCTGTTCAGCTGACGCTCGATAAAAAAATTCAAATCTTTTTAGAAGACGCAATGTCGGAAGTCAATAAGAAATATAACCCAACTAAAATGATTGGTGTCGTAGCAGATCCAAAGACAGGGAAAATATTGGCTATGTCACAGCGCCCTACTTTTGATTTAAACACAAGGGATGGACTTGCAGATACCTGGCAGAATCTAGCGGTTGAAGAATCTTTTGAGCCAGGTTCTACCATGAAGATTTTTACGTTGGCTGCTGCTGTTGAAGAAGGAGTATTTAATCCTAATGAAAAATATAAATCAGGCATGTTTAAGATTAAAGGTTCTAGACCGATAAGAGACCATAATGGTGGAGCAGGGTGGGGGACGATTAGCTATCTAGAAGGGGTTCAACGTTCTTCAAATGTTGCTTTTGCTAAATTGGCTGATGAAAAAATCGGAACTGAAAAACTTTTAACATACTTTGAAAGCTTTGGTTTTGGTAAAAAAACAGGTATTGATCTCCCGAGTGAAACGACCGGTAAATTTGTTTATAAATATAAATCTGAACAAATCACGACTGCCTTTGGGCAGGGTTCAACTGTTACACCGATCCAAATGATTCAGGCAGCAACTGCCGTCGCAAATGACGGAAAAATGATGAAGCCCTATGTAGTTGAAAAAATTGTGGACTCCAACACGAAAAAAGTATTGAAGGAAACGAAACCTACTGTAGCAGGCAAACCGATTTCCAAGGAAACGGCAGCTGAGGTGCGTGATATATTGGAAACGGTCGTAACCTCTAAACATGGAACCGGTAAGCCATATAAATTGGATGGCTATGATGTTATAGGTAAAACGGGAACGGCTCAGATTCGCAGTCAAACTGGCGCGGGTTACGCTACTGGTCATGAAAATTATTTATTTTCTTTCTTAGGAATGGCACCGAAGGATAATCCTGAGGTTGTAGTATATGTGGCTATTCAACAGCCGAAAATCAGCGCTAGTGAGTCTGGTTCAGCCCCAGTTTCCCAAGTATTTAACTCAGTAATGGAAAATACATTAAAGTACCTAAATATTAAATCAGATAATACAAAGAAAAAATCCACTAGTGAAGTTCCTGAATTAAAAGAAACGAATGTTGAGACTGCTAAGGCGAAGGTTGAAGAGCTTGGCCTGACACCTATTGTTATAGGGAAAGGGATGAGTGTTTCTAAACAATCGCCGAGTGCAGGATCTCAGATTATTCAAGGAGAGAAGGTTCTTCTTCTGACCGATGGCGACTTAACAGTACCTAATTTTTCAGGATGGTCAATTAGGGATGTTATGAAGGCGGCTTCCTTAATGGAGGTGGAGTTAAATACTTCAGGCTCCGGGTATGCTGTTACTCAAAAACCAAAAGCAGGAACAAAATTGAAGGATGATACTTTCCTAGTTGTTCAATTTGAGAATCCTAAAACCATATATGAAAAATCAAAAGAGAATAGTTCAAAAACCAAGGAAGAGGATGTAGAATCCGATTAGATTTATTTCAGAGCCTGATAGCTTTTAAAGCTATCAGGCTCTTTTTTTCTTTTCATAATGTGCATACATAAACCAAAGGGTACAAGCATACAGTGAAAAAGAGTCGTGCATTGGAGGGATGGGCATGAGAGCATCAAATATTACTGTCAGAAAACGATTAATCGCAGCATTGTTGATCGGATTGTTCGTATTTCTGGTAATCATCATCAGACTAGGATATGTTCAGTTTTATTTAGGAGATTTTTTGACGGGCTTAGCTAAAGATTCGTGGAGCAGAAATGTTCCATTTGAGCCAAAACGGGGAGAGATCAAGGACCGTAATGGAGTGGTTTATGCTACTAATAAATCCGCCCCTACTGTTTATATTGTCCCTCGCCAGGTGGTGAATCCAGCGGATACAGCTAAACAAATAGCCTCAGTACTGAATATGAGGACGGATAAAGCTTTTAAACTCATAACCTCAAATACGTCTATCGTAAAGATACCTGAAGGCCGAAAAATCAGCCACAATAAAGCAAAAGAAATTAGAAACTTAGATTTAAAAGGAGTCTATATTGCTGAGGACTCAATTCGTTATTATCCTAAAGGATCTACACTGGCACATGTTCTTGGATTTGCGGGTATCGATAATCAAGGATTGATGGGCCTTGAATTGGCCTATGATGATGAGCTGAAGGGACAAAAAGGGTATGTTAAGTTTTATGCTGATGCAAAAGGAAAACGGATGGAGAATATGGCTGATGACTATAAAGCTCCAGCAAATGGGTATGATTTAAAGCTAACAGTTGACAGCAGAATTCAAACGATTATTGATAGAGAACTGGAAATTGCCGAAGAAACATATAACCCCGATGGTATTGTTGCTATTGCCGTTAATCCTAATACAGGAGAAATACTGGCAATGTCGAGCAGGCCTACATTTGATCCGTCGAATTTTAGAAATGTGGCACCTGAGGTTTATAATCGGAACTTACCTGTATGGAGTACCTATGAGCCAGGTTCTACATTTAAGATTATTACGTTGGCCGCAGCGCTTGAAGAAGGAAAAGTGGATTTGAAAAATGATCATTTTTATGATCCAGGCTATACAAAGGTAGGCGGAGCTAGTTTAAGATGCTGGAAACGGGGGGGACATGGATCTGAAACATTCCTTGAGGTAGTACAGAACTCCTGTAACCCTGGGTTCGTTGAGCTTGGTCAAAGACTCGGAAAAGAAAAATTATTTAATTATATTCATGACTTTGGATTTGGAGAAAAAACGGGTATTGATTTACAGGGAGAGGGGAAAGGGATTTTATTTAATATAAATCGAGTTGGCCCGGTTGAACAGGCAACAACTGCTTTTGGCCAAGGAGTCTCAGTTACACCAATCCAACAGGTGATGGCTGTGTCGGCGGCGATTAACGGCGGAACACTTTATACCCCCTATATCGCAAAAGAAATTGTAAATCCTGTCACAGGTGATACCATCATTAAGAAAACTCCAAAGGCGAAAAGGAATGTTATCTCAAAGGAAACTTCAAAGGAAATTCGTGAAGCTCTTGAAACAGTAGTGGCACAAGGTTCAGGGAAAGGTGCATTTGTTGATGGTTATCGAGTTGGCGGGAAAACCGGTACAGCTCAGAAGGCTCAAAACGGCAGATACCTAGAAAATAATTTCATTGTCTCATTTATCGGGTTTGCACCAGCTGATGATCCGCAATTGGTTGTCTATTTAGCGATTGATAATCCAAAAGGAACGGTTCAATTTGGAGGGGTCGTAGCAGCTCCTATTGTTGGAAGGATCATGAAGGATAGTTTGCCAGCACTTGGTATTGAGCAGCGTAAAAATCAAGTAGAGAAAGAAAAAAACTATTTAGATCCGAGAATGGAAGAAGTTCCTGATTTGATTGGAATGACACTAAAGGATTTGGGTGAGCAATATTCTACCTTCAAAGTAGAAAAGTCTGGGGGCGGAAATCGGATTGTGCAGCAATCACCGCAAGCAGGTGTCAAATTGAAAGAGGGTTCTTCCATCCGAATATATCTGGAAGAGGATGATACAGAGGAATAATAGGTTATAAAAGTGGTGCTGCTTTCAGGATATTTCTGCATAGAATAACAAATTGGCAGCTGATAAAAGTTCTTTTCAGCTGCCTCTTCGTAATCTGAAAAAAGTGTAAGCGGTTATTCTTTTACCTGACTAGAAGATTATATACTTTATTATTTCTAAACGGCTTAAATTACGATACAATAGTGAAGATTGCTTTAAAAAGAAAGGAACAGTTTTATGAAACTCGATGAATTAATCTCTAGAATACCGTTTAAACAGAAACAGGGAGATGGCAACCCTCTTATTTCATCCATTGAGAATGACCACCGCAAGGTAAAGGAAGGCAGCTTGTTTATCTGTATTAAGGGATATACTGTCGACGGCCATGATCTTGCAGAAGAGGCGGTTAGAAATGGAGCAGTCGCTATTGTTGCAGAGAAGCCTCTATCACTCTCTGTACCTGTCGTAATTGTTAAAAGCACACAAAAGTTAATGGCTTTACTGGCTGATTTCTTTTATGGCCACCCTACACAAAAGCTTAATCTAATCGGAATTACCGGAACAAATGGAAAAACAACAATTAGTCATCTGGTAGAAAGAATATTTCAGGATGCAAACTATACAACAGGTTTAATCGGAACCATGTATACGAAGATTGGATCTGAAAAGTTCGAAACAAAAAATACAACACCTGATAGCCTAACCTTACAAAAAACATTTGCAGATATGGTGAACAATCGTGTACATACTGCAGTTATGGAAGTATCTTCGCATGCACTCGATATGGGGCGTGTATTTGGCTGTGATTACGATATTGCTGTTTTTTCAAACTTAACACAGGACCATCTTGATTATCATGGAACAATGGATAATTACCGTTATGCAAAAAGCTTATTATTCTCACGTTTAGGAAATACTTATCAGGATAATAAGCCGAAGTATGCCATTTTAAACGCTGATGATTCAGCATCCATCATGTTTGAAAAATCAACTTCTGCTAGTGTGGTAACATATGGAATTATTCAAAAAGCAGATGTTAGGGCAACTGATATTATTATTACTTCAGAAGGAACAAAATTTACTTTGACAACGCCAGACCATAGCTGTCCAATAACAATCCCGATGATTGGAAAATTCAACGTATACAATTGTCTGGCTGCCATTGCTGTTGGACTTGTTTCAGGTCTTCATATCAATCAGATCTTATCGTCTTTACAGAATATTAAAGGAGTGACGGGGCGTTTTGAGCCGGTCTTCGGAGGACAGGAATTTACAGTTATAGTAGATTATGCACATACACCTGATAGCTTGGAAAATGTTCTGAAGACAATCAATGAGTTTGCTTCTAAAAAAGTATATACGATCGTTGGCTGCGGTGGTGATCGTGATCGTACAAAACGTCCAATTATGGCTCGGGTAGCATGTGAATATAGTTCAAATGCCATATTCACATCTGATAATCCGAGGAGTGAAGATGCTTTATCCATTCTTTCTGATATGGAAAATGGTGTCGCCGGCTATGATTACAAAGTTATTGCTGATCGTAAGGAAGCAATTTATGATGCCGTGTTCAGTGCTGAACCTGGTGATGTAGTCCTGATTGCCGGAAAAGGTCATGAAAATTATCAAATCATTGGTAAGGAAGTTCTTCATTTTGACGATAAAGAAGTCGCATTAGAAGCAATTGAACAGAAATTAAATTTGAACCGAAGAGACGAAAGGGAGTAGAACCATGCTGGAGCAAGTTTTATTTTTTACTATACTCGTATCATTCTTAATTACGGTTCTTCTCTCCCCTATTTTTATACCGTTCCTAAGACGTTTGAAATTTGGTCAGAGTATTAGAGAAGAAGGACCGAAATCCCATCAGAAAAAAACAGGTACACCTACGATGGGAGGGGTTGTATTCTTACTGTCAATCCTTGTTACAACCCTTGTAATGACTGGTAAATTTAGAGATCCGGGTACTGAAACCTATTTACTGCTATTTGTAACCATCGGTTTTGGTTTACTTGGTTTCCTGGATGATTTTATTAAAATCGTCATGAAGAGAAATCTTGGATTAACATCTAGACAAAAATTGCTTGGGCAAATAGTTATATCTTGTATCTTTTATTTCATTATGAGACAGAGCAATATGTCTACTGAAATTAGTATTCCATTGACTGATTACAGCATTGATTTTGGATGGTTTTACATCTTTATTATTATTTTCTGGTTAGTCGGTTTTTCGAATGCTGTCAATTTAACTGATGGTCTTGATGGGTTGGTATCTGGGGCTTCTGCTATCGCGTTTGGAGCATTTGCTGTATTAGCCTGGGATTTAAAAGAATATGATATTGCTTTATTCTGTGTAGCTGTTGTCGGGGCTGTGTTGGGATTCCTAGTTTTTAACGCTCATCCTGCGAAGGTGTTTATGGGTGATACGGGATCACTTGCCTTAGGTGGAGCTATTGCGACAGTGGCGATATTGCTAAAATTAGAATTACTTCTTGTTATTATTGGCGGTGTTTTTGTTATTGAGACTTTATCCGTTATTATTCAGGTAGCTTCTTTTAAAACGACAGGTAAGCGTGTATTTAAAATGAGTCCATTACACCATCATTATGAATTAAGCGGATGGTCAGAGTGGCGTGTAGTTGTAACGTTTTGGACGGTTGGCTTACTTTTCGCTATTTTAGGAATCTACTTAGAGGTGTGGTTATAATATGAAGCAAATAAATGATTATTTAAGAAAAAAAGTGCTTGTCCTCGGGCTGGCAAAGAGCGGGGTAAGTGCGGCTTCACTTTTGCATAAACTTGGTGCTTTTGTAACTGTAAATGATTTTAAGCCTTTGAATGAAAACCCAGAAGCTCAAGGTTTACTGGAAGAAGGTATTAAGGTCGTTTGCGGTAGCCACCCGATTGAATTATTGGATGAAGGGTTCGAGTTAATCGTAAAAAACCCCGGGATTCCGTATACAAATCCGATGATACAGGAAGCGCTGAAAAAGAATATAGAAATTATTACTGAAGTAGAGCTTGCTTATCGAATATCTGAGGCTCCTTTTATTGGAATAACAGGTACGAATGGAAAAACAACTACGACTACATTGATCTATGAGATGCTTGAACGCGGAGGGAAAAAGCCGCTTATAGCCGGGAATATAGGAACGGTAGCAAGCGGAGTGGCTCAGGAAGCAACGGCGGAGAATGTTATAGTAATTGAATTGTCCTCGTTTCAGTTGATGGGTATTCAAACGTTCAGACCTTATATTTCAGTCTATTTAAATCTATTTGATGCCCATTTGGATTATCATGGGACGAAAGAAGAATATGCATTCGCTAAAGCACAAATAACCAAAAACCAAAAGGATACTGATTTCATAGTGTATAATGCCAGTCAGGCGCCTACCAAAGAGGCGGCAGAGCGTTCAGCTGCTATTTCAGTTCCGTTCAGCACTGAATCCGTGGATGAAACAGGTGCTTACACGAATGACGGATTTATTTGGTTCAGAGATGAAAAGATTATTGCTATAGATGAGGTAGTATTGCCTGGTAAGCATAATCTCGAAAATATTTTGTCCGCTGTTGCTGCTGTTAAATTATATGGTGTAGCTAATGAAGCGATTCAATATGTACTAAAAACATTCAGCGGTGTTAAACATCGTACTCAATTTGTTGCAGAAATAAATGGACGAAAATTTTATAACGATTCCAAAGCAACAAATATTTTGGCTGCGTCAGCCGCTATATCCTCGTTTAAAAGTCCATTAATCCTGTTAGCTGGAGGCTTGGATCGAGGAAATGAATTTGATGAATTAATTCCGCTTCTCACTCATGTTAAGGCAATGATTGTTTTTGGAGAAACAGCTGAAAAATTAACGAAAACTGCACAGGAAGCAGGGATATCTATAATCAAACATGTCGATAATGTAGCTATAGCCGCCAATGAAGCATATAAACTTTCAGAAAGTGGCGATACTATTTTACTTTCACCGGCATGTGCAAGTTGGGATCAATATAAAACTTTTGAAGCCCGGGGAGACATGTTTATGGATGCCGTGCATAAGTTAAAATAGGGAGCTTGTTCAAGAGTCAGTATTTCTCATGAAAGGCACTGCCTAAATGCAATAGAGACGATTTTGAAGTCGTCTCTTTTTGTTAGCATTTATCACGCCCAGGAATACTTCCCTAATTTAAAACAAAGAGGTGCATGGAAGTGCCTGCAAAAAAAACCACTCCTGACTTTATTTTGATCATCGCAATGTTTTCCTTGCTTTCAATAGGGCTAATCATGGTATACAGCGCCAGTGCAATATGGGCTACCTATAAATTTGATGACACCTTTTTCTTTGCAAAGAGACAATTATTATTTGCAGGTGTAGGAATTGTAGCTATGCTGGTTATTATGAATATTGATTATTGGAATTGGAGAAGATGGGCAAAACCTTTAATCATCATTTGTTTTATTTTATTGTTGGTGGTGCTCATCCCGGGAATAGGAACATTAAGAAATGGTTCGAGGAGTTGGATTGGAGTAGGAGCTTTTTCCATTCAGCCTTCTGAATTTATGAAGCTGGCAATGATCGTCTTCCTCGCTAAATTCTTATCTGAAAGACAAAAGTACATAACTTCTTTTAAGAAAGGTTTAGCACCCTCGTTAGGTCTTGTCTTTTTAGCATTTGGGTTAATTATGATGCAGCCTGATCTTGGAACAGGAACTGTAATGGTAGGAACATGTATAGCGATGATTTTTATTGCAGGTGCCAGGATAAGTCACTTCGTCGGTCTTGGAATGCTTGGGGTGGCAGGCTTTGTTGTACTTGTTATATCTGCACCTTACCGGATGAAGAGAATCACATCATTTCTTGACCCTTGGCAGGACCCTCTCGGGAGCGGATTTCAAATCATTCAGTCACTCTATGCTATTGGACCTGGCGGTTTGTTTGGGCTGGGACTGGGCCAAAGCAGACAAAAGTTCTTTTATTTGCCTGAACCGCAAACAGATTTCATCTTTGCGATTCTCTCCGAAGAACTGGGTTTTATAGGTGGTTCACTAGTAATACTCTTATTCTCTCTCCTGTTATGGAGAGGTATCAGAATCGCGCTTGGAGCACCTGATTTATTTGGAGCCTTTTTAGCAGTTGGAATCATCATTATGATTGCCATACAGGTGATGATCAATATTGGTGTTGTGACAGGACTTATGCCAGTTACTGGGATTACATTGCCGTTTTTAAGCTATGGAGGTTCTTCGTTGACCTTGATGTTAATGGCGGTTGGTGTATTGCTCAATATAAGTAGGTATTCTAATTATTAGAGTGAAATGAAGCTGATCCATTTGGCTTCTTTTTTTTACAGATTATCATTATTTAAGTATAATGGGATTTTTAAGTAATATATATAATGAAGAACCTATGTAAACCTGGTTTAGAGTGTAGTAGAATATGGGTAAATCATATAGTTAGAAACAATGTATGTTAAGTGAAAGGTGAATCAATCATGAAAATAGTATTAAGTGGTGGAGGTACGGGAGGACATATATATCCTGCACTGGCCATGGCAAGAGAAATTAAGAAGTTAAATCCGGAGGCATCTTTTTTATATATAGGTACCGAAAAAGGATTAGAAAAAGACCTCGTTAGTCGAGAAGGTCTTGATTTTAAAGCTATTGAGATTACAGGATTTAAACGATCTTTAAGCTTGGAAAATGTTAAAACAATATGGCGCTTCTTAAAAGGTGTTTCAAACAGCAAAAAACTATTAAAAGAGTTTAAGCCGGATGTCGTCATCGGGACCGGTGGATATGTATGTGGACCGGTTGTTTATGCAGCGTCCAAAATGAAGATTCCAACGATTATACATGAACAAAATAGCGTGCCAGGTTTAACAAATAAATTTTTAAGTCGATATGTTAATAAAGTGGCTATAAGCTTTGAAGAGGCTCGGCAATATTTCCCGAAGGAAAAAGTGGTCTTTACTGGAAATCCGAGGGGTTCAGAGGTTGTATCACATATTGGCTCAAATGCAATTCAGCAATTAGGCATTAAGAAAGGCATTCCTTCTGTGCTCATATTTGGAGGAAGCCGTGGAGCAAAAGCAATTAATGAAGCTGTTTTAAAAAATATTGAAGTATTAAAGGATAAACCATACCAAGTGATATATATAACTGGTGACGTTCATTATCAATCAGTAAAAGAAGAGCTTGATTTAGTTGGAACTCCAGATAATGTCATTGTAAAACCATTTATACACAATATGCCGGAAATATTGCCTTCAGTTGATTTGGTTGTATCGCGAGCGGGAGCGACCACTTTGGCTGAATTAACAGCATTGGGAATAGCCAGTATCTTGATTCCAAGTCCTTATGTAACGAATAATCATCAGGAAAAGAATGCACAGGCTTTAGTACAAAAAGGGGCAGCAACCATGATAAAAGAAAGTGAATTGAATGGTAGCACCTTAATTAAAGCGATTGATGAAATAATGCTCGATACAGACAGGATTGAATCTATGAAGAAGTCAGCAAAGCAAATGGGTATACCTGATTCGGCTGAGCGTTTATTAAGCATGATGCAGGATCTGCAGTAAATAAATAGGACGAAATGAAATCAAAGAGGAATAAAAATCTTGTTTCTAAAGATATCAAGCAGGACTTACGGTTAATGACTTATAATTATGTCCTTTTCTATTGTGATTAAAGGACTCATTTAGATAGTTGGTTTTGATGGCCTGCTATGAAAAATGAATACCTCGTCCCTTCCGATTCATGATAATCCAATCGTCCTGTTTTTTTAACCGATGGAATCGGAAGCGGATTTCTTGATTCATTCCTTTAAAAAAGCAGAAAAAAACAAGAGATTATATGTTATAATTTTCTCATAATTGATGTGTTATCTATCAATTTTTGGTAAATGAGTTCTTTGAAATTTAAAAATAAAATCTTCACCCATCGATATAATTTTGCAATAATACCTATATATCATGGTGAGAATATTTTATTATGTATATGTAAAACGACGAGGGTATGCAGATTCTTAGTTGTTGGTTAAATGAGGTGTTTGTATTGGATAAGAATTTGGTATCTCTTGAAGATCGAATTCCTAAATTGAAACAGATGAGAAAAAAGAAAGCAAATAGGCGCCTAATCGGGCTGTTGACGATTTTCTTTTTACTTATATTCAGTATTATCTATTTGCAATCTCCATTAAGTCGAATCCAATCTATACAGGTCGAAGGCAATGCGTATTTGACAGATAAAGAAATCATTGAGCAAAGCGGTTTGGAAGTAGAGGATAATATTTGGGAGATTAAAGGTGACAAAATTGAAACGATGATTAAAAAACATCCTGAGATTGAGGATGTCAAATTAAAAAAAGGATTTCCCAACCATATAACATTGGAAGTCAGTGAATATAAATACACCGCCTATGTACAAAAGGGAAAGGAATATTATCCAATATTATCGAATGGTAAGATATTGGACAAGAAGTTAAGCCATATTCCAGATTCAGGGCCTTTACTTGTTTCATTTAAAGAGGGGAAACCATTGTCAATCGTTATAGGGCAGCTTGAAGAAATGTCCGAGGATGTGATGAACTCAATATCTGAGATTCACCATAATCCATCAAAGACTGATAAAACGAAAGTCACTCTTTACATGAATGACGGTTTTGAAGTAACTGCGAGTGGAGAAACTCTTGCTGAGAAGCTGGTGCATTATGCTGCAATTGTGAGTCAATTGGAGGAAGGCAGCAAAGGGGTTATCGATCTCGAAGTTGGTTCATATTTTCATTCTTATTAGTCAGATTCAAGGAGTGAAAAATGAAGGTAATTCCAAAAATTGTATTTAGGAACATAAAAAGAATCTTTGAACGTAATTTTAAGTCAACTGATATAGAAAATGAATTTTTAGGACATAGCGTATTATTTTAGTAGCTTAATTTTCTGAAATAAAACAGAATGAATTGGTCAGATGTGAGAAAATTCTTTTTTTATATGATATATGCTACAAATTTGACTTTTCTAGGCGTTCATATTGGTGTAGACTTGTAGTTAATAAGGTAATATGAAATAACAAATTGTTTTTCTGAAATATTTCTTATCATTAAAAAACAGACATTCTTTATACATTCTGATATTTCACATGAAATAACAGGATAATAAAGGGTTTTGGCGAATAGTTGTTTTGTAGGGTTTCAAAAAGCTCAAACATAATATAGATAGCTATTAAAGGAGGTGCCAAAGGGTGCACAACAATGAAATTTATGTTAGCCTTGACATCGGTACATCCACTGTGAAAGTGATAATAGGAGAAATGGAAAATGACTCCTTGAACATAATCGGTGTGGGGAATGCAGCATCTGAAGGCTTGAAAAAAGGTCAGATTGTTGATATAGATGAAACTGTCAAATCCATTCGAAAAGCAGTTGAACAAGCTGAAAGAATGGTAGGTATGGAGATTCGTAAAGTGATTGTCGGAATCAGCGCCAATCATATTATGCTTCAGCCATGCCATGGGGTAGTCGCTGTATCCAATGACAATCGAGAGATTACAGAAGAGGATAAAACTCGTGTTAGAGAACAGGCGGAATTAGTTACAATTCCTTCTGATCGAGAAATTATTGATGTTATTCCTGTGCATTACAAAGTGGATGAAATAGATGAAATCAGCGACCCAAAAGGTATGACTGGAGTTCGCCTTGAAATGAGGGGCGTATTAATTACCGGACTCAGAACCATTTTACATAATACCCTTCGCGCTGTAGAACGTGCAGGTTTAGAAATAACTGATATTGCATTGCAGCCTATGGCGGCCGGCTCACTTGTTTTATCCAAGGATGAGCGTAATCTTGGAATAGCCCTAGTTGATATAGGTGGCGGTTCTACACAAGTCGCTGTATTTGAAGATGGGGAGTTAAAAGGAGCTACAGTTATCCCGCTTGGCGGAAATAATATTACAAAAGATATCAGCATTGTGTTAAAAACACCAACTGATGTTTCCGAACAAATTAAAGTTAGACATGGCCATGCATTTATTGATGATGATGCGGAAGAAGAAACATTCACAGTACCGGTGATTGGCAGCGAAAAACAACAGACCTGCAATCAATTTATCGTATCTGATATTATGGAAGATAGATTAACAGAAATCTTTGAAATGGTAGAAGATGCTATAGTGAATATGGGTGTAACTGATTTGCTTGGGGGATATGTTCTCACTGGTGGAGTAGTAAAAACCCCTGGTATACTGGATTTAGCACAAAATATTTTGCAAAATCGCGTTCGTGGAGCGGAACCAAATTACATAGGTGTCAGAGAACCTCAGTACACAACTTCTGTTGGTCTTATCACATATGCATGTAACAAAGCCAGATCGCAAGGCTTGAAGTTAGGAGCGCATACTGTTGCTGCTACCAGAGAAACAACAGAAAAGCGTCCGGCTCAAAAACCAGCTCCAAAAGAAAAAGCACCAAAAAATCCGGAAGATAAAGTGAGTACAAAAATGAAAAAATTCTTCGGAGTATTTTTCGAATAAGGGAAACACTTTACCGAAAATAATAGGAGGACTTTCCATGCTAGAATTTGATACAAATATTGATTCGTTAGCAACGATAAAAGTAATCGGAGTAGGGGGCGGCGGAAATAACGCCGTTAACCGAATGATTGAACATGGCTTACAAGGGGTAGAATTTATTGCGGTTAACACAGATGCCCAAGCTTTGAATCTATCAAAAGCTGAAATAAAAATGCAAATAGGCGGTAAATTGACACGAGGACTTGGTGCAGGCGCCAATCCGGATGTTGGAAAAAAAGCTGCTGAAGAAAGTAAAGAACAAATTGAGCAAGCCCTTCAAGGAGCAGATATGGTATTTGTTACAGCTGGTATGGGCGGTGGTACCGGAACAGGAGCTGCTCCAGTTGTAGCTCAGATTGCCCGTGAATTGGGTGCTCTGACTGTTGGTGTAGTGACAAGACCATTTACATTCGAAGGCCGTAAGCGTTCCACGCAGGCTCAGGGTGGAATTGCGGCTATGAAAGAATCTGTTGATACGTTAATTGTTATTCCAAATGATCGATTATTGGAAATCGTTGATAAAAGTACACCAATGCTTGAAGCTTTCCGTGAAGCAGATAATGTTTTAAGACAAGGTGTACAAGGTATTTCTGATTTAATCGCAGTGCCAGGATTAATTAACCTGGACTTTGCAGATGTGAAAACAATTATGTCCAATAAAGGATCCGCTTTAATGGGAATCGGGGTTGCATCAGGTGAAAGCCGTGCTGCTGAAGCGGCTAAAAAAGCTATCTCCAGTCCATTGCTTGAAACATCCATTGACGGTGCTCAAGGTGTGTTAATGAACATCACTGGAGGAACGAACTTAAGCTTATTCGAAGTTCAGGAAGCTGCCGATATTGTAGCATCAGCCTCCGATCAGGAAGTAAATATGATTTTTGGTTCTGTTATTAATGAGAATCTGAAAGATGAAATTGTAGTAACTGTGATTGCGACTGGCTTCAATGAAATTGAACAACAACGTCCGGCGGCAAGACCGAACTTTGGCCAATCACGCCCTGCTCCTCAAACGAATCCAATCAAGCGCGAAGTACCTAAGCGTGAGGAATCTTATACTTCAGAACCTAGCAGAAATAATCAAGTGAGCAGCAATACTGATGATACACTTGATATTCCGACATTCTTAAGAAATCGTAATCGTCGTAGATAATATATTTCATAGAGGAAGATGATGATGTAATAGTAAATTACATCATCATCTTTTTTTGTTTTTGTAAATATTTTTAATGAGCTGATTTGTAGATTCCCGCTGCAGGGTTTATAGCTCATTCTATGGATTTAGTCCGATAGTTCTATTTCAAACATTTTAATTAAGAATCTGATTGATTATCTCAATTCCTTTTTCCACCCCGATAGTTCTAATAGTTCAAATTAAATATGACTGGTGAAATTTTGCAGTAAATCATCGACAAATACTGATGAAAATATAAATAAAAAACGGTTGCACTCTTTACATGAAGCGACAACCTTTTGGATTATGTCAGGTTATAATTTCTCATATGTTCTATTAAAAAAAGTATGGGGAAACAATATGACTATTTATATTGATGCCATTTGGTTTCTCAATTGGGTCTTTGATACAAGTATATTAGTGTGGACTGCGGTTTTACTAAAAAACCAAATAAAATGGATTAGAATGCTAGCTGGAGGATTAGTGGGATCTATGGTTGTTTGGCTATATATCACTCCCTTTTCCTATTTAGCTGATCAAATTTGGCTGAAAAGCATGGTTTCTATTTTCATGGTTTTAACCGCATTTGGTTTTAGAAGTATCCGAGCATTTTTTAAAAGAGTTGTAACTTTATATGCTGTAACCTTTACAATTGGTGGGATCCTCTTAGGCAGTCACTATTTTTTTAGTTTTGAAGTGACTGAATATTTCAACGGATTCACAAGTGGAGCAGGCAGCTTCGGTGACCCGGTCAGTTGGATTTTTGTTATGATTGGATTTCCATTGGCATGGCATTTTTCAAAAAAGCATATTAACATCCTTGATCTTGCCAAGTGGAATAAAGAGCAGAGGGTTACAATGATTGTTGAAATTAATGGCGTTTCATTTGAATCAGAAGGGCTTGTTGACACAGGAAATCAATTACTCGATCCATTATCCGGTTCTCCTGTAGCAATTATTTCACTCTATGGAAGGGAAACAATGATACCTGCGTCTGTATCCAAGTTAATTGACAAAGGGATCCAGAATTTGCATGGCGATTTTGCTGATTTCCCTGATGAGTGGCAAGAAAAAATGAGAATTATTCCGTGTAAGGTTGTTGGGAATGACAGTCAATTGTTAATTGCATTTAAACCAGATGTCCTATCCATTAAAGTAGCCAATGAATGTCGTGAGGTTCAAAAATGTTTAATTTCTTTTACCATGCAGCAATTATCAGGAGAAGGGCTTTTCGATTCCATTGTTCATCCAAAAATGGTACCGGCCGGTGATTCAGCATCTGCCTCTTAATGTAATAATCACTATACTCATTTCAGGAAGAAAATAGACGTTGAGGATTAGGAAAGGGGTTAAACAATTGAGAAATTTCCGCTTTAGACTATCCTATTATTGGACAAAAGTTTTAGTTAAATTAAAGCTTAAGTCAGATGAAGTGTATTATATTGGCGGCAGTGAGGCTCTTCCACCGCCACTCAGTAAGGAAGAGGAAGAAATATTAATTCATAAACTGCCTGCTGGAGATGAAACAGCAAGATCTATGCTAATTGAACGAAATCTTCGTTTAGTTGTATACATAGCACGTAAATTTGAGAATACAGGTATTAACATTGAAGATTTAATCAGTATTGGCACAATCGGCCTTATTAAAGCTGTAAATACCTTTAATCCCGAAAAGAAAATAAAGCTGGCGACATATGCATCAAGATGTATAGAAAACGAAATTTTAATGTATTTACGACGGAACAGTAAAACACGTTCCGAAGTCTCATTCGATGAACCGCTGAATATTGATTGGGATGGGAATGAATTGCTTTTATCAGATGTATTAGGCACAGATGATGATATCATCACAAAAAACTTAGAGACAAGTATTGATAAAAAACTTTTGGCTAAAGCACTGGAACAATTGAATGATCGGGAAAAGCAGATTATGGAATTAAGATTTGGCCTAGTTGGCGGAGAGGAAAAAACACAAAAGGATGTTGCTGATTTACTGGGGATATCGCAATCCTATATCTCCCGTCTTGAGAAGCGAATTATAAAAAGGCTTAGAAAAGAATTTAATAAAATGGTTTAAGGAAGGTGTAAAAAATATTTAGTCGTATAAAAGCTTTATGAATCAGGGAGTTTTCATTTAGTCACTATACGGAAATAATTTTTATGTGCATATAATTCCCTCCCGCGGAGATACTTTACTTTGTACAGCAGCTCCTGCTAGGAGGGAATGGATTGACACGAAACAAAGTAGAAATATGTGGTGTGGATACATCAAAATTACCTGTTTTAAAAAATGATGAAATGCGAGAGTTGTTTAAACAGATGCAATCTGGAGAATCATCATCAGCACGGGAGAAGTTGGTTAACGGTAATCTTAGACTTGTCCTAAGTGTCATTCAGCGCTTTAATAACAGGGGTGAGTATGTTGATGACCTCTTCCAGGTTGGATGCATTGGTTTAATGAAATCGATTGACAACTTTGACTTAAGTCAGAATGTAAAATTTTCCACGTATGCTGTACCAATGATCATTGGGGAAATTCGCCGTTATTTACGGGATAATAACCCGATTAGGGTTTCCAGATCGTTGAGAGATATTGCATACAAGGCTTTACAGGTCAGAGAGAGACTGATGAGTGAAACATCGAGAGAACCGACATCTGAAGAAATTGCAAAAGCTCTTGATGTTACGTATGAAGAGGTAGTATTTGCACTAGATGCAATCCAGGACCCGGTGTCATTATTTGAACCTATTTACAATGATGGAGGCGATCCAATCTTTGTAATGGATCAGCTCAGTGATGAGAAGAGTAAAGATAGCACATGGATTAATGAGATTGCATTAAAAGATGGCATGCGCAGGTTAAATGAGCGTGAGAAAATGATCCTTAAGAAACGTTTCTTCCAAGGGAAAACGCAAATGGAAGTTGCTGAGGAAATCGGAATTTCACAGGCACAGGTATCCCGCTTGGAAAAAGCGGCTATTCGCCAAATGAATAAAAATATCTAGCTGCTGATCAATGAACTTATAATTAAATATGTATTGCCCTTAAGCTATCCTCGTTTGCAGGATAGTTTTTATTTATATTTAAGCCTATTTATTATAGCTGGGCCTCCAATCCTTATGTAAAAAAAGGAACTCAAAATTCTTGCATCACCTGCATCTGTTATTAAAGATTTTATGGTTTTGTAGATAGCCAGATATGAAAGAAACTAAATCCTTTTTTTATAACGTTCAAGATTTGATGGATAGGAGGGCGTGCCAGAGAGAGAAGTTCTTTATTGTTCTTTCCATTCATATAATGCCTGTAACTACAGATCCCGAGTGGAGGAGATAGAGTATGATTAAAATTTCTGAGTTACAAGTCAAAGATATCGTAAATACATTCGATGGAAAACGATTGGGCAATGTTGAAGATATTGAAATTAATCTAAGTACTGGGAAAATAGAAAGTATAACGGTAGCAAACAGTAAAATGCTTTCGTTTTTAAATAAAGAGGAAGACACTGTCATTCCGTGGTATAAAATTAAAATGATTGGAGAAGATGTGATTCTTGTGGAATACAAGGGATACGGAAGTTTTAATGAATAGAAGAAGAAAATTATGCGGGATTATGATAAAATGAAAGAAAAATCGAGGGGTATTAGCTTGGAACCATTTGTTCAGTTTTCCGAATCATTTATGTCGATAAAAGGTTGGAAGGATTGGCATCCGAATTTATTGGCGGGATTTACTACGAAGAACGGAGGCATCAGCGATTTTCCGTTTCAGTCGATGAATACAGCTTTTCACGTCTTTGATTTAGATGGAAAAGTAATAGAAAACAGGCGTATTCTAGCTGACCAGCTCCATTTTCCTGTTGAAAGATGGGTTGGAGCTGAGCAGACGCATGAAGCGTCTATTTTGAAAATTGACAAAAGTCATGCCGGGCTTGGTGCTATAGATTATAAAACAGCATTAAAAGCAACGGATGGTTTATATACAAAAGAAAGCGGAATATTATTGACGCTTTGTTTTGCAGATTGTGTACCCGTATATTTTATGGCGCCTAACCATCATTTGATTGGGATTGTACATGCAGGCTGGAAGGGGACGGTTGCTGGCATAGGTTCATCTATGATTGATATCTGGAGACAGGATGAAGGTGTTCAGCCTGAAGAGATATATGCTGCAATAGGGCCATCTATTTGCCAAAACTGTTATACGGTCGACAAAAAAGTAATTAACTATTTAGAGGTTATACTAGAAGAACAGACAAAAACCGCTTATAATCAAATTACGGAGAATCAATATCAGCTTGATTTAAAGCTGGCGAATGCTTTAATTCTTCAGAAAGCCGGTATTTTACCAGAGAATATTATGACAACTGGTTTTTGTACAAGTTGTGATGATTCTTACTTTTTTTCTCACCGACGTGATGAGGGGAAAACTGGTCGAATGTTGGGGTTAATCGGCTGGAAGGAGGAGTAGGATATTGGAAGTGACGGAAAACCTGCAAATCATTCATGAAAAAATCGAGAGTGCTGCAAAACGTGCAGGTCGTAATCCACAAGATATACAAATAATTGCTGTTACAAAATATGTTTCAACAAAACGTGCTCTAGAAGCCTATAAAGCCGGAATTAAAAACTTTGGTGAAAACCGCCCGGAAGGATTAATAGCCAAGCAAGAGGGTATAAAAGAACGACCAGTTTGGCATTTTATCGGTTCGCTTCAAACGAGAAAGGTAAAAACGATCATAAATCGTGTGGACGTTCTACATTCTCTTGATCGCTTATCATTGGCTGAAGAAATAGAAAAGAGAGCCACTCGCCCGATTGACTGTTTTGTTCAGATAAATGTAAGCGGAGAAGATACTAAACATGGAATACAGCCTCAGGTTGCAATTGAGTTTGTACAACAGCTTGCTGAATTTGAAAAAATTAGGGTAATGGGACTTATGACGATGGCTCCTTTCACAGATGATGAAGAAGAAATACGTACTTGTTTCCGTAAACTCAAAGAATTGCAAGTAGTGATACAAAATATGAAGTTGCCCAATGCCCCATGCACAGAACTCTCAATGGGTATGTCTAATGACTATGAAATCGCCATTGAAGAGGGTGCAACCATGGTTAGAATCGGAACTGCCTTGGTAGGGAATGAATAAAAGAGAGGTGTAAATGATGTCTATCGTATCAAAAATGAAAACGTTCTTTGCACTCGAGGATGAAGAATATGAGTATGAGGAACAATATGTTGAAGAAGAAAAAATTCCGGCAAAAGTGAATAAACATGATCAGCAGCAAAAACAACAAAATATAGTGAGTCTTCAAAGCATACAGAAATCTTCTAAGTTAGTATTGCTGGAGCCAAGAGCGTATGCAGATGCTCAGGAGATTGCCGACCATTTAAAAAATCGCCGTGGGGTTGTTGTGAATTTACAAAGGATTTCACCAGACCAGGCTAGAAGAATTGTTGACTTTTTAAGTGGGACAGTCTATGCAATAGGTGGGGATATTCAGCGTATCGGGTCAAATATATTCTTATGTACCCCTGATAATGTTGATGTTTCAGGTTCCATCTCTGGATATGCTCAAGAAGATGAACTGGAGGATATAAGGTGGTAAGTAAATAATGGATATAGTTTTTTATATACTTTATAAAGCAGTAGATATATATTCCTGGGCCTTAATTATTTACATATTAATGTCGTGGTTTCCAAATGCAAGGGATACAGGAATTGGAATGTTTTTAGCACGCATATGTGAGCCGTTTTTGGAACCATTCAGGAGAATTGTACCTTCGCTCGGCATGATTGATATTTCTCCAATTATAGCGATTCTTGTGTTAAATATGGCACGAGTAGGAATCTCCGCGTTGGCAGGCATTTTTTAAGAAGAATGTTAGCTCCCTTTCAAAACAGGGAGCTTTTATATTTTAGCTGGAGGATGTAAATGGATATTTATCAGCATTTTCGTCAGGAAGAAAGAGAATTTATCGATCAGGTGCTTGGATGGATTGATCAAGTGCAGGAGCAATATGCCCCTAAACTGACAGATTTTCTTGACCCCAGAGAATCAGAGATTGTAAGGATGCTAATTGGTACAAATGGAGATGTACTTGTTTCCTTTTTTGGAGGAAGCGAAGCGGCCGAGCGGCAAAGAGCGCTCCTCTATCCGGACTATTATGAACCGCAAATCGAGGATTACGAACTGACCATTTATGAATTGTTTTATTCTGCAAAATTTACGACACTGAAACACAGGCAGATTCTTGGCACGTTAATGTCTGTTGGCTTAAAGAGAGAAAAATTTGGTGATATATGGATTGAAGGCGAGCGAGTACAATTCGTTGTTGCAAAAGATGTAGCATCCTATCTGGAGATGAATATATCTAAAATGGGCAATGCGGGTGTAAAGTTTCAGGAAATACCTGCTGATCAGGCCATGACTGTTACGGAACAATGGAAGGAATGCCAAGTGACAGTTTCCTCCATGAGAATTGATACGATATTGTCGGCTATCGCCAATATTTCGAGGCAAAAGAGCCAAACACTCGTACAGCAGGGGCGTGTTAAGGTAAACTGGAAACAAGTCGATAATCCATCATATGAAATCAGAGAAAGTGATGTGTTATCCACTCGTGGGATAGGGAGAATGAAGATATTTTCCATTGAAGGAAAAACAAAGAAAGATAAATGGAAAATAAAGTGTGGTATACAAAAATAATCAGGAATTTAGAAGGAATATCACCATTACTGTCGAAAGCATAGTATAATAATTAAGAGAAGAATCAGTATTCGGAGGTGCAGTCTATGCCATTATCACCGCTAGACATACATAACAAGGAATTCGGCAGAGGATTCCGCGGTTACGATGAAGATGAAGTAAATGAGTTTCTTGACCAAATAATTAAAGATTACGAGTTGGTCCTTCGAGATAAGAAAGATCTTGAAGCTAAAGTGGAAGAGTTGGAACAACGCCTTGAGCATTTCTCCAACATTGAGGAAACGTTGAATAAATCAATCGTCATTGCTCAGGAAGCCGGAGAAGATGTCAAACGAAATTCTCAAAAAGAGGCTAAATTGATTATGAAGGAAGCAGAAAAAAATGCTGACCGAATTGTCAATGAGGCATTATCTAAAGCAAGAAAAATTGCTATTGAAATTGAAGACCTTAAAAAGCAATCTAAAGTATTCAGAATGCGTTTTAAAATGCTTGTTGAAGCCCAGCTTGATTTATTAAACAGTGAAGATTGGGATAAACTTCTTAAATATGACGTGGATGCCACTGAATTTGATATCGACCTGAATGAAGAAGAAATGTAAGGTCTTGACTTTATCGTAAGTTATTGAATATAATATTTTAACAAATCTATTCAAAAAATGATAAAACGAAGACGGGAACAGTACATCAGATTATACTTTTTGTAGCGAGCCGGGGAAGGTGGGAGTCCGGTAAAAGAATCTGGATGGAAGATCATCCCTGAGTCTGCTTTTGAACCCAGCTTGGCTGGCAGTAAATAGTGGCGAGTCATTCACGTTACGAATACCAAGAGGAATATTGTCAGGCAATATTCTAAAAGGGTGGTACCGCGGAAATATAGCCTTTTCGTCCCTTTACCGGGATGAAAAGGCTTTTTTGTATTTATTTATGAAAATAGTTTAACCGAAGTTTAAGGAGTGAATGGAATGGAATTTAAAGACACATTATTGATGCCTAAAACAGAATTTCCAATGCGTGGGAATTTACCAAAAAGAGAACCGGAAGTTCAAGCAGGTTGGGAAGAAAAAAATATTTACAAATTAGTACAGGAGCGCACGAAGGACCTTCCTAAATTTGTGCTGCATGACGGACCTCCTTATGCGAATGGAAACATTCATATCGGGCATGCAATGAATAAAATCTTAAAGGATTTTATTGTTCGCTTTAAATCAATGAATGGTTATAATGCGCCATATGTACCAGGTTGGGATACTCATGGTTTACCAATTGAAACAGCTCTAACTAAAAACAAAAAAGTAAATCGTAAGGAAATGACAATCGCTGAATTCCGTAAACTTTGTGAGGAATATGCTTATACACAAATTGATCAGCAGCGCACTCAATTTAAACGTTTAGGTGTAAGAGGAGACTGGAAAAATCCATACATCACACTGAAACCTGAATATGAAGCTGAGCAAATCAAAGTTTTCGGTGATATGGCGAAAAAAGGCTATATCTATAAAGGATTAAAACCGGTTTATTGGTCTCCTTCCAGTGAATCTGCACTAGCTGAAGCGGAAATCGAATACCACGACAAGAAATCAGCATCTATCTTTGTTGCATTTGATGTGAAGGACGGCAAAGGAGTAGTGGAAGAGGGAGCGAAGTTCATTATTTGGACAACGACACCTTGGACCATTCCAGCTAACCTTGGAATTGCTGTTCACCCACGCCTTGATTATGTACTTGTGAATGTGGATGGTACAAAATATATTGTGGCTGAAACATTATTGCCTTCCGTTAAAGAAACACTTGGATGGGAGAATGCTGAAGTTGAGAAGACTGTTAAAGGTGCTGAACTGGAATATGTAGTCACTAAACATCCATTGTATGACCGTGACTCACTTGTTATTTTAGGAGAGCATGTAACCACTGATGCAGGTACAGGTTGTGTTCATACTGCGCCAGGACATGGTGAAGATGACTTTATCGTAGGTCAGAAATATAATCTTGGAGTACTCTGCCCAGTGGATGGAAAAGGCCATATGACTTCTGATGCTCCTGGATTTGAAGGATTATTCTATGATAAAGCAAACAAAGAAATCACGGATAAACTCGAGGAAGTCGGTGCTCTGTTAAAACTTGATTTCATTACACACTCTTATCCGCATGATTGGAGAACGAAAAAGCCAACAATTTTCCGTGCAACTGACCAATGGTTTGCTTCAGTTGATGATATCCGTGAAGACCTATTGCAGCAGATCAAAGAAACTAAATGGGTACCTGCATGGGGTGAAACGAGATTATTTAACATGATTCGTGATCGTGGAGACTGGTGTATTTCCCGTCAGCGTGCATGGGGCGTACCGATTCCGGTGTTTTATGCAGAAAATGGTGAAGCAATCATTACGGATGAAACGATTAAGCATGTATCCGATTTATTCCGACAATACGGTTCCACTGTTTGGTTTGAGAAAGACGCAAAAGATCTTCTCCCAGAAGGCTTTACACATGAAGGCAGCCCTAATGGCTTATTTACGAAAGAAACAGATATTATGGACGTATGGTTTGACTCTGGCTCCTCCCATCAATCAGTTCTTGAAGCAAGAGAAGATTTGAGAAGACCAGCTGACCTTTACCTCGAGGGTTCAGACCAATATCGTGGATGGTTTAATTCCTCTTTGATAACGTCAGTTGCTGTTACTGGTAAAGCTCCTTACAAGGAAGTATTAAGCCACGGATTTACACTTGATGGAGAAGGCCGTAAAATGAGTAAATCCCTAGGAAACACAATTGACCCATTAAAAGTTATTAATCAAATGGGTGCAGATATTCTGCGTCTTTGGGTTGCGAGTGTCGATTACCAGGCTGATGTACGTGTTTCTGATAATATTCTGAAACAAGTATCCGAAGTATATCGTAAAATTCGTAACACATTCAGATTCCTGCTTGGAAACCTGAGCGGATTTAACGCAGAGCATGATGCGGTTTCTTACGAAAATCTTCGTGAAGTGGACCAATATATGCTCATTAAGTTAAATGATTTGGTTGATCAGGTAAAACAATCCTATGACAATTATGAATTTGCTGATATCTATAATGGTATCAATAATTTCTGTACACAGGATTTAAGTTCCTTCTATCTGGATTATGCAAAGGATATTCTATACTGCGATGCGGAAAACAGTGATGGCCGCCGTGCAATTCAAACTGTACTGCATGAATGCGTTATGAAGCTAGTTAAATTGATTGCTCCTATTCTGCCGCATACAGCTGATGAAGTTTGGACTTTTATCGATGATGCTGATGCAGAGAGCGTACAATTAACAGATATGCCGTCGGTTGAAAATTATCCAAATAGTACAGCTGTTAAAGCGAAATGGGATTTGTTCATGAATTTACGTGATGATGTCCTTAAAGCGCTTGAAGAAGCAAGAAATTCAAAAGTAATTGGTAAATCATTAAATGCGAAAGTAGCATTGTATGTAAGTGAAGAAACAAAAGATTTGCTTGAAAGCATTGAAGAAAGCCTTGAACAATTATTTATCGTTTCTTCAGTGGAAGTTGCCGGATACATTTACGATGCACCGGAAGAAGCTATTAAGTTAGAGCATGCGGCAATTTTAGTCACAAAAGCAGATGGAGAAACTTGTGAACGTTGCTGGAATATCAGTGAAGAGGTTGGTACAATTGAAAAACACCCAACTTTATGTGAACGCTGCTCCACAGTGGTAGTTAACGAATATCCAGAACTCGGATAATCGAGTATTTTAAAATGATAGAGAGCCGATTTCCTGAGTGCTTATGCAATCAGTGAAAAGTGAGGTACACTCTCATTTGAAGAGCTTTTATGTGTGGGCAGTAGAGGTGATAGACCGACCTGCTCCAAAATACTGGGATGCTATTCCTTCTATAGGCCCTTTCATCTATTCGAAAGGGCCTGTATTTTTGTTAAAGTTTTAAAACATTTGTTAGATAGATATGCTACAATTTGTTAGGCAGTATGTACATTTTAAGCAGGCAGGGGGCAAGCTTATGTTATATATGTATTATTTGATTGCGTTGCTCATTATCATGATTGACCAATTTACGAAATGGTTGGTCGTTAAGTATATGACCTTAGGGGAAAGTATACCAATCATTGATAACTTTCTATACATTACCTCTCACAGAAACCGAGGGGCAGCCTGGGGAATTCTTCAGGGACAAATGTGGTTTTTTTATATCGTAACAACCGTGGTTATTATTGGAATTGTCTTTTACATAAGAAAATTCAGTACCGATAAGTTGACGGGGATATCCCTTGGACTTATTCTTGGAGGAGCGATTGGTAATTTTATTGATCGGATTTTCCGCAATGAAGTGGTTGATTTTGTGCATACGTATATATTCTCATACAGTTTTCCTGTCTTTAATGTGGCAGATTCTGCTCTTTGTATAGGAGTTGGATTATTGGTGATTGCTATGTTTTTGGAGGAAAAAAGAGCTAAGGAGCTAAAGAATGGATAGTCAAAGACTGATCGTAACAGAAGAACATAAAGGTGAAAGGCTTGATAAGGTCCTTTCCGTTTTAAATGAAGAATGGTCACGTTCTCAAGTCCAGCAGTGGATTAAAGAAGGAAATATTCTGGTTAATGACAAGCAGGTAAAGGCAAATTATAAATGTCAGCTTGGTGACTCTATTGAAATCACACCATCAGAGCCAGAGGAACTTGATGTTGTAGCTGAGAACATTCCTCTTGATATTTATTATGAGGATGCGGATGTTATTGTTGTGAATAAACCTAAAGGCATGGTTGTACATCCGGCAGCAGGACATGGATCAGGTACACTTGTAAATGCTTTAATGTACCATTGCAAGGATTTATCAGGAATCAATGGTGTGATGCGTCCAGGGATCGTCCACCGTATCGACAAGGATACTTCAGGATTGCTCATGGTCGCTAAAAATGATTATGCGCATGAGAGACTTGTAAAGCAATTAACTGAAAAAACAGTTACCCGGAAGTATAAGGCACTTGTCCACGGTATCATTCCGCATGATGCAGGAACGGTAGATGCGCCGATAGGCCGTGATAAACGAGATCGTCAAAGCATGACAGTAACGGACGAAAATTCTAGGCATGCAGTTACACATTTTCATGTACTGGAAAGATTTAAGGACTTTACATTTATTGAATGTCAGCTTGAAACAGGACGTACTCATCAAATTCGTGTCCATATGAAATATATTGGTTATCCTCTTGCCGGTGATCCTAAGTATGGACCAAGAAAAACTCCTGATTTAAATGGACAGGCTTTACATGCAGCAGTTCTGGGATTTATCCATCCAAGAACAGAGGAATATTTGGAATTTGAAGCGCCATTGCCAGCATATTTTGTCGATTATTTGGAAACTTTAAGAATTGACTGTTGACAAGGATAACAATCCTAAAGTAATATAGATACAACTGAATAGGGTCCTTTAAATACAGTCCCGTGAGGCTGAAAAGGTACGTGAAAACTAATGGAAGAAGTATGTCTTTTTTCTATGGTTTATTATATCCTTTTGCCCACGCGGCAAAAGGATTTTTTCATTTTTAGGAAAGGGTCGATGATATGTTAGAGAAAGCAACATTGCTTGATGAAAAAGCAATCTCAAGAGCGTTAACAAGGATTTCTCATGAAATTATCGAGAAAAATAAGGGTATTAGTGATTGTGTGTTGATCGGTATTCGTACCCGTGGTATATTTCTAGCCAAACGTCTGGGACAAAGAATTCATGAAATTGAAGGAGCGGAAATTCCTGTTGGTGAACTGGATATTACCTTGTACCGGGATGATTTAAGCACAAAGACAAAAAGTGGGGATCCACAGGTAAATGGATCAGATATACCATTTAGCTTGAAAGATAAAAAAGTCATTCTGGTTGATGATGTTTTATATACCGGAAGAACAGTGAGAGCGGCTCTGGATGCCCTTATAGATATCGGCAGACCGGCTCAAATCCAATTAGCTGTCCTGATCGACAGAGGGCACAGAGAGCTTCCAATCCGAGCTGATTATGTAGGCAAGAATATACCTACTGCAAAAAATGAAAAGATTGTCGTCAAATTAAAAGAAATGGATGACGGTGAACAAGTCTCCATTTTTGAATAAATAAACCTTTTTAATTCAGTCCTGTGAGGCTGAAAAGGGGAGCAAGTGATATTTGCTTATGCAAATAATCATCTCCCTTCGAAACCAATTCTTTCATCAGGGAGGCAATAATTATGACTTCTACAGAAATAGCAAACAATCCTCATATAAGGTACGATGTCAATGAAAAACCAACTCCGAAGCAATGGTTTATATTAAGCCTGCAGCATTTATTTGCGATGTTTGGTTCAACCATTCTTGTGCCGATTCTAACAGGCCTTGATCCGGGAATTGCCCTATTGACAAGCGGTATTGGTACACTGGTTTACATCCTGATCACCAAAGGGCAAATACCAGCCTATCTCGGTTCATCCTTTGCCTTTATCTATCCGATTACTTTACTAAATGAAAGCAGCGGTGTTGGCTCTGCTTTAGTAGGCGGCTTTTTGATTGGACTTGTTTATGCACTCGTTGCTTTATTAGTTAAAAAACTAGGCACTAAAACAATCCTAAATTTTTTACCGCCTGTAGTAGTTGGTCCTGTCATTATGGTAATTGGTCTTGGTCTTGCCTCAACAGCAGTCAATATGGCCATGTATGAAAATCCGAATGCAGAAGTGCTTGTTTACAGCACAAAACATATTACGGTTGCCTTAATTACACTTGCCATCACGATCATATGCAGTGTAGTCTTAAAAAACTTTTTTTCACTGATTCCAGTATTAATCGGTATTATTGGTGGTTATATTACAGCCCTCTTCTTTGGAATTGTAGATTTCACTCCGGTAAAAGAAGCAGCCTGGTTCCAGCTTCCAAACTTCACGATGCCATTTGTAGACTATACACCGGCTTTAACATGGGAAATTATTCTGATCATGATTCCAATTGCCATCGTTCCAATATCAGAACATATTGGCGATCAATTAGTTCTTGGTAAACTTGCTGGACGCAATTTTGTTGAGAAACCGGGTCTACATCGTTCGTTATTTGGCGATGGAGTTTCCATTATGATTGCATCTTGCCTGGGTGGTCCTCCGAATACAACCTATGGAGAAAATATTGGTGTTATGGGTCTTACAAGAGTATTCAGTGTTTATGTAATAGGCGGAGCAGCGGTATTCGCAATCTTGTTCGGATTTATTGGAAAAATTTCAGCCCTTATTCAATCCATTCCATCAGCTGTGATGGGTGGGGTGTCCATTCTTCTGTTCGGCATCATAGCTTCAAGCGGTTTACGGATGTTGATCGACAGCAAAATCGATTTATCTAAAAATAGAAACTTAGTCATATCCTCTGTTATTTTAATCATTGGTGTTGGTGGTGCAATGCTCAAAATTACCGATCATGCCTCCATTTCTGGAATGGCATTGGCCGCCATTGTAGGTGTCATCTTAAATCTTGTACTTCCCGGTAAGGAAACCAGTGAAAGTCAGGGTTGAAAGTAGATCCAACAAGTAAAATACAGGGGTTAGATTAAGTGCGATAATTCCAGTATGCGATATTGGGATGAATCGACTAAATAAACTAAAACCCTGATTCGTAAAAAACGAATTAGGGTTTTTTTTAGAATATGGGAGGCTGATTGATCGTGAAACATTTGCTTACGATGACAGATTTATCGATTGAGGAAATTACAGGCTTGCTATCAGATGCTGAGGCATTTGCCAATGGGGAAACCTGGATGCCTGCAAAAAGACACTTTGTAGCAAATTTATTTTTTGAAGCGAGCACGCGAACTAAAATCAGCTTTGAAATGGCACAGCGAAAGCTTGGGTTGGATGTAATCCCTTTTGAAGTGCAAGCATCAAGTGTATTAAAAGGTGAAACCCTATCCGATACAGTGAAGACATTAGAAGCGATTGGAGTGGAAACCGTAGTAATTCGTCATACAGAAGATAATTATTTTGCAAATTTAATACAAAGTGGTGTATATTTATCCATAATGAATGCTGGTGATGGATGCGGGCATCATCCTACGCAATGTTTATTGGACTTGATGACCATTAAACAGGAATTTCAAACGTTTCGAGGTTTAAAAGTGGCAATCATAGGAGATATCAGGCATAGCCGCGTAGCGCGATCAAATGCGGAAACACTGACCAGATTAGGTGCAAAGGTTGTATTCTCTGGCCCACAAGCTTGGGCGAATCTCTCAGGAAGCAATGTGGCCTATGAACCAATTGATGACGCCATCGAAAACGCAGATGTAGTTATGTTGCTTCGAATCCAGCATGAACGTCATTCAGTGGAAATGCCAATGAGAAAAATGGAATATTTGAACAGTTATGGATTGACGATTGAAAGGGAGAGACGTCTTAGGAGTAATTGTATAATTATGCATCCTGCGCCAGTAAATAGAGGTGTGGAAATTGATGATTCATTAGTTGAATGCGCTCGTTCGCGAATATTTAAACAAATGGCCAACGGAGTATATGTGAGAATGGCTGCTTTAAAAAATAGTATCGAGCAAAGGGGAGGAGCGGCAAATCATGAATACAATTATAAAAAGTGCGCAATTTTTAACTGATGATGGAACACTGGCCACCAAAGATATCTTAATTCAGAGCGGAGTAATCTCCGATATCCAAGATGAATTGCCCAATCAGCAGGCAAACATCATTCATGCTAAAGGATTTTTGCTGGCGCCTGGTTTTATAGATTTGCATGTTCACTTAAGAGAGCCTGGCGGCGAGCATAAAGAAACGATTGAAACAGGGACACAGGCTGCTGCAAAAGGTGGATTTACTACTGTAGCTGCTATGCCAAATACACGACCTGTTCCGGATACTGCCGAACAATTACGTTCGTTAAATAATAGAATTAGAGAAAAGGCGAGCACAAGGGTATTGCCCTATGCCTCAATTACTATCAGGGAGCTTGGAAAGGAATTAACTGATTTTGAATCTCTGAAAAAATCCGGAGCATTTGCCTTTACAGATGACGGCGTCGGCATCCAGTCAGCTGGTATGATGCTTGAAGCTATGAAAAAAGCTGCAAAACTGAATATGGCCATTGTCGCTCACTGTGAGGATAATACATTAATTCAAAGTGGATGTGTGCATGAAGGAATCTATTCGAGAAAACATGAATTACCTGGTATCCCTTCAGTATGTGAAGCGGTCCATATTGCTAGGGATGTATTACTGGCTGAGACAGCAGGTTGCCATTATCATGTTTGTCATATCAGCACGAAGGAGTCTGTAAGAACGGTTCGTGATGCCAAGAAAGCACGCATTCATGTAACAGCAGAGGTAACCCCCCATCATTTGTTACTGTCCGAAATGGACATTAAGGAGCTGGATACTAATTTTAAAATGAATCCGCCTTTAAGAGGTGAGGATGACAAAAAAGCATTGCTAGAAGGCCTGTTAGACGGGACGATTGATTTTATCGCTACAGATCATGCTCCCCATTCAGTAGAGGAAAAATCACAAAATATCAGACTTGCGCCGTTTGGCATAGTTGGATTAGAAACAGCCTTTCCGCTGTTGTATACATATTTGGTAAAAAAGGGAGCGATGACCCTGAAACAATTAATTGATTTCTTGACGATTAAACCAGCGCAAGCATTTGAACTTAACTACGGAAAAATAGAAATAGGGATGCCTGCGGATCTCGTCCTGCTTGATTTAGAAGAAGAACAAGTGATTAATCCTGATACCTTCCTTTCCAAAGGAAAAAACACGCCATTTGCTGGCCTGAGCTGTCAAGGATGGCCGGTCATGACGATTGTGGAAGGAAAAGTAGTTTGGCAGAAAGGAAGTCTAACTGAATGAAGAGACAATTGATTTTAGAAGATGGAACAATTTTTATTGGCGAAGCATTTGGAGGAGAAAGCGATAAAATTGGTGAGGTTGTATTTAATACGGGGATGACCGGTTATCAGGAGATTTTATCTGACCCTTCTTATTGCGGTCAAATTATTACGATGACTTATCCTTTAATCGGTAACTATGGAATCAATAGGGATGATTTTGAGTCAATCGCTCCGAGCCTAAGTGGCCTAATTGTAAAAGAAGTGGCTGATTTTCCTTCGAATTGGAGAAGTGATTTTTCTCTTGATGAATATATGAAAATAAAGAATATCCCTGGCATTGCAGGGATTGATACTCGGAAGTTGACAAGAATGATTCGTGAAAGAGGTACAGTAAAAGGTGTGATTTGTTCAATAACTAAAGATGCTGAAACGATGCTCCATCAAGTGAAAGCAACTGTGCTGCCTCGTAATCAGGTTCAAAAGGTATCTACAAAAAAAGCATATCCGAGTCCAGGACGCGGTTATCGGGTAGTTGTAGTAGATTTTGGAATGAAGCATGGAATATTAAGAGAATTAAACAATCGAGGCTGTGATGTAATCGTTGTGCCTTATAATACTACCTTTGAAGAAATTATGACACTTCGTCCAGATGGTATCATGCTGACAAATGGACCGGGAGACCCTGAAAATGTACCGGAAGCGATTGAAATGATAAGAAAAATTATCGGAAAAGTGCCAATGTTCGGCATTTGTCTTGGGCACCAGTTGTTTGCTCTAGCATGTAATGCAGAAACTGAAAAAATGAAATTTGGGCATCGCGGTTCCAATCACCCAGTTAAAGATTTAAAAACAGGCAAAATTGCACTGACCTCGCAAAACCATGGATACACAGTGAAATATGACTCTATTGAACAAACAGACTTGGAAGTTACGCATATTGCATTAAATGACGGAACGATTGAGGGATTAAGACATAAATACTACGATGCTTTCACCGTCCAATATCACCCGGAATCATCGCCTGGCCCGGAGGACGCAAATTATTTATTTGATCAATTCATTAGCATGATTGAGAGATCCAAACTGAAGGAGGCAGTAAAATGAGTAAACGTACAGATATTAAATCCATCCTGGTTATTGGATCCGGACCGATTGTAATCGGCCAGGCAGCAGAATTTGATTATGCGGGTACACAAGCTTGTCTGGCATTAAAAGAAGAAGGGTATCGTGTTGTCTTGGTTAATTCCAACCCGGCTACAATTATGACAGACACGGAAATTGCAGATGCGGTTTATATTGAGCCATTAACGTTAGAGTTTGTCAGTAAAATTATCCGTAAAGAACGCCCTGATGCTCTATTGCCGACTCTTGGAGGGCAGACTGGATTAAATCTGGCTGTAGAACTGTCCAAATCTGGAGTGCTCAAGGAATGCGGTGTTGAAATTCTGGGAACAAAGCTATCGGCAATTGAGCAGGCTGAGGACCGTGATCTATTCCGAAGCTTAATGAACGAATTGAGTGAACCGGTTCCTGACAGTGCGATCATTCATAATCTGGAAGAAGCCGAGGCTTTTATTCAGACTGTAGGATACCCTGTAATTGTACGACCGGCTTATACACTTGGAGGGACAGGCGGCGGAATCTGTTCAAACGAAGAGGAATTACGCGAGATTGTAGCCGGTGGTCTCAAGAGCAGTCCTGTCACCCAATGCTTGCTGGAAAAAAGCATTGCAGGGTTCAAGGAAATTGAATATGAGGTCATGAGAGATTCGAATGATAATGCAATCGTAGTTTGTAACATGGAAAATATCGATCCTGTCGGAATACATACGGGAGATTCGATTGTAGTGGCACCGAGCCAAACATTGAGTGACCGGGAATACCAATTATTGCGCAATGCGTCGTTGAAAATTATACGTTCTTTAAAAATAGAAGGAGGCTGCAATGTTCAGCTTGCTCTTGATCCAGATAGCTTCAATTACTACATTATCGAGGTTAACCCAAGGGTGAGCCGTTCGTCTGCCCTTGCTTCTAAAGCAACCGGTTATCCTATCGCAAAGCTTGCAGCTAAAATTGCAGTTGGTTTGACACTCGATGAGATGATCAATCCCGTAACCGGAAAAACTTATGCGAGCTTTGAACCGGCACTTGATTATGTCGTAACCAAAATACCACGCTGGCCTTTTGATAAATTTGAGGAAGGGAACAGAACCCTCGGAACGCAAATGAAAGCAACTGGTGAGGTTATGGCAATCGGCAGAACGTTCGAGGAATCTCTATTAAAAGCAATTCGCTCCCTAGAGGTTGGAATCTTGCACTTTGAACTGCCTAAGGCTGAGATGATCACAGATGAAGAGATAGAAAAACAAATTAAAATAGCAACAGACGAACGACTATTTTATATTGCTGAAGGGTTAAAGCGCGGATTAACGATTCAGTTAATCCATGAATGGTCTCGGATTGATTTATTCTTTCTGCATAAATTTGCAAAGATTGTTGAGATGGAAGCTAAACTGTTAGAAGCCCCCTTCCATCCGAGATATACATTAATAGCCAAAAAACTTGGTTTCTCTGATTATATCTTAGCAAAGCTTTGGAAAAGCTCTGAATTGGAAGTGTATCAGTGGCGCATGGACAATCAAATCAAACCGGTATTTAAAATGGTCGATACCTGTGCTGCGGAGTTTGAATCTGAAACACCATATTTTTACTCCACTTATGAGGATGAGAATGAATCAATCGTAACGCCAAAGAGGAGTGTCGTTGTACTTGGTTCCGGACCCATTCGAATCGGGCAGGGAGTTGAGTTTGATTACGCAACTGTTCATTCTGTCTGGGCGATTAAAGAAGCCGGCTATGAAGCGATTATTATAAACAGCAATCCGGAAACGGTCTCAACAGATTTTAGCATTTCAGACAAACTATATTTTGAGCCCTTAACGATTGAAGATGTGATGAATGTCATTGATTTAGAAAAACCAGAAGGGGTTATTGTACAATTTGGCGGTCAGACAGCCATTAATCTTGCCTCAGCCCTTGTAGAAAGAGGAGTTAAGATACTGGGTACGTCTTTAGAGGATGTGGATCGATCTGAAAATCGCGATATGTTTGAGCAAGCCTTAACAGAACTGAATATCCCGCAGCCTAAAGGGAAAACAGCCTTGTCAGTGGAGGAAGCAGTCGAAGTGGCTGATGAGATTGGATACCCTATTTTGGTAAGACCGTCCTATGTTCTTGGTGGAAGGGCAATGGAGATCGTGGATGATCAGGAGGATTTGCTTCATTATATGAAAAATGCCGTGAAGATAAATCCGAAGCATCCTGTATTAATCGATCGTTATTTAACAGGGAAAGAAATTGAAGTAGATGCAATTTCTGATGGTGAAACAGTTGTTATTCCGGGTATCATGGAGCATATTGAACGTGCTGGAGTCCATTCTGGTGATTCTATAGCAGTCTACCCTCCACAGAATCTGTCAGAAAATACGAAAGAAAAAATTATAGATTATACGATTAAACTAGCAAAGGGTTTGAATATAATTGGTCTGTTTAATATCCAATATGTAGTCTCTAATAATGAAGTGTTTGTAATTGAAGTTAATCCCCGTTCAAGCAGGACGGTACCGTTCTTAAGCAAAATCACTAATGTTCCAATGGCGAATTTGGCCACTAAGGTCATTTTGGGACAAAAGCTTAAGGATTATGGTCTTGAAAATGGCCTTGTCCCTGAAAAGGCGGGTGTGTTCGTAAAAGTACCAGTATTTTCATTTGCAAAGCTTCGCCAGGTTGAAATTACGCTCGGACCAGAAATGAAATCAACGGGTGAAGTACTGGGAAAAGACGATACATTGCAAAAGGCTTTGTATAAAGGGTTGATTGCTTCAGGAATTCAAATTAAGCAATATGGAACTGTCCTCTTGACTGTTGCGGATAAGGACAAAGAAGAAGCCGTTTTACTTGCAGAACGTTTCAATGAAATTGGTTATCAAATCATCGCTACCGAGGGTACGGCTCAAGCGTTAGATCAAGCGAATATTCCATGCCAAATTGTTGGCAAAATTGGCAGTGAAGAGCCGAATTTATTGGATATGATTCATAATGGAAAAGCACAGCTGGTGATTAATACGTTAACCAAAGGAAAACAGCCTGAACGTGATGGTTTTAGAATTCGCCGTGAATCGGTTGAAAATGGGATTCCTTGTATGACTTCCTTGGATACGGCCAATGCAATTTTAACAGTACTGGAATCGCTAACGTTTTCGACAACTAAAATGAACCATATGCAAACGGCCAAGGAGGCAATCAGTTTATGATTCAAAAAGAGATGATGACCGTCGTCAGCCATCGAATGATTGCACCGAATATATTTGAAATGACTATGGAGGGGACACTTGTCTCCTCCATGGCAATGCCTGGGCAATTTGTACATATCAAAGTATCGAACGGAATAGATCCTTTGCTGCGCAGGCCAATCAGTATATGTAAAATTGACCCTGAGCAATCTCGTTTTACAATCGTTTACAGAGCGGAAGGGAAAGGAACCAGGATTCTTTCTGAAAAAAAAACAGGGGAAAAAGTCGATGTGCTTGGGCCGCTTGGCAACGGGTTTACGGTTGAGGATGTGAACCCGGGAGGAAAAGCGCTTTTGATAGGCGGAGGAATTGGAATACCACCTTTATTGCAGCTATCAAGAGATTTAACGGCTAAAGGTGTATCTGTGATTCATATTTTGGGCCTCCGTACCGCAGCAGATATTTTTTATGAAAACGAATTTGCTGAGCTTGGGGAGACCATTATCACAACTGAAGACGGGACTTACGGAATAAAAGGCTATGTAACAAATGCTTCAGTTCCAATGGACATTGATGTGGTCTATACATGTGGGCCAACACCAATGCTAAAGGCCGTTAAGGATAAATATAAAGGGAAAAAGGTGTTTATTTCGCTTGAAGAGAGAATGGGCTGCGGAATAGGTGCGTGCTTTGCCTGTGTGTGCCGTACCCCGGGAAATGGATACCGGAAGATATGTATCGATGGCCCGGTATTTCGTTCAGAGGAGGTCGTCATATGAATAATCCATTAAGCATGCAGCTGCCTGGATTAGCGTTGAAAAATCCGATTATGCCGGCGTCTGGTTGTTTCGGCTTTGGCATGGAATACAGTCAGTTTTATGATCTCGATAAGCTGGGTGCCGTCATCATTAAATCAACGACACTTGAACCGCGTATTGGAAATCCGACCCCAAGGGTTGCGGAAACAAATGCAGGGATGCTAAATGCCATTGGACTTCAAAACCCTGGCTTGGAGCATGTGATGAATGAGGAGCTTCCATGGCTTGATACGTACGATGTACCGATTATTGCTAATGTGGCAGGAACCATGATGGAGGATTACGTGGAGACGGCGAAACGGATCAGTACAGCTCCGAATGTGCATGCTCTTGAACTGAATATTTCCTGTCCGAATGTAAAATGCGGAGGTATTCAATTTGGTACCGATCCGTCTGTGGCTAAAGAATTAACTAAAGCGGTAAAAGAAGTATCTTCAGTGCCAGTCTATGTTAAATTGTCTCCGAATGTCAGCGATATAGTATCCATTGCGAAGGCAGTTGAAGATGGTGGTGCTGATGGACTGACGATGATTAATACACTAATAGGAATGCGTATTGATCTCAAAACAGCCCAGCCGATTTTAGCTAATCGGACAGGCGGTTTATCAGGGCCGGCCATTAAACCGGTTGCGATTCGAATGATTCATGATGTTAGCTCGCAGGTTTCGATTCCTATCATTGGCATGGGCGGCATTGAAACAGCAGAGGATGTTATTGAATTCCTTTATGCAGGTGCGAGTGCGGTTGCGGTTGGAACAGCCAATTTTATTAATCCGTTTGTTATGCCTGAGATTATTGACGCTCTGCCAGACCTAATTTTATCACTCGGGTTTGATCATATATCAGAATGTGTTGGAAGGAGCTGGAATAGGAATGCGGAATACACCGGTCATCGCACTTGATTTTCCTAATAGAGAGCTAACCTTGCGATTTTTACATAAATTTAATGAGGAAAAATTGGCTGTTAAAGTAGGTATGGAGCTTTATTACGGAGAAGGTCCTTCTATCATCACTGCAATTAAAGGATTGGGACATGACATTTTTTTGGACTTGAAATTGCACGATATTCCTAATACGGTTGGAAAAGCAATGGAGACAGTGGCAAGACTGGGAGTCGATATGGTTAATGTTCATGCAGCAGGCGGAAGAAAGATGATGGAATATGCGCTTGATGGTCTTGAAAAGGGTACCCCTCCTGGAGAAAAAAGACCGCTATGTATAGCGGTTACGCAATTGACAAGCACAAGTGAAGAGCAGATGCAAAGAGAGCAATTCATTCAGACAACCCTGGCTGAAAGTGTCATTCATTATAGTCAATTAGCAAAAGAATCAGGTCTTGATGGAGTAGTTTGCTCCGTACATGAAGTACAGCAAATTAAAAATCAGGTTGGTCGAAATTTCGTAACAGTTACTCCGGGAATTCGTCTGGCCAGTGATGCAGCAGGAGACCAACAAAGGGTGGCTACACCGTTTATGGCTAGTAGGCAGGGCAGTGATTTTATCGTTGTGGGAAGAAGTATTACAACGGCAGAGAATCCAATAGAGGCCTATTATAAGATAGTTGAAGAATGGGAGAGACCGATATGAAAAGAAAAATAGCAGAGCATTTATTATCTATTCAAGCTGTAGCCTTACAGCCAAGCAATCCATTTACTTGGTCATCAGGTATCAAATCCCCGATTTATTGTGATAATCGATTAACGATGTCTTACCCGGAGGTACGGCGGGATGTAGCGAGAGGCCTAGCTCAATTAATAAAAGAAAAATTTCCTGAAGCTGAGATTATTGCAGGAACAGCTACAGCAGGCATTCCGCATGCTGCCTGGGTAAGTGAACAGCTAGATTTGCCGATGATTTATGTTCGTTCCAGTTCAAAAGGGCATGGAAAAGGAAATCAAATTGAAGGGAAAGCGGAAAAGAATGATAAAGTAGTCATCGTGGAGGATTTGATTTCAACAGGAGGAAGTTCGATCACATGTGCCAAGGCATTACGTGAAGTCGGTTGTGATGTACTAGGGGTTGTATCAATCTTTACATATGAAATGGATAAAGCAAGAATTGCATTTGCTGATAGCGAGGTTCCATACTACTCCTTAAGCGATTATTCAACTCTTATCGAAGTTGCGGAAGAACATCAGTACGTGACAAAGGAGGAGCTGAATAAGCTCCGCAAATGGAAGCAAAACCCTTATGATGAGAGCTGGGTTAACTAAAAACATAAAGAATCAGTGGGATAAAATCTGAAATAGTTGGATTTTATCTCTTTTTATTTGTGTCTGTTAAACTTAGATGTTGATAAATATATAATCTGATTGACCGATTGCTAGAATTAGAGAAAGAGTATGCAGCAAGCTGCCAACAAGAAATATCATAATGAAAAAGACTGAGTGGTTATATTCAGCCTTTTTGTTCGTTCGGTTCTTCGGAATAGTCTCCGATGAGGTAAATTTGCATAAAAGGGGGAATGGAGAATGGCAGAGTTACCCGAAATCTATCAATTAAGTACCCAGATGAATGACTCTCTCTCGGGCAAACAAATCGAACGGGTGGAAATAAAGCAGGAAAAGTGCTGCAATGTTTCGGGGTTGGTATTTTCATCACGAGTAATAGGATCAACGGTTAAAGCGGTTCAAAATAAAGGGAAATGGATCATCGTTTCCCTATCGAATGGAGAAAACATGTTAATTTCGCTCGGGATGGGAGGGGATTTGCTTTATTTTGAACCTATTTCATCCAATCCCGTTCAGGAAAAATATCAATTCCTCATCCAATTTCAAGATGGGACAGGGTTTTCCATCCGATTTTGGTGGTTTGGAAAAGTGTATATCGCCAATGATCAAGAAATCAAAGAAGAAAAAATAATTAAAGCTATTGCTTTCACCCCATTCGATAAGGAATTTACCTATGACTATTTCAGACAGTTGGTTAACGGGAAAAAAAGCGGGAATTAAATCCTTCTTGTTGAATCAAAAAAACGTCGGCGGAATCGGCAATATGTATATTCACGATATCTTGTTTGAAAGCGGAATCCATCCTCAGAAGAAAGTATCCGACCTATCGGAAGAAGAGGTCAAAAACCTCTATAACAATATGCATAAACAATTGCATCATTCTTTATCCAAGGGGAGTTTTTCTCTTGAAAAGGATTTTTACGGACATAACGGTGAGTACTTGACGAGTGATTTTCAAATTGCGTATAAAAAAGGGGAACCTTGCCCTAGATGCGGGGAGACCATTCAATCAATCAAAACAGGGAGCACCACTTCATACATTTGCCCTGCGTGTCAGAGGTTATCAAAGACGGAATGAAATATTCTGTCTTTTTCTTGATCGTATTCATCCAGGGAACATCCGTTTTAGTTAGACAATCCCACTTGAAAATGCTTGGAAATACCAAAATTGGGTAAAGGTGTGAGTGTGAATGTGAATAAAAAGGAGGAAAGATCATGGGGAGACTGGATGGAAAAGTGGCAATTATCACGGGTGCATCACGAGGAATGGGTTCTGAACACGTTAGAGAGTTTGTCAAAGAAGGAGCTAAAGTAGTGATTACGGATATACTCGAAGCGGAAGGAAGGACGTTATCGAAAGAGCTCGGGGAGAACACACTATTTGTGAAACACGATGTTACCAATCCAGACGATTGGAAACATGTCATAAACCAAGCGGTTGAAGCCTTTGGCCCTGTTACGGTTTTGGTGAATAATGCTGGATATGCTGGCCCTGTGTCTTCGCTGACCGATTTGGCAGATGAAGACTACCTCAAAATCATAAGTATAGACCAACATGGAACCTTCTATGGGATGAAAGCGTTAATTCCGCATATGATTGAGGCGGGGGGAGGCTCAATTGTGAATATTTCATCTACCGCAGGATTAAGACATGTCAATGGAACCCCCAATGTGGCGTATACGGCAGCCAAACATGCGGTTAACGGTTTGACGAAAGCAGCAGCCGTAGAATACGCCGACAAGAATATTCGAATCAATGTGATATGTCCAGGGGGTGTATTAACCCCACTGCTAAAAGAAACCTATACGCAAGAACAACTGGATATGTATGCTACATCTCCGATAGGGCGATTATCAGACCCACAAGAAATCTCTAAACCAGTCTTGTTTTTAGCCTCGGACGACGCCTCCTATATAACGGGAGCGGAATATGTCGTGGATGGGGGACTATTAGCTAGATAGCTCAATCGGGGACAGGTGAAAATCAACCGACTGGCCGTCTTCAGAGGCTCAAAAAAATATCAGGGAAGATCCCTGATATTTTTTATTGGCAGTCTTTTTCTCCCCCCACTTTAGCAAGTGTGTATAAGGAGGAAATTTAAGAAGATAACAAAACAGGTTAATATAACTGTGGATATACTTTGATCCTGTTCATAATTAAATTTTTTAATTCTTAGGTTGCTACCTATTTACAAGGCTATCTTTACCGTTTATTATTTAAGTAATTACTTAATTACTTATACATCATCAAATATTTATGGGGGTTATTGAAAATGAATGAGACTTTTAAAGCTTTATCGGACCCCACACGCAGAAAAATTCTTGATTTATTAAAAGATGGTGATTTAACAGCCGGGGAGATACATGAACATTTTGATATGTCCAAGCCAAGCATATCTCAGCATTTAAAAATCTTGAAAAGCGCAGGCTTAGTCCATCATATCAAAAAGGGGCAATATGTGTATTATTCTTTAAATACAACTGTTCTGCAGGATCTGATCAGTTGGGCATATGGGATTACTCAGCCCCAAAAAGATTAAAACAGATAAAGAAAGAGGGGAAAATTATGAAAAGGAATATTTTTCCAATTACTTTAATTGCCATATCAATCATTAGCTGGCTGGCCTTTTTCCCATCCTTACCTGCAGAGGTGCCGATTCATTGGGGTAAAGATGGAGCAGATGGATTTCAATCGAAGGGAGCTGCTTTTTTTACCTTGCATTCCATTATGATTTTTACTTATGTTCTCATGATGGTAATTCCTAAAATTGATCCGAAAAAGAAAAATTTTAATTATTTTTCAAAAGGTTATCTGATCATTAATTATGCACTTATTACATTGTTTTTTGTTATCAATATGATTACATTACTCATATGTCTGGGAATTGATATCCCAATGGAACGTTTGGCTGGGCCTATTGTAGGTCTGCTATTTATGATTCTTGGAAATTATATTCAGCAAGCAAGAACTAATTTTTTTGTTGGTATACGAACGCCCTGGACACTCAGCAATGATGAAGTTTGGAGAAAGACGCATCGTTTAGGCGGCAAGTTATTTATGGGTGGGGGCCTACTCATTTTCCTTACGATTTTCATGCCTGCAGATTGGGAGTATTATATGATCATGGGTGTAACTGCCATTATAGTGATTGTGCCAACAGGCTATTCATATTTTCTATTTAGAGCAATAACAAAAGAATGATATAATGAAAACGCAGCGGAAGATTTAGTCCGCTGCGTTTTTTCTATGCTTTTAAGGATAAAACCACTTCTTCATCCGGGGTAACATAGTAGGTTGTTTGATTATCATAGGTTACAAAGCCCGGTTTTGCTCCAGCTGGTTTTTTGACATGCCTGATTAGTGTAGAGTCTACCGGAACTTGGCTCGACTGCCTGGCTTTACTGAAATAGGCAGCCAGAATGGCGGCTTCTTTTATCGTTTGTTCGGTAGGGTTTGCATCGCGGATGACAACATGGGATCCCGGAATATCCTTTGTATGGAACCAAAGCTGATTTTTAGCCGCTAGGCGATTGGTTAAATATTCATTCTGCTTATTGTTTTTACCTACCAAAATTTCAATGCCATCACTGGACAAATAGGAATCAAGGACAGGTTTTAAATCTTTTTTCTTACCTTGCTTTTTGGTATATCTTTTTTTCACATATCCGCCTTCTTCAAGCTCTTCACGGATTTCCTGCAAATCTCTTGGTGAGGCAGTGTTCATTTGGTGGATTAAATTATCGAGATATTGAATTTCCTCATTTGTTTTTTCGATTTGATCGATTACAAAGGATTTGGCGTTCTTTGCCTTTTGGTATTTAGAAAAATACCATTGAGCATTTTCAGAAGGGGTTTTTCGGACATCGAGCTCAATCAAAAGAGTAGGTTGATTTTCATCATAATAATCAATTACTTCAGCACTCTTCATTCCTTTGTTCAAAGCGTAAATATGACCGGTTATCAGTTCCCCGTATTTCTTGAATATTTCTGCCTTCTCTGAATCCTGCAGAGTCTCTTCTAATTTTATTAGTTTCTTTTCATTTTTTTCTTTTTCATTTGAGAGAATTCTCTCCAGGTCATGCGCTTGCTGCTTGACGCGATCCCGATCCGCTTTTTGATAATAAAAGCGATCTAACAATAAGCTTAGCGAAGGGAATTCCTTCTTATCACCTTTCAAATGCTGAAGGGGGATGAGGTAAAAAGCTTCCTTATCACCTGTAACCAATGTTGGCTGATAATTATGTGATTTTAATTGCTCCATTATTATATTGAAGCTCTCTGGAACGGTCTCCCTGTTTACGAGTCCAGCCCTGTATGTTATTTCTTTCGCAAGAAGAGGAGAGATACCAGCAAACTGTGTGACCAATTGTTTATCAATTTTGCCAGCAAAATAATCAATATGTGTCAAGCCTTTATCTATATCTGATAGCGGATTGATTTTATTCTGAGCTGGCGGCAAAACGTAGGAATGACCTGGCAATAATGTCCTGTAGCTGTTTAAAGCAGGCGGTACATGCTTGATACAGTCTATGATCATATTTCTTTCTTTATCAACAAGAATAATATTGCTGTGTTTGCCCATTATCTCTATGATTAATAATTTTTGAGTTATGTCGCCGATTTCATTGCGCCCTCTAATCTCAAATTTAATGATTCTTTCCAATTCAGGCTGTTCGATTTTCTCTATAAAATAGCCTTCCAAATGTTTACGAAGCAGCATGCAAAACATGGGTGCTTCTGAAGGGTTATCCGTGTTTTCTTCTGTTAGTTGTACACGAGCATAGCTGGGATGTGCAGACAACAGAAGCTTATGATTGGTTCTGCCTGCGCGAATGACTAGTAGTAATTCATTTTTATAGGGCTGATGAATTTTTGTTATTCGTCCACCAGTTAACGTCTCTGATAATTCTTCGGTCATTGCTCTTGTAAAAAAACCGTCAAAGGACATATATGTGACACCTTCTTTAGTAAGTATTCGAATTATAAATCTCCATTCAAACAAGTATAGCATTTTTTAGGACAACTCTGAATAAACATGTACCAAAGAAAGTTATTCGGATTGTTAAGGAGGTTGTATCCGTCACATGAAACTTGCAGAAATGGACAAAGAAAAGCTACAATCCGCTTTTGGAGTACATACAAAAAAAGGGTTAAGTCATCAGGAAGCAAAAAAAAGGTTAAACCAATACGGAGAAAATGAATTAGCAGAAGGAGAAAAGCAATCTGCTTTAATTCTGTTTTTTCAGCAGTTTAAAGATTTTATGGTCCTTATCCTGCTTGCGGCTACTCTCGTTTCAGGTTTGCTGGGAGAGTATATTGATGCAATTGCCATTATCATGATCGTATTGATTAATGGTTTATTAGGGTTCTTTCAGGAAAGGAAAGCAGAAAAATCGCTGTCGGCTTTAAAGGAAATGGCTGCACCTCAAATGATTGTATTACGTGATGGGTTATGGTCGAAAATTCCGGCTAAAGAATGTGTTCCGGGAGATATAGTAAAGTTTTCAAGTGGCGACCGTATTGGTGCAGATATGAGGATTTTCCAGCAGTATAATCTTGAAATAGAAGAATCTGCATTGACAGGTGAATCGCTCCCTGTTGCTAAAACGGAAGAACCAAAAAGAGATGGGCAAGACGGAATCGGCGATCAGGTTAATATGGCATTTATGGGAACGATGGTAACACGTGGGTCAGGTGAGGGTATAGTTGTTGCGACAGGAATGAAAACGGCAATGGGCCAAATCGCAGATCTGCTGCAAAATGCCAATACGCAACAGACACCTTTGCAGCTTCGCCTGGAACAACTGGGAAAGATACTCATTGTTGTTGCATTACTGCTGACTTTATTGGTTGTAGGAATTGGTGTTTTACAAGGAAATAACTTATACACCATGGTTCTTGCGGGAGTATCTTTAGCCGTAGCTGCTATTCCGGAAGGTTTACCGGCTATTGTTACGGTAGCCTTATCCCTGGGAGTCCAGCGAATGATTCGACAGAAAGCAATCGTAAGGAAACTGCCTGCTGTAGAAACATTGGGCTGTGCATCAGTCATTTGTTCTGATAAAACAGGGACGATGACTGAGAATAAGATGATGGTGACTAAGGTTTGGGTTTCAGGGCAGCAGTGGTCAGTGTCTGGGAAGGGGTTTGATCCAACCGGTAAGTTTGAATGTGTGAGCGGTCATCAGGATGATACAGAGCTGAAGCAATTGCTAACCTATGGTATCCTCTGTAACAACTCTGAGCTTAAGCTTAAAAAGAAAAAGTATTATATAGATGGGGATCCGACTGAAGGAGCTATGCTTGTTGCCGCTATGAAGAAGGGAATTGACCGCCAGCTTTTATTCGAAAAGTATAAGATTTTAAAGGAGTTTCCTTTTGAATCAGAACGTAAATTAATGAGTGTATTGGTAAAGGATCATAACGGAAGGCAATTTGTCATTACTAAAGGGGCACCTGATGTTTTACTTGGGAAATGTACAACGGTTATGTCCAATGGAAGAGTGCAGCATATGGACGAGCAACTTCGTGAGTCCATAGGGAATACAACTGAACATATGGCTGAACAAGCATTAAGGACAATTGCGGTTGCCTACAAAAGTGTACCAGCCAATCAAGCAATTCTTGACCAAACGGATGCTGAAAATGAATTGATATTCCTTGGCCTTGAAGGAATGATGGATCCACCGCGTCCAGAAGTAAGGAAAGCGGTGCTGGAATGTCGCGATGCCGGTATTAAAACGGTGATGATAACCGGCGATCACTTAATAACAGCAAAGGCTATCGGTAAACAATTGGAGATATTCCGCGAAGGAGACCGTGTGCTGACCGGTAAAGATTTAGATGCGATGTCTGTGGATGATTTGGAAAATATCGTTGATGAGACGACTGTTTTTGCCCGTGTTTCACCAGAGCATAAATTAAAAATAGTCAGTGCCTTTCAACGAGTAGGACATATAGTGGCTATGACAGGAGACGGAGTGAATGATGCACCTGCTATAAAGGCTGCAGATATTGGAATAGCGATGGGTATATCCGGTACAGATGTGGCCAAAGAAACATCTTCTTTAATTTTATTGGACGATAATTTTGCAACCATAAAATCGGCCATAAGAGAAGGCAGAAATATTTACGAAAATATTCGTAAATTCGTACGCTATTTATTAGCATCAAATGTAGGAGAGATTTTAGTTATGCTATTTGCGATGGTCATAGGATTGCCCTTGCCTTTATTGCCAATCCAGATTTTATGGGTAAACCTGGTTACCGATGGATTGCCGGCTATGGCACTGGGACTCGATCAACCTGAAGAAAATGTGATGAAGCGGGGTCCGCGTCATCCAAAAGAAGGCGTATTCGCTAGGGGATTGGGGTGGAAAATCATATCAAGAGGATTCTTGATTGGTATCGCCACATTGCTCGCGTTTATAACTGTATATAAATCAAACCCTGATAATTTACAATATGCTCAGACCGTAGCCTTTGTAACTTTGGTTCTTGCACAATTAATCCATGTATTTGACTGCAGAAGTGAAAAATCAATCTTTTCAAGAAACCCATTTGGCAATATGTATCTTGTATGGGCAGTCGTTTCTTCTTTAATTCTTATGCTGATTGCCTTGTACTATCCACCTTTACAAACCGTTTTCCATACGGTGCCGATTGCCCCTCGTGATTGGCTATTAATTGTCGGAATGGCGTCTATTCCAACTTTTTTATTGGCGGGTACATTTTATGTAAGTAAATCTAAATAAATTGTGATATAATTTTTAAGGTAGTAGAGTGAGCTCTATTACCTTTTTATTTTATATTAGCGTGTATAATGTTACTGATTGGAGCTGGGGCCGGATGATTTTAAGCATGACAGGGTATGGAAGAGCGAAGACAGAAAACGATTCTTTATCCATAACCATTGAGATGAAAAGTGTGAATCATCGTTTTTTTGAATGCAGTATCCGATCACCTCGTCAACTGCTCATGTATGAAGACAGGATTAAAAAGATTATTCAGCAAAAGCTGCATAGAGGTAGAATAGAAGTATTTATCAGCCTTCAGGGTGAAGGAACCGTTAAAAGAACGATGACACCTAATTGGGATTTAATTGACCAATTCATGAATATATCTACTGAATTCAATAATAAGTACAGTGCGTTTGCAGAACCGGAGATGACTGATTTGCTTCATCTCGAACATATTATCTCTATTGATGAGAAGGAAGAAGTTAATGCCGATCTTGAGAAAATGCTGCTTGGTACGGTAGAAAAAGCTGCTTCTCGCTTGTCAAATATGCGGGAAACAGAAGGTGAGTTCCTAAAGAGCGATTTAACTGAGCATATTAAAAAATTTGATGCAGAGGTTGAGGATGTCAGGGAGCGTGCACCGGAAGTTGTTAAGCAATATAGCAGCCGTCTCAAACAAAAGCTTGAAGAAGCAGTTGGAGATATCTTTGATCCAAACAGGCTGTTAACAGAAGTAGCTTTATTTACAGATAAAGCAGACATACATGAAGAAGTTTCAAGGTTGAAAAGCCATATTGCACAATTTCTAGAATCATTGGAGGCAAGCGGTCCGATTGGAAGAAAGCTTGATTTTCTCATCCAGGAGATGAATCGGGAAACAAATACAATCGGCTCTAAAGCAAACGATGCAATAATTGCAAGAAAAGTTGTCGAGATGAAAACAATTCTTGAGAAAATGAAGGAACAGGTTCAAAATGTAGAATAATACAGTTTATGACAGTACATACAAGCATACACTAGGTAAGAGGGATGGAGGCTGCTTCAATGTCCATAAAGTTGATTAATATTGGATTTGGGAATATAGTTTCTGCTAATCGCATTGTTACCATTGTAAGTCCTGAATCTGCACCTATTAAAAGGATTATTCAGGATGCCAGGGACAAGGGTTCGCTTATAGATGCTACATATGGAAGAAGAACACGCGCAGTGATTATAACCGATAGTGACCATGTGGTTCTTTCAGCGGTACAGCCGGAGACCGTGGCTGCGAGGTTACATGACCGTGATGAGAGCGTGTTGGAAGGATAGGTGATTGTTTTGGAGGAAAAAGGGTTATTAATAGTTTTATCAGGTCCATCTGGAGTGGGGAAAGGTACAGTCAGAAAGGCGATTTTTTCTCAGCCGGATGTTGATTTTCAATATTCAATTTCAGCAACTTCCAGAAAACCTCGTGAGGGAGAAGTTGATGGGGTGGATTATTTCTTTAAATCAAAGGAACAATTTGAAGATATGATTGCCAATGATGAACTTTTGGAGCATGCTGAATATGTGGGAAATTATTATGGCACACCAATTGAATACGTTCGCCAAACGTTAAATGAAGGCAAGGATGTATTTCTTGAAATAGAAGTACAAGGAGCGCGTCAGGTTCGTGAGAAGTTTCCTGACGGTTTATTTATTTTCCTTGCTCCGCCAAGCCTTAAGGAGCTTGAAAATCGAATCGTAACAAGAGGCACGGAAACAGATGAGTTAATCCGTAACCGAATGAAAGCGGCTCGGGAAGAAATCGAAATGATGAATCTTTACGATTATGTAGTTGAAAATGATCGTGTAGAGCATGCGTGCGAGCGCATCAATGCAATCGTGGTGGCTGAACATCTACGCCGTGAACGAGTAGAAAAAAGATACAAAAAATTATTGGAGGATGATAAATAATATGTTATACCCATCTATTGACTCACTATTGACAAAAATTGATTCTAAATATTCTTTGGTATCCGTTGCAGCTAAACGTGCACGTTATATGCAGGAATCTGGAGAAAGCACAAAAATTGCAAAGCCGGTATCTCATAAATATGTTGGAAAAGCGCTTGAGGAAATCCATTCTGGTGACTTAACGTATCGAGTGGTAACTGAAGGTCGTCAAGACTTTTAATAGGCAATGCTTTCGAAAAAACAACCTTACGATTGATAATAAGGTTGTTTTTTTTTGCTGGCTGATGATATGTTTTCGAATTATAGTAAAACATATTAGTGCAAATTTAATAGATAATATATGATATAAAAGATGTATATAAAGGAATTCTCAAGAATACCAGTTATGGAGTGATTAGATGCTTGATAATAAGAAGATACTTGTTTGTGTAACAGGAGGTATTGCTGTATACAAATCGGCCGCCTTAACAAGTAAACTTGTTCAGGCCGGTGCGCAAGTAAAGGTAATAATGAGTGAATCAGCAACTAAATTCGTGATGCCGTTAACTTTTCAGGCTTTATCCAAAAACGATGTTTATATAGATACATTCGACGAGAAAATCCCTGGTAAAATCGCACATATTGAGCTCGCTGACTGGGCGGATGTCATTCTGGTTGCACCTGCTACAGCCAATATTATAGGGAAATTGGCAAATGGAATTGCCGATGATATGATTTCAACTACCTTGCTGGCAGCAACGGCGCCTGTTATGATTGCCCCGGCTATGAATGTCCATATGTATCACCATAAAGCTGTACAGCGAAATATGGCGCAGCTACGGGAAGATGACTATTTATTTATGGAGCCTTCAGAAGGCTATTTAGCCTGTGGGTATGTTGGTAAGGGAAGGCTGGAAGAACCCGAAACAATTGTTGCTAATTTAGAAGATTTTTTTGCTGAAGAAAAGAAATCATTAAGTGGCAGAAAAGTCCTGATTACAGCTGGTCCAACCCGTGAACGAATCGACCCGGTACGTTATATATCCAATTTTTCGAGCGGTAAAATGGGATATGCTTTAGCGGAGGTGGCAAGAAGCATGGGAGCTGAGGTTACATTGGTGTCAGGCCCGGTGTCATTGGACGCTCCTGCAGGTGTCAAAGTAATTAAAGTAGAAAGTGCTTCCGAAATGTATGAAGCGGTAATGGATGTAATGGATGAGCAGCATATTATTATTGGTACAGCTGCTGTAGCTGATTATAAACCAGCTGTTTATGAGAATCAAAAGGTGAAGAAACAAGCAGGCGACAGTACGCTTGAACTGACTCGTACAAAGGATATTCTCCGAGAGGTTGGTAAGAGAAAAACAAACCAAATCTTGATAGGTTTTGCAGCTGAAACGAATGATTTGGATGAGTATGCAAAGAAAAAGCTGGTTAAGAAAAATGCTGATATGATTGTCGCTAATAATGTGACCCATGAAGGTGCCGGGTTCGGAACGGATACCAATATTGTTACCTTATATAAAAAGGATGGCAGTTTCAGAGAACTTCCTTTACTAAGTAAAGCTGAAGTTGCCAAAGAAATATTGAAAGAAATAGAATCACTGCAAGTAAATGAGGATCACTCTTTATGATAGCAGAAGTAATCGTAGATGTACCGGCCCAGCAAACGGACCGTCCATTCGATTATAAAATCCCGGAAAAATGGGCCGGCATTATTCGTGAGGGAATGCGAGTGACAGTTCCTTTTGGCCCAAGGAAGTTGCTTGGCTTCGTCGTAAGAATAAAGGAGCATACAGAAGTAAAGGGCTTAAAATCAATCAGCAGTTTATTAGATATTGAACCAGCGCTAAATAACGAATTATTGGATGTAGGACATTGGCTCGCGGATGAGACGATGTGTTTTAAAATATCAGCATTCCAGGCAATGCTTCCAGCAGCATTGAAAGCAAAGTATGAAAAACAAATCCGGCTTGCTCCAGGTAAGCAGACAAATGATCTCCCAATACAAATCCAGTATTTGTTCAGTAAAGCGGAAGCCGTCAGCTGGATTAAGATTCAAAATGAAGAGCTTTTGTCCTGTATAAAGACTGAAATTGACAATGGAAATCTTGAAATTACCGTTCAGGTTTCTGATAAAACAAAAATAAAAAAGCAAAAATATATAGCGTCATTGCTAACAAGGAACGAGTTGCTTGAACAATTAGACCACTTAAATGCGAATGCCAGCAATCAGAAAAAACTAGTATCCTATCTTGTAGAACATCCTGGAGAGCAATTGCTGGCAAAAGTGCTGGAAGAAACGAATATTAACAGTTCCTCTGCCATCAAACCTCTTGTTTCAAAAGGAATCGTTCAGATTACTGAGAAAGAGGAATATCGTAATCCATATGCGGAAGGCCAATTTACAAAGGATCAATGCCTGAAGTTAACAGATAACCAACAGGCAGCTATTAATCCGATTAAGTTAGCTATAAAGGAAAATCGAAATGAAAATTTCCTATTGTATGGTGTAACGGGAAGCGGCAAAACGGAAATCTATTTACAATCCATCAAGCAAATCGTAGATAAAGGGAAGGAAGCCATTGTTTTGGTGCCCGAAATTTCTTTAACACCCATGATGGTGACTAGATTTAAGCGACGATTTGGAGATTTGGTAGCCGTATTACATAGCGGCCTGTCTCATGGTGAAAAATATGATGAATGGCGCAAAATACAACGCGGAGAAGTTAAGGTTGTAGTTGGTGCCCGTTCCGCTGTATTTGCACCGTTTACTAATTTAGGTCTGATTATTATTGATGAGGAGCATGAGGGTAGTTATAAACAGGAAGAAACACCTCGTTATCATGCACGCGATGTAGCACTTAAACGGGCGGCCTATCACAATTGTCCGGTTGTCCTCGGCAGTGCTACACCGTCTCTGGAGAGTTTTGCAAGAGCGAAAAAAGGTGTATATACGTTGTTAACATTAAATAGCAGAGTAAACGATCAGGCTTTACCAGCTGTTTCAGTCGTTGATATGAGGGATGAAATGAGAGGGGGAAACCGCTCGATGTTCTCCGGCCTATTATTTGAAAAGCTGAAGGATCGTGTAGACAAAGGGGAACAGACTGTTCTCTTGTTAAATAAAAGAGGACATTCATCCTTTGTGATGTGCCGAAACTGCGGACTAGTAGTTACATGTCCAAATTGTGATATATCAATGACATATCATCGTGTTCAAGCGCTTATGAAATGCCATTATTGCGGTCTTGAAGAACGGGTTCCAGAGGTTTGTCCTGACTGCGGCAGTGACCATATCCGTTTTTTTGGTACAGGAACTCAAAAGGTTGAGGAAGAGCTGGGGAAATTGCTGCCGCATGCCAGAGTCATTCGAATGGATGTGGATACAACCAGACGCAAAGGAGCACATGAAGCGTTGCTGAAAAAATTCGAAGATGGACAAGCAGATATTCTTCTTGGTACGCAGATGATTGCCAAAGGCCTCGACTTTCCAAGAGTGACTTTGGTAGGGGTTCTTACTGCAGATACAATGCTGCACTTACCTGACTTCCGCTCATCAGAACGTACCTTTCAGCTACTAACGCAGGTCAGTGGGCGTGCCGGAAGACATGAATTGCCAGGCGAAGTGGTAATTCAAACCTATACTCCTGAACATTACAGCATTCAACTGGCATCAGAGCAGGATTATGACGGTTTCTTTATGAGAGAGATGTTCTTACGGAAACAAAATGACTATCCTCCCTATTATTATATCGCGCTTTTAACAATTTCTCATGAAGATGTGATGAAAACGGTGGAAGCAGCCGAGAAAATAGCAGCATTTATTAAGCGGCAGGTAGGGCCGGAAACGGTTGTATTTGGACCATCTGCTTCCCCAATGTCTCGAATCAACAATAGATATAGGTACCAATGTCTGATAAAATACAAGCGGGAACCTAATCTAAGTACAATTTTAAAAAAATTGAATGAAACATATGGACGTAATGCCACCCAATCAGGGTTACAATTATCGATTGATGTCAATCCGTTCATTATGATGTAAATAGAAAGGCGGAAAAGAATAAGTGGCAGTATTACCTATAGTAAAACATCCGGATAAAATTCTTGAAACTCCCTGTAAAAAGGTTGAAGTTTTTGATCGTAAATTAGCGAAGTTACTTGATGATATGTACGACACAATGATAGACGCGGATGGCGTGGGATTGGCTGCGCCGCAAATCGGCAAAAATATTAGAGTAGCGATTGTTGATGTAGATGATGAGTCTGGAACATTTGAATTAATTAATCCGACAATTCTTTCCACGAAGGGTAAGGATCGTGATGTGGAGGGCTGTTTAAGTTTTCCCAATTTGTATGGAGAGGTTGAACGACCTGCATATGTTAAGATACAAGCACAGGATCGTCAGGGACGAACGTATATTTTAGAAGCTGAGGATTACTTGGCCAGAGCTATTCAACATGAAATGGATCATTTGGAAGGAATCTTATTTACTTCAAAAGTTGTGCGTTATATAAGTGAAGAAGAGTTAGAAGGGTATGAAGTAGAATGACTAGAATAATATTTATGGGAACACCTGATTTTTCTGTCGGTGTATTAGAACGTTTAATAAATGATGGATATGAAATCGTTGGTGTCGTAACCCAGCCTGACCGTCCGGTTGGACGGAAACGCATTTTGACACCACCTCCTGTAAAGGTGACAGCCGAGAAACATGGTATTCCAGTTCTCCAGCCAGAAAAAATTCGTGTGGATTCAGAAGTTGACAAGGTACTTGCTTTAAATCCAGACTTAATTGTTACCGCGGCATTTGGACAAATCCTGCCGAATCGTTTATTAGAGGCTCCAAAGTATGGTTGTATAAACGTTCATGCCTCCTTACTGCCTGAATTACGTGGTGGTGCACCTATTCACTATGCAATCATGCAAGGGAAAGAAAAAACAGGTGTAACCATTATGTACATGGTGGAAAAGCTGGATGCAGGTGACATGCTGTCAAAAGTAGAAGTTCCAATTGAGGAAACTGACCATACAGGCAGTTTACATGATAAATTGAGTAAAGCTGGTGCACAACTGGTTTCTGAGACCATTCCAAAATTATTGAATGGAGAAATCACTCCAATTAAACAAAATGAGGAAGATGCTACCTTCGCTTTCAATATTAAAAGAGAACAGGAATTAATCGATTGGGCACAAGGCGGAGAAGAGGTTTATAACCATATCCGCGGTTTACATCCATGGCCTGTAGCCTATACTTTGTTAAATGGAACAGTTTTAAAGGTTTGGTGGGGCGAAAAAGTGAAGACCGCCAAGCAAGGTAGTGCCGGTGAAGTGCTTGATATCGAAAAAGATGGTTTCGTTGTGAAGACAGGAAATGATACAGCAATCAAAATTACTGATTTACAACTAGCTGGTAAAAAGAGAATGACTGCTGAACAGATGCTCCGAGGTACTGCAATCATATCAACAGGAATGAAATTGGGAGAATAAAGAATGCCACAAAAAAAGAATGTAAGAGAAGTTGCGCTTGATATTCTGGTGTCTGTCGAAAAAAGCCAGGCATACAGTAATCTATCATTAAACCATGCCATAAAAGAAAATGAACTCTCCCCACAGGATGTAGGGTTGTTGACCGAGCTGACGTATGGAACGATACAACGGAAAATGACATTGGAATACTATGTTAAACCGTTTATCAAAAACCCTAAAAAGCTTCAATCCTGGGTGTTATTGCTCATTGAAATGACAGTTTTTCAAATGTTTTATCTTGATCGGGTTCCTGATCGGGCTGCTATCCATGAAGCAGTGGAAATTGCAAAAAAACGCGGCCATCGCGGAATTGCCTCATTGGTTAATGGTGTACTGAGGTCTATCCAACGTGAAGGAGTTCCATCATTGGATGACATAAAAGATCCCCTGGAAAAAATCTCAGTCTCAACAAGCCATCCATTATGGCTTGTAAGAAAGTGGGCAGAGGAATTTGGAGTGGCTAAAACCAAGGAAATGTGTGAGGAGAACTTGCACGCTCCTGTTCAAACCGGCAGAGTAAACCTGACGAAAATCAGCAGGGAAGAATTGATGGAAAAGCTGAAAAGCGAAGGATACATGGTTGAACCAAGTCTTTTAATAGAAGAAGGAATTCGCTGCCTCAAAGGTAATATGGCTTTGTCAGCAAGCTTTAAAGAAGGGCTTTTTAGTATTCAGGATGAGAGCTCCATGCTTGTGGCTTATGCTTTAGCACCGAAAGAAAATGATACGATTCTTGATAGCTGTGCGGCTCCAGGCGGGAAAACCATGCATATGGCAGAAAAGATGAACGATACCGGGCAAATTTACGCACTTGACCTTCATGCACATAAAACTAAATTAATTGATATGCAGGCAAAACGTCTTGGTTTATCGAATATTGTAACCAAACAAATGGATGCCAGAAAAACTCAAGAATTTTTTGAAACAGAGATGTTTGATAAAGTCCTTGTGGATGCTCCTTGTTCAGGACTAGGAGTGTTAAAGCGTAAACCGGATGCCAAGTATACAAAAAGCGAGAACGATTTGAGCGCGCTTGCGAAAATTCAATTTGATATTTTACATCAAGTATCCCAATTGGTAAAAAAAGGCGGTACAATAGTTTATAGTACTTGTACTGTTGGCAATGATGAAAATAATGATGTGATTGATGCGTTTATACAGGCGCATCCTGAGTTTGAAAAGGATCTTACCCTAAAGGAAAGAATGCCGGAACCGGTAAGACCTTATATAATGGATAATAGTTTGCAAGTACTACCTCAATATTTTGGAAGCGACGGATTTTTTATTGCTTCTATTCGAAAGAAGGCATAAGGAATGGAACAAACAACAGCTAAGGAAGTAAAGAAACAGGAGCAACTCCCATCTATATATTCCTTACAATTAGATCAACTGAAAGAATGGCTTGAAGAAAACGGAGAAAAAGCATTCCGGGCAACACAAATTTTTGAATGGTTATATGAAAAAAGGGTTTCTACTTATGAAGATATGACGAACCTTTCCAAAAATTTACGTACAAAATTGGAAGAATCATTTACATTAACCACTTTAAATACACTAATCAAGCAAACATCAAAAGACGGCACGATTAAATTCTTATTTGAATTGAAGGATGGTTATTCAATCGAGACCGTATTAATGCGCCATGATTATGGAAACTCAGTCTGTGTAACCACACAGGTTGGCTGCAGAATAGGCTGTACATTCTGTGCATCCACTCTGGGCGGGTTAAAGCGAAATCTTGAAGCAGGTGAAATTGTTGCACAGGTTGTAAAAGTGCAGCAGGCCCTTGATGAAACTAATGAGCGTGTTAGTTCCGTAGTAATCATGGGTATCGGGGAACCATTCGATAACTATGATAATATGATGGGATTCTTACGAATCATTAACCATGATAAAGGGTTAAATATCGGAGCGCGTCATATAACGGTTTCAACTAGCGGAATCATTCCTAAAATATATAAATTTGCAGATGAAAAATTACAAATTAATTTTGCGATTTCCCTACATGCGTCAAACACTGAGCTTCGCAGTAAGCTTATGCCTATTAACAGAGCCTACAAGCTTCCGCAGTTAATGGAAGCTGTTAAGTATTATGTTGAAAAAACGGGCAGAAGGATTACATTTGAATATGGTCTCTTTGGTGGTGAAAATGACCAAGTAGAGCATGCGCTTGAACTTGCGGCACTTATCAAGGATATAAAATGCCATGTGAATTTAATACCGGTCAACTATGTTCCAGAACGGGATTATGTCCGGACACCAAGAGAGCAAATCGATCTGTTTGAAAAAACATTGAAGGATCAAGGCATTAATGTTACTACGAGAAGAGAGCAAGGGCATGATATTGATGCGGCTTGCGGACAACTAAGAGCAAAAGAGAGGAAAGAAGAGACGAGGTGATGGGATGAAGGCAGTTTTTAGGACAGACCGGGGCAAGGTGAGAATCCATAATGAGGATCAGGGCGGTATATTTTACAAGGAAAATTCTCAAATGGTTTTTGCTGTCATTGCCGATGGAATGGGTGGTCACAAAGCTGGTGATGTAGCAAGTGAAATGGCTGTTTCCAAACTAAAAGAAGCATGGGAAACCGAGTTGCAGTCTGATTCACCAAGTTCAATCGAATTGTTTTTGGAGGAGCAGGTTAAAAGGGTTAACCATGAAATTTTTGAGCACTCCATGGCACACGAGGAATGTGAAGGAATGGGGACAACAATAGTTGGCGTAGTTTGTACAGACAAATCAGCCACCATTGTGAATGTTGGAGATTCGAGATGTTATCTGCTGAATGATAGTGGGTTTAAACAAGTAACTGAAGACCATTCCCTGGTTAATGAGCTTGTCCGTTCCGGTCAAATATCTAAAGAAGACGCCGCACATCATCCTAGAAAAAATGTCATCCTTCGCGCTCTTGGAACAGAAAATAGTGTGGATGTAGATATTAAAACAATCAGTTTTGAGGAAGGGGACCGTCTGTTATTATGCTCAGACGGCCTCTCTGATAAACTATCTGAAACTGAAATAGAAACCATTATTACAGGCAATGATTCTTTAGACCATATTGCAGATACATTTATTCAAAAAGCTAATGAAAACGGAGGAGAAGATAATATAACTCTAGTAATCCTTCTGCACAGCTTTGAAAGTGAAAGAGGGTGAGTTATATGTTGACCGGCAAACGAATTAGCGATAGATATAAAATCCTCCGTATGATTGGCGGAGGCGGTATGGCTAATGTTTATCTGGCAAGAGATATGATTCTTGATCGTGATGTAGCATTAAAAATTCTTCGTATGGACTTTTCCAACGATGAGGAATTTATCAGGCGCTTTCATAGGGAGGCACAATCAGCCACAAGCTTGACTCACCCAAACATTGTTAGTATTTATGATGTTGGAGAAGAAGGCGATATATATTATATTGTGATGGAATTTGTCGATGGTATGACCTTAAAGCAATATATCCAAGCCTATTCGCCAATTCCGGTTGAGAAAGCCTTGGATATTATGAAACAAATTACATCAGCGGTCACACATGCCCATCAGAACCATATTGTACATAGAGACATTAAGCCGCATAATGTATTAATTGATCATGACGGCAATGTGAAAATCACTGACTTTGGGATTGCAATGGCTCTTAGTGCAACGTCCATAACTCAAACGAACTCTGTTCTTGGGTCGGTTCATTATTTGTCTCCTGAACAAGCAAGAGGCGGTATGGCGAATAAAAAGTCCGATATCTATTCTTTGGGGATAGTGATGTTTGAATTACTTACAGGCCGATTGCCTTTTTCCGGTGAGTCTGCTGTTTCGATTGCCCTGAAGCATCTGCAATCAGAGACACCGTCTCCAAGACGATGGAATCCAGCTATACCTCAAAGTGTGGAAAATATTATCCTAAAGGCAACCGCAAAGGATTCATTTCACCGATATTCGAGTGTGGAGGAAATGGAACAAGACATAGAAACGGCCTTGAATCCAGACAGATTAAATGAAAGCAAATTTATCATCCCAAGTGATGATGACGCGACAAAAGCGATTCCGATTATTACAAACGATGAAATGTTTGGAAATCATGATGAGACGAAAATCCTGACTCTGGACGAAGATACCGTGATGATGGAACCAGCGGAACAATCAAGCGGTAAAAAGGGATTGTTAAAAAACAAAAAGCAAAAACAAAAGCAAAAGAAAGATAAAACAAAAAAGCAAAAGCAACAGCCTAAGAAAAAGAAAAAATGGCCTAAAATAATTGGGGTTATTTTAGCCAGTCTAATTTTGATTGCTGTTCTGGCTGTCTTGTTTTTGCCGGGAATGCTCGCAGCAAAGGATGTTAAAGTACCTGATGTAAGGGATGAACAATTGGAAAACGCTCTGTCGACTCTAATTGAGCAAGGTTTTGAAATCGGTGAGACGGTTGAAAAGCCTGATGAAGAAATCGCCGCGGGAAATGTTATAAACACTGATCCTGAAGCAGGTGATACCGTTAAGGAAGGTTCAGTTATTAATGTATTTTTCAGCAGTGGCAAAGAGCAGGTAGAAGTTCTCGATTATGAGGATCGGAATTATGAAGATATTAAATCACTCATTGAGGGTTTCGGATTCAAAGATATTGAGATAGAGCGGGTAAATGATGATTCAGAAGTAGGGACTGTACTTGAACAGGATCCTAGGCAAGGGGATGAGGTCATCCCATCGGAAACCATTTTGAAATTAACGCTAAGCAGCGGCCCAGCCAAAATCACCCTGAAAGATTTAACGGATTACAACCAGAGAGCACTGGATGATTATGAGGCTGATACCGGGTTAAAGATTACAATCGCAAAAGAGGAGTACAGTTCGAAAATTAAAGAGGGACAAGTCATTTCCCAGGAACCGGCTGCCGGCACTGCTGTTGAGATTGGGTCGGAAGTCAAAGTAACAGTTTCAAAAGGAGAAGAAGAAATTCCTCCTAAGGTTATGAGTAAAGAGGTTACCATAACGTATGATGAAGAATTAGCCGGTGTGCCACAAACCGTGACCATCCTAATTGAGGACTTAAATAACAATATGACAGAACCTGTTGAAACGTTTGAAATGACTTCAACTGTCAAAAAAAAGTTGCAATTTACTATCCCGCATGATGGAAAAGCAGGGTATAAGATTATAAAGGATAACAGTGTTTATGATGAGGGCGTTATTAGTTATTCGGATAGTTAACTTTGAAGGAGGGAATATATGCCTGAAGGAAAAATTATTAAAGCACTGAGCGGCTTTTATTATGTAGCGGATGAAGGTCAAATCATTCAATGCAGAGGCCGAGGTGTTTTCAGAAAACAAAAGGTAACTCCGCTTGTTGGAGATACAGTTATTTATCAAGCGGAAAATCCAACAGATGGATATATAATGGAAATTAAAGAACGCCAAAATGAATTGGTACGTCCTCCTATTTCAAATGTGGATCAAGCGATTCTCGTATTTTCCGCTGCAGAACCGGATTTCAGTACGAGTTTATTGGATCGATTTTTAGTTTTGGTTGAATCGAAGAATATTGCTCCAATTATTTGTATCAGTAAAATGGATTTACTGGAAACTGAAGATGAAAAAAGGATTCATGAATATGCCGATCAGTACAGGGCAATTGGCTATGATGTTATATTAACGTCTTCCTTGGAAGAAGCAGGAGTATCAGAGTTAATGCCTTTCTTGAGGGGGAAAATCTCAGTATTTGCAGGACAATCCGGAGTAGGCAAGTCTTCTTTGTTGAATGTGCTTGATCCTTCTCTTAATTTGAAAACTAATATCATTTCCTCCCATTTGGGCAGGGGGAAGCATACAACAAGACATGTGGAGCTTATTGACCTTGGTGATGGGTTATTAGCTGACACACCTGGTTTTAGTTCGCTTGAATTTACTGAAATTGAAGCAGAGGAGCTGCCAGGCTGTTTCCCTGAAATCAGGGAAAGAAGCTCAGAATGCAAATTTAGAGGCTGCTTGCATGTAAAAGAGCCAAAATGTGCTGTAAAGCATGGTGTTGAAATTGGGGAAATCCAGAAATATAGATACGAGCATTATTTGCAGTTTCTGGAGGAAATCAAAGATAGAAAGCCGAGGTATTAACGATGGTTAAAATTGCTCCATCCATATTATCAGCTGATTTTTCGAAATTGGGAGAGGAAATACGGGATGTAGAAAGAGGGGGAGCAGATTGGATTCATATCGATGTTATGGATGGTCATTTTGTTCCTAATATAACGATTGGTCCACTTATTGTTGATTCTGTACGCCCCATCACTAAATTAACGCTTGATGTTCATCTCATGATTGAAAATCCTGACCAATATATTGAAGCATTTGCAAAGGCCGGTGCTGACTATATAACAGTTCATGCGGAAGCCTGTACACACTTGCATCGTACGATCCAATTAATTAAATCCTATGGGGTTAAGGCAGGGGTAGTATTAAATCCAGGGACGTCACCTGCCGTTTTGGAATATATTTTGGATGATCTTGATATGGTCCTCTTAATGTCGGTCAATCCTGGCTTTGGTGGACAAGCCTTTATTCCAAGTGTCCTTGATAAAATCGAGCAGGTGGATAAAATGATCAAAGAAAAAGGCTTGTCTATCGAAATTGAGATTGATGGCGGTGTAAATGAGGAAACTGCCAAGTTGTGCATTGAAAAAGGTGCAACAGTTCTTGTGGCAGGTTCGGCTATATATAATAAGGATGATAGAAAGAAAGCAATCGCTGCCATTCGTGGGGAATAATTTTGTGTGAGTTTTTTCCCTGTTATAAATTCAGTTAGAAGAGCAGTTTATGTGGTCTATAAATGATTCTAAGTCTATTAGCCAGATCATTGTAAGTATAAAAGAAGTGAGCAGGATTTGTATACCAGGGGGAAACCGATCTGGTATCTGAATTAGTAAAGAATCATATAATAAAAAAGTAAAGGGTTGTCCATTCGCTAAAAGAGGATAACCCTTTTTTTGTGAAAATAAGTAAAGGAGCTGACTTTATGGAAATAAATATCGTCGCAGGCGGTCCTGATATATATATTCCGGATTTAAGGAAGTTAAATAGCAAAGAGATGATTTGGGTTGGTGTTGATCGGGGCTCGCTACAAATTTTAGAGGCGGGTATTCATCTACATAGTGTGTTTGGTGATTTCGATTCAATCTCTAAGGATGAGCTCAACCGTGTACGAGAGCACAGTGAACACTTTTATGAGTATCCTCCTGAAAAAGATGCTACCGACCTGGAATTAGCTCTTGAATGGGCTTATAAGCAAGTGCCGGACAGAATCACGATTTATGGGGCAACGGGCGGCAGAATGGACCATACATTGGCCAATATCATGATGCTTGCAGATGAGAAGCATATGAAAGAAGGAATTCCTACAAGAATAGTGGATCGTAACAATGAGATCAGACTTTTTAAACCTGGTTCCTATGTATTGGATGAGACTGAGTTTAAATACATATCGTTTATACCAATAACAGAAGAAATAGAGGGAATCACCCTTGTAAACTTTAAATATCCATTATCAAATGTCACTCTTTACCGTGGCCGGACATTATCGGTTAGCAATGAATTAAATTTTAAAACTGGTACTTTTTCGTTTTTGAAAGGCATATTATTGGTGGTAAGAAGCAGAGATTAATTTATGTGTTGGAATTTTTACTATATAAATGAAAATGTATAATGAGAACCGGGCAGAGCTAAGGAGGGACACAATGAAATTTTATACAATTAAATTGCCCCGCTTTTTGGGAGGAATCGTCAAGGCGATGTTGGGAGCTTTTAAGAAAGGATAATTAAATATATGGCACCCTGTAAAAGGGTGTTTTTCTTATGTTTAATTTAATTCTTTATAAAATTTCTTGTCTTAGGCTAAGTCCTGGAAATTATAAAAATTTTCCTTCGGTGGTTTTATTTTCATAAAAATATTCAAGAACACAAGACTAAACAGGGGTTATGATGGGAAAAATAAACAAGCATCCTTTAAAAGGATGCTTGTTTTCGTTTATTATACGCGTTCAACTTTACCAGATTTTAACGCTCTTGTAGAAACGTATACTCTTTTCGGTTTTCCGTTAACAAGAATACGAACTTTTTGAACGTTAGCTTTCCATGTACGTTTGTTAGCGTTCATGGCATGAGAACGATGGTTTCCGGAAGTTGTTTTTCTGCCGGTAATAACACATTTGCGTGACATAGCCCAATTCCCTCCTTACTGCCTATATTAATCATTTCTTTTTTAGTCGGTCTCTTCAAAAGATACTTTAATAATTTAACATACCTATCGCTATAATGCAATACAATTGAAATGGTCTTTCAAGAAAAAAACCTTGACATACTATTTTATCTTTGATTAATTGGAAAAGGATAAAGGCTTTCCATTCAAAAGTGATTATAGTAAAATGGATTCTAGCTATGGTTACTATAAAGGGGGAACAAACATGTCCATTGAAATGAGTACAAAATACGGACAAATAGATATTTCTAATGATGTATTAGCAATCATTGCTGGTGGAGCAGCCGTAGATTGTTACGGGATCGTCGGTATGGCTTCAAAACATCAGATTAAAGACGGAATCAGTGAGATACTGCGTAAAGAGAACTTTTCCAAAGGAGTCGTAGTCAGACAGGTTGAAGATGAATTACATATTGATATGTATATCATTGTAAGCTACGGAACAAAAATTTCCGAAATAGCTCATAATGTTCAATCTAAGGTTAAATATACATTAAGCCAAACTGTTGGACTTTCGGTAGAATCCGTTAATATCTTTGTTCAAGGGGTTCGTGTTACGAATCCGTAATTTAAGGAGGAAATTTGAGTGGCTATAACATCTATTGACGGCAAAAGATTCGCCGAAATGGTCATACAGGGTGCGAACAGGCTGTCTGCCAACGCTAAATTAGTTGATTCATTAAACGTATTTCCTGTGCCTGATGGTGATACAGGAACAAATATGAATCTTTCCATGACATCAGGTGCTAAAGAAGTGAAAAATAATGTACAGGACCATATTGGTAAGGTTGGTTCTTCTTTAGCTAAAGGATTGTTGATGGGAGCGCGTGGAAACTCAGGCGTTATTTTATCCCAATTATTCAGGGGATTTGCAAAAAATATTGAGCCAAAAGCGACCATTGATGGTAAAGAATTTGCTTTGGCATTTGAAGCTGGTGTAGAAACTGCCTACAAAGCGGTTATGAAACCTGTTGAAGGAACGATCCTGACGGTTGCTAGAGAAGCATCAAAAGCAGGCCTTGCAGCTTCTGAAACGGAAACAAATATCATTGCAATTATGGAAGCTATTTTGAAAGAAGCTAAAGCTTCATTAAAACGTACTCCAGATTTATTGCCAGTGCTTAAAGAAGTAGGCGTAGTAGATAGTGGTGGTCAGGGATTAGTTTTCGTTTATGAAGGATTTCTGGCTGAATTAAAAGGTGAAAAGCTTGCTGAAACACCTGAATCCATGCCTAAGATGGATGAGCTTGTAAAAGCAGAGCATCATATCAATGTTCAGGGACATATGAAAACAGAAGATATCGAATTTGGATATTGCACAGAGTTCATGGTCCGTTTTGAACCTGAAAAGATTGCTGAGAATCCTTTCAATGAAGAGCAGTTCAGAAATGACTTGAGCCAGTACGGTGATTCCCTGCTTGTCATTGCAGATGATGATATCGTAAAAGTCCATGTTCATGCAGAAAATCCTGGGAACTGTTTAAATTACGCTCAACAATACGGCAGCTTGATTAAAATCAAAATCGAGAATATGCGTGAACAGCATTCAACGATTTTAAATGAAACTGCGAATGACTTACGAGAAACTGCACCTGTAAAAACAGAGAAGAAAGATTTTGGTGTAGTAGCGATTGCTATGGGCGAAGGAATTGCTGATTTGTTCAGAAGCATCGGTGCAGATGTGGTGATTGAAGGCGGACAAACTATGAACCCTTCAACTGAAGATATCGTAAAAGCAATTGAATCTGTTAATGCAGATCATGTATACATCCTTCCAAATAATAAAAATATTATTATGGCAGCTGAACAGGCTTCCGATGTAATGGAAAAGGCTGTTACAGTGATTCCAAGTAAGACGATACCTCAAGGGTTAACTGCCTTGTTGTCCTTTAATCCTGCTGCTTCAGCAAGCGAGAATGAAGGTATAATGAAAGACGCGCTGGAGAGTGTTATAACAGGACAAGTTACGTTTGCGGTACGTGACACAAACATTGAAGGTCTTGAAATCGAGAAAAACGACTATATGGGCCTAATTGATGGTAAGATAAAAGTGAAAAACAAGGATAGAGTGGAAGCGGCTAAACAGGTGCTTGAAAACATTCTGGATGATGCTGAAATCTTAACGATTCTTTATGGTGAAGAGAGCTCACAGGATGAAGTGGACCGTCTAGTTCAATACTGTGCGGATAGCTACCCAGAAGTAGAAGTTGAAGTGCATAACGGAAAACAGCCGTTGTACTCCTATATTTTTGCTGCTGAATAAAAAGCATATATAAATCATCACATTAATAGAAGGGGGATACCCCTTCTATTTCAGTATGTAAAGATTTTTTTTGATTTTACTGGGAGAGGATAAGAAATGAAATATAAAAGTGGATTTGATATAATCGGCCCAATAATGGTTGGTCCTTCCAGTTCTCATACGGCTGGGGCTGCACGAATAGGACGGGTGGCGAGAAGCCTGTTTAATAGAAAGCCTAAATGGGCGATTATTTCATTTTATGGATCATTTGCCAAAACGTACAAGGGACATGGAACCGATGTCGCCATTGTGGCTGGGTTATTAGATTTCGATACTTCGGATACACGTCTTATTCAATCTCTTGACATAGCAAAAGAGCAGAACATAGAAATCACATTTGTAGAAGAAGATGCTGTAACTGATCATCCAAATACAGCCAGAATTAGAATGGGCGATGATACCGGAGAAATGGAATTAGTCGGCATTTCGATAGGCGGTGGAAAAATAGAAATACTTGAACTGAATGGGTTTGAATTACGTTTATCAGGCCATCACCCGGCCATTTTAGTTGTACACGACGATCGTTTCGGAGCTATAGCAAGTGTTTCTAATGTCCTAGCCAAGCATGAAATTAATATTGGTCATATGGAAGTATCGCGAAAAGATGTAGGAAAAATGGCTCTAATGACAATTGAGGTCGATCAAAATATCGGTGATGATATAGTAGAGGAAATTTCATTGCTGAATCATGTGACACAAGTTACAAAAGTTTCAGATTAAAAGCAGACTACCCTTTATTAGGAGGTTACTGTATGTTTCGCAATGTTGCCGAATTAGTTAAACTTGCTGAAAATAAAGGTGAGAAGATATTTGACATGATTCAGCAGGGAATGAAGTGCATCGTCATATCAAAGGAAACGCTTATCAGGCAGATGAATCAAATTCTAGCCGTTTTGGAACAAGCTATCGAAAGAGGATGGGATGACATTCGTTCTCATATACGGTTTAGCATCCTCTGTGATGAAAGAATTAAAGCAATGGTTAACATCATACAAATGTTGCCGATATCATTGCATGAAACAGCTCAAGGTGGATTAGCTGCTACACCAACGGGCAAAGAAATAAATGAAAAATACTTAGGATTTCAAAGGATATAAAATGAGTAGACTAAATGATTTATCAGTAGATACAGTAAAGGGGATAGGACCTGAATCCGCTCTGCAGCTTAATAATCTTGGCATTTATACAGTTGCGGATTTGCTTGAATATTTTCCGTATCGCTATGAAGATTTTCGAATTAAAGATATCGTGGAAGCAGCCCATGATGAACGTCTAACGATTGAGGGTGTTATTCAATCAGCCCCAAATTTAACCTATTTCGGACGAAAAAAATCCCGCTTAAATGTTAAACTTTTAACGGGACGCCACATTATTACTGTTACATTCTTCAATCAACCCTATATGAAAAACAAATTAAAACTGAATGAAACGATAACGGTAACAGGGAAATGGGATAAAAACCGTTTAACCCTGACGGCATCTGAATATAAACTGGGTTCAGAGGCGAGGGAACAGGAATTTGAACCAGTTTATCATACAAAAGGTGATATCTCTGTCAAATCACTGCGCAAATGGATTAAAAATGCGTATCTTGCTCATAGAGAAGATCTTGTAGAAATTTTACCTGAACATTATCTTACCCAATATAAATTACCGGAAAGAGGTCTTGCTTTACGTTACTTGCATTTTCCTCAGAACGCCGCTGAAGTAAAGCATGCACACAGGAGATTTGTCTACGAGGAATTTTTATTGTTTCAAATTAAAATGCAGGCCCTTAGGAAAGTTAAAAGGGAAAATTCAAATGGACAGTCTCATATGTACGATAATACGAAATTGAAGAAGTTTATCGCTTCTTTACCATTTGAGCTGACAGATGCTCAAAAAAAAGTCGTAAATGAAATTGCGCAGGATTTACGGTCTCCTTATCGTATGAATCGACTGCTCCAGGGGGATGTTGGTTCTGGAAAAACGGTAGTGGCAGCAATCCTTCTTTATGCTGTAGTGACTGCCGGGTATCAAGGCGCCTTAATGGTACCGACTGAAATTTTGGCAGAGCAGCATGCCAATTCCCTGTTTGAACTTCTGCAGCCCTTTGGTGTAAATGTAGCTCTGCTAACATCGAGTGTGAAGGGAAAACGCCGGAGAGAAATGATGGAGATGCTTGAACAAGGTGAAATCGATATATTAATAGGAACACATGCTTTAATACAAAAGGATGTTAATTTCAAAAACCTCGGCCTTGTCATTACAGATGAACAACATCGGTTTGGTGTGGAGCAACGTCGTATATTGAGGGAAAAAGGGGAGAGTCCCGATGTATTATTCATGACCGCTACGCCTATTCCCAGAACTCTTGCGATAACGGTGTTTGGTGAAATGGATGTATCAATCATTGATCAAATGCCATCTGGAAGGAAAAAGATAGAAACGTATTGGGCCAAGCATAATATGTTAGACAGAATTCTGGCATTTATGAGCAAGGAATTGGACAATGGACGGCAGGCATATGTGATTTGTCCACTGATTGAGGAATCAGAAAAGCTGGATTTGCAAAATGTATTGGATGTTCATACGGCTATGACACAGTATTTTAGCCCGAAATATTCTGTTGGGCTTATGCATGGTAAGCTCCATTCAGATGAAAAGGATGAAATCATGCGCGGTTTCGGAAATAATGATATTCAAGTCCTCGTATCAACGACCGTCGTGGAAGTGGGGGTGAATGTGCCTAATGCGACTGTGATGGTGATTTATGATGCCGAAAGATTTGGTTTGTCGCAGCTTCATCAATTAAGAGGCCGTGTAGGACGGGGTGCAGAACAATCCTATTGTATCTTAATAGCAGACCCAAAAACAGAGGTGGGAATTGAACGGTTGAATGCAATGTGCGATACAACTGATGGTTTCGCATTGAGTGAGAAGGATTTAGAGTTAAGAGGACCAGGGGACTTTTTTGGCAGAAAGCAGAGTGGGGTACCTGAATTTAAGATAGCAGACATGGTGCATGACTACCGCGCGCTTGAAACGGCCAGGAAGGATGCTGAAGAATTAATTTCCGGAAATGAATTCTGGACTGACGAAAAGTATAAATATCTAAGAGATTATCTGGCTGGCTCTGGGGTTCTAGAGGGAGAGAAATTAGATTGATTAACAGATTGCATGATAACCCGAAAAATTCTTGCAATCTGGTTTTTTAAATTATATACTACTATTAGTACCTAGTCATAATACTTCGGAAGGTGAAGGTTTTTGAAAAGAAACAAGAAGGATAGACAAGCTATATTAAAGGATATGATACAGGATAATCCTTTTATTACCGATGAGGAATTGGCTGAACAATTAAAGGTTAGTATCCAAACGATTCGTCTGGATCGCCTCGAACTATCCATCCCGGAATTGAGAGAAAGAATAAAGTCTGTCGCCGAGAAAAGAATGACAGACGAGATTAAATCTTTACCTGTTGATGAAATAATCGGGGATATTATTGATCTTGATTTAGATAACAGTGCTATTTCCTTGTTGGATATAAAACCTGAACATGTATTTAAGAGAAATAAAATAGCCAGAGGGCATCATTTATTCGCACAAGCCAATTCATTGGCCGTTGCGGTAACTAATGAGGAACTGGCGTTAACAGCAAAAGCTGCCATCCACTTCACAAAATCTGTGTATGAAGGCGATCGTGTGATTGCCAAAGCCAAGGTTATTGAAGTGGATAACGATAAAGGAAGATCCCTGATTACTGTGCATAGCTATGTAGGTAAGGAGCTTGTATTTAAAGGGGAGTTTTCCATGTACCGAACGACTACAGAGAAAAAGGATGAACAAGAATGAAAATTGCATTAGATGCTATGGGTGGAGACCACGGACCAAAAGAGTCTGTGAAAGGCGCAGAAAAAGCGATTAAATCTTTCCCGGAACTAGAAATTATGCTTATTGGCGATGAAGCTGAAATTAAAAAGCATTTAACTTCAGATGAACGGATAACCATTATCCATACGAATGAGGTTATAACTGGTGATGATGAACCGGTAAGAGCAGTGCGAAGAAAGAAAAATGCCTCTATGGTACTTGCTGCTCAGTATGTAAAAGATGGACAGGCCGATGCGTGCATCTCAGCAGGAAATACGGGAGCTCTAATGGCCGCAGGTCTCTTTGTGGTTGGAAGAATTGATGGAATTGATCGACCTGCACTTAGCCCAACATTACCGACAATTGATGGAAAAGGATTTGTTCTGTTGGATGTGGGAGCCAATGCTGATGCGAAGCCGGAGCATCTTTACCAATATGGCTTGATGGGGTCTGTTTATGCTGAGAAGGTCCGCAATATTGAAAAACCGCGAGTTGGTTTATTGAATATTGGTACCGAGGATAAAAAAGGAAATGAGCTTACCAAGCAGGCATTTGCTTTATTGAAGGATGCTAACTTTAATTTTATCGGTAATGTGGAAGCTCGGGATTTGTTAAATGGAGTAGCTGATGTTGTCGTAACCGACGGGTTTACCGGAAACATGGTTTTAAAAACAACTGAAGGTACGGCTTCTGCTTTATTTAAAATGTTAAAAGAAGCGATGATGGTCGATCTAAAGAGCAAACTGGCCGCAGCTGTTTTAAAGCCAGGGTTTAAAGAACTGAAAAATAAGCTGGATTACTCTGAATACGGTGGTGCAGGTCTATTTGGATTAAAAGCTCCTGTCATAAAAGCACATGGTTCCTCAGATGCAAATGCATTCTATAATGCCATTCGTCAGGCGAAAATTATGGTAGAACATCATGTTGCAGAAACGATTCATGAGGCAATAAAATAAACGAAGAAAAGGGAACGAATGTAAGGGGACGAATAGTAAGGGGGATATGATGACTAAATTTGCTTTTATTTTTCCGGGTCAGGGCTCACAAACTGTAGGTATGGGAAAAGATGCTTACGACAATTATCAAAATGTGAAAAATCTCTTTTTAAAAGCAGATGAATGCTTGGCTGAAGAGTTCAGTAAGCTTATTTTCGAAGGACCGCAAGAGAAATTGACACGTACATACAATGCTCAGCCGAGTCTGTTAATTACAAGTTTAGCGCTTCTTAGCGTATTTCGTGAAATGTCTGATTTAAAACCTGATTATATGGCAGGCCACAGCCTGGGTGAATATACGGCTTATGCTGCAGCTGGGTCCATTCAATACGAGGATGCGGTAAAACTCGTACGAAATCGAGGCTTATATATGGAGCAGGCTGTTCCATCTGGGATAGGCACGATGAGTGCTATTCTTGGTATGGATGAGTCAAGTCTAGAAGAAGTAACGAAAACGATAACGAATCAAGGTGAACCTGTACAATTAGCAAACTTAAATTCCCCAGGCCAAATTATTATCTCTGGAACAATGGATGGGGTAAGATTGGCAGGAGAGCTTGCAAAGGAAAAAGGAGCAAAGAGAGTGCTTCCCCTGGAAGTCAGCGGTCCTTTTCACTCTTCGTTGATGAAACCCGCAGCGAGTAAGCTTGCGGATACACTCAATACAATAGAAATTAGGACTCCTGATTATCCAATCATATCGAACTATACGGGAACCCTAGCTGGAACAGGTGATGAAATAAAAGACAGTCTGGTCAAACAGCTGTATTCTCCAGTGAAATGGCAGCAATCTGTTGAGTATATGATTCATGAAGGTGTGACAACCTTTATCGAATTTGGTCCTGGAACTGTTCTTTCAGGCCTAGTTAAGAAAATCAACCGCGGTGTTAAAGTATACTCAGTCAAAGATATTGAATCATGTAAAAATGTGGTCAGTTCACTTGATGCGGAGGTTAAAGCAAATGGGTAAATTGGATGGGAAAATTGCGCTTGTGACGGGCGCATCTAGAGGAATCGGTCGTGCCATTGCTATTGCTCTGGCAAAAGAAGGGGCTTCAGTTGCTGTTAATTATGCCGGGAACAGCGAAAAAGCTGAAAATGTTGTTAAAGAAATAACGGAGATTGGCAGAGAAGCAATATCCATCCAGGGGGATGTGACAAATGCTGAGTCTGTTACTGATATGGTGAAAATTGTAACTGAAAAATTTGGCAAGATTGATATTTTGATAAATAATGCAGGAATCACACGTGACAATTTGTTGATCCGTATGAAGGAAGATGATTGGGATTCTGTCATCAATACAAACTTAAAAGGTGTTTTCCTTTGTACAAAAGCTGTATCCAGGCAAATGATGAAGCAAAGGCAGGGACGGATTATTAATATTTCGTCTGTGGTGGGTGTGAGCGGAAATGCCGGTCAGGCCAATTATGTAGCTGCTAAATCAGGAGTCATAGGGTTAACCAAAACATCGGCTAAAGAATTGGCAACACGTGGGATTACTGTAAATGCGATTGCCCCTGGATTTATTGAAACAGATATGACCAATGCATTAACGGAGAATGTTGGAGAGCAAATGTTGAAGCAAATACCATTGGGCCGATTTGGTAAGCCGGAGGACGTGGCTAAAACAGCTGTTTTCCTGGCTGCGGAAGATTCCGGATATATTACTGGCCAAACGATTCATGTCGATGGCGGAATGGTTATGTAATAACTCAAAGATTGAATATGTCGATTAACCCTTGTACAATATACTAGATGCAATCTTGAAGGGAGGTGAAGTTGTGTCAGACGTATTAGAGAAAGTATCTAAAATAATCGTAGATCGCCTTGGTGTAGATGAATCCGAAGTAACACTTGAAGCTTCTTTTAAAGATGATCTTGGTGCTGATTCCCTTGATGTTGTGGAATTGGTTATGGAACTTGAAGATGAATTCGGTATGGAAATTTCAGATGATGATGCTGAAAAAATTTCAACAGTTGGCGATGCTGTGAACTACATAAAAAGCCAAAACTAATTAGTTCTTATGAAAAGCTCCGTATAAATACGGGGCTTTTCATGCTATTATAATAAAAGTCTGTATATATCAAAGAATTTCGTTATCAATTTGTACCTTTTCCAATTCTTTGGATTTATATATACTAAAATGTGAGAAACTTTTTAGTCAGATTTAGCAGGGGGTCAATATGCAGAAGAGTAAAAGAAAGATAAACAATGATGCAGATTTTATCGCATTTCAGGATCGGCTTGGTGTTTCATTTGAAAACATCAATTTATTAAAACAAGCATTTACACATTCATCCTATGTGAATGAGCATCGTCGCAAGCCATATGAAGATAACGAACGATTGGAATTTTTGGGGGATGCGGTATTGGAATTGACTGTATCACAATTTTTATACAAAAAATTCAATACGATGAGTGAAGGAGAATTAACAAAGCTTAGAGCTGCTATCGTTTGTGAGCCTTCACTTGTTAAGTTTGCCACTGAATATTCCTTTGGTCCTTTAATATTACTTGGAAAAGGGGAAGAAATGACTGGAGGAAGGGAACGTCCGGCTCTTCTGGCAGATGTCTTTGAGGCTTTTATCGGGGCATTATATTTAGACCAGGGGTTAGATGTCGTAATTGAGTTCCTCAAAAAATCAGTCTATCCAAAAATAGATAACGGTGCTTTTTCTCATGTGATGGATTTTAAGAGCCAGTTACAGGAATTGGTTCAGAAAGACGGAATTGGTACATTGGAATACAAAATTCTTAATGAAAAAGGTCCTGCACACAACAGAGAATTTATCGCCAGAGTATCCTTGAATGGGAAGGAATTTGGAGCAGGTAAGGGCAAATCGAAAAAAGAAGCAGAACAACATGCTGCGCAGCAAGCATTGATGCACTTGCAGAAAAGCAGTAAATAAATGATTAAAAGGCAGTTGGGTACCATGTCAGAAGATAAACAATTGTTTTTGAAACGATTGGATATAGTAGGTTTCAAATCTTTTGCTGAACGCATTTCCGTTGAATTTGTTTCGGGTGTAACTGCTGTAGTAGGTCCGAATGGAAGCGGAAAAAGCAATATCACAGATTCAATCCGTTGGGTGTTGGGTGAACAATCTGCAAAATCGTTGAGGGGCTCCAAAATGGAGGATATTATTTTTGCTGGAAGTGACTCCAGAAAGGCTCTTAACTTTGCAGAGGTTACACTTACATTAAATAATGAAAGTCAGTTCCTTCCGATTGATTTCCATGAAGTTAGTGTCACAAGAAGGGTGACCCGTTCTGGTGACAGTGACTTTTTCATTAATAAAAAACCATGTCGTTTGAAAGACATCGTTGATTTATTCATGGATTCAGGACTTGGGAAGGAAGCTTTTTCAATTATAAGCCAAGGGAAAGTAGAAGAGATTTTAAGCAGTAAAGCGGAGGAACGCCGCACTATATTTGAAGAAGCAGCTGGTGTATTAAAATATAAAACAAGGAAGAAGAAAGCGGAGGTTAAGCTTGAGGAAACAAGGGCTAACCTGAACCGTGTTCATGATATTTTACATGAACTGGAGGGACAGGTGGAGCCACTCAAGATACAGGCATCCATTGCCCGCGATTATCTTCAGCAAAAAGAGGAACTTGAGGAATTTGAAGCTGCCTTGCTTGTATATGAAATTGAAGTCCTTCACGAAAAATGGACTTCATTATCAAAGCAGCTTGAAGAGCATCAAATAAAGGATTCTGAATTCAGTTTATTAATTCAGAAAAAGGAATCCGCAGTAGAAGCGACTCGCTTGCAGTTGACTGAGCTAGATAATCGTATTCAGTCTTTACAGTCTACTTTGTTATCTGTCAGTGAAGAACTTGAAAAGGTAGAAGGCCGTAAACAAGTTTTAATTGAAAGAATGAAGAATGCAAGCCAAAACAAGCAGCATCTTGAAAAAAGTCTGCAAAACTGGCGAGATAAATTGATTCAGGTCTCACGTATCCGAGATGAAAAAGTGGGTACATTGCATCTTCTTCAGGCAGAAACGAAAAACTTTAAACAAAAATTACAGGAAAAACAAAATTTGCTTAGTAACTTTGCGGGAGACCTGGAAGCTAAAATTGATGCTCTGAAAAGTGAGTATATTGAACAGTTAAACCAACAGGCTGCGGCGAAACATGAGCTGACCTATTTAGAACAGCAATTAAGTCAACAGCAAAGTAAGCATGCAAAATTAGACCTTGATAATGGCAAATTATTGTCTTCTAGGGAACAGGTGACGGCTCGCTTGAAAGAAACGGAAATCCGACTCCATGCCGTTCAGCAGGATCTAGAGAACCAAATTTATCGTTATCGTGAATTACAGCATTCGCATGAAAATTTAAAAACCCAATATGAAAAACAGGAAAAAACTCTTTATCAGGCATATCAATATTTGCAAAAAGCGAAATCACGAAAAGAAATGCTTGAAGAAATGGAAGAGGATTACTCCGGATTTTTCCAGGGTGTAAAAGAAATTCTTAAAGAAAAGAATAAAAAATTACATGGAATTGAAGGCGCTATTGCTGAATTACTTAATGTGCCGAAGGATTATGCGGTTGCCATTGAGACTGCTCTGGGTGGAGCCCTGCAAAATATTGTAGTGGAAGAAGAACATCATGCACGTACAGCGATTGCTTTCTTAAAACGAAATCGACTTGGAAGAGCTACGTTCTTGCCTTTATCCACAATAAAAGGTAAGTCTGTCCCTTCTCAGGTTTTACAGACTGCTGGGTCTCATCAAGCTTTTATTGGGCTTGCTGCTGATCTTGTTCAGTATGATGAGAAGTATAAAGAAGTTATGACGAGTCTTTTGGGCAATGTTTTCATTGTTCAGGATTTGATCGGAGCTAATGAAATTGCAAAGCTTACAGGATATCGGTATAGAATTGTTACCCTGGAAGGGGATATTGTCAGTCCAGGTGGAGCAATGACAGGTGGAGCGAACAGACAGTCGGGTTCATCTATTCTTTCACGTAAGGGAGAAAAAGAGGAACTTGTCGAGAAAATCGCGCAAATGGACGAGCAGACAGCCAAGCTGGAAGCTCATGTAAAGAAAATCAAAGCAGATTTGGCTGATTCTGAGAAACAAGTCACCCGTCTTCGTGAAGCTGGTGAAACGCTTCGTTTGAATGAAGAATCTATTAAAGGGCAAATAAGAGAGCTGCAGCTTGAAGAACGCAATGTCAATGAACGATTAACGATTTATGATATGGAAAAATCGTCACTTGATGAAGAACGCCATATGAAAGAAAGTCGTATAAAGGAATTGGTAAACAGTCTCTCCTCCTATGAACAATCCATTAAACAAATGGATGCTGATATTAGCAGGTATACCGAGCAAAAGCAGATGGATCAATCGAGCAAGGATTCCCTTGTAGAGGAATTGAATGAATTAAAGATTCAATTAGCATCAAAAACCGAACAGCTTCAGCATCAGCAAAATGAAGTAGAGCGGTTGACATCAGAATTAAATGAGGTAAAACAAAACATTCGTGAAAATGAAGAAGACCTTTCTCTGTTAAATGGTGAAATGTCATCAAGCTCCACAGGTGAAACTAATCTGGAACAAACTGCAGCAGAGAAGCTGGAACAAAAGGAACAAGCGGTTCGTGAAATTGAAGCTTCACGAGCAAAGCGACAGGAACTATTAGAGCTTGTTGAAGAAAATGAAATGGAACTAAAAGAGTGGAAACGCCAGCATAGAGGACTATCAGAAACATTAAAAGACGAAGAGATTAAACTCAATCGTTTAGATGTGGAAATGGACACCCGTTTGGATACGCTTCGGGAGGAATATGCACTTACCTTTGAAGCAGCTAAAGAACAATATCCACTTACGGTTGAACCTGAAGAAGCAAAACGGAAAGTGAAATTAATTAAGCTTTCTATCGAAGAGCTTGGTACAGTGAATATTGGAGCGATTGAAGAATATGATCGCGTTTCAGAGCGATATGAATTTTTAACAGCTCAAAGAGATGATTTGCAGGAAGCAAAAGATACATTGTTTGATGTGATTGATGAAATGGATGAAGAAATGAAGCGCCGTTTCGAGATTACCTTCAATGCAATTAAGAAAGAATTCAATTTGGTGTTCCCTTCACTGTTTGGCGGAGGTCGAGCAGAGCTCAAGTTGACAGATCCAGAGGACATACTAAATACCGGTGTGGATATCATTGCACAGCCTCCTGGTAAAAAGCTGCAAAATCTCAGTTTATTATCAGGCGGGGAACGTGCGCTGACAGCCATCGCTCTTTTGTTCGCTATTTTACGCGTAAGACCTGTTCCGTTTTGTATATTGGATGAAGTGGAAGCAGCGCTTGATGAAGCGAACGTGTACCGTTTCAGCCAATACTTAAAGCAATTCAGTAAAGAAACGCAATTTATCGTAATCACGCACCGCAAAGGAACAATGGAAGAAGCGGACGTCCTGTATGGTGTTACCATGCAGGAATCAGGAGTTTCGAAGCTTGTTTCTGTCAGGTTAGAGGAATCAAAGGAATTAATTGAATCAACTTAAAGGTGGTAAATACATGAGTTTTTTTAAGAAGCTAAAAGAAAAATTTAGTGAACAAACAACTAGTACATCTGAAAAGTTTAAACAGGGATTGACTAAAACAAGAAATTCATTTTCCGAAAAGGTCAATGATTTAGTTGCCCGCTACAGAGAGGTGGATGAAGACTTTTTTGAAGAGCTTGAAGATGTCATGATTCAGGCGGATATCGGTGTTGAAACCGTAATGGAATTGATTGATAAGCTGAAATTTGAAGTGAAACGCCGCAATATAAAAGATACAAAAGATGTACGAAGTGTTATATCTGAGAAGCTTGTTGAAATTTATCAGGCTGGTGAGGAGAAATCCACTGCTGTAAACATTCAGGAAGATCAACTGACAGTTATTCTGTTTGTAGGTGTGAATGGTGTGGGTAAAACGACAACGATTGGAAAACTTGCTCATAAATATAAGAGTGAGGGTAAGAAGGTCCTTTTGGCAGCGGGAGATACTTTCCGTGCCGGTGCGATTGAACAATTAGAAGTATGGGGCAATCGGGTTGGTGTAGAGGTCATTAAGCAGGGAGCAGGTTCAGATCCAGCTGCTGTTATGTTTGATGCTGTGCAGGCTGCTAAATCACGTAAAGCGGATATCCTTCTATGTGACACAGCAGGAAGACTTCAAAACAAGGTTAACCTTATGAAAGAGCTTGAAAAGGTTAAGAAGGTTATTGAACGGGAAGTACCGGGTGCGCCGCATGAAGTGTTGTTGGTTCTCGATGCCACCACTGGACAGAATGCGTTAATTCAAACCAAAACATTTAAGGAAGCCACAGATGTTTCCGGGATTGTATTAACAAAGCTAGATGGAACAGCGAAAGGCGGAATTGTCATTGCCATTCGCAATGAGCTCGGCATTCCAGTTAAATTCGCTGGCCTGGGTGAGCAAATGGATGATTTGCAGGAATTCGATGCAGAACAATTTGTATATGGATTATTTGCCGAGTTAGTAGATGAAGCAGAAGAGTAAACCATTATTTTGAAGGGAGAGCCTGTGTTTATACGGGCTCTTTTCTCTTTTATGGAGTCTATGTCGTAATTTTAGAGGATTTTTAGACAGGGATAATCATTCGGGAAAAGGCAGTTGGTTCGAAAGGAGCAAGGATAGAAGAGATTTACCATTGGTGTCACCTTAGAATCTATTTATTTAAATAAAAACTGCGCTCTTTTGCATGTGTTTTTAAAACTGAAATATGACAGTAAAGCATTGGTAATACAAGCCTTGCCTCTTCAGGAAAGGGTTCTTGACATTCTTTGATTTTCCGATTAAACTTGTATATTGTAAAGGTATTTCACTTAACAGAGTTGGAGGGTCAGTAATGCTCGAGAAAACAATGCGGATGAATTACCTATATGACTTCTATCAATCATTGCTGACACCAAAGCAAAAAAGTTATATGTCTCTTTATTATCTGGACGATTATTCCCTGGGTGAAATTGCCGATGAATATGAGGTGAGCCGCCAGGCCGTTTATGATAATATTAAGCGAACAGAAGCGATGCTTGAAGAATACGAGGCTAAGCTTTTACTGTTTTATAAATCACAGGAACGCAGCCTTTTGCTCAATAAGTTAGGAAGTTTAACAGAACAGATGAATGAAAATGATGTTAAAGAACAACTGATTGAGATTATAGCATCTCTTGAAAAGTTAGATTAGGAGGCGGCATAATGGCATTTGAAGGTTTAGCCGACCGACTGCAGGGCACTTTGCAAAGAATCCGAGGCAAGGGTAAAGTGACGGAAGCTGATGTAAAAGAAATGATGAGAGAAGTAAAGCTCGCACTTCTTGAAGCAGACGTTAACTTTAAAGTAGTTAAGGATTTTATCAAACGTGTCAATGAAAGGGCTATTGGTCAAGAAGTTTTAAAGAGCTTGACACCTGGTCAACAGGTAATCAAGGTCGTTAAGGAAGAATTGACGGAATTAATGGGTGGCGAACAAAGCAAGATTGCTGTTTCAAATCGTCCTCCAACTGTTATCCTTATGGTTGGTTTACAGGGTGCCGGTAAAACAACAACCACAGGTAAACTGGCTAATCTGCTCCGCAAGAAATATAATCGTAAACCAATGCTAGTTGCAGCCGATATTTACCGTCCCGCAGCAATTAAGCAGCTTGAAACTTTAGGCGGTCAGCTCTCTATGCCTGTCTTTTCTTTGGGAGATCAAGTGAGTCCTGTAGAAATTGCCAAGCAAGGGGTTGCCAAAGCTAAAGAAGAGCATTGCGATTATGTTTTAGTCGATACAGCAGGGCGTTTGCATATTGATGAAAATCTGATGGGCGAATTGGCTGAAATTAAAGAAGCTGTAAAACCAGATGAGATTTTCTTAGTTGTAGATGCCATGACAGGACAGGATGCGGTCAATGTAGCTAAAAGCTTTAACGACCAACTCGAAATCACCGGTGTTATTTTAACCAAATTGGATGGAGATACACGTGGTGGTGCAGCATTATCAATTCGTTCAGTAGCTGAAAAACCGATTAAGTTTGTCGGTATGGGTGAAAAGATGGATGCATTAGAGCCATTCCACCCGGAACGAATGGCTTCAAGGATTCTAGGGATGGGCGATGTTCTCACGCTGATTGAGAAGGCCCAAACTGATGTTGATGAGGAGAAAGCACGCGAACTCGAGAAGAAGATGCGTACAAACTCTTTCACATTTGATGATTTCCTCGAACAGCTAGCACAGGTCAAAAAAATGGGACCGCTGGATGACATTTTAAAAATGCTTCCAGGTGCAAACAAAATTAAAGGGATGAACAATCTTTCCATTGATGATAAGCAAATTGCTCATGTTGAGGCAATCATTCAATCAATGACGAAGAAAGAGAAGGATCAGCCTGAAATTATTAATGCCAGCAGACGTAAACGGATTGCTAAAGGAAGCGGAAGACCGATTCAGGAAGTAAACCGACTTCTAAAGCAATTTGAAGACATGAAGAAGTTGATGAAGCAAATGACTGGCATGCAGCAAAAAGGTAAGAAAAAAGGCGGCTTTAAGCTACCTTTTATGTAAAAAAATATGGGTGTTAAGAAAAAACACTTTACAAGGGTATATTGATTTGGTAATATACTATCTTGTGTGATACTATTCGGAGGTGCAAGTATAAAATGGCAGTAAAAATTCGTTTAAAACGTATGGGAGCTAAAAAGACTCCTTTCTATCGTATTGTAGTAGCAGATTCTCGTTCTCCTCGTGACGGTCGTTTCATTGAGACAGTTGGAACTTACAACCCAGTTGCAAACCCAGCTGAAGTGAAAATTGACGAGGAACTTACTTTACAATGGCTTCAAAATGGTGCTAAACCATCTGACACAGTTCGTAACTTGTTGTCAAAAGAAGGCATCATGGAAAAATTCCACAACGCGAAGCAAAGCAAGTAATATAAAGGTCCGTTATGATAGAATTGATTGAAACAATCGTAAAGCCTCTTGTCGATCATCCGGATGACGTGACCGTAGCAATGGATGAACAAGCCAATAAGATTGTTTTTACCCTGTCGGTCAATAAGAAAGACATGGGGAAGGTAATCGGCAAACAGGGGCGTGTAGCTAAAGCTATTCGAACAGTAGTGTATACTGCTGCATCCAAGAATGACAAAAAAGTCTATCTGGAAATACGCGATTGAAAAAAGGAGGGAGCAATCCCTCCTTTTTCTTATATATTCATGCATACTCACTAAGGGCTGAGCAAGAGGGCAAGGAGATGAGGTAACGAAGATGTTGCCACAGGATGTGGCGTTTTTAGTCTTCGTTCCTTGAATTAGGCCCTTCAGCTTTTGGTTGTCATCCAGCTTCATGAGCTAGGAGCTCGGGACATAAGCATAGCCTCTACAGGAGGGCAACAGGATGTTGGACACAAAGACGTTGCGACACGATGTGGCGTTCTTAGTCTTTGTACCTTACCCCCCCTTCCGAGCCTCTGTCTTATGCTCCTCACTCCTGGGCGAGCTCTTTCAGCTTTTGGTTGTCATCTAGCTTCGACGGCTAGAAGCTCAGGACATAAGCATGGTCTCTTCGGGAGGGGAGAGCGCCTCCCTCCGAACCCCTGTCTTATGCTCCTCGCTTCTGGGCGAGCCGTCTCAGCTTTTGGTTGTCATCTAGCTTCGGCTCCTAGACCCTCGAGACATAAGTGTAGCCACTGCGGGAGGAAAGGACGCCTCCCTACGTGCCTCCTCTTATGCTTGTCGGGTCTGAACAGTCGCCTCAGCTTTTGGTTGTCATTTATTGTGGTTCGGGATAGTATTAAGTTATGAATTATGAGGGTTTTGGGTTGGTTAAAGTGTGAAGTGTATAATCCATACATAGTACCGTTATTTGAAAGTAGCTATAATGATGATGAGTTGATAAGTTTCAGGATTTCTTCAGTACCGTAATACAATTGGTGGATTGGTATGTATGAAAGAGGTGCCATAATGAAAATACTTCAAAATGTTATAGTGAAACAGGTATTAACTGAGAAGAGTAAAATACAGCTGTTGGAGCAGTTTGAATATAAAAAAAGCGTTTTGAATAAAGAATGTGATCAATTGCGCTTTGAATTAAAGAAGCTGGAAAAAACAAAGAAATTTCAACCCGCAAGCTTAAAAACGCATTTTGAGAAAGAAATCGATATGCGTAAGGAAAAAGTGAAGCTGCTGGACTTTCAAATTCAACAGCTTGATATTCTCCCCTATGGGAGTGAATTAAAGGAACGAGAAGTTCAGGCAATAATTGATGTTGAAGTCGGGCAAAATTGGGAAGAAGTTGTACAAACTAAAACCATCATTATTAAAGATGGAATCATTGATGAATTTAAATAGAGGTGAACAGAAAGAAATGCAAAAATGGTTTAAAGTTGGCAAAATTGTTAATACCCACGGAATAAAAGGCGAGGTCAGGGTTATTTCAAGCACTGATTTCCCGGAAGAACGATATAAAAATGGGAGCACTTTATATATCTTTAAAAAGAGCTCAAATGAGCCTATTGAAGTCACTGTTCAATCTTCAAGACAACACAAAAACTTTTATTTATTGACGTTTGAAGGGCATGGCACGATAGAATCAGTGGAGTCTTATAAAGAAGGCGTATTAAAGATATCAGAGGAACAAATGGGCAGCCTTGATGAAGGGGAATATTATTACCATGAAATCATCGGATGCACAGTACGTACTGCAGATGGTGCCGAATTGGGTGTGGTAAAAGAAATCCTTTCACCTGGAGCAAATGATGTATGGGTCATCAGCGGGAAAAACGGTAAAGAAGTATTGATTCCTTATATTGATGATGTTGTTAAAGAAATTGATGTAGATGCAAAAATGATCTCGATTGATCCGATGGAAGGACTGCTTGATTAATGAGAATCGATATCCTAACCTTATTTCCTGAAATGTTCAGCGGAGTGTTTGGATCCTCCATCCTTAAGAAGGCTGCTGAAAAACAGGCAGTTGAATACCATACCCATAATTTCCGGGAGTATTCAGATAACAAGCATCAATCTGTTGATGATTACCCATATGGCGGTGGGGCAGGAATGGTACTGAAACCTCAGCCGATTTTTGATTGCTTGGAGCAAATCACTCCAAAAGAGCAGAAGAAAAAGCCTCGGGTCATCCTTTTATGTCCACAGGGGGAACGCTATAACCAAGCTAAAGCAGAGGAACTGGCAAAGGAAGATCAGCTTATTTTCGTGTGCGGGCATTACGAAGGGTATGACGAAAGGATACGCGAACATGCGGTAACAGACGAAATATCAATTGGTGATTTCGTATTAACGGGTGGAGAGCTTGGAGCAATGGTGATCATCGATAGTGTAGTGCGGCTATTGCCAGGGGTGCTGGGGAATGAGGATTCACCTGTACTGGATTCATTTAGTTCAGGTCTTTTGGAACACCCTCATTATACGCGTCCGGCTGATTTTCGCGGGATGAAGGTCCCGGATGTTCTCATTTCGGGAAACCATAAATATATTGAGGAATGGAGAAAGAAAGAATCTTTGCGCAGAACCTGGCAAAGGCGTCCGGATTTATTGAATCATTATGATCTGACCAAAGAAGAAAAAAAATGGCTCGAAGAAATAAAAAATGAAGATAGATAGTTGCGCTTTAGGTGTTTTATATGATAAGATACATTTTGTGAGTTAGGCTGTAAAGCCTTGCTTTTATAACAATGTTCCGCTGTCATTATCTCGAGAAGGGGTGGCAAGAGCATTGGGTGGAAGGAGTTGAATACGATGCATAAATTAATCGAAGAAATCACGAAGGATCAATTAAGAACTGATCTTCCTACTTTCCGTTCCGGTGATACTGTAAGAGTACACGTTAAGGTTGTTGAGGGAACTCGTGAACGTATTCAGGTATACGAAGGCGTAGTAATCAAGCGTCGTGGAGGCGGAATCAGTGAAACTTTCACAGTCCGCAAAATTTCCTATGGTGTAGGTGTTGAACGTGCATTCCCATTGCACACACCACGTATCGCTAAATTGGAAGTTATCCGTCGCGGTAAAGTACGTCGTGCTAAGCTTTATTACTTGCGTAACCTACGCGGTAAAGCAGCACGTATTAAAGAAATCCGATAATTACGTGTTTAACGTGAGTGGATACAAGGAGCTTGTGCTGACACAAGCTCCTTTTTCACATTAAACATCAAATTATTGCTTTTTTATGTGAAAAGTATATATTTATACATATATAGAGAAGATATAGGCGGTGTACGAATATGGCTAAGTCTAAAGGGAAAAGTGAAATCCTCGAGTGGGTTAAAGCTTTAGTTATTGCAATAGTATTGGCAGCAATCATCCGATATTTCCTATTTGCACCTATATTGGTTGATGGTTTATCGATGATGCCAACCCTTCATAATGAAAATAGAATGGTAGTCAATAAAATGTCCTATAAAATCGGTGAACCTGAGCGATTTGATATAGTGGTATTTCACGCTACAGAAGAAAAAGATTACATTAAAAGAGTAATTGGCTTACCTGGAGATAAAATAGAATATAAAGATGATACTTTATATATTAATGGCAAGGCATATGAAGAGCCTTACCTGGATGAAGCCAAGGAACAAATGATTGAAGGACCTTTGACAGAACCATTTACACTGGAAGAAATTATTGGCCAGGAAACGGTTCCCGAGGGTGAAGTGTTTGTGATGGGGGATAATCGAAGATACTCGAAAGATAGCCGCCATATTGGAACGATCAAGCAAAGTGAGATTTTGGGCAAAACCAGTCTAGTGTACTGGCCGTTAAAAGAATTTAGAATTGTTGACTAATGACTGAAAAGGTGAAAGTATGACGATACAATGGTTTCCCGGGCATATGGCTAAAGCTCGGCGTGAAGTAACAGAAAAATTAAAGCTGGTAGACATAATATTTGAGCTAGTAGATGCTCGGCTTCCCCAATCATCTAGAAATCCTATGATTGATGAAATTATTCAGCATAAACCGCGGCTGGTGATTTTAAATAAGGCAGATATGGCAGATCAAAGTAAAACAAATCAATGGTTAGCCTATTTCGAAGCTAAGGGAATTAAAGCCGTAGCCGTAAATGCACATCAAGGGACAGGCTTGAAAAGTATTATGGCGGGAGCTCAAGAAGTTCTTAAAGAAAAAATAGAAAAGATGAAATCTAGAGGAATAAAACCACGTGCAATCCGTGCCATGATTGTCGGAATTCCCAATGTTGGGAAGTCTACATTAATAAATAGGCTTGCTGGAAAAAATATTGCCAAAACCGGTAATATGCCAGGTGTGACAAAAGCGCAGCAATGGATTAAAGTTGGTAAGGAGCTTGAACTATTGGACACTCCTGGTATCCTATGGCCGAAGTTTGAGGATCAGGAAGTCGGCTGTAAACTAGCTGTAACAGGAGCTATTAAGGATACCATTTTAAATCTTCATGATATTGCAATCTATGGATTGAAATTTTTGGAGAGGGAATATCCAGCGCGTTTGCTCGATGGGTATAAGCTTGAGGAAATTCCAGAAGAAATTGTGGAAGCCTTTGACCAAGTAGGGAAATTGCGAGGATGTTTAGCTGGCGGTGGCATAGTGGATTATGATAAAACTGCTGAATTGATTATAAGAGATATCCGTACACAAAAATTTGGAAGATTAACGTTTGAATCTCCATTTGAATTGGAATCTGATATATAATAAAAAACTAGAAGGCCCCCTTGTTTGGGGGTCTTTACATTTGTGTGCCAAAACCGATATTAATTAGGAAGGATAGCAGAAATGACGAATTCACTTACCATTTCAGAAATAAAAAATAAGCTTAAAGAGCTAGAAACCATCGAGGATCCGTTTGTTCAGGAATGCCGCAAGGATCAGCGTAAAGGCGTCCAGGTTGCCCTCTCAGGCTTTGAAAGAGCAATTGCCAGGAAAGTAGAGGAAAGACGCCATTTCGACTCCATATCGGTTTTTGAGAACCAACTAAGGGATGAAGGATATCAATATATAGTGGGCATAGACGAAGCTGGCAGAGGGCCGCTTGCTGGTCCTGTAGTAGCAGGGGCTGTGATTTTGCCTGAAAACTTTTATTTAGCCGGCCTTACTGACTCAAAGAAACTCTCTGCTGCAAAAAGAGAGCAATACTACGAGTACATACTGGAAAATGCGCTTGCGGTTGGGGTTGGCATTATACACAGTGAGGAAATCGACAAAATAAATATTTATGAAGCTGCCAAAAAGGCGATGCTTTCAGCAGTGAATCAGTTAAAAGTATTCCCGGAATATGCATTGATAGATGCTATGAAGTTAGATTTGCCTATACCACAGATGTCGCTGATTAAAGGGGATGCCAAGTCTATCTCTATTGCAGCTGCTTCAGTCATTGCCAAAGAAACGAGAGACAGACTTATGAAGGAATATGCAGAAATCTATCCACAATATGGATTTGATAAGCATATGGGGTATGGAACGAGCAGTCATTTAGAAGCTATCGAAAAGTATGGTCCGGTTGATTGGCACAGGATGACATTTGCTCCTTTAAAGAATAATTACTGATAAGAGAGGTGTGATTTTTTGCAGCCTGTCATAAATATAGATTCATAGATCAATAAACTGGCTTATAGCAAGGTATCAACAGGCTTCAGAGATGGCCAAATATTTGCTGGAAAAATCACGAAATTTTATCCTCATAATATGGCGGAAGTTCTCGTAAATGGAACAAAAATGATTGCGAAATTGGATGTATCAGTGGAAGCGCATGTGCGCCAATTATTTCAGGTCAGGCAAACAGAAAATGGTTTGATGCAATTAAAGGTATTGCCTTTTGGCAGTGGAATATCAAAGCCCGATTTGCCCGCTCAACTATTAAGTGCATTCCAGATAAAGGCATCAAGGGCGGGGGAAATCTGGCTGAAATGGTGATTGCCAACCAGCTGGCTGTGACGAAAGATAGCTTTACCAGGGCTTTAAACTGGCTGAATTCAACAGGCGATCCATCAATAGGAATGCCAACCATTAAATTAGCGTACATGAACCAGCTTCCGATACATAAAACTGTGTTGGATGCTCTTTTATCACTGAAAACTGGAGAATCATTAACTAGTATGCTTAATTCCCTGACAAAATATCTTAAGACTTCCGACAATCTAGGTAAATATGCTCATATAATAAATAGATTAGAGGAATTTCTTCAGACAGGTAAGAGGGAAGCCTTTCAAGGGATAGCTATGTCTCTTATGGACGAGAATATGGAAATTTTTCAAAAGGCTGGGTTGATCCTTAAGGAAGGAGAGGTAATTTTATCGAATTCTAGTCATAATAGATTACAGGAATGGATAGAAAGGGTATTTAGTGGAAATAGCACACGTCCCCCTGAACTAACAGCAGAAGAATGGCAAAAGGTTCAGGAAAAAATTTTGAAAAGTGATCTGTTTAGTCATCTTGATAAGAATAACACCTTATATAAAGCGATGAACTCCATCATGCAATCACTAGGAATTAAGGATCAATCAAAACAGCCTGAGACAAGTATAGTAAAGGATACATTGATACAATTGACGGCCGAAAAAACACCCATCCAACTAAAAAACCAGGCTGAAGCCATTCTGACAAGGTTAGCCGCGTTTCAATTATTATCCCAGGAAACCGGACCACTGCAGAATGTATTTATGCAGATTCCAGTTCCCTTAACTTCGGTTAAAGGTGATTTGACATTGCAATGGACTGGTCGAAAACGAGAAGATGGGACAATTGATCCAGCATATTGCCGAATTGTATTTTATTTAGAGCTAGCCCACTTAAAAGAAACCGTTATTGATATGAATATCCAAAACCGGATCATTAGTTTAAAGATATGGACTGGGGAGAAAAAGGAGGCAAATATTGCTGCCAGTTCCCTGGTGACCATACTGAAGGAAAATTTAGAGGAGAAGGGGTATATTCTATCAACTGTAAAAATTGCTGATTTTTCGCAGGAGAAGTCTGTAAGTTCTGAAATAAGTAAATCATATTATCCCTCTTTTGGGTATACCGGGGTTGATTATAAAATATGAAAAAAAGCAGAAAATCTGCCTCTGTTTTAAAATATGAGGAAAATCAGGATGTCTCCCCAAAATTAATAGCTAAGGGAAAAGGTATTGTAGCTGATCATATCTTAAAGGAAGCTGTAAAACATGAGATTCCTGTCCGAAAGGATCCTAGTCTTACAGAATTACTATCACAGCTTGAGATTAATCAATTGATTCCTGAGGAACTTTATCAGGCAGTTGCAGAGGTTTTTGCCTTTATATATAAGGTTGACCATAAAACTAGTAAATAATTTATAGAAAGGGTTTCCTAAGAGATAGAGAATTTCGCCATAGAATACCTGTGTATTGTGGACAGGTCTTTTAGTTTGAAAAATATGGGTAAATAAGGAGTGGGCGTGATCGATTTTTTTCTGTTTCTAATGATTATTTTCATTCTGGCAGCGAATTTAATTGCGTTCTTTGTTTTTAATAAAAAGCGCAATTTGTATCTAGCTGCATTAGTCACTTTATTATTGGCCGGTGTGTTTGGTTTAGTCGCTGGAATGTTAGCCGTCTGGCTGATAGAAGATGGATTTGCGTTCTTTTACGGATTTAACATAGCAGCTATTTTGCTGTGGAATAGTATCGCCGTCTTTTTGATTGCCATCATCGTTTCGCTTGTTAAATTGTATCGAAAACAAACCTAATGGATATAGCTCCAGAAGTTGGGATGAAGCGAAAAGCTAAAAAGAAAAGTTATGAGATTTTGAGGGAGTAGTGGATAGAATTATCTTCTATTACTATAGTAACTTATCCGAAGAAGTTTTCTACGGAATGCCAAAATATATATCTTTTTTGAAGGCTGAAAATGATGATTTCAGCCTTTCTTTTAGTATGCTTTCTTTATCATTTTATGTAATAAGTGTAAAAAAATTACCGATATTTGGTGAAATTGCTTTAAATTATTGGACTTTGAATACTAGTTTTAATACAATGAAAACGCAATATATTTTTTATAGTCTGAAAGTTTTGATGGGAGGATAAGAAATGAATATCCATGAGTATCAAGGTAAAGAGATCCTCAGACAATACGGGGTAAATGTTCCAAATGGAAAAGTCGCTTTTTCTGTTGAGGAAGCAGTTAACGCAGCAAGTGAACTTGGAACTGCGGTTACTGTTGTGAAAGCTCAAATCCATGCGGGTGGAAGAGGGAAAGCTGGCGGTGTCAAGGTTGCCAAATCGCTGGATGAGGTTCGTACATATGCTGGTGAAATACTCGGCAAAGTATTGGTAACGCATCAAACGGGTCTGGATGGTAAAGAAGTAAAACGCTTACTTATTGAAGAAGGCTGTGACATCAAGAAAGAATATTATGTTGGGCTTGTTCTTGATAGAGCAACTTCAAGAGTTGTGTTAATGGCTTCTGAAGAGGGCGGAACAGAAATAGAAGAAGTTGCTGAAAAGACACCGGAAAAAATCTTCAAGGAAGTTATTGATCCTGTAATCGGATTAACACCATTCCAAGCTAGAAGAATAGCTTTTAATATTAATATACCAAATGAATTAATCAACAAAGCAGCTAAATTTATGATTAGTCTTTACACGGCATTTATTGAAAAAGACTGTTCTATTGCTGAAATCAATCCTTTGGTCGTTACAGGCGACGGAGAAGTGATGGCTTTGGATGCTAAGTTGAATTTTGACGAAAATGCGCTTTATCGCCACAAGGATATTGTCGCTTATCGAGATCTTGAGGAAGAAGACCCAAAAGAAATCGAAGCTTCCAAATACGACCTAAGCTATATATCTCTTGATGGCAATATCGGCTGCATGGTTAATGGCGCAGGACTTGCGATGTCAACAATGGATATTATTAATCACTATGGTGGCACTCCAGCCAACTTCCTCGATGTTGGGGGCAGTGCAACGGCTGAAAAAGTTACGGAAGCATTTAAGATTATCCTTTCAGACAGCCATGTTAAGGGGATTTTTGTAAATATATTTGGCGGCATAATGAAATGTGATGTTATTGCTGAGGGCGTTGTTGAAGCAGCTAAACAGGTTAGCTTACAGGTACCGCTGGTCGTACGCCTAGAAGGTACGAATGTAGACCTTGGTAAAAAGATATTAGAGGAATCCGGTATTAATGTCACAGCTGCAGAATCAATGGCTGATGGTGCACAAAAAATCGTTTCGTTAATAGGCTAAGACTGGAGGATATATGAAATGAGCGTATTTGTTAATAAAGATTCAAAAGTGATTGTACAAGGTATTACAGGATCTACAGCCCGTTTTCATACGAAGCAAATGTTAGAATACGGCACGAATATTGTGGGCGGTGTAACACCTGGTAAAGGCGGCGCTGAGGCTGAAGGTGTTCCTGTCTTCAATACCGTAATTGAAGCAAAAGAAGCAACAGGTGCCAATGTATCAGTTATCTATGTACCAGCTCCTTTTGCTGCAGATTCCATTCTTGAAGCAGTTGATGCAGAGCTTGATCTCGTCATCTGTATTACAGAGCATATCCCTGTATTGGACATGGTAAAAGTAAAACGTTATATGGAAGGGAAGAAAACACGTCTAATCGGGCCGAACTGTCCGGGCGTTATTACTCCTGAAGAATGTAAGGTAGGGATCATGCCTGGTTATATCCACAGAAAAGGGCATATTGGCGTTGTTTCTCGCTCGGGTACATTAACCTATGAAGCGGTGCATCAATTAACTCAGGCGGGCTTTGGACAGTCATCAGCAGTTGGTATTGGTGGCGACCCTGTCAATGGAACTGATTTCATCGACGTTTTAAAAGCTTTTAATGAAGATCCTGAAACGTATGCGGTGATTATGATCGGTGAAATAGGTGGTACAGCGGAAGAAGAAGCAGCCCAATGGGTGAAAGAAAATATGACAAAACCGGTTACCGGATTTATCGGAGGCCGTACTGCTCCTCCAGGGAAACGAATGGGCCATGCAGGCGCCATTATTTCCGGTGGAAAAGGAACAGCCGATGAGAAAATTCGTGTGTTGAATGAATGCGGTATAAAAGTGGCGGAAACTCCGGCTGTAATGGGTGAAACGATGCTAAGCGTATTAAAAGAAAAAGGGCTATACGATAAATGTAAAACGCATTAATAATAAGACAAGCCTCCCCTTATCCTTTTTAAGGGGAGCGTCTTTATATATTAAATATTAAGAGGTGAAGCTGTTATGGATGAATGGAAGAATAGGCTTGTGCACCTGGATCATTGTCGGGGTATGAGTTGGAAAGCTAAATTTCGCATATTGAAAGATGATCCGAACCTTCAGAAGATGTATGATCAGCCCTACCGTTATTGGGTGGAAACATTGGAGTTACCCTCGTCAAAAATCTCCTTATTCATGAAAGACCTCCACAATGAAGATCTTCAAAAAATGCCTTCTATATATGAGAAAAACCACATCCGTTGTATAACATTCCTCGATGACCTATATCCCGGACAACTTTCTGTTATTTATCAACAACCATGGATTTTATATTGCAAAGGAAATCTTGAACTCTTGCATAATTCAAGGATATTAGCCATAATAGGTAGCCGTGCCCCTACTGAATACGGAAAAAAGATGGTTAACTATCTAATTCCCGATTTAGTTAAGGCGGATGTATGTATTGCAAGTGGATTAGCGAGAGGGATCGATTCACATGCACAAATTAAAGCTCTCCAAAGCGGTGGAAAGGTTATAGCTGTTATTGGTGGTGGGCTTTTTAATATTTACCCAAAGGAAAATACAGCACTTGCTGAATTAATTATGAAATATGGTGTAGTATTGTCTGAATATCCACCCATCATGAAACCGGAACCCTGGCATTTTCCTATGAGAAACAGAATTATTAGTGGTTTATCACGGGCGATACTAGTGGTAGAGGGAAAACAAAGAAGTGGGACATTTATCACAATCCAGCATGGATTAGAACAGGGTAAAGATATCTATGCGGTACCGGGAAGTGTGTTTTCTGAACTGTCTGCAGGTCCGCATGAACTGATTAAAGAGGGTGCCAAATTAATCAATCATGCGAATGACATTCTCTATGAGTGGTGACATTAAACAGAGCTTCGGGACATGATGGATGAAGATTACCATTTTGTTAGTTAGCCTATTTTAAAACTATTTAAGTTGCAAAATTATAATTTCTGTTATACATTGTGCTTCAGACAAGGTTTTTTGGTCAGGGTAATTATTCAGATTATATTGATTGTTGATAATAGTAAAAAAATCATTAGAACATACCATTGACAGAAGTAAATCTAAACCTTCATAATCATACATGCATGAATATAGAGAATGATACCCTCTTAAGGAGGAAAGAAATGGCGGATTATTTAGTTATAGTGGAATCGCCTGCTAAAGCGAAAACCATTGAAAAATATTTAGGAAAAAAATATAAAGTGAAAGCATCCATGGGCCATGTACGTGATTTACCGAAGAGCCAGATGGGTGTAGATTTTGAACACAATTATCAATTGAAATATATCACCATTCGCGGTAAAGGTGATGTACTAAAAGATTTAAAGACAGCCGCAAAAAAAGCTAAGAAAGTCTATCTCGCGGCTGACCCCGACAGAGAAGGGGAAGCAATCGCGTGGCATTTAGCTCATAGTCTCGGTGTGGATGTAAGCTCTGATTGCCGTGTCGTATTTAATGAAATAACAAAAGACGCAATTAAAGAGTCATTTAAACATCCAAGGCCTATTAAAATGAATCTGGTAGATGCACAGCAAGCGAGAAGAGTATTAGACCGTATTGTGGGATACAGCATAAGCCCAATTCTATGGAAAAAAATAAAAAAAGGCCTAAGTGCCGGACGTGTTCAATCCGTTGCTGTACGTCTAATTATCGATCGTGAAAAAGAAATAGCGGCATTTGAACCGGAAGAGTATTGGTCCATTAATGGATCGTTTCTGAAAGGCAAGAAGGATTTTGAAGCTAACTTTCAATCTTTGAATGGCAAGAAAGTTCCGTTGCAATCCAAAGACGATGTAAATAATATACTTTCAAAATTAAATGGAAACGAATTCTTAGTACAATCGGTAACGAAGAAGGAGCGAAAACGTAATCCAGCTCCTCCGTTTACAACATCATCCCTGCAACAGGAAGCAGCTCGTAAACTTAATTTCAGAGCAAAGAAAACCATGATGATTGCTCAGCAACTGTATGAAGGTATTGAGATTGGCAAAGAAGGAACTGTGGGTCTGATTACGTATATGAGAACGGACTCTACCAGGATTTCAGAAACTGCTCAAAAAGAAGCAAGCGGATGGATTACATCTCAGTTTGGGGAAGAGTACTTACCAAAGACCCAAAGGAAGGATAAGCAAACATCTGGAGCACAGGATGCCCATGAGGCAGTAAGGCCGACCGGGGTGATCAGGGAACCTTCTATGATGAAGCAATATCTCTCCAGGGACCAATACCGCTTATATAAATTAATATGGGAACGATTTGTTGCCAGCCAGATGGCGCCTGCCATTATGGACACGATGGCCGTAGATTTAAAAAACGGTGATGTCGTATTCAGAGCAAATGGGTCAAAAGTAAAATTTGCCGGTTTTATGAAAGTATATATTGAAGGCAATGATGATAATAATGAAGAAAAGGAAAATTTACTGCCAGATCTGAAAGAAGGGGATGTTGTATTTTCGAAGGACATCGAGTCAAATCAACATTTTACTCAGCCGCCTCCTCGTTATACAGAAGCAAGGCTGGTTAAAACCCTTGAGGAATTAGGCATTGGCAGACCATCAACCTATGCGCCAACACTTGACACTATCCAAAAGAGAGGCTATGTAGCTCTAGATAATAAGCGCTTTGTTCCGACAGAGCTTGGCGAGATTATTATTGAAGTTATGAGTGAATTCTTCCCTGACATCCTGGACGTAGAATTCACAGCTAAAATGGAAAACGAACTGGATAATGTAGAAGATGGTGAAGTTGAATGGGTTAATATTATCGATCATTTCTACAAAGAGTTCGAAAAGGATTTAGCCAAGGCTGAAGAAGAGATGAAAGAAATCGAAATAAAGGATGAACCAACAGGCGAATCATGTGAGGAATGTGGATCGGCGATGGTGTATAAAATGGGACGTTACGGAAAATTTGCTGCATGCAGTAATTTCCCGGATTGCCGGAATACCAAGCCGATTGTCAAAGAAATCGGTGTGAAATGTCCTAAATGTCATGAAGGCAATATCGTTGAACGAAAAAGCAAAAAACGCCGCATCTTTTATGGCTGTGATCGTTACCCGGCCTGTGAATTCATTTCTTGGGATAAGCCAATACAGCGACCTTGTCCAAAATGTCAAGGACCGTTAGTTGAGAAAAAACTTAAAAAAGGCATTCAAGTTACATGTCTTGATTGCAATTATAAGGAAGAACCACAAAGTTAAAGGAAGGAAGAGCTGAGGCTCTTCCTTCTTAAATCTCAATAAAATACGTGAAATATCCTGAAACTTTTTAATAACAGATACGTATGACTTATAAAACATATTGTTTTTAAATGTGTTACATGATATAACGATTTACGTAATAAATATAGCTGGAGGGTATACATAATGCAAAGAGTAATAGTAGTAGGTGCCGGATTAGCTGGCAGCGAAGCGGCCTGGCAATTGGCCGAGAGAGGCATACAGGTTGATTTATATGAGATGAGACCTGTGAAACAAACTCCGGCACATCATACAGATAAGTTCGCTGAATTGGTTTGCAGCAATTCTTTGCGAGCAAATACTTTAACCAATGCGGTTGGAGTATTGAAAGAGGAAATGCGTCAATTAAACTCACTTATTATTGATTCTGCAGATCACTGTTCTGTACCGGCTGGAGGAGCACTGGCTGTTGACCGCCATGAGTTTGCAGGCAGAGTAACAGAAACATTAAGAAATCATCCAAATGTAACGATTCATAATGAGGAATTAACGGAAATACCAAAAGATGAGATAACGATTATTGCGACGGGGCCTCTTACCAGTGAATTATTATCACGTGAAATCAGCCAATTAACAGGAGAGGACTATTTTTATTTTTATGATGCGGCTGCACCGATTATTGAAAAAGACAGTATTGATTTAGACAAAGTTTATTTGAAATCACGCTATGATAAAGGGGAAGCAGCTTATTTAAATTGCCCAATGACTGAAGAGGAATTTAATACTTTTTATGACGCGCTAATTGAAGCAGAAACTGTTCCGTTAAAAGAGTTTGAAAAGGAAATTTTCTTTGAAGGATGCATGCCTATTGAAGTGATGGCAAAGCGAGGAAAGAAAACCATGCTGTTTGGCCCGATGAAGCCGGTTGGCCTTGAAGATCCTAAAACGGGAAAACGACCGTATGCAGTTGTGCAGCTTCGTCAGGATGATGCAGCTGGAACATTGTATAATATTGTTGGCTTCCAAACTCATTTAAAATGGGGCCCGCAAAAAGAAGTGATTAGATTAATTCCAGGTCTGGAAAATGCTGAAATTGTAAGATATGGTGTTATGCACAGAAATACCTTTATCAATTCGCCTAAAGTGCTGGAAGCTACATATCAGCTAAAAGAAAAGCCTAATTTATTCTTCGCAGGTCAAATGACAGGTGTAGAGGGATATGTAGAATCGGCAGCGTCAGGCTTAATTGCAGGTATTAATGCAGCTCGGATGGCTTCAGGACAGGAACCATTAACCTTCCCTCAGGAAACAGCAATGGGAAGCATGGCTCACTATATCACCTCAACCAATTCCAAAAACTTCCAACCTATGAATGCTAATTTTGGCTTATTCCCGGATTTAGGAAGGAAAATTAAATCCAAACAAGAACGAGCTGAAGCTCACGCTGAACGTGCTTTACAAACAATTCGGAACTTTTTGAATAGTTTGTAAAATAATTGCAAGGGTTACTATTATATGTTAGTATTTAGTAGCCCTTGATAAGGAGTGACTTTTTTGAATAATGGAACTTCTTTAGAATTTTATATAAAGTATTTACAAATCGAAAAAAACTATTCAAAATATACTATTGCATATTACAAACAGGATATAGAGGAATTTTTCTTGTTCATGAGTGAACAAGTTATTTCCAGTTTGAAAACAGTCACATATCCCGATGCTCGATTATATGTTACGAATCTCACTGAACGTAATTTGTCTAAAAGAAGTATCAGCAGGAAAATATCTTGCTTACGATCGTTTTATAAGTTTCTCATGAGGGAAAATATGGTGGATGAAAATCCATTTGCAATGCTTTCATTGCCAAAAAAGGAACAGAGGCTGCCTAGGTTTATGTATGAAGAAGAGATGGAAGCGATATTTTCAGCTATCGATCATACTTCGACCATAGGAAAGCGGGACTTGGCTATATTAGAACTTTTGTATGCCACAGGTATGAGGGTAAGTGAATGTTGCAGTGTGGAACTGGGGGATTTGGATTTTTCTCTTATGACTGTTCTTGCTCATGGGAAGGGGAAGAAGGATCGTTATATTCCTTTTGGTGAACATGCTAAAAAAGCATTGCAGGAATATATTGAAGGACCCAGAAATGAATTGATACAAAAATCTTCACAACAGCACACGTTTCTGTTTGTTAACCAAAGAGGTAACCCTTTAACTCCAAGGGGTGTTCGGTATATTTTAACGAATATTATAGATAAAGCTTCCGTTAATAAACATCTATATCCACATATGCTGCGGCATAGTTTTGCGACACACCTATTAAATAGCGGTGCGGATATACGCTCTGTACAGGAACTTCTCGGTCATTCCTCCATACAGGCGACGCAGGTTTATACGCATGTCAGTAAGGAAAGACTAAGAGAAGTTTATAGAAACAGCCATCCGAGAGCTTAAAGATATTTGCCTTAATTTTAGTAAGGGAGAGTTGTATTATGGAACAATTTCATGCTACTACCATTTTTGCAGTGCAACATAATGGGGAATGTGCTATGGCTGGTGATGGTCAGGTAACAATGGGAAATGCCGTTGTAATGAAACACACTGCAAAAAAAGTGAGAAAATTATTTAATGGAAAAGTGTTAGCCGGTTTTGCAGGCTCAGTTGCGGATGCTTTTTCATTATTTGAAATGTTCGAGAATAAGTTACATGAATATAATGGAAACTTACAGCGTGCAGCGGTTGAACTTGCTAAATCCTGGAGAAGCGATAAAGTTTTACGTAAGCTTGAAGCTATGTTAATCGTAATGGATACCAATCATATGCTGCTGATTTCAGGTACCGGAGAAGTGATTGAGCCTGATGATGGTATATTGGCGATTGGTTCCGGTGGGAATTATGCGCTGGCCGCTGGACGTGCCCTGAAACGTTTTTCCGGTGAAAATATGACAGCCCGAGAAATTGCTCATGCTTCGTTAACAATTGCATCTGAAATTTGTGTATATACGAATTCTAATATTATTTTGGAAGAGCTATGAACAAAGGAGGGTCATAATGAAACAGGACATCAAAAATCTAACACCGAGACAAATAGTTGAGAAATTGGATCAATACATAATTGGGCAAGCGGATGCTAAAAGAGCAGTCGCTATAGCATTAAGAAATAGGTATCGACGCGGTCTCTTAAAAGAAAACATGCGTGATGAGGTTGTACCGAAAAATATCCTTATGATTGGACCGACTGGTGTTGGGAAAACTGAGATAGCTCGTCGAATTGCTAAAATTGTTAAAGCCCCTTTTATTAAAGTGGAAGCAACAAAATTCACAGAAGTTGGCTATGTCGGACGTGATGTAGAAAGCATGGTGCGTGATTTAGCTGAAACTTCTGTTAGACTTGTAAAAGAAGAAAGAATGCTGGAAGTGAAGGATAAAGCATTAGAAAATGCTAACAATCGAATTGTAGAATTGTTAGTACCTTCAGGCAAAAAGTCGTCTTCCTTTAAAAATCCTTTCGAGATGATATTCGGCGGTTCAGGTGATACTTCCAATCCATCTGATCAAGATAATCAGGAAGATGAAAGAAATATATATGAAAAACGCAGATTAATCAAAGAGCGTTTATTAAAAGGTGAGTTAGAAGAAGAAGTAATTACTGTAGAGGTAGAAGAACAGCCTCCATCAATGTTCGATATGCTTCAGGGATCCGGTATGGAACAAATGGGTATGAATATGCAGGATGCATTCAGTAATCTAATGCCTAAAAAGCAGAAAAAACGAAAACTAGCTATTAAAGATGCACGTAAGGTATTGGCAAATGAAGAAGCGCAAAAATTGATTGATATGGATGAGGTAACACAGGTAGCTATTGAACGAGCTGAACAGACTGGTATCATCTTTATTGATGAAATCGATAAAATAGCGAGTAAGAGCGGCGGTGCCTCTTCAGCAGACGTATCGAGAGAGGGAGTCCAAAGAGATATTCTTCCTGTTGTTGAAGGTTCGACAGTCGTAACGAAATACGGTACTGTTAAAACGGATCACGTGTTATTTATTGCTGCAGGTGCTTTCCATATTGCAAAGCCTTCTGACCTTATTCCTGAACTGCAAGGTCGTTTTCCAATCAGAGTAGAACTTAAAAAATTATCTGTGGATGATTTTTATAAAGTGTTAATAGAACCTGACAATGCTTTGATTAAACAATATATAGCATTATTAGAAACAGAAGGTATAGAAATTGAATTTTCAGACGAAGCTATTCGTAGGATAGCCGAGGTTGCCTTTGAAGTGAACCAAAACACGGATAACATTGGAGCAAGAAGATTACATACTATTATGGAAAAGCTTTTAGAGGACCTATCATTTGAAGCTCCTGAAATTTCTATGGGGCATATTATGATTACCCCTAAGTATGTGGATGAAAAACTGGGCGCAATATCTAAAAATAAAGACTTAAGTGAGTTTATATTATAAGTAGTTTGATGTTTCAGATTATTGCTCAAGGGTACAACTAATTAGTTACATTTTACTCTTTTCCATTATCCTGTTCACTCAATAAACTTGATAAATATCCATAAAAGAAGACATTATAGGAGGAAGTAAACAATGGATTTACTGAATAAAACAAGAAAAATAAACTCGATGCTGCAACAAACAGGCGGAAAGCAAGTTAACTTTAAAGAAATGGCTGAAAGCTTAAGCGAAGTAATTCAGGCGAATATCTTCGTAGTTAGCCGCAGAGGAAAATTACTTGGTTTTCAAATAAACCAACAAATTGAAAATGAGCGTATGAAAAAAATGCTCGAAGATCGTCAATTTCCTGAAGAATATACAAATAATCTTTTCAATATTAAAGAAACATCTTCCAATCTTGATGTTGAAAGCGAATATACAGCTTTCCCTGTAGAAAACAAAGAGTTATTTAAATCAGGCTGGACTACAATTATTCCTATCGTAGGCGGCGGTGAGCGCCTTGGTACATTAATTCTATCCCGTGTAGAACAAAAATTCGCTGACGATGATTTGATTCTAGGTGAATACGGTGCTACTGTTGTTGGAATGGAAATTTTGCGTGAAAAGGCAGAAGAAATTGAAGAGGAAGCTAGAAGCAAGGCTGTTGTTCAAATGGCTATCAGTTCATTATCTTACAGTGAATTAGAAGCTATTGAGCATATCTTTGAAGAATTAAAAGGTAATGAAGGTTTATTAGTTGCTTCCAAAATAGCTGACCGAGTAGGAATTACGCGTTCTGTTATTGTTAACGCATTAAGAAAGTTAGAAAGTGCCGGTGTTATCGAATCTCGCTCTTTAGGTATGAAAGGTACTTATATCAAAGTATTGAATGCTAAATTCTTAAACGAGCTTGAAGGATTAAAACGCTAATACAGCAAATAGAAAGACCGAAGTCAAAAAGTGACTTCGGTTTTTTTGTTACTGGATAAAAGAAGTCGGTTGGACTTGTAATTAACATCAATACAATATCATTTAACGTAAGATGTTGATAGTAATTGTTATTGCACTCTTATTACTTAATAATGGGAAATCAATGAAGGGTTTTCAAACTTACTTTATTTACTTCTATTAGTAATGAAAAAAAACGAACTCCTAAAAATGGGTTCGTTTTTTTGTTAGTTGAAATTTGAACAAAATGTGAAAATAGCCAGGTAAATTCAAAAACTCTTGGTCAAAATAGGACTATTGTACTTATCATTTTATGTTAATTTTCTTTAATATAAATTATGACAAATAATTTATAAATGTGACTATTTTGTCTTATTTATACTTAAAATAAAGAAATATGTAATATTACTCTGTAAAATAATAGTGAATATAGTAGTATATTGGATATGTGTTCAATATATAGAAGGATTTGTCGTAGAAAATGAATTAACTAATAGAGTAGGGAAAACTCTCTAAGTATGAAAGGGTGATAAAATGAAGCTTTTTTCCAACACAGTCAGCTTGCTTGAACTTGGGTTGAATTACTCGTCATTAAAATCAAAAGCTATCTCCCAAAATATTGCAAATGTCGACACGCCTAACTATAAAGCAAAAAATGTGAGTTTAAATCTGAATTAGATCAAGCAGCACAAATAAATAATCAATCCTTTAAAACCGATAGCAGGCACTTTGAATTTAAGAAAACAGGAAGCAGTGCCATTCAAGTAACCAGTAACAGTCGGAATTACAATAGTACAGGAAACAGTGTGGATATGGATAGTGAAATGAGCGATTTGGCTACTAACCAAATCTATTACAATGCATTGATTGAACGGCTGAATGGCAATTTTCAAACATTAAAAAGTGTTATACAGGGAGGTAAGTAGGTATGGGTTTGTTCACTGGCATGAACATTACATCCAGTGCGTTAACAGCACAGCGACTGCGTATGGATGTGATTTCATCCAATATGGCCAACGCTGAAACAACAAGAGGCAAGTATGTTGATGGTGAATGGCAACCTTATCAAAGGAAATCAATTGAATTGCAAACAAAGGATAATGGGTTTTCTAATTTTTTGAATACAGCTATGAATAAAACAAATAATTCTTCTGTTGGTAATGGTGTTAGAGTTGCTGCGATTAAGGAAGATGTCAATATGGTTTACGACCCTGGCAATCAGGCAGCCAATGAAGCTGGTTATATCGAGGAGCCCGATTATAAACTGGTCTATGATCCAGCCCATGCAGATGCTGATCCAGACACGGGGTACGTTAAAATGCCCAATGTTGATCCATTGCGTGAGACAGTTGATTTAATCAGTGCAACAAGGTCATATGAAGCGAATATTACAGTATTCAATGCATCCAAAGGGATGATGATGAAAGCACTTGAAATAGGAAAATAAAATTAGGGGGCTATAAGGGATGGAACCAATTCAATTAAACAACTCTGTTTCTTCAATTTTTACTCAAAAACTACCTAACTCACCCAATACTACACCATACGAATCTCAAAAATCTTTTGCGTCCGTCCTAAAGAAATCTATTGAAGAAATTAATACGACTCAGCAAGAATCAGCTACGATGACACAAAAATTAGCACTTGGTGAAAATGTTGATTTGCATAATGTAATGATTACATCCCAAAAAGCGAGTATAACGCTGCAGGCGGCTATGGAAGTCCGCAATAAAGCAGTCGAAGCTTATCAGGAAATAATGAGAATGAGCATGTAGAAAAATAATATATGCATTGTCCCAACGAAATTAATATTCCCTACATATGACAGGGAAGTCTCTGTGGACGTTAATATTGATGCAAAAGCTAAGTTCGGGGGATCACGATGAAGGAAACGTTCATAAAAATTGGAAATCAAATAAAAGATTTTTGGAAGAGCCGTTCAAGTAAACAGAAAACACTCTATATCAGTATGATGGCTGCAGTAATACTAATTGCTGCTGCGGTTGTTTTTCTTACTTCAAGAACAACGCTCGTTCCTCTATATAGTGATCTTTCACCAACAGAAACTGGATCTATAAAAGAGAATCTGGATGGCAGAGGAATCACGTCGGAAATCGCTGATAATGGCAGTACGATACTAGTTCCAAGTGAAATGGCAGATACGTTGCTAGTTGAGTTTGCTGCAGAGGGTATTCCGAAGTCAGGAAGCGTAGATTATTCATATTTCAGTGAAAATGCAAGCTTTGGTATGACTGATAATGAATTTAATGTCATTAAACAGGATGCTATGCAGAATGAAATAGCAGGCCTTATTAAAGGGATAGAAGGAGTTCAAGGTGCTGAGGTTATTCTCACCCTCCCTGATAAGGGGGTATTCGTTAGTGATACAAAAGAGGAGGCCTCGGCTTCCATAGTATTAAATACAAAGCCTGGACAGGAATTTGAAGAGAAGCAAATACAAGCCTTATATCATTTAGTATCAAAAAGCGTCCCAAATCTTCCTACAGATAATATCGTCATTATGAATCAATACTTTGAGTACTTTGATTTAAATAATAGTGGCAGCAATAGTACGGATAGTTTTGCATCCCAAAATGAAATAAAGAAAGAGATTGAGAAGGATATACAACGCAGAGTTCAAAGTATGCTTGGAACGATCATGGGTAACGATAAAGTTGTTGTTTCTGTAACAGCTGATGTGGATTTTACCCAAGAAAATAGAGAAGAAAATCTTGTGGAACCCGTGGATGAAGAGAATATGGAAGGCCTAACGATCAGTGCCCAAAAACTATCAGAGACCTATACAGGCGAAACAGGAGCAGAAGGCGGTACACCTGTTACTGAAGATCCTTCAGACTCACTGGGATCGCAGTATCTTGAAGGATCAAATGGAAATGGTGATTATGAGAAGACTGAGGAAACAGTAAACACAGAGGTTAACCGAATACGTAAAGAGATTAGTGAATCTCCATACAAAGTAAGAGATTTGGGGATTCAGGTTATGGTTGAACCACCTGATGCTAATGACACCAACTCTCTCCCAGAAGAAAGAATAACTGATATAAGAGATATTTTGGGGACGATTGTGCGAACAAGTATCGATAAATCAGAAAATGAAAATCCTCTAACAGATGATCAATTAGAGGAAAAAATTGCGATTTCCATCCAGCCATTTAATGGGAAAGTTACATTTGAGGAACAGCAGGAAAACAGTATTCCGTGGTGGATTTATGTCATAGGCGGTGTATTATGTTTAGCGATTATTCTGCTTTTGATTTTTATTATCAAATCCAGAAAAAATAAAGAAATTGAGATAGAACAATATGAAGAACCGATCCCTCCTGTTTTGGTAGCCAATATTGAAGACGAAGCAGAATCAGAAGCCACTGTTAAAAGAAAGCAACTAGAAAAATTGGCGAAAGAAAAGCCTGATGAATTTGCGAAACTCTTAAGATCATGGATTACGGAAGACTAGGGGGTAAGAAGACATGTCTATCAGAGATAAAAAAAGTGGTCTAACGGGAAAACAAAAGGCTGCAGTCCTGCTCATTTCAATGGGGCCGGATGTATCTGCAAATGTTTATAAGCATTTATCGGAAGAGGAAATTGAAAAGCTGACCTTAGAAATTTCAGGCGTACGAAAGGTAGGCCCAAAAGAGAAGGAAGATATCGTAGATGAATTCCATACGATTGCGCTGGCACAGGATTACATTTCTCAGGGTGGAATTGGTTATGCCAAAACTGTATTAGAAAAAGCATTGGGCAGTGACCAGGCACAGGCCATTATCAATCGCTTAACATCATCTCTGCAGGTGAAGCCCTTTGATTTTGTCAGAAAAGCAGATCCGGGCCAAATTCTGAATTTTATACAGAATGAGCATCCTCAAACGATTGCCTTAATACTATCTTATTTGGAAGCGGGACAGGCAGGACAGATTTTATCAGAGCTTCCTCAGGATATGCAGGCAGATGTAGCGAAACGGATTGCCTTAATGGACAGCACCTCGCCTGAAATCATCAATGAGGTAGAACAAATTCTAGAACGAAAGCTATCTGCCACTGTTACGCAAGATTATACGCAAACCGGTGGAATTGAAGCCGTTGTAGAAGTGTTAAATGGTGTTGATCGTTCAACAGAAAGAACCATTTTGGATGCTTTAGAAATACAGGATCCTGAATTGGCTGAAGAAATTAAGAAACGAATGTTTGTATTCGAAGACATTGTCACCTTGGATAATAGAGCCATCCAAAGGGTGATAAAAGATGTAGAAAACGAAGATTTAATGCTGTCTCTTAAAGTCGCCAGTGAAGAGGTTAAGGAAATTGTTTATAAAAACATGTCCAAACGGATGGTCGATACATTTACAGAAGAGATGGAATTTATGGGACCGGTTCGTTTACGGGATGTAGAAGAAGCGCAGTCAAGAATTGTTGCGATTATTCGACGCCTTGAGGATGCCGGTGAAATCGTCCTAGCCCGTGGTGGGGGAGATGACATTATTGTCTAGAATTATAAAGTCCCATTATACAGAAACACATGCGCAAGAGAAGAAAATAATCCGGATTAAAAAAATAATGAATGAACAGAATGAGTCCCTTTTTCAAGAAGAGTCAGTAGCTTCTGATCTAAATCGGCTCTTGATGGAAGCCAATCAAAAAGCTGAGGCAATTGTTTTAGAAGCTCAGAAACAGGCTGATCAAGTTTATCTAAAGATACAGGAAGAAGTAAAGCAATGGGATAAGGAAAAACAAATTCTCATTGAAGAGGCCAGACAGGAAGGGTATCTCATTGGTAAGAAACAGGGTGCTTCGGACTCAAAAAGAGAATATCAGCACATGCTGAACCTTGCACAAGAGACAATGAACCAAGCTAAAAAAGAATACCAATCTGTTGTGGAAAAGTCTGAGTTTACCATCCTCAACCTCGGAATAAAGGTAGCTGAAAAAATTATGAATCAGCACTTAGACGAAAATGAGGAAGATTATTTATTTATTGTGAAAAAAGCAATTAAGGAAGCGCGAGAATATAAAAATATTGAACTACATATTCCTCCGCTTCATTACTCTTTTGTCTTAACACATAAAAAAGAATTAATGTCCTTATTTCCAAGAGAAACAGAGTTTTATATCTATCCGAATGATGAGTTAGAAGGAAATGGATGTGTAATTGAATCATCCAATGGACGTTTGGTAGCAAGTGTGGATGAACAGCTGGAACAAATCAGAATTAAGCTTCAGGAATCCCTTGAGGAGGACCTCTAATGAAAGTCTCTCAATTAATAGATCAAATTGATACTCTCGATACGTTTAAGAGATATGGGCGAATTAAAAGAGTGGTAGGTCTTATGATTGAGTCTCAGGGGCCGGCCAGCTCAATTGGAGATGTATGCTTGATCCATACCGGCAAAAAGAACAAGGTAAAGGCTGAAGTAGTAGGATTCCGGGATGAGATTGTCATTTTAATGCCCTATAGTGCTGTAAGTGAGATAGCACCCGGCTCTATTGTCGAGGCGACTCGTAAACCGCTCGAGATCAAAGTAGGAACAGGTTTAATAGGCAAGGCACTTGATGCTATCGGAAACCCACTTGATGGAGGGTCACTTCCATACGGTTTATCCTCTACAGCAACGGAGCAGGATCCTCCAAATCCAATGTCACGTCCGCCCATTAATGAGGGAATTGAAACAGGTGTCCGCATGATTGATAGTTTACTAACGGTTGGAAAAGGTCAGAGGGTTGGAATTTTCGCGGGAAGCGGAGTAGGAAAGAGCACATTATTAGGAATGATTGCCAGGAATACGACAGCTGATTTAAATGTGATAGCTCTTGTTGGTGAACGTGGGAGAGAAGTCCGAGAATTTATCGAAAGAGATTTAGGTCCTCTTGGATTAAAAAGATCTATAGTAGTTGTGGCCACATCAGATCAGCTGCCCTTAATGAGAATAAAGGCTGCTTATACGGCAACAGCCATAGCTGAGTTTTTTCGCGATCGGGGGATGAATGTCATGCTGATGATGGACTCGGTTACAAGGATTGCTATGGCACAGAGAGAATTGGGTCTGGCTGTTGGGGAACCGCCGACAACTAAAGGGTATACTCCATCTGTCTTCAGTATTCTGCCAAGATTGCTAGAGAGAACTGGAACGAACAGTAAGGGAACGATTACAGCCTTTTATACGGTATTGGTAGATGGTGATGATATGAATGAACCTATTGCTGATACAGTACGTGGGATATTAGATGGACATTTTGTTTTAGACAGAGACCTTGCTAATAAGGGACAGTTTCCAGGAATCAATATTTTAAAAAGTATCAGCAGAATAATGGCTCATATTATAGAACCGGCTCATGCTAAAGCAGCTGAAAAGGTACGACAATCCTTAGGTGCTTATCTGGAAGCAGAAGATTTAATTAATATTGGTGCCTATAAAAAAGGCTCCAACCCAATCATTGATGAAGCTATTACTAAATATCCTGCAATCATTGAGTATTTAAAACAGGATGTAAATGAAAAAGTGACGAAACAGCAAAGTATCGAACAACTGCACTTATTAGTAGAGATGGGTGGATGATTCAATGCACTATCAGTATAAATTCGAAAAAATATTAACGATAAAAGAAAAAGAAAAGAATGATTCAGAGTCAAAATATACAGAAGCTGTAAAAGAGTTTGAATCAGAAGCCGAAAATCTCTATCAAGTGCTGAAAAAGAAAGAAGAGTTATTGGATTCACAATCTGAACAATTAAAACAGGGATTGTCCGTACAGCAGGTCAGATATAATCAGCATTTTTTGGATAATCATGAAAAGATGATTGCCCATTATCAAAAGCGTGTGATGGATACACGATCTAAAATGCACTTTTATCACCAGCTTCTGATAGAAAGCAATGTAGAGGTTAAAAAATACGAGAAAATCAAAGAGAAAGATTTTCAAAGATATTTTAATACAATGAAATACGAAGAAAATCGGCAAATGGATGAAATATCTATTCAACAATATATGAGCCGTTCATGATGGAGGCGTAGTAGTTGGATCGTATGGAAGAAAAGGAAAACAAAGGATTTAGTAAACTGAATTTGTTCCTTACTATATTGATTGTTCTGATATTCATAGTTGGAATTCTGGTAATCACCGTAACTTTCTCAGGTAAAAGTATAGGGGAACAAGCTGGAAAACTTGCTGAAAATATTCCCTTTTTAGGTGAGAGTGAGGAAAAGGCAGAAAAACAGACAAATCAAACAAATCAAGCGGACTATGTGAAAGAAATTGCTAGTCTTAAGTCAGAGCTTAAGGATAAAGAGAAAGAAATGGAAAGTCTTGAAAAATTGCTGGATAACAAGGAGATTGAACTCAAGCGCAGTCAGTTATCCGTAGAGCAACTGGAACAGACGATTTCAGAACTAGATCAAAAAAAAGAACAAAACTCAAGATCCTCAAAAGATATCATTGATACCTATGAGAAAATGGCGCCCAAACAGGCGGCCTTAATAGTAGCAGAAATGAATGAGAAAGAAGCGGTGAAAATCCTATCCTCTATTACTACAGAAGCCTTGGCTGACATTATGGAAAAGATGGAAGCTAAAAAAGCTGCCGTATTAATGGAAAAAATCTCGGCCGAGAAAAGTAATGGTGCCGAGGATTCTTAAGGGGAAAGCAGAAAGATTGAAAGGAGGTGAATAAATGAATCAGATGGGTGTATTGCCTAACAACCAATATGTAAAAACAACTGCTTTACCTAATGACCAAGTGCAAATAAATAAAAAATCTCAGGATAAATCTTTTCATAAAATGCTCCAAGATGAAAAGAGCTTGGACAAAGCAGAGAAAACAGAGGATCCAGTATATGAAATACTGCATGATGGAGTTGAAGTAGATGATACTTTGAGTTTCCTGGAAAAAGAGGGACTTGAAGAGTTGGAAGGAGCATTTGAGCTGTTAAATATGCTGCTAGCCAATAACCAGGAAGCTCTTCCAGAATCAGAGTTTATTCAACAGCTTCTGGGTGAAAATCCTTCTGAAGCAATTAAAGAGGCATTAAGGAATTTATTAGATTCAAAGGATACATTTAAGGAGATCGATTTTACTCAATTGCCTCCTGTTGAAGATGATATTGAAACACTTAATGGCATATTAACTAATGGGTTAGCAAAACCATTTGAAGGTTTAACAAATGATCAAAGAAATGCATTTCTTACTCTGTTGAATTTCGGAAAATTGGTTGTGATGAGCCATAAGCATACGTTCAATCAAAAAGGAGCAGAAAATGTTGGTCAATTAGATGCTCTTTTAATGAACTGGAAATACAAATTGACAGCCTTGGATGAAACAAAAAAACCAATTCTGTCTGATGTAAAAAACAATCCTGCTTCATTAAGAGATATAGGCATGAACACATACAATCTGCAATCTAAAACCTATTCATTAAACTTTAAAAATGGTGGTTCCATTGTCGGATTCAATCCTATGTCTGCTAAAAGTGCAGATATTCCGTTAAACCAAACAGTGATGATTGGAGACCTTCAGTTACAAACACAGCAGCAGAGTCCTGTCTTGACCCTTGAAAAAGGTGGACAAGCAGTAGGTGCAGATGAATTCATTAAATCATTTGAATCTCTCTTATCTAAAGCGAATTTTACTAACCAAAATGGTGTTCAAAGATTATTTGTTCGATTGACACCGGAGAACCTGGGTACCTTGCAAATTGAATTAATACAAAAAGACGGCCAGCTGGTAGCCAAAATTATTGCCAATACACAAAAAGGAAAAGAGCTATTAGAATCTCAGATTCAAGGACTAAGAGTTTCATTGGCTGCACAGGGAATTGATTTCGACGAAATAGACCTAGAACAATCACAGGATACGCACTTCCAGGAACAATCTCCTTCTGAAGAGAGAAGAAATCAGCATGAACATCAGGAAGATCAAAATGTTAGGGATCATGATGAAGAATTATTTTCAGGATTTTCAAGTGTTCTGGAAGAATCAATCATTAATCAGGAAATATAGGAGGAGTCATTTTGACAACGATTGATACAAGTCTTTTATATAGTTCCTTACAGAATCAAACGAGGGAAGTAAAAAATAACCTGGATAAGGATGATTTTCTGAAATTATTGCTGACACAGCTACAAAATCAGGATCCAACCAGTCCAATGGACGATACGGATTTTATAGCGCAAATGGCAACCTTCTCAAGTCTTGAGCAAATGACGAATATGAATACAACGTTAGAGAGCTTTGTGAACTCACAAAATCAAAATCTATTAATCACCTATTCGCAGTTTGTGGGGCAGGAAGTGACCTATCATAAACTGGCCAACCCAGATAACGAAGGTGGGGACACGGAGGTTGTGGAAGGAAAGGGTGTTGTGAAATCCATCCAATTTGTTGATGAGAGTGTGAAATTTATTCTAGAAGATGGGACTGTATTAGAGCCTGCAAATATTTCTTCCATAAATCAGCTATCAGAGGGCAATAATCTTGCCGAAGCGAGTCGTCTAATAGGGAAACAAGTGACTTGGCTGGATGATAAAGGGGAAGAACACACGGCAGAAGTATCTTCGGTCATTCAAAGAGACGGAAAAGTTAAACTAGAGGTGAATGATGAAGCGAAAACCTCTCTGCTTCTCAATCAGTTGATTAAAGTAGGATAAAGATAAGAGGCGAAGTCAATGGATCAAAAAATTATATTCAGGCCACAAGTGCCAATTGCCAATCCACTTAAAGGTGCGCAAAAAAACCAAATGAAAAGTGGAAATGATTCTTTTGAAAGCTTTCTTAGGCCTGAACTGGACGCTGCAAATAAAGGTATTACAATCAGCAAGCATGCCCAACAGCGCATCCAACAACGAAATTTACAGATAGATGAACATCAATGGGGGCAGCTGGAAGTAAAATTGGCTGAAGCAAGGCGCAAGGGTTTAAATGATTCATTGGTGTTGATGGATCATGCAGCCCTCATTGTAAATGCAAAAAATAATACGGTCATTACTGCAATGGATAGAGACGAAGCGGGAGCCCAAATTTTCACAAATATTAATGGGGCAATCATTTTAAAATAAAAACTGGATGGCTGGACCTCATGAGAGGAAGCCAAGGCTGTTGATCGACTGATACAGCCAAGCTGAAAGGGGAAAAATAATAATATGTTACGTTCCATGTATTCTGGCATTAGCGGATTAAAAAACTTCCAAACAAAATTGGATGTAATCGGTAATAACATCGCAAATGTGAACACATATGGCTTTAAAAAAGGCAGGGTTACATTTAAAGATACTATGAGCCAAACTGTTTCGGGTGCCAGCGGAGCCACTGCTGATAAGGGCGGTACGAATGCTATTCAGGTAGGCCTCGGAAGCTCACTGGCTTCGATTGATAATATTGATACACAGGGAAGTGCCCAAACGACGAATCGAACACTGGATTTTTCTATTGAAGGTGATGGATATTTCGTAGTTAAAAATGGAAATCAACAATTATATACACGTGCAGGGAATTTTTATTTAGATCAGGATGGGGCACTTGTGACAAGTGAAGGATTTAAGGTTCTAGATATAGACGAACAGGAGATCACTATCCCGCAATATATAGTCAGCTTCAGTATTGGACAGGGCGGCGAAATAACGGGTGTCGATGCAAATGGAGCTAGTGACACTATAGCAACAATTGGAGTAGCTAAATTCACTAACCCGGCCGGATTAACGAAGGCGGGTAATAATACATTTCAAGCATCTGCAAATTCTGGGGTACTCGACATAGGAACAGCAGACACCGAAGGTAGAGGGAAACTGACATCAGGTCGACTTGAAATGTCAAATGTGGATTTATCTGAAGAATTTACAGATATGATTGTGGCACAGCGTGGTTTTCAGGCTAATACCCGCATTATCACAACATCTGATGAAATCCTTCAGGAATTAGTTAATTTGAAAAGGTAATGGTAAAGGAGGCAGGGGCTAAAGAAATCCTTTAGCCCTCCCAATTATGATACAGGTAACCAAATTGAACGGAAAAAAATACTTTTTAAATGCATTATTCATAGAGTCTGTAGAAGCAAATCCAGATACGACTATAACACTTACCAATGGAAAAAAGTTAATCGTCGCAACTGAGGAAAGAGAACTTATACAGATGATTAATCATTTTTATCGCAGCATAAACGTTTTAGGACATCAGCAGAACCGGGAGGATACCGATGAAGAATAAATTAATACTTTTATTTTTGTCAGCTATTTCTTTGCTGGGGATCATCGCGGTTGTTGTGTTAATGAATTACACAGGCGACTCTGCAGATAAAGAACCGAGTATTGATGAGGTTATTAAATATTCTGTTGAAATACCGGAAATTACGACTAACTTAACGGATAATACGTTAATTCGAGTAACGTATATGATGGAAACAGACGGTAAAAAGGCAAAAGAGGAATTAGAAAAAAGAATTTTCCAAGTAAATGACATTGTCATTAAAGAATTATCTGAGATGAAAGCTGAACAACTGAATGATAAAAAGGGCAAACTGGAATTTGAAAATAAACTTAAGGAACAAGTGAATGAGTTGATGCAGGAAGGTAAGGTTATTCAAGTTTATACTACCTCGTCTATTCTCCAATAAAAAGCGACGGACATAAAAGTATCTGAAACTACGGAGGTGATTCGATTGTCTGGCGAGGTTTTATCACAGAATGAAATTGATGCATTATTATCTGCCCTCTCAACAGGTGAAATGGATGCAGATGAATTGAAAAAGGAAGAGAATGAAAGAAAAGTAAGAGTTTATGATTTTAAAAGAGCTTTACGGTTTTCGAAAGACCAAATTCGAAATTTAACAAGAATACATGAGAATTTTGCTCGTTTACTGACCACTTATTTTTCAGCGCAGTTACGCACGTATGTCAATATCAATGTTGCGACAGCTGATCAGCTTCCGTATGAAGAATTTATACGTTCAATTCCTAAAATGACAATTATGAATGTTTTTGAGGTTCCTCCTTTAGATGGACGAATCTTGATGGAAGTTAATCCGATTATCGCTTATACCATGCTCGATCGTGTATTAGGCGGCAGAGGTTCAAGTCTTAATAAAGTTGAGAGCCTCACAGAGATAGAAACCAAAATTATGTCCAATCTATTTGAACGTGCATTTGAGAATCTAAAGGAAGCGTGGGCTAACATAGCCGATATAAACCCGGAGCTATCAGAGTTTGAGGTTAATCCACAATTCTTACAGATGGTTTCCCCAAATGATACGGTGGTTGTAATTTCATTAAATATTACAATCGGTGAAGTTAGCGGGATGATAAATATATGTATACCGCATGTAGTATTAGAGCCTATTATTCCTAATTTATCTGTACATTATTGGATGCATACAAACAAAAAGAAAAGAGAACCAAATGAAGTACAAGCGATAGAACAACAAGTTCGAACAGCAGAGTTACCCCTGATTGCTCAATTGGGAACTGCTGATATTTTAATCCAAGACTTCTTAAATCTAACTGTGGGGGATGTTATTGAATTAGGTCAGCCAATAGACAGCCCAATCGTGTTGTCCATAGGAGATGTTCCTAAATTCCTTGGACAGGCAGGAAAGGTAAATAAGAAGATAGGCATTCAAATATTGGAGAACTTGAAAGGGGGAAGCTTAGAATGATGAACAATGAAAGACTTACTCAGGAAGAAATTGATGCATTATTAGATAGTTCTAATCAGGAAGTGTTTCCTGCTTCACCAGCGATAGGTGATTATTTTTCATCAATGGAACAGGATGCTCTTGGTGAAATTGGCAATATATCATTTGGAAGCTCAGCAACTGCTTTATCTATACTATTAAATCACAAAGTGGATATTACGACACCTTGCGTTTCTATAGTTGCCAGTGAAAAATTAGTGGAAGAATTTCCACAGCCATATGTAGCCATTCAGGTGGAATATACAGATGGTTTTATTGGTTCTAATTTGTTGGTCATAAAGCAGACAGATGCTGCTATTATTGCTGACCTCATGCTGGGTGGAGATGGGCATTCTCCAGCTGAGGATTTATCTGAGATTCATCTAAGCGCTGTACAGGAAGCGATGAATCAAATGATGGGTTCTGCTGCAACCTCCATGTCGACTGTTTTTAATAAGCGTGTAGATATCTCGCCTCCATCCATAGAGCTTATAGATTTAATGGAAGGCTCTGGACATGATGTTTTTCCAAAAGCTGATTTGCTTGTGAAAGTGTCTTTTAGATTAACGATAGGGAACTTAATAGATTCCTATATCATGCAATTATTGCCTGCGCATTTTGCCAGAAGTTTAGTAGATGAATTGATGAAGAAAACTTCTCCTGAGATGGGAGAGACAATTAAACAGAATCAACCAGCTGCCTATTCCATGAGTGGAGTGGAACCAACTGTGAGAACCAGTAATGAGAGAGTAGCTAAAACGGCATCTGATCAATCGTATCAAGCGGAGCACATCAACGACGCACTGTTGGGAGGTAAAACAGAGATAAATATGCAAAGCAATCAATATCTAGGAACGAATTCTGCTCCCTATAGCCAGCCGGTTCAGGTACAGCCTGCCACGTTTTCTGAATTTGAGCACACGCAGCGGTTAGATGAAAAAGAGGTTAATAACCTCAATATGTTATTGGATATTCCTTTGCAGGTAACCGTAGAACTGGGAAGAACGAATCGGTCCGTCAAAGAAATTCTTGAGCTATCATCAGGATCTATTATTGAATTGGATAAATTAGCCGGTGAACCGGTCGATATTTTGGTGAATAAGCGTTTGATTGCCAAAGGAGAAGTCGTTGTAATTGATGAAAATTTTGGTGTTCGGGTTACAGATATTATTAGCCGAACTGACCGTCTGAAAAAATTAAAGTAAGCTGGGGGAAGAAAGAATGTCACACAAAATTTTAGTAGTCGATGATGCTGCATTTATGAGAATGATGATTAAAGATATCCTGGTTAAGAATGGATATGATGTTGTGGGAGAAGGAGCGGATGGTCATCAGGCTATTGAGCTATATAAAGAAACAAATCCTGATTTGGTCACAATGGATATTACGATGCCAGATATGGACGGAATTACAGCATTAAAAGAAATACGCAAAATCAATCCAAATGCCAAGGTTATTATGTGTTCGGCAATGGGTCAGCAGGCAATGGTTATTGATGCTATTCAGGCAGGTGCAAAGGATTTTATTGTAAAACCTTTTGCAGCTGACCGAGTTTTGGAGGCAATCAGCAAAGCTTTATCGTAAAGAGGGGAAGTAAACGTGCAACGGATGCCAAGCTATATAAAGGTTATTCTTTTCTTCATTTTGTGTTTTGCCATTACTGCACCATTCAAAGAAATTGCAGTAAATGCAGCGCCAGACAATGGCAGCCAAAGTGTGGACAGTTATTACAATACTAAAGATCGTAAGACAGAGACAGGGGATATCGACCAGACCAATAATAACAGTATCTCTGATTCAGCTGAAAATGAGACAAATGACATTGGAATTACAATTGGAGATATCTTTAGAATGGTATTCGCCCTACTATTTGTTGCTGGATTAATGTACATTCTTCTGCGCGTCATTAATAAAAAGAATCGTGGATATCAGCACGGCCAAACTATTGAAAACCTGGGAGGGACTCCGTTAGGTGGAAATCGCTCTGTCCAGATGGTAAGGGTTGGGGAGAAAATCTACATTGTAGGTGTTGGAGACTCGGTTCAATTACTCAATGTGATTGATGATAAGGAAGAATACAGCAAGCTAATTGAAGAACATAATCAGAAATTAGAAACTCAGATTGCCCCAATGGACCTTGCAGGCAAGCTCATTGATAAATGGAAAATAAAAACTTCCAGGCAAACGGAGAAGTCGTTCAAAAGTCAATTTAATGAACAGTTGAAACAACTAAAGGAAGACCGCAAACAGATTACAAAAGAAATAAGCAAGAAAGGAACACACCGAGATGAATGACTTAATGACTCTCTTTAGCAGTGGGGATGCCGATACCGTTTCTACATCAGTTAAGCTGCTCCTGTTATTAACGGTTCTTTCTCTTGCACCAAGCATTTTAATTTTAATGACCTGTTTTACAAGAATTGTTATTGTTCTGGGCTTTGTAAGGACAGCTTTATCGACACAGCAAATGCCCCCTACACAAGTGTTGATCGGATTATCGCTCTTCATTACATTTTTTGTAATGGCACCGGTTTTATCTGAAGTGAATGATGAGGCGCTTCAACCGCTTTTTAAGGATGAAATAAAGCTGGAAGAAGCATATGAAAAGGCAGCAGGGCCCTTTAAGGAGTTTATGAGTAAACATACAAGGCAAAAGGATTTACAGCTATTCCTGGAATATTCTAAGGCGGATACACCTGAATCAATTGAAGATATTTCTTTAACTACGCTGGTACCTGCATTCGCGATCAGTGAAATGAAAACAGCCTTTCAAATTGGCTTCATGATTTTTATCCCATTTCTGGTGATAGACATGATTGTGGCGAGTGTTCTAATGTCCATGGGTATGATGATGCTACCGCCGGTCATGATCTCATTACCCTTTAAAATCTTACTGTTTGTGATGGTCGATGGATGGTATTTAGTTGTTAAATCTTTATTACAAAGTTTTTAGGCAGGTGAGAGAAAGATGACATCAGAAGCAGTAATTTCGTTGGCTGAAAAGGGGATTTATACTGTATTAATCATAAGTGCTCCCTTACTGATCCTAGCTCTTTGGATTGGTTTAATTGTCAGTGTTTTTCAGGCGACCACACAAATCCAGGAGCAAACGTTAGCTTTTATTCCGAAAATCGTCGCTGTTTTGTTGGGCATTGTATTTTTTGGGCCATGGATGCTGAGTAAAATGCTCTCTTACACGGCTGACATTTTTAATAATCTAACGAAGTTTGTAGGATAGGCTATGGAAGAGATTGTTCCCAAATTTAGTGTATACTTATTGATTTTTGTACGTCTTGCATCCTTTTTTATTACAATGCCTATCTTTTCATATAGAACGATTCCTGCACAGCATCGCTTAGGAATCAGTGCTCTGCTCGCCTGGATTATGTATTATACGGTATCTTCTCCAGGCTTTGAAATTGACGGTTTATATCTTTTATTGGTGTTAAAAGAAGCCTTAGTCGGATTAATGATTGGCTTTTTTGCGTATATGATGTTCTCAGCTGTTCAAACAGCCGGAGGATTCATTGATTTTCAGATGGGCTTTTCAATGGCTAATGTCATTGATCCGCAGACAGGGGTTCAAAGTCCCTTAATGGGTCAATATCTTTATACATTTGCACTCCTTTTTTTGCTGGCGATTGACGGACATCATTTGTTATTGGACGGAATTTTTTACAGCTATGAATTCATCCCTTTGTCAACAGATTTTCTTCCGTTTGGAAATGAGCAAATCCTCACATTGATGATTCAATTCTTTACACAGTCATTTATCATTGCTTTTCAAATGTCTATCCCAATTGTTGGAAGTTTGTTTTTGGTAGATATAGCACTAGGTATTGTAGCAAGAACGGTGCCGCAAATGAATATATTTGTTATTGGTTTTCCAATCAAAATATTTGTCAGTTTAATTTTGTTAACTATTACGATGGGAACCATCTTACTTCTGGTAAAAGGGCTTTTGAATACAACATTGGAAGGAATGCGTTCGCTTATGCATCTGCTTGGAGGAAGTTAGAATGAGCCTACTAAAACTGGATTTGCAATTTTTTTCAGGGGAGAAAACAGAGAAGGCTACTCCTAAAAAAAGACAGGATGCAAGGAAAAAAGGGCAGGTTGCCAAAAGTCAGGATATCAATACAGCAGTTGTTTTGTTAGGGGTATTTCTCATTTTATATATAGCAGGTGGTTTTTTAAAAGATAGATTACTAGTTATTTTTAAGTATCCAATCAATCTATCTGCTACCTTCTCATATTCAGAAGCGGATTTATATTTAATGTTTATTGAACTTCTTAAACAAATGGCTATTATCTTGGGACCTATTATGTTAGCGGCTTTTATAGCCGGAATTATCGCTAATTTTGCGCAGGTAGGAGCCATGTTTTCAACCGAAACTATACAATTTAAGCTTGAAAAAATTGACCCAATAAAAGGGTTTAAACGGATTTTTTCAATGAGAGCGCTCGTCGAAATGCTCAAATCTATATTAAAGATTACGGTCATTGGAGTTATAACCTTTTATTCTATTTGGTCGCGGTTGGATGAAATTATGATGCTTTCAACTAAAACGATGGGGGCATCCTTAATTACACTTGCAGATATTACAGTCAAAACCGGTTTGTTTGCTTCGGGAGCTTTATTGTTTTTAGCCCTGTTGGACTATCTTTATCAACGTTTCGATTTTGAAAAGAGCATTCGAATGTCCAAACAGGAAATTAAACAAGAGTATAAAACAATCGAAGGAGATCCGATAATAAAGTCTCGAATCAAGCAAAAACAAAGAGAAATGGCCATGTCGAGAATGATGCAGGAGATACCAAAAGCTGATGTAGTAATTACGAATCCGACCCACTATGCGATTGCTTTAAAATATGACGAAAATCAGCTGGATGCACCATATGTAGTAGGAAAAGGGCTGGATTTTGTTGCCCAGAAAATAAAGCTTGTCGCTAAAGAAAATGATATTCCGATGATGGAAAACAGACCATTAGCAAGAGCATTGTACAATCAGGCAGATATCGGTCAGGCAATCCCTGAAGAGTTTTACAAAGGAGTGGCTGAGATTCTTGCGTACGTCTATAAACTGAAAGGCAAGTCGTAGGAAATATGATTAGCCTGATATCATTTTTGCCGTTTGATTATAGTTAGCATAATTAATCTAAGATATTGATAGATTCACGTTCTATTAATTACCCGTTAGGAGAGAAGTAGCATGCGAGCAAGAGATTTATCAGTTTTAATAGCCGTCATAATGATTGTAGCCATGTTAATTATCCCTTTACCAACATGGTTGATAAGTTTTTTAATCATGGTCAATATTTCTCTTGCCTTATTAGTATTATTGACTTCAATGAATACACAGGAACCTTTGCAATTTTCTATTTTCCCTTCCTTACTGTTGCTCCTCACGTTATTTAGACTCGGCCTTAATATTTCTACGACTAGAGCAATCCTGACACACGGGGATGCCGGTGGAGTCGTTCATGTATTCGGTGACTTTGTAGTTGGCGGTCAAGTGATCGTTGGATTGGTCGTTTTCCTAATCTTAATCATTATTCAATTCATTGTCATTACAAAAGGGGCTGAACGTGTAGCAGAGGTGGCAGCCCGATTTACGCTTGATGCAATGCCAGGTAAACAAATGAGTATTGATGCCGATTTAAATGCCGGAATGATTTCTGAACAAGAGGCGAGAACCAGACGTGATAAGGTGTCGAGAGAAGCTGATTTTTTTGGTTCGATGGATGGTGCCAGCAAGTTTGTTAAAGGTGACGCCATAGCCAGTATTATTATTGTCTTAATCAACCTGATATTCGGAATGATTATCGGTGTTATGCAAATGGATTTATCATTTGGTGAGGCGGCTGTGAAATTTTCACTTTTATCTGTAGGGGACGGGATTGTCAGTCAGGTGCCAGCCTTACTGATTTCAACTGCGACAGGTATTATCGTGACGAGAGCAGCATCAGATGGCAATCTTGCTTCAGATATTACATCTCAGCTTTTTGCTTATCCACAAATGCTGTATATTGCTGCCGGAACTATTCTGTTATTAGGGCTTTTTACACCGATTAATAATTTTCTAACATTATTTATTTCTGGTCTATTGGCTTTGGGGGCTTATAAAGCTACATCTATTCAACAAAAAGAAAGCACTGTTTCTGAACTGGAACCAGATGATACCGCAGAAGCGGAAGAAATGAAAAGTCCGGAAAGCGTCATTAGTCTTCTCAGTATTGATCCGATTGAGTTTGAATTCGGTTATGGGTTAATTCCATTAGCGGATGCCAATCAGGGCGGAGACCTTTTGGACAGGGTGGTTATGATTCGCAGGCAGCTTGCTATTGAATTGGGTCTTGTTATACCCGTTGTAAGAATCAGAGATAATATTCAGCTTAAGCCTAATGAATATAGGCTGAAAATTAAAGGTGCTGAAATGGCCAGGGGTGAGCTTTTGTTAGATCATTATTTAGCGATGGCTCCAGGAATGGATGATGATTCTATTGAAGGAATTGATACGATAGAACCTTCCTTTGGGCTGCCGGCCAAGTGGATTACGGAAGAGACCAAGGAATATGCTGAAATGCTAGGCTATACCGTTGTGGATCCACCATCAGTTGTTTCCACACATATTACTGAAGTCATTAAAACAAATGCAGCTGATTTGATTGGGCGTCAGGAAACAAAACAATTAATTGAGCATCTCAGAGAGTCTGCACCAATTTTAATAGAAGAAGTTACGCCTAATCCTTTATCTGTAGGTGATATACAAAAAGTTCTGGCTAAATTATTGAGAGAAAAGGTCTCAATTAGGAACCTACCAGTTATTTTTGAAACCTTAGCTGATTTTGGAAGGATGACAAATGATACTGACATTTTAGCGGAATATGTTAGACAGGCACTTGCCCGTCAAATCACAAACCAATATGTAACGGGTGATAATTTAAAAGTGTTAACTCTTTCTGGAAGAGTTGAAAAAATCGTTGCCGACAGTGTTCAACAGACAGAACAAGGTAATTATCTATCGCTAGATCCGACTAACTCACAGAAAATCCTTGAATCAGTAGCAGGAAAGCTGGAGGAGCATGCCTTACTTGATCAGGCACCTGTATTGTTATGTTCACCAGCTGTAAGGATGTATGTGCGCCAGCTGACAGAGAGATATTTCCCGCAGCTTCCGGTGCTATCATATAACGAATTGGAAGCAAATATAGAGGTACAAAGTGTAGGGGTGGTGAATGCTGAATGAATGTGAAGAAGTTTACAGGGATATCCATGCAAGAAGTGATGAGTAAAATACGGGCGGAATTTGGAAATGATGCCGTCATATTAAATTCAAAAGTAGTCAATAGCAATGGTATTCTTGGTCTATTTAAAAAGAAATCATTTGAAGTGATTGCCGCATTGGATACCGATTCAGTGGAAAGTAAAAAAACAACATTCACGAAGGTAAATAAAGATACGATTCCATCCATAAAAAAGGAATCAATTGAACAACCTGTTCAATTTTCCAATTCAACAAAAAAAGATATCGATAACCCATCTAATGAAATACTTAAAAAATTGCACGATATGAAACAAATGTTATCACTAGAATCCAAATACAATCACTTTCCAGATCCATTAAGAGAATTACACCATCAGCTTGTTGTAATGGAGTTGGATAAGCATATAATCGACAAACTGTTGGAGTATCTATTGGGAAAATGGAGGAATAATCAAAGGTCTGCTGAAATGACTAAGGCGGACCTATCAGAGCTGGTCCATATCTACTTACTTGAACAATTAAAGAATTTTGCCGTTAATGGTGAGCAATTATTTAAGAGAAAATATATAAATATTGTAGGTCCGACTGGTGTTGGGAAAACCACTACAATTGCAAAAATTGCAGCTGAATATGTGATTAAGCATAATAAAAAAATTGCGTTCATCACTACGGACACCTATCGAATCGCAGCTATTGAACAATTGAAAACATATGCAGAGATATTGAGAGTACCAGTCGAAGTGGCGTATAACAGTGATGATTTTAAACAAGCTGCTGAGCGTTTTGCCCATTACGATCATGTATTTATAGATACAGCAGGCAGAAATTTTCGAAATCAGGAATTTGTTGAGGAACTTAAAGGGCTGATTGATTTTAATATCGATATGCTGACATATCTTGTCCTTTCCGCTACTTCCAAAGAGATTGATATGACAGCGATCTATAACCAGTTTTCCATAATACCCATTCACGGAGCTATTTTTACCAAATTAGATGAAACTGCCTATCATGGTTCCGTGGTGAATTTTATTCTTAAACATCATGTTCCAGTTATTTATATGACAAATGGACAAGATGTTCCCGATGATATTATTGCTGCCACCCCGGACAAAATTGTCAAAATGGTATGTGGAGGTCATTTATATGTATGACCAAGCGGAACTGCTTCGACAAAAGATACAATATAAAAAAGAAGAGCCATCTGCCAAAGTAATTGCAGTTGTAAGTGGAAAAGGCGGAGTCGGTAAATCCAATTTTTCATTAAATTTTTCAATTGGACTCGCTAAGCAAAATAAAAAAGTATTGATTATAGATATTGATGTAGGAATGGGAAATATCAATATCTTAATAGGCCAAACGGGCAGATATACAATAGCAAATCATTTTAATGAGGGGATCCCTCTAAGGATGGCTATTTCTGCTGGGCCTGAAGGAATCCATTATATTCCTGGGGGTACAGGTTTAACAATTTTTTTTAAAATGGATCAAAAACAATTTGCTCACTTTAGCCATCAATTTCAAAGCATTCTGGAAGAATATGATTTTATTATTTTGGATATGGGTGCGGGAATATCAGAACAATCCTTGCAATTTATCGTTTCTGCGAATGAATTGATTTATATTACAACACCAGAGCCAACGGCAATAACGGATGCTTATTCCATGATGAAATATCTTGTTAGCAGAACGGATGCACCGTTCTATCTTCTCTGTAACCGGGCTTCAAGCCGGAAAGAAGGCAATGAGGTCATTTTACGTTTAACGAGAGCTGCGCAACAGTTTTTACATAAAGAAATCGTGGCACTTGGGATTTTGCCAGATGATAAAACGGTACAAAAAGCAGTCATAAGACAAATTCCATTTATCCTCTTGAATTCTCGGGCTCCATCTAGTGAAGCACTAAACAAAATCATTGCTCAGTATATGGGAAGCGTGGATAAAGAGGGCAATTCACCTGCTTCGTTTATGAAAAAGATGAAGAATTTTCTTTTCGAAAGGCAGGCTTAAGATTTGGCTGCTATTAAAGTTCTAATCATTGAAGATTCACCTTTTATGAGAAAGTTGATAACTGAATTTTTACAAGAAGATGAACAAATTGAAGTGGTGGGCATTGCTAGAAATGGAGCAGATGGGCTTTTGAAAATGGAAAAGCTGAAACCTGATGTCATTACACTGGATATAGAAATGCCTGTAATGGACGGTATAACGACATTGCAGGTAATCATGGAAAAAAATCCAATGCCTGTGGTTATGCTTTCCGGTACTAACAGATCGGGTGTAGATATGATTATGGAGAGCACGAAGCTTGGTGCAGTCAATTTTATCGAAAAGCCCTCTGGTTCATTTTCACAAGATTTACACAGAATTAAGAGTCTAATGATTCAGAAAGTGAAAGAGGCTGCCAAAGTAAATATGAGCGTGTTTGACCAAAATAATCGCCTGATGAATGTGCCGCCAATCGCTGAAATTTCACAGGAACTGAATCTGACTGAAAATGTCAATGAAAAAAATACGGATGTTCCCTTCCAAAAAATTATTTGTATCGGAACCTCGACGGGAGGACCGCGAGCACTGTATACCGTATTGCCATTACTTAAAAAGAATACGGTACCTATTCTCATTGTACAGCATATGCCGGAAGGGTTTACAAAACACTTGGCTGAGAGACTAAATGAGTTGTCAGAAATAACTGTGAAGGAAGCTGAAGAGGGAGAAATTTTATGTAATGGAACAGCCTATATTGCACCTGGTGGATTTCATTTAAAAGCTTCAGTTCAAGCTGGTGTGCTGATTGCCAAATTGGATAAAACTAATTCCGTTAATGGCCACCGTCCATCGGTGGATGTCTTGTTTGATTCAGTTTCCGAACTGCCCCCTGTATACGAATGTGTAGCCGTTATTATGACAGGTATGGGATCAGATGGTACGAAGGGAATTATGAATTTAAGAAAGTTTAAAAAGTCCAGAATTATTGCTGAATCTGAAGAAACTTGTGTGGTCTATGGTATGCCAAAAGCGGCAATCGCTACGGGATTGGTGGATGAAATAATTCCTCTAGGTCATATAGCTGGAGTATTGAATGAAATTTGTAAGGGTGAGAGGTGAAGGTAAATGAGCTTGGATTTAGATCAATATTTAGAGGTTTTTATAGAAGAAAGCAAGGAACACTTACAAACTTGTAATGAACTATTATTGGAGCTCGAAAAAAATCCTGATGATGTCATGATTGTGCATGAAATTTTTAGGTCAGCCCATACATTAAAAGGAATGTCTGCGACAATGGGTTTTGATGATTTAGCACGATTAACTCATCAAATGGAAAATGTGTTGGATGAGATCCGAAATCAGCGAATAAAAGTTAATACCGACATTTTAGACATTGTATTTTTAGCTGTTGATGATTTGGAAGCAATGGTTTTATCGGTTGCAGATGGTGGAAACGGAAAAAGAGATGTCTCTTTAACAATAGAAAAATTAGAAAACATAGTAGCAGGTCAAATCGTTATGATAGGTTCTGCAGATAGAGAACATCCTGGTGCTCCGGTAGAAATGGAATCCCGTGCGGATATTTATGACGAATACGAATGGGCGGTCATGGAACAATCAATCGACCAAGGCTTTAAAGCTTACTCTGTTAAGGTGATTTTAAATGATGATTGTATCTTAAAAGCAGTCCGTGTTTTTATGGTTTATGAAATTTTTGCTGAACTGGGAGAAGTAATTAAGTCGGTTCCTCCCGTCGATGTTCTTGAGGAAGAAGATTTTGGGCAGGAGTTTACGGCAACGATCCTATCAAAACAATCTGCAATAGATATCGAACAGAGAATCTTAAAAGTATCAGAGCTTGAGTCTGTACGAGTTTCGCTGGTGCCGAATAAGACATCTAAGGATCAGGAATATAAAGCCACAAAGGATCTGGAAAATGCGAATCAGCTGCAGGTGCATTCAACAAAGCAGGTAAAGGGTAAGGAAGATGAAAAAGCTTCCTCTGTTAATACTGCAGTGGCTCATAGTAAGACGATACGGGTCAATATTGAGCGCCTTGACATATTAATGAATCTATTTGAAGAGTTAGTGATTGATCGCGGAAGACTCGAACAAATTTCGAAGGATTTAAAAGATGCAGAGCTGTTTGAAACAGTTGAACATATGACAAGAATTTCTGGTGATATGCAAACAATAATCCTAAATATGAGGATGGTACCAGTAGAAACAGTTTTTAATCGGTTTCCGCGTATGGTCAGGCAGCTTGCGCGTAATCTGAATAAACACATCCGTCTTGAAATTATTGGTGCGGAAACGGAGTTAGACCGGACTGTTATTGACGAAATTGGTGATCCTCTGCTGCATCTTTTACGAAACGCTTTGGATCATGGTATTGAAACACCGGAAGCTAGACGGGACAAGGGCAAGCCTGAAGAGGGTACAGTCATCCTGAAGGCTTATCATAGTGGCAACCACGTTTTTATAGAAATAGAAGATGATGGCGCTGGTATTAATACAGATGTGGTTGTAACAAAAGCAGTGGATAAAGGAATTATTACAGAAGAACAAGCTGAAATCATGACAGAACGTCAAAAAAACGAACTTCTTTTCGCTTCGGGTTTTTCCACAGCTAAGGAGATTTCTGATATATCAGGCCGGGGGGTTGGCTTAGATGTTGTGAAAAATACCATCGAATCTCTTGATGGAAGTGTGTCTATTAATTCACGCCTAGGATATGGATCTATTTTTTCTGTGAAATTGCCACTTACCTTATCAATCATATCAGTCATGCTAGTTGAAGTTCAGGATGAAAAGTACGCAATTCCCTTATCTTCCATAATTGAAACGTATATCGTCCAAAGAGAAGAAGTATTAAGATCACATAATCAAGATGTCATTGACTTTAGAGGTAAGATTATCCCGCTCGTGTATCTTCATTCAATTCTTTCTATCCCTGTTTGTCGGGAGGAGGAAGACTTTTTGTCATTAGTAATTGTGCGTAATGGAGACAAGATGGCCGGGTTAGTTGTCAATTCATTCATTGGTCAGCAGGAAATCGTTTTAAAATCATTGGGTAATTACTTAAATTCTGTCTTCGCTGTTTCAGGAGCTACGATTCTCGGGGATGGTCAAGTTGCATTGATTATAGATTGCAATTCTCTTGTTAAGTAAGCAGGGCTGTAAGATAAGGAGGAGTTTATATGGCTGACAATGATAATAGACAGATGCAGAAAGTTATAGTCTTTGAGTTAGTGAATAAAGAATATGCAATACCTGTCGAGTATGTGCTGTCTATCGAAAAAGTATCAACTATTACAAGAGTTCCGGGTGTAGAACCCTTTGTGATGGGAGTAATTAATCTTAAAGGGACGATTACACCGATTATTGACCTTCGAATGCGGTTTGGCCTAGAGCAAAAAGAATATGATGAGTCTTCAAGGATTATCATTATTTCCTTTAATGAATTTGAAGTGGGATTGATTGTTGATTCAGCCAGGGATGTTTTAGAGTTTCCGGCTGATTTAATTGAACCGCAGCCTAAAGTTATCGGTATGCAGGAGATTGATTTTATAAATGGCGTTGTGAAGGTTGATAAACGTTTGTTGATATTAATCAAACTCGAACGAATTTTACAAGTACTTGGAACAACACAATCTATATAGGAAGAAGGCGGGCAGGACATGTCATATCTGGATTCCATAACACATCTCCAACTGGATACCTTAAAGGAAATTGGTAATATCGGTGCAGGTAATGCTGCGACTGCTTTATCTCTATTAGTGAACAAACCGGTTATGATGAGTGTCCCTTCCGTGAAAATTGCAACATTTGACGAAACAATGGAGCTTGCAGGAGGAGCGGATAATGTTGTAGCCAGTGTTTACATGAGAATAGAAGGTGACATCACCGGCAATATGTATTTTATCCTTTCTTTATCGCAGGCAACCAGATTTATTAACCAAATGACCGGTTCCAATCAATTTTCCTTTGATCATTCATTGGATGATGAAATTTCTTTATCTGCCCTGACAGAAATGGGCAATATTCTATCTGGCTCGTATTTATCTTCCTTGTCTGATTTTACTGGTATGAAAATATATCCTTCTGTTCCTGTGCTGGGGATTGATATGGTGGGAGCCTTGCTCGGGTATGGATTACTGGAATTTTCCCAAGTTGGCGATTATGCGATTATCATTGATACGGATTTTACCGAGTCTGATAGTAAGGAAGAAAAAGATGTAAATGGGCACTTTTTCTTACTGCCTGATCCTGAATCATTTGATACACTCTTTTCCACATTGGGAGTGAATATGGAATGAATCCTCGTCACGAACAGGAAATTATCCGCGTTGGAATTGCAGATATGAATTTTGCTTATAAGGGTTCCATTATTAGAACAGCCGGTCTTGGATCTTGTGTTGGTGTTGTCCTTTACTGCCCATCTCAACAGATAGCAGGAATGGTTCATGTTATGCTGCCGGATTCCTCACTTGCCAGAGGTAAAACATTTAATAAAGCAAAATATGCAGATACTGCAATACCAGAGCTTATTAAACAATTCAAGAATAAGGGAATAAAAAGTCAATTGCTCAAGGCAAAACTTGCAGGTGGAGCGCAAATGTTTCAATTCAGTTCAGGAAGTGATCTGATGAGAATCGGACCGCGAAATGTAGATGCTGTGAAAATTCAGCTTATGGAAAATCATATCCAGATAATTGCTGAAGATGTTGGCGGAAACAGTGGAAGAACAATTGAATTTAATCCGATTACAAGTATATTGCACATTCGTACGGTTAATCAGGGTTCCTGCTCTATTTAAGTTTTCATTCGGTAAAGAGCGAAATTAAGGGAAATTTGTCGGATGTATATCTGTTGTTTTTTGTTATAATTTAATTACCATAATAAACCAACTAAGGGGAGGGTCAAAATGTCTCAAGTGAGTACCGGTGAAGAACAGACGTATTGGCATAAATGGCTTGAAGGCCGGGACGCGCAGGCTGGAGACATATTGGCAAAAAAATACTTGCCATTGGTCAGTTATCATGTACAACGAATTTCAGTGAACCTGCCTAAAAATGTGAATAGAGATGATATAAGAAGTTTAGCGAATATGGGTCTATTTGATGCTTTAGAAAAATTCGACCCATCCCGTGATTTAAAATTTGAGACCTATGCTTCCTTTCGAATTAGGGGAGCCATTATAGATGGATTGCGTAAAGAAGATTGGTTGCCAAGAAGTACGAGAGAAAAAGCAAAATTAATAGATTCGACTATAGAAGCGTTAGAGCAGAAGAATATGCGTAATATCACACCTGTTGAAATTGCCGAAGAATTAGGGATTACAGAGGATGAGGTTGTCAAAATCACGAATGAGAATTTCTTTTCCAATATTTTATCAATGGATGAACAGCCGCATGATACTCACTCGGAACAGGAAGCGCAATCGTATACAGTGAAAGACGAGCGCATGCTATCTCCTGAAGAAGCCCTTGTTAAAAAAGAATTGCTCAAAGAGATGGGAGACCTCATTCATAGGCTAAGTGAAAAAGAACAATTAGTGTTGGACTTATTTTATCGGCAGGAGCTGACTCTTACAGAGATCGGCTACATTTTGAAGCTATCGACTTCGAGAATTTCACAAATACATTCACGTGCACTATTTAAATTAAAAGAGTTATTAGCAAAAACAATCTACCGCTAAAGCTATTGGTTTGGGAGTGGAATAATGGATTTTCCATATAAACTAGAGGTTTCCCAAGATAAAATGAAGGCCTGGATTATACCTATAGGGAATCAGGCACAATCGGTTTCTGATAGACAAATAGATGAATGGCTTGTTTCTTTGCCGATTATCTTTGGCATAAAAAAGGAAACAAAAGTACATTTACTGAATACGGAGCAGGTTGTTTTTCCTTTATTGATTGCTGAAGGGAAATTACCGGAAAACGGACAGGATGGAGAATTAAAACTCGAATATACAAAGGGAATAGACACAGGGGAGCAACTGTTTAACTTCCGAAATGTAATGGATATCCCATCCTTCTCTACAGGAGATAAAATTGCGGCTGCATCTCAACCAACTTATGGTCTATTTGGAATGGATATTTTCGGAAATGAAATCAAACCGAAACCAGGCAAAAGAGCCGTCTATAAATTGGGACCCAATGTCATTGAACATGAATCAAGCCTCTATTCAACGATTAACGGACAATTCAGTATAGTAGGTCATACTATACAGGTTAATCCTGTTTTTTATGTAAAAGGAGATTTGAGCCTGGAGGTAGGCAATATTGATTTTGTTGGAAATGTGTATATTGAGGGCAATATACCCGTCGGTTATACGATTTCGTGCGGTGGCGATTTAAAAGTTTTCGGTATGATTGAGGGATCAGACATTAATGTTGGCGGCTCGGTTATTGTCAAGGGCGGAATTACTGGGGAAAAGAATTGCAGTATTCGAACAGGCGGAGATCTATACGCCTTATACATAAACTATGCAAATGTAATATCAAGCGGTAATATCATTATTCAACATGCTATTCTCCATAGTTTTGTAACTTCCATGAAATCTGTAACCTGTAAAAAAGGACATCTAATAGGCGGAGTTTTAAGGGCTGGCAAGAGAGTGGAACTGATGGATGCAGGGAATTTACACTATACACGTACTGAAATACATATCGGAAATAATGATGCAATTGAAATGATTAAGCAGGATTTGGATTCTCGTTATCAAAAAATGCAAAAAACACTCTCGAAACTCTCGTATATAGCTGTGAAGCTTGAAGAAAAAACAAGGTTATCGAATGACAAAAAGGATGCTCTTTTGCTGGAAAAACAAAGGAAAACAAAAGATTTTTTAGTGGATGAAATGAAAAAACTTAAGCAAGAGAGATTAATGTTAGATTATGAGCTGCAAATCGATGAGGAATTAATTATTAACGGTGCATGCTACCCTAATCTTTATATAAAAATGGGTAAGTATAGCATGCCTCTGAATCAAAATTACCAGTCAGTGAGATTTACTGATAAGGGAAACGAGATATCTGTTTATCCGCTCTAAAAGGGGGCAATGAATCATGAGTTTAAAAGCGATTGAATTGCAAGTTGCAATACCCAGAACGCAGGATGCAGGTAAAATCCAGGAGCTGTTGCAGAATCGTAGTCAACAACTGATTGAGCATGCTTCCGAACAGGAAAAAAAGAGTACAAGAGCAAAAAATGAAACAGTACTTAGGCAAGAAAAGAATAGCTCGGTTGATTGGAATAATCATTCCAAGGGCCGGCAGCAGGAAAAACGGCGGCAGAATGATGAATCTACTAAAAATCATTCTGCCTTTTCGCAAGCAGAAACCCAACCTTATAAGGGAAAGAGAATAGATTTTTCGGGATAAGAGGAGACAAAATGACATTTATACTCATAGTAAACATCATGGTCAATATGGTGGCTGTTTTAGCAATTGTTATCCTTTATTTGAGGCAGAATCGTCTTATTCAATTCGAGAAGGAATGTAAAGAATATCAAAAAGAAGTTGAGGAACTAATCCATACGTTTATAATCGAAATGAAGGAAGAAAACGATGAAATTAAACAGTTGTTTGTGGGTGATACTGGTAAGATATCACGCACTGAAGGACCTCGAAAGCTATCTGATCAAGAAGAGAAAATAGATCACACTATGACAGGGTTACCAAATGGATATAGACAGCAGAGTGCACGGAATGCCTACGAAAATACGAGCCGGCAACCCGTTACGAATCATCTTAAGGAAGAAAAAACGGAATCAGATGTTATCGACCAAGATTTAGAACGAGTCCCTATATTGGCTGAGGCCCAGAATATGAAGAATCAAGGGAAAACAATTGAGGAAATTGCAAAAAAAATGGGCCGTGGCAAAACAGAAATTGACCTTTTATTTAAATTAAATCAAAAGTAAAGTAAAAAGACTTGATTGTATGCTGAGATTATGCTATATTATGACATGGTGTTAATACACACGCTTGAGGATTTGGACTGATCGTGCTGTAAACCTACAGTTTCAGCCTGAAAATGATTTGAGCGGAGGAAAAACAAAACATAGGAGGAACAAACATGTCTGTAATTTCAATGAAACAACTGCTTGAAGCAGGTGTACACTTCGGGCACCAAACTCGTCGTTGGAACCCAAAAATGAAAAAATATATTTTCACGGAGCGTAATGGTATCTACATTATTGACCTTCAAAAAACGGTTAAAAAAGTAGAAGAAGCTTATAACTTCGTAAGAGACTTGGCTGCTGATGGCGGTACTATGCTTTTCGTTGGTACTAAAAAGCAAGCTCAAGATTCTGTAAAAGAAGAAGCTGGCCGTGCTGGTATGTACTATGTTAACCAACGTTGGTTAGGTGGTACATTAACAAACTTCGTAACAATTCAAAAACGTATTGCACGTCTTAAAGAAATCGAAAAAATGGAAGAAAACGGAACATTTGAAGTTCTTCCTAAAAAAGAAGTTATTCAATTGAAAAAAGAACAAGAGCGTCTTGAAAAATTCTTAGGCGGTATCAAGGATATGAAACAAATCCCTGATGCATTGTTCATCATTGACCCACGTAAAGAGCGTATCGCTGTTGCGGAAGCTCATAAATTGAATATTCCAATCGTAGGTATCGTTGATACAAACTGTGATCCGGATGAAATCGATTATGTAATCCCTGCAAACGATGATGCAATCCGTGCTGTTAAATTGCTTACTGGTAAAATGGCTGATGCTATCCTTGAAGGTAAACAAGGTGAAGAAACAGCTCCAGTTGCAGAAGAAACAGTAGTTGAAGAAACTGTTGAAGCAGAAGAAGCAACTACAGTTGAAAATGCTTAATTGATTTTTTAAAGGTGATAAGAGGACAGTGCCTTTTATCACCTTTTTTTGAAATAAAATAGAGTGGTGTATACGGATTCGCACACTGCTACATACTGATTTTATCGGATGATATAAAGGAGGAAGACCAAATGGCTATTACTGCTCAAATGGTTAAAGAATTACGTGAAAAAACTGGTGCAGGTATGATGGACTGCAAAAAAGCACTACAAGAAACAAGCGGTGACATGGATAAAGCAATCGATTACCTTCGTGAAAAAGGTATTGCGAAAGCGGCTAAAAAAGGCGATCGTATTGCTGCTGAAGGTTTAACTTCTATCGTTGTTGAAGGCGATAAAGCAGTTATCCTTGAAGTAAATGCTGAAACAGATTTCGTTGCTAAAAATGAAGCATTCCAAACTCTTGTAAAAGAATTGGCTGCACATCTTTTAACAAATGAACCTGCAAATGTTGAGGAAGCTTTAACTCAAACAATGACTAACGGTGCAACTGTTGCTGACCACATCAATGCTGCTATTGCAAAAATTGGTGAGCGCATCACTCTTCGTCGTTTTGAAATCAAAACAAAACCTGAAAACGGAGCTTTCGGAGCTTACATCCACCAAGGCGGACGTATCAGCGTATTAACTATCGTTGAAGGTACAACTGAAGAAGCGGTTGCGAAAGATGTTTCTATGCACATCGCTGCTTTAAACCCTAAATACGTATCACGTGACCAAGTTACTGCTGAAGAAGTTGAACATGAGCGTCAAGTTCTAACACAACAAGCATTAAACGAAGGAAAACCTGAAAAAATCGTTGCGAAAATGGTTGAAGGCCGTCTAGGTAAATATTTTGAAGAAATTTGTGTACTGGATCAAACATTCGTTAAAAATCCAGATCAAAAAGTTGGTCAATTTGTACAAGCAAATGGCGCTACAATCGTTGAGTTCGTACGTTACGAAGTAGGAGAAGGTATCGAGAAGAAACAAGATAACTTCGCTGAAGAAGTAATGAGCCAAATTAAAAAAGACTAATCTAATTACATGTGTATAGCATAAAAATAGGGGACACGTTGTGTTCCCTATTTTTCAAGAATACATTTCCTTAAAATAAACAGAGTATTAGATGAGGATATTGACTATTAAAGCTTGTGATAGATCGATAACTAATGACGGTGGAGGTTACTATGAGCAGCGTAAAGTATAAAAGAGTTGTATTAAAGTTAAGTGGAGAGGCACTTGCCGGTGCTCAAGGATTTGGGATTGACCCAACCATAATTTTTTCAGTTGCTAAACAAGTGAAAGAAGTTGCGGAGCTTGGTGTAGAAGTCGCAGTAGTGGTTGGTGGCGGAAATATTTGGCGCGGTAAAACAGGCAGTGAACTTGGAATGGACCGTGCAACTGCCGATTATATGGGAATGCTTGCAACAGTCATGAATTCACTTGCGCTTCAGGATAGTTTGGAACAACAAGGGATTGAGACACGTGTCCAAACATCTATTGAAATGAGACAAGTAGCTGAGCCTTATATCCGTCGCAGAGCAATCCGCCATTTAGAGAAAACACGTGTGGTTATCTTTGCTGCAGGTACTGGAAATCCGTATTTCTCTACAGATACGACAGCAGCTTTACGGGCTGCCGAAATAGAAGCAGATGTCATTCTCATGGGTAAAAATAATGTTGATGGTGTATATAGTGCAGACCCTGTATTAGATAGCAGTGCCGTAAAATATGATGAACTTTCTTATCTTGATTTAATTAAGGATGGTTTATCTGTAATGGACTCCACAGCATCATCTTTATGTATGGATAATGACATTCCACTAATTGTCTTCTCAATAATGGAAGAAGGAAATATTAAACGTGCCGTTATGGGTGAAACTATAGGTACTATTGTTAGGGGGAAAGAATAATGGCAAAACAAGTTATAGACAATACGAAGGAAAAGATGAATAAAGGAATTCAGGCATTCTCCAGAGAATTAGCCTCTATCCGTGCAGGTCGTGCTAGTGCATCCCTTTTAGACAGATTGACTGTAAATTATTATGGAGCACCTACACCTGTAAATCAGCTTGGGTCAATCAGCGTTCCGGAAGCTCGTATGCTGGTTATTACACCTTATGACAAAACCATTCTTGGTGATATTGAAAAGGCAATTCTGAAATCTGATCTTGGACTTAACCCAGTGAACGATGGTAATATTATTCGTTTAAGTGTTCCTGCACTAACTGAAGAACGTCGTCGTGACCTTGTTAAACAAGTGAAGAAGGAAGCTGAAGAAGCGAAAGTTGCGATTCGTAATGTACGCCGTGATGGTAATGATGACCTTAAAAAGCTTGAGAAAAACGGGGAAATTACAGAAGATGCACTTCGTGGATATTCTGATGACGTTCAAAAAATGACGGATGATCATATCGCGAAAATCGATGCTCTTGCTAAAGATAAAGAAAAGGAAATCATGGAAGTTTGATTTTTATATCATAAAGCCCCTTTTATCTAAAGGGGCTTTTTTGTTACACCTAGTATGTATTAGGTGACGAAATTATATAATAACAGAATCATACAGTGTGTCCAAAAAGGTTAACTGTTAGAAATCCATAAAACTGCCAGGAAACAAACATACAAACAGAAATGTTTGTGACAATTAAATGTGGTATGATAGGTTATGGAATTTGTACTAAGGCTAAATGATCAAATATACATAAGCAGGGAAGATTAATTCCTTTTGGAGGAAATAACATGTTTGGATGGAAGATAGTTAAGAAAAAAGGGAAACAGTATTCTATACCAGAAAGAATAGAAAAGGTAAAACAAAATAAAATACCAGACCATATTGCCATTATTATGGATGGGAATGGCCGGTGGGCAAGAAAAAGAGCACTGCCAAGAGTAGCTGGACATCATGAGGGTATGAAGGTCGTGCGTAAAACGACTAAATTAGCTAATGAATTGGGAGTTAAGGTTTTAACGGTTTATGCCTTTTCAACTGAGAATTGGAAACGTCCAAAAGATGAAGTGGATTATTTGTTAAAATTACCCGAAGAATTTCTAGGAACGTTTTTGCCGGAATTAATGAAAGAAAACGTTAGGGTTCAAATTATGGGTGATCAAAAGAGACTGCCTTTGCATACTGTCAATGCAGTCACTACAGCATTAGATCAAACTAAAGATAATGATGGTCTAATTTTAAATTTCGCTCTTAATTATGGAAGCCGTGCAGAAATCCTCGAAGGTGTAAAAAAAGCCGCAGCTGATATGAAAGATGGTCGTTTGGAAGAAAGCGATTTGACAGAAGAACGATTCTCTGAGTATTTGATGACCAATCAGCTGATGGATCCGGATTTATTAATCAGAACGAGCGGCGAAATTCGACTGAGCAACTTTATGTTATGGCAATTAGCCTATACGGAGTTTTATTTTACAGATGTATTGTGGCCGGACTTCAATGACCATGAATTGCTCAATGCAATTGAAGAATTCCAGGGCAGATCGAGAAGATACGGCGGCGTATAATGAGGAAGGCAGGGGTTTTAGGATGAAACAAAGAATCATTACTGCGATAGTCGCGATTGCATTATTTTTACCGATATTAATTTATGGAAATATTCCGTTTCTTATTTTAATCTATGCGATGGCGACAATTGGATTATATGAACTACTTAAGATGAAGAAAATGCCGCTAATGACGATATCATCGTTACTATCGTTTTTATTAGTATGGGTTTTATTGATACCTGATCGTTACAGTAGTTTCTTTGATATGATTCAATACGATAAAATGGATATAGTTATTATCATTGCATTTTTGTTATTAGTGATTACGGTAATTTCTAAAAATGCTTTTACGTTTGATGATGCGGCTTTTCTATTGTTGTCTTCTCTATACATAGGTGTAGCTTTTTATTACTTTTTTGGGACAAGAGATGTTGAGAATGGCCTCTTAACGATACTTTTTGTATTAATTACGATTTGGGTTACTGATTCAGGTGCCTATTTTGTAGGGCGATCTTTAGGAAAACGAAAGCTTTGGCCGGAAATCAGCCCAAATAAAACAGTAGAAGGATTCCTTGGTGGAGTTGGAAGTGCATTAGTTGTTGCAATTCTGTTCTATTTTTTCTCTAATTTGGACTACAATATAAGTAAGCTGATTATAATGGCATTATTAATTTCGATTTTTGGGCAGTTGGGTGATCTTGTACAATCTGCATATAAAAGGCATTATGGTGTTAAGGATTCCGGTAATATCTTACCGGGACATGGAGGAATTTTGGACAGATTTGATAGTTTGATTTTTATTCTTCCCATATTGCACTTCTTCATTTTTTAAACGTAACTATACAATTGCTGGGGGAGGAGCTTTAGTTTGAAAAGGATCAATTTATTAGGGGCTACAGGGTCTATCGGTATGCAAACGATAGATATTGTACGCAATCATCCAGAGGAATTTAACTTAACAGCTGTTTCAGGCGGAAGAAATGTGGACGGAATTCGGAAAATCATTCAGGAATTCCAGCCCGAACTGATTTGTGTACAGCTAAAAGAAGATGCGGAAAGACTGAAGACGGAATATCCGGGCAGGAAAATTGTATACGGACATGAAGGCTTAATAGAGGCAGCTACTTATGTAAACGGAGATATTGTAGTGAATGCCGTAATGGGAAGCATTGGTTTAATTCCTACCATGCAGGCGATGGAAGCTGGTAAACAAATTGCCCTTGCTAATAAGGAAACATTGGTGACAGCCGGACATTTAGTTATGGAGGCTGCCAAGAGGTTTCAAACGCCTATACTGCCGGTTGACAGTGAGCATTCTGCTATATTCCAGGCATTACAGGGTGAAAAGGCTAAAAATATTGAACGCTTGATTATCACAGCATCTGGAGGAAGCTTCAGAGACCGAACAAGAGATGAGTTAAAGAATGTTACAGTTAAAGATGCACTCAATCATCCAAATTGGTCTATGGGCGCAAAAATAACAATAGATTCTGCCACAATGATGAATAAGGGACTTGAAGTGATTGAAGCCCATTGGCTGTTTAATTTGCCATATGAACAGATTGATGTCCTATTGCACCAGGAAAGCATTATCCATTCTATGGTGGAATTTCACGATTCAAGTGTGATGGCGCAGCTGGGGACCCCAGATATGCGTGTGCCTATCCAATATGCTCTTTCATATCCGGATCGGTTACCGCTTTTCTCTTCAAAGAGACTTAATTTAGCAGAAGCGGCAACTTTACATTTTAAAAAGATGGACTTTGACCGCTATCCATGTTTACAATACGCTTATAATGCCGGAAGAATTGGCGGATCAATGCCGACTGTTTTAAATGCTGCCAATGAGGTGGCGGTCGAATTGTTCTTACAGGGCAAGATTCCATTCTTGGAAATTGAGGCACTGGTGGAAAAAGCTATGGAGCGTCATCAGCTAATCAAAAAACCTGAACTCGAGACTATTCAGGAAGTCGATCAGGAGACAAGAAGGTATATCGAGTCACTATATTAAAAGGGATGGTCGATTAAGTGGAAACAATATTAGCGTTTATACTTATTTTTGGAGGATTAGTGTTTTTTCATGAATTAGGCCACTTAATCTTTGCAAAAAGAGCAGGTATACTCTGTCGAGAGTTTGCCATCGGTTTTGGGCCGAAAATCTTTACAATAAAAAAGAATGAAACTGTCTATACCATTCGTTTACTTCCGCTTGGAGGCTTTGTACGGATGGCTGGTGAAGACGCAGAAACAGTTGAGTTGAAACCAGGCTATCGAATTGGGGTACTGTTTAACGAAAATCAGGAAATTAACAAAATCATTGTCACTAACAAGGATAAATATCCTGAAGCAAGAATTATTGAGGTGGAACAAGCAGATCTGGATCATCAGTTAATCATTCGTGGATATGAAGATGGAAATGATGAAGCTATCCAAACCTTTAAGGTTCATCCAAAAGCGGTAATGGTAGAAGATGGCCTTGAGCTTCAAATAGCACCATATGACCGCCAGTTTAATTCAAAAACATTACCGCAAAGAGCGATGGCAATCTTTGCCGGACCGATGATGAATTTTGTTTTAGCAGCTGTGTTATTCATGATTATTGGGATTGCCCAAGGTGTTGTGGTCGATGAGCCGAAACTTGGCAAACTGACAGAAGATGGACCTGCTATTAGCTCTGGACTTAAGGCAGGAGACATCGTACACTCCATTAATGGCGAAAAAGTTGATTCATGGAGTGATATTCAATCAACTATTCAAAAGAATGCCAATAATGAACTGACTTTTGAGGTTGAACGTGATGGCCAAAATAAGGAGATAAATGTCACACCTAAATTAGTGGATGATTCAGCCGGCAAACGGGGAATCATAGGGGTCTATGCTCCGACGGAAAAATCCTTTATCAAAGCGATCGGTTATGGATTTACGGAAACGTATTTATGGACTAAACAAATTTTCATTGTACTTGGTGATTTAATCACAGGAGGATTCTCCATAGATGCATTATCAGGTCCTGTGGGTATATATGTTTCCACAGAAGAGGTGGCAAAATCAGGTATTTTTTACTTGATAAAATGGGCAGGGGTCTTAAGTATTAACCTTGGGATTATGAATCTCTTGCCGTTGCCCGCGTTGGATGGAGGAAGGCTGTTATTCTTTGCAATTGAAGCAATTAGAGGGAAACCGGTTGATAAGCAAAAGGAAGGTATGTTCCATTTTATTGGATTTGCCTTATTGATGCTATTAATGATCGTCGTCACCTGGAATGATATACAGCGATTTTTCTTTTAAAATAGTCAGTAGCGGGGGCTAAACACGTGTTAAGCTCCTGCTATACATAAAGTAAAGTGATTAGGATAGAAAGGTGAATAGATATGAGACAAAGTATGACGATGATTCCAACATTAAGAGAGGTGCCATCAGACGCTGAAGTAAAAAGTCATCAATTATTGCTTCGTGCCGGATTTATGCGCCAAAATGCAAGTGGAATATATAGTTATCTTCCACTTGGTTTAAAAGTAATCCAAAATGTTGAAAAAATTATTCGAGAAGAGATGGAGCGCGCAGGAGCGGTAGAATTACTAATGCCGACACTGCAGCAGGCAGAGCTATGGCAGGAATCCGGCAGATGGTATTCCTATGGTCCTGAGTTAATGAGAATGCATGACCGCCATAATCGTGAATTTGCAATGGGACCAACCCATGAAGAAGTCATTACAAGCTTACTTCGTGATGAGGTGAAATCATACAAACGTTTACCTCTAACTCTTTATCAAATTCAAACAAAATTCCGCGATGAAAAGCGTCCTCGTTTCGGCTTGCTTCGCGGCCGTGAATTTATTATGAAGGATGCGTATTCTTTCCATTCCAGCCAGGAAAGCCTGGATGAAGTGTATGATCGTATCTTTACAGCCTATTCCAATATTTTCAGCCGTTGTGGTCTTGATTTCAGAGCGGTTATAGCAGATTCGGGAGCTATGGGCGGAAAAGATACACATGAATTTATGGTGCTTTCTGAAATAGGTGAGGACACAATCGCTTATTCGGATACATCTGACTTTGCAGCTAATATTGAAATGGCACCTGTTGTTAACACGGCTGTAAAAACAGGTGAAGAGCTTAAAGAACTGACTAAAGTATCAACACCTGATCAAAAAACAATCGAAGAAGTATCAAGATATTTAAATACAACTAATGATAAGTGTATTAAATCACTTCTTTGGAAAGTGGACGATCAGTTTGTGCTTGTATTGATCAGAGGAGATCATGAATTAAATGATATTAAACTAAAAAATATCTTTAATGCTACAATCGTTGAACCCGCAAGTCCGGAGGAGACAAAGGATCTACTGAATTGCAGCGTTGGTTCTATTGGACCAATTGGAGTGGACCTAAACCGCGTGACAATTATTGCTGATTTCGCTGTTGAAGTTTTGGAAAATGCGGTTTGTGGAGCTAATGAAGAAGGGGTACATTACATTAATGTAAATCCTGACCGTGATTTTACTAATGTGAAATATGAAGATCTTCGTTTTATACAGGCTGGTGATGCTTCTCCAGATGGAAAAGGAACCATTCAGTTTGCTAAAGGAATAGAAGTGGGTCATGTATTTAAGTTAGGGACACGATACAGTGAAGCAATGAACGGTACGTACTTGGATGAAAATGGTCGCAGTCAGCCGATGATTATGGGTTGCTATGGAATTGGAGTATCCAGAACCGTTGCGGCGATTGCTGAGCAATTTAATGATGAAAAAGGTTTAATGTGGCCTGCTAATATAGCTCCATATCAAGTGCATCTTATTCCGGTTAATATGAAGGATGAAAATCAACGGAATCTAGGTGAGAAATTATATGACGAGCTTATGCAAGCTGGATATGATGTATTAATGGATGACCGAAATGAACGTGCCGGTGTTAAATTTGCTGATTCTGATTTAATTGGACTACCTGTTCGAGTCACAGTTGGTAAAAAAGCTGCCGAAGGAATCGTAGAAGTTAAAGTGAGACGAACAGGGGAAAGTTTTGAAGTGCCTGTTACTGATCTTGCTGGTCGATTAAACGAAATCCTGTAAAATATTAAAGTACAAGCTCTCCCTTTTGCAATGGGGAGAGCTTGTTTTTTACGTGCCGATTTTTTTTGATAAGTTGTTTTAAGGTTTGGATAATGCTTTTTACTCCCAACACCGGTTTTTAATAAGTATGGCTAAAGGTGTTTTCTGAATTGATGAAAGCATTAATCTTTGCAAGAAGGGATTTGAATAAAAAAGAGTTGTGTTATAATTACAAGACGGAAAAGGAGAATGACGTTTGGGAGAGATAGAAATGGAAGAGAATTCTCGTATTAAACAAGATAAATTCAGAACGTTGCTCCAGCAACTTCAGCTGACGGAAGATGCGGTTGTTGTGCATTTTTCTAATGCGGAAATCGATAAAGTAATCATTGAAAAAGTTGCCCGCAAATGGCATTTCTTTTTCAGATTTGAACATATAATTCCTTGCAGTATTTGGACCAGATTTACGACACAATTAATGCAGGTCTTTTCTCCAATAGCCACTGTCGGGTATTCGGTTGAGGTTAGGAATCCACTCATCACGAATGAATTGATTACGGATTATTGGAAAAACTGTATTAGCGAAATCGATGGAATTTCTCCGGCAATTCTGGAATTATTGCATGGACAAGCTCCAAAGGTTGAAGGGAATAAGCTGATTGTAACTGCTCGTAACGATGCAGAGGCCGGCCAGCTTAAACGGAAATATACCGGCTTAATTTCAGAAGTTTATCAGCGTTTTGGTTTTCCGCCATTGCAGCTCGATGCCATTGTAGATAAAGATGCATACAGTGAGGCAATGGAGACATTCAAAAAGCAAAAGCAAATAGAAGATGAAGAAAAAGCTCTGCAGGCAGTTCAGGATATGAAGAAGGCCGCAGAGGCTAAGGATGATGGCGGAGTACCTGAAGGCCCATTGGTTATCGGGTACAAAATCAAGCCGGATGCTGATTTTAAGACACTTGATGAGATAGTTGAAGAAGAACGTCGAATTGCCGTTGAAGGGTATGTCTTCGATGCTGAAACAAGAGAGCTAAAGAGCGGACGCACCTTATTAACCTTTAAAATTACGGATTATACAAATAGCATTCTTGTTAAAATGTTCTCACGCGACAGAGAAGACGCAAGCCAATTGGCACGTGTGAAAAAAGGTATGTGGGTACGTGTACAAGGAAGTGTACAAAATGATACATTCGTCCGTGACTTAGTAATGATTGCAAATGATATTAATGAAATAGCAGGTAAAAATCGTAAGGATACAGCACCCGAAGATGAAAAGCGTGTTGAATTACATTTGCATACACCAATGAGCCAAATGGACGCTGTTACACCTGTCTCTACACTAGTGTCCCAGGCAGCTAAGTGGGGACATAAAGCGATTGCTATAACAGATCATGCGGTCGCACAGTCATTCCCTGAGGCTTACGCTGCCGGAAAGAAAAATAATATTAAAATCTTATATGGCGTAGAAGTAAATTTAGTGGATGATGGCGTGCCGATTGCTTACAATACGGCAGATTTAAATTTGGAAGAAAGCACATATGTTGTATTTGACGTGGAAACAACAGGACTTTCTGCCATATATGACACCATTATCGAGCTTGCGGCAGTTAAGATGAAAAATGGTGAGATTATTGATCGCTTTGAGTCTTTTGCCAATCCACATCATAAATTATCATCTACAACCATTAATTTAACAGGGATTACCGATGACCTTGTAGAGAATGCTCCAGAAGTCGATGAAGTTTTGACGAAGTTCAGGGATTGGTCTGAGGATGCAATTTTTGTTGCGCATAACGCGAGCTTTGATATGGGCTTCTTGAATATGGGTTATAAAAAGCTTGGGTTTGGTAAAGCCACCAACCCGGTCATAGATACATTGGAGCTGGCTCGTTTCCTCTATCCGGATTTGAAAAATCACCGCCTGAATAATTTGGCGAAAAAATTTGATGTTGAGCTTGTTCAGCATCACCGTGCGATTTATGATGCTGAAACAACCGGTCATTTGTTAATGAAAATGTTAAAGGATGCCAATGAAAAAGGCATTACGAATCATAATCAATTAAATGACAATATGGGAAAAGGAAAGGCATTCCAGAGAGCGCGTCCGTATCATTGCACATTACTCGCGCAAACACAGGAAGGTTTAAAGAATTTATTTAAGCTTGTTTCCATTGCTCATATTGATTATTTTTACCGTGTCCCAAGGATTCCAAGATCCGTCCTTTTGCAATATCGAGAAGGGATTTTGGTTGGATCCGGCTGTGATCGCGGCGAAGTATTTGAAAATATGATGCAAAAATCATTTGAAGAGGCAGAGGATGTCGCTGAATTCTATGATTATCTTGAGGTGCATCCAAAAGAAGTTTACGCTCCTCTTATCGAAATGGAACTGGTTCAAAGCGATAAGGCTCTTGAATCTATAATCGCCAATATTGTAAAGCTGGGAGAGAAATTAAACAAACCAGTTGTGGCGACAGGCAATGTTCATTACCTGAATCCAAATGATAAAATCTATCGAAAAATATTAATCAATTCACAAGGGGGAGCAAACCCTCTAAATCGCCACAGCTTGCCTGATGTACATTTCCGTACAACAGATGAGATGATGAATTGCTTCTCGTTCCTTGGGCAAGAAAAAGCAAAAGAAATTGTTGTAACAAACACCAATAAAATTGCCGATTTAATTGATGAAATCAAACCGATTAAAGATGATTTATATACACCGAAAATCGAGGGTGCTGAAGAGGATATTCGGGAAATGAGCTATACAAGAGCACGGATGATCTACGGTGAAAATTTGCCGGAGATCGTGGAAGCTCGTCTTGAAAAAGAATTGAAGAGTATCATTGGTCATGGATTTGCGGTTATTTACTTAATTTCGCATAAGCTGGTTAAGAAATCACTTGATGATGGATACTTGGTTGGATCCCGTGGTTCCGTAGGTTCATCCTTTGTGGCAACGATGACTGAAATAACGGAAGTGAATCCATTGCCTCCCCATTATGTATGTCCGAAGTGCAAGAAGTCTGAATTCTTTAATGATGGATCGGTCGGGTCAGGTTTTGACCTCCCAGATAAGGATTGTCCGGACTGCGCTGTAAGCTATGTGAAAGATGGACATGATATTCCGTTTGAAACATTCCTTGGCTTCAAGGGGGACAAAGTTCCAGATATTGACTTAAACTTCTCAGGTGAATATCAGCCGCAGGCTCATAATTACACAAAAGTCCTGTTTGGTGAAGATTATGTATATCGAGCAGGAACGATTGGTACGGTAGCTGAAAAAACGGCATATGGATATGTTAGAGGATATGCCCAGGAAAATAATCTTCATTTCCGTTCAGCAGAAACAGATCGTTTAGTAAGTGGATGTACAGGTGTTAAGCGTACAACCGGGCAGCATCCGGGCGGAATTATTGTAGTTCCTGATTATATGGATATTTATGATTTCTCGCCTATCCAGTTCCCGGCTGATGCGAGTGACTCTGAATGGAAAACGACTCACTTCGACTTCCATTCCATCCATGATAATATTTTGAAGCTTGATATTCTGGGTCATGATGATCCAACTGTAATCCGGATGCTACAGGATTTAAGCGGAATAGATCCAAAAACGATTCCTACAGACGATCCTGAAGTCATGAAGATTTTCAGTACACCGGAAGTACTTGGTGTTACTGCAGAACAAATCAATTGCAAAACAGGTACACTGGGTGTACCGGAATTTGGTACTCGTTTTGTAAGGCAAATGCTTGAGGATACTAAGCCAACCACTTTTGCAGAGCTTGTTCAAATATCCGGGCTCTCACACGGTACAGATGTGTGGCTGGGCAATGCACAGGAATTGATTCAGGATAATATTTGTAATCTAAGCCAGGTAATTGGCTGTCGTGATGATATTATGGTGTATTTAATTTATCAGGGTCTTGATCCATCACTTGCCTTCAAAATTATGGAGTCTGTCCGTAAGGGGAAAGGGCTCTCTGAGGAAATGGAAGAAGAAATGCTGAAGAACAATGTACCAGGATGGTATATTGGCTCATGTAAAAAGATTAAATATATGTTCCCGAAAGCCCATGCGGCAGCATATGTATTAATGGCTGTCCGAATTGCTTATTTTAAAGTGCACCATGCACTCCTGTACTACGCAGCTTATTTCACGGTTCGTGCAGATGATTTTGACCTTGATGCGATGGTGAAAGGATCAGAAATGATTCGTTCCCGCATTGATGAAATCAATCAAAAAGGTCTCGAAGCCTCTACTAAAGAGAAAAACTTGATGACTGTTCTTGAAATAGCACTTGAAATGTGTGAGCGAGGATATAGCTTCCAAAAAGTTGATTTATATCGATCCAGTGCAAATGAATTTATTATTGACGGAAATACTTTAATTCCACCGTTCAATTCAATCCCAGGACTTGGAACGAATGCGGCTTTCAATATTGTGAAAGCTAGAGAAAACGGCGAATTTTTATCTAAAGAAGATTTGCAGCAAAGAGGCAAAGTTTCCAAAACTATATTAGAATACTTGGATAATCACGGTTGCTTGGGCGATATGCCTGATCAAAACCAACTTTCTTTATTCTGATACAGAATCGCTAATTTGCAAAAACCAACTCTTTATGTTATATTCAAGTAAGAATTACTGCTGATACGTATGTGCTAAAGAGTGGGGAAACCCACTCTTTCGTTTGTATTAGGATGATATTCAGTCGTTTACATAGACGTAAAGGAGTGAAAGCATGAGCAAGAAAGTCACTGAGATTGTCGAGGAAATGGCTGCCCCGATCCTCGAAGAATTAAACCTCGAGCTCGTTGAAGTAGAGTATGTAAAAGAGGGCAGAAACTGGTTCCTTAGAGTGTATATCGATAAGGAAAACGGTGTGGACATTGAAGAATGCGGTATTGTTTCTGAAAGGTTGAGCGAGAAGCTCGATGAAAAAGATCCAATTTCCAATAACTATTTCCTGGAGGTTTCTTCTCCAGGTGCTGAACGCCCATTAAAAAAAGATAGCGATTTTATGAAGGCAGTCGGTAAAAATGTACATATTAAAACATATGAACCGATTGATAATGAAAAAGAGTTTGAAGGTATCTTAAAAGATTTTGATGGTGACACCGTTATAATCGAAATTAAAATTAAAACACGTAAAAAGGAAATAACTATTCCTTATGATAAGATTGCCAAGGCAAGATTAGCGATTAGTTTTTCATAAGGGTTTAAGATTGTAAGGAGGGGATTAGTAAAATGAGTAATGAATTACTCGATGCACTGACCATTTTAGAAAAGGAAAAAGGAATTTCAAGGGATGTGCTCGTAGAGGCGATTGAAGCCGCTCTTGTATCAGCCTATAAGAGAAATTTTAATCAGGCTCAAAATGTCCGTGTGGATTTTAATTTGGTGAATGGATCCATGCGTGTATTTGCTCGTAAAGAAATTGTTGATGAAGTTTTTGATTCCCGCCTTGAGATCTCTTTGGAAGAAGCAAAAAGCATCAATCCAAACTATGAAGTTGAAGATGTTCTGGAGCTTGAAGTTACACCAAAAAACTTTGGTCGTATCGCAGCTCAAACAGCTAAGCAAGTTGTAACTCAACGTGTACGTGAAGCTGAAAGAGGCATTGTATACAATGAATTTATTGACCGTGAAGAAGACATTATGACTGGAATTGTCCAACGCCGTGATTCTAAATATATATATGTAGCTCTCGGTAAAACAGAAGCATTGCTTCCAGCCAATGAGCAGATGCCGAATGAATCCTATCAACCGCATGAACGTTATAAAGTATTTCTAACAAAAGTAGAAAAAACTTCAAAAGGGCCGCAAATTTTCGTTTCACGTACACATCCGGGCCTTTTAAAGAGATTATTTGAACTTGAGGTGCCTGAGATTTTTGACGGCACAGTTGAAATTAAATCTGTTGCCCGTGAAGCAGGAGACCGCTCAAAAATATCAGTTCATACTGATAATCATGAGGTGGATCCGGTAGGTGCTTGTGTAGGTCCTAAAGGCCAACGTGTTCAAGCGATTGTAAACGAACTAAAAGGCGAAAAAATTGATATCGTAAAATGGTCAGATGACCCTGTTGTTTTCGTAGCTAATGCTTTAAGTCCTTCAAAAGTACTTGAAGTCATTGTGAATGAAGAAGAGAAGGCAACAACAGTTATTGTACCTGACTATCAGCTTTCCCTGGCAATTGGTAAACGTGGGCAAAATGCTCGCCTTGCTGCAAAGCTTACTGGGTGGAAGATAGATATTAAGAGTGAAACAGATGCGCGTGAAGCGGGAATCTATCCTGTTAATCGCCTGACTGAAGAAAGTGATGAAGACGAGCTCGAATTTAAAGGCTTTACTTTCGGACTCGATGATGAAACAGAAGAATGATCCTATTGGTGAGGTGAAAATGGTGAACAACCGAAAGAAAGTACCGCTGAGAAAATGTATCGGCACCGGTGAAATGAAACCAAAAAAAGAAATGATCCGGATTGTTCGCTCCAAGGAAGGAGAGGTTTCAATAGATCCGACCGGCAAGAAATCAGGCCGCGGGGCCTATTTGAGCCTATCTGAGGAAGCCATTAACGCTGCCAAAAAGAAGAATAGCCTATCTAATCATCTGGAGGCAGATGTAGATTCTTCTATATACGAAGAACTTTTAAAGCTGGCTGCTAAGGAGAACAAATCACGACCATGATGCAAAAACAATGGATGTCCCTTTTGGGACTCGCATATCGAGCGAGAAAAGTTATTTCCGGGGAAGAATTGGTTATAAAAGAAATACGCTCTCGTCGAGCGAAAATAGTTTTATTATCAAAAGATGCTTCTTTAAATACGGAAAAGAAAATCACCGACAAATGTCATTTTTACAAAGTACCGATATGCCGAGTTGAAAACCGAACCGTGCTTGGTCAAGCAATAGGCAAGGATTCAAGAGTGGTAGTCGCTGTACTTGATGATGGATTTGCAAAGAAATTAATCTCCTTGCTCGATTAACTAATTCGGGGGTGAAGGAATGGGTAAAGTACGTGTATATGAATATGCGAAGAAGAACAATGTTTCTAGTAAAGTGGTAATTAATAAACTTAAAGATATGGGGATTGACGTCAATAATCATATGACGGCTCTAGAGGATCAGGCAGTAGAAAAATTAGAAAAACTGTTTAATCCTAAATCGGAAAAGATAAATACCGAGAAACCTCAAAATACTAACCAAACTAGAACTAGTCAAAATCAGAACCAGAACCAAAACCGAGGAAATATAAACGGGCAACAACAAAAACAGCAAACAAATAGTAACCAGCAAAGAGGTGGCCAGCAAGCTTCAAGGCAATCTCAAAGTTCCGCAAGACCTAATCCTGGTGTAACAGCAACGAGGAATAACCAGGGAACTAATCAAAATACAAAGAATAAACCGGCATCTAAGGGTAATGAAGGGAAAAAAAGCGTGCAAGATAATCAAAAAAGAGGTAACTTCAGAAATAATCGAAATAAAAAAAATAACCAACGTCATCAAAGTAAGTCAACTTATCAACCAACACCTAGAAAAGAAAGAGAATTACCGGAGAAAATCACATTCACCGAATCTCTGTCTGTGCAGGAGTTAAGTAAAAAGATTTATCGTGAACCAAGTGAAATTATTAAAAAACTATTTATGCTTGGAGTCATGGCAACGATTAATGCAGAATTAGATAAAGATGCAATTGAACTTATTTGTGCTGATTATGGCGTAGAAGTAGAAGAAATCATTAAAATTGATGTAACAGATCTTGAAGCTGTCATTGCGGATGATGAAAATCCAGATGAAAATACAGTGGAAAGACCGGCAGTAGTTACGATTATGGGTCACGTTGACCATGGTAAAACAACATTGCTGGATGCAATCAGAAATACAAAAGTTACTGAAGGCGAAGCAGGCGGAATTACGCAGCATATCGGTGCTTATCAAGTTGAGGTAGATGGTAAGAAAATCACGTTCCTTGATACACCGGGACATGCTGCCTTCACTACAATGCGTGCGCGTGGTGCTCAAGTAACGGATATTACAATTATCGTTGTAGCTGCTGACGATGGAGTAATGCCACAAACAGTTGAAGCGATTAACCATGCTAAAGCAGCAGAGGTTCCAATTATTGTGGCAGTTAACAAGATGGATAAAGAAGGAGCTAATCCTGATCGCGTAAAACAGGAATTGGTTGAAAATGGCCTGGTACCAGAAGAGTGGGGCGGGGATACTATTTTTGTACCAATGTCTGCGAAAAAAGGTGAAGGTATCGAGACATTGCTTGAAATGATTTTACTTGTAAGTGAAGTAAATGAATATAAGGCAAATCCTAAACGTAAAGCCATTGGTACGGTTATTGAAGCGGAATTGGATAAAGGACGTGGATCTGTCGCTACTTTACTTGTTCAAAATGGAACACTGCGTATAGGAGATCCAATTGTTGTTGGAGATACTTTTGGTAAAGTACGTGCGATGGTAAATGATTTAGGCCGCCGTGTTAAAGAAGCGGGTCCATCCACTCCGATTGAAATTACCGGATTAAACGAGGTGCCTCAGGCAGGCGATCGCTTCGTTGTATTTGAAGATGAAAAAACAGCACGCCAGGTTGGGGAAGCTCGTGCTCAAAGACATATCTTAGCTTCACGTAATGAAAGCTCCCGTGTAACACTTGAAAACTTGTTTGATCAATTAAAACAAGGGGAAGTAAAAGAAATTAATATCATTGTAAAAGGTGATGTTCAAGGTTCTGTTGAAGCGGTAGCTGCTTCCTTGCAAAAAATTGAGGTTGAAGGCGTAAAAGTTAAAATTATTCATGCGGGTGTTGGTGCAATTACTGAATCCGATATTATTTTAGCGACTGCCTCTAATGCAATTGTAATTGGTTTCAACGTGCGTCCGGATGTTAATGCTAAGCGTGCTGCTGAAGCTGAAAAAGTAGATGTACGTCTGCACAGAATTATCTATAAAGCAATCGAAGAAATCGAAGCAGCGATGAAAGGGATGCTTGATCCTGAGTATGAGGAGAAAGTAATCGGTCAGGCTGAAGTTCGTCAAACCATTAAAATTTCCAAAGTAGGAACAATTGCAGGAAGCTATGTAACAGATGGTAAGATTACACGTAACAGTGGAATCCGTCTAATCCGTGAAGGCATCGTAATCTTTGAAGGTGAACTGGATACACTTAAACGCTTCAAAGATGACGTGAAAGAAGTAGCTCAAGGCTACGAATGCGGAATAACGATCAAAAACTTTAATGATATTAAAGAAGGCGATGTTATCGAAGCATATGTAATGGAAGAAATTAAAAGAGCATGATTGCTGCGGCAGAATGTGAATGTTTGATTCCTAATGCTCAATCCTTAAAGGAAAAAAGAGCGGTTCTGCAGCGCGTTATGACGCGATTAAAACAAAAATTTAATGTTTCTGTCGCAGAGGTTGACTATCAGGACATGTGGCAACGCACGGTTATCGCAATCGTGGTTGTCTCGTCGTCCAGAACCAGTTCTGAAAGGGAATTGCAAAAAGCATTATCCTACCTCGATTCTTTTCCTGAATTGGAGAGTATTGCGACAAATATAGAATGGCTTTAAAAGAGGTGAAAAATATGAGCCTTAGAGCTACCCGTGTGGGAGAGCAAATGAAAAAAGAACTCAGTGATATACTTGGCAGAAAAATCAAAGATCCACGAGTTGGATTTGTGACTGTCACAGATGTTGAAGTTTCTGGAGACCTTCAGCAAGCCAAAGTCTATATATCGGTTCTCGGTGATGCCGAAAAAAGAGAAGATACACTTAAAGGTCTTGCTAAAGCTACTGGATTTATTCGTTCTGAGCTGGGCCAGCGTATTCGATTACGAAAAACTCCGGAAATTATTTTTGAATTTGATGAGTCGATTGACTATGGAAACAGAATTGAAAATCTATTGCATCAAATTCATCAGGAAAATAGAGAACCCAATGAATAAGGACTAGGATAGACGTTATGTCTATCCCCTTTTTATATAAAAAATTAGGAGAACAGGGTGATAGTGATGGAAGAGTTAAATGGAATCCTGATTCTCAATAAACCGGCAGGATTTACTTCTCATGACTGTATTATGAAAGTCAGAAAAATACTGAGGATGAAAAAAGTCGGACATACAGGAACGTTGGATCCGGATGTCACAGGTGTACTGCCTATATGTCTTGGAAAAGCAACCAGAGTTGCGGAGTACATAACGGATGCTGGTAAAGAATACATAGGTGAAGTGACTATTGGCTGGTCCACAACCACAGAAGATGCTTCGGGCGACATGGTGGATAAGAAGGTAATTGAGAAGCCGATAAAACGTACTGAGATTATCGAGATTTTGAACTCGCTCACAGGAACGATTGTTCAAACACCTCCAATCTACTCAGCTGTTAAAGTAAATGGAAAGCGCTTGTATGAGTACGCATTAAAGGGAGAAAAGGTAGACATCCCCTCGCGTAAGGTGAATATTTATGAAATCGAACTTTTGGACGATAGAGAACTATTTGAAGGTGAATCCATTTCGTTTTCTTTTCGTGTCTCATGTGGGAAAGGAACGTATATCAGAACGCTCTCCTGCATGATAGGTGACCAATTAGGTTATCCAGCCCATATGTCTAAGCTCATCAGGTCACGCTCAGCGGCTTTCACCCTTGAGGAGGCAATTACACTTGAACAGCTGGCTTTACATGCGGAGAAGGGCACTGTAAGCGACGTACTGAAGCCTATAGAAGAAGGTGTTCCCAATCTGCCGATTATTAAGGTTTCCAGTGAAATTGCAGAAAAAGTCCGTAATGGTGCTGTACTGACCTCTGACAACCTATCTGCCGAAAATACGGAGAGTCCTTTTGCTATTTTTAATGAACAAGAAGAACTAATGGCAATTTATCAGCATCATCCAGAGAAAAAAGGATTGTGTAAACCGGTTAAAGTTATTCCATTTATATAGTATGATATGGATGGAGATTGAAATTAGAGGGGAATAGAGATGAAAATAATCAATATTACACATCCCCATGACTATAAGCGGGGGGACTTTCCGCCAATAGCAGTAGCTCTTGGTTATTTTGATGGCGTTCATATTGGCCATCAAAAGGTTTTTGAAACGGTAAAACAAATTGGTGAAGAAAAAGGGCTGGCAACAGCGGTGATGACATTTGATCCTCACCCATCTGTCATTTTGAATAAACATATAAAGCACGTGAGGCTCTTGACACCATTGCAGGATAAAATTGAATTAATGAAGAACATGGGGTTGGATTATCTTTTTATTGTCCAATTCACACCTGATTTTTCAAGTCTTTCACCACAAAAATTTGTGGATGATTATTTGATTTCATTGCATATTCAGCATGTGGTTGCCGGCTTTGATTATTCATATGGACAATATGGAAGAGGAACTATGGAAACTCTTCCGCACCATGCAAAGGGTATGTTTGATGTAACAACCGTGTCAAAGCAAGATATTGGAGAGGAAAAAATCAGTTCAACTCGTATTCGAGAGGAATTAATTAACGGCCATACTGAAACAATTAATCAATTATTAAGCAGGTATTTCACTGTTAAAGGATGTATTGTAGATGGAGAGAAACGCGGGAGGCTATTAGGGTTTCCTACTGCCAATATAGAAGTGGACCCCGATTATTATCTTCCTGGTACCGGAGTTTATTGCGTACGTATGAAAGTACGCGGTAATTGGTATAATGGTATATGTAATGTAGGCTATAAACCTACTTTTCATACGGAAAAAGAAGAGATTCCCACTATAGAAGTACATCTATTAGATTTTGAGGCTGATATCTATCAAGAGAGAGTTGTGGTAGAGTGGCATAAACGCATACGGAGTGAACAGAAATTCAGCTCTGTGGAACAATTGGTTACTCAGCTTGAAAAAGATAAACAATTCGCAATAGAATATTTTGGAGTGAATTAAGTACTTGCTTTTTTAACCGAGAAGTAGTATTCTTAATATCGTATGAAAAGAACCTTTCCTTGGCTAAGCGCATCACCAACGTTCGCTCAGGAATAGGGGATTTTGAAAATTTTAGGAGGTGAATTAGGATGGCATTAACGCAAGAGCGTAAAAATGAGATCATTAATGAGTACAAAACTCATGAGAGCGACACTGGTTCTCCAGAAGTTCAGATCGCTGTCCTTACTGAACAAATCAACACACTTAACGAACACTTACGCACTCACAAGAAAGATCACCACTCACGTCGCGGTCTTTTGAAAATGGTAGGTAAACGTCGTAACTTACTTACTTACCTGCGTAATAAAGACGTTACTCGTTATCGCGAATTAATCAACAAGCTTGGTTTACGTCGATAAACTACTCAGAAAAAGCGGGATTTTTCCCGCTTTTTTGTTATACATAGAGGAGAAAGAGGAAAGTTAAAGGGTAATGTCGCTTTTTAACTCGACAACTATGGAGTATACTAATATTAATTTGATTGAAATCCAACAGATCTTGTCAAAATGATGAGAAACAGGATAAATTTTGTAAGATTATTGTAAGTAGAGAGGAGCAATGAAGAAATGGAGCAAACAAAACGCACATTTTCTTTAGATTGGGCAGGACGTCCATTAACGGTTGAAATCGGCCAATTAGCAAAGCAAGCTAATGGTGCTGCTTTGATTCGCTATGGCGATTCAGCCGTATTAAGTACAGCTGTAGCTTCAAAGGAACCGAAGAATTTAGATTTCTTCCCATTAACTGTAAGCTATGAAGAAAAATTATACGCAGTAGGTAAAATCCCTGGAGGGTTCATTAAACGTGAGGGTAGACCAAGTGAAAAAGCGGTACTTACAAGTCGTCTAATCGACCGTCCAATTCGCCCGCTGTTCGCAGATGGGTTCCGTAATGATGTACAAGTAGTCAGTATGGTTCTTAGTGTAGATCAAAACTGCCCAACTGAAATGGCAGCTATGTTCGGATCCTCATTGGCACTTTGTGTTTCTGATATCCCGTTTGAAGGACCAATTGCCGGTGTTATTGTAGGTCGCGTTGATGGTAAGTTTGTCATTAACCCAACGATCGAACAACTTGAAAACAGTGATATTCATTTAACTGTTGCAGGAACAATGGATGCTATTAACATGGTTGAAGCAGGAGCACAGGAAGTGCCGGAAGAAACCATGCTGGAAGCTATCATGTTTGGACATGATGAAATCAAGAAACTGATTGCATTCCAAAATGAGATTGTGGCTGCAGTTGGTAAAGAAAAACGTGAAATAACTCTTTATGAGCTAGATGCAGAATTAATCGAGGAAGTTAAAGGTATGTGTTTAGAAGAAATGAACACTGCTGTGCAAGTTCAAGAAAAACATGCTCGTGAAGATGCAATCAAAGCAGTAAGAGAAAAAGTTGTTGCTGTCTTTGAAGAAAAAGAAGCTGATGAAGAAAAGCTTAAGCAAGTAAATGAAATCTTGAGTAAATTGGTGAAGGATGAAGTTCGCCGTTTAATTACGGAAGAGAAAATCCGCCCTGATGGAAGAAGTCCTGAAGAAATTCGTCCATTATCCTCTGAAGTTGGCTTATTGCCTCGTACTCATGGTTCCGGATTATTTACTCGTGGACAAACTCAAGCCCTTTCTATTGCTACACTGGGTGCATTAGGAGATGTTCAGATATTGGACGGGCTTGGCCTTGAAGAGTCTAAACGTTTCATGCATCATTATAATTTCCCGCATTTCAGCGTTGGTGAAACTGGACCTATCAGAGGACCAGGCAGACGTGAAATCGGACATGGTGCATTAGGTGAGAGAGCGCTTGAGCCGGTTATTCCAAATGAAAATGATTTTCCATATACTATTCGTCTTGTGTCAGAAGTACTTGAATCTAATGGCTCTACGTCTCAGGCAAGTATTTGTGCAAGCACATTGGCATTAATGGATGCGGGTGTTCCAATTAAAGCGCCGGTAGCAGGAATTGCAATGGGTCTTATTAAAAAGGGAGAACATTATACAGTTCTTTCCGATATTCAAGGAATGGAAGACCACTTGGGAGATATGGACTTTAAAGTAGCAGGTACAGCAAAAGGTGTAACTGCACTTCAAATGGACATAAAAATTGCAGGTCTGACTCGTGAAATCTTAGAGGAAGCATTAATGCAAGCTCAAAAGGGCCGGAATCATATTCTGAATCACCTTACAAGCACATTAGAGCAGCCAAGAAAAAATCTTTCTCAATATGCGCCTAAGATTTTAACGATGGCTATTAAACCTGACAAAATCAGAGACGTTATTGGACCAAGCGGAAAACAAATCAATAAAATTATTGAAGAAACCGGTGTAAAAATTGATATCGAGCAGGATGGTACAATCTACATCGCATCCACTGATCAGGAAATGAATGAAAAGGCTAAAACGATTATTGAAGATTTGGTACGCGAAGTTGAAGTTGGCCAAATTTATCTTGGTACGGTTAAACGTATTGAGAAATTTGGATGCTTCGTTGAAATCTTCAAAGGTAAAGATGGTCTTGTCCACATTTCTGAACTGGCAGAAGAACGTGTAGGAAAAGTCGAGGATGTAGTAAAAATTGGTGATGAGATCCTTGTTAAGGTAACTGAAATAGACAGACAAGGAAGAGTCAACCTTTCTCGTAAAGCAGTTCTAAAAGAACAAAAAGAAAAAGCAGAACAGAAATAAACATGACTTGGTCGGCTAGGAGACATTGGTTTCCTAGTCTTTTAATCATGTTCATATCTAATTATGGATTCTTGCGGTTCTAACCTGTCCTACCTGCTCATACATTTTGTGTGAGGAGGAGAAGAGATGGATAAAAAATTGTTGCAATTTCTTGCATTTTGTACCATTTGCGTTATATCATGGGTGTTGGTGCAAAGCTCATTTATGGACCAATATGTAAAAGGTATTCCAAATGGAACTGTCGCTTATGTTACAAATACAAATGATGAACTGTACCAACAAATTGAACAAGCAGCTAAAACATATAATCAAGAGCCTGTAGACGCTGTTATAGATAAGGTGTGGAAGAAAACACCCGGATACAATGGCATTCAGGTCAACATTGAGAAATCTTATAAAAAGATGAAAACTAAGGGTAAATTTCAGGAAGCTCAACTCATTTTCAAAGAAAACAGCCCTAATGTTCATTTACAAGACTTGTCACCATCGCCAATATACCGTGCGAATCCAAATAAACCCGTTGTATCCTTTATTATTAATGTAGCCTGGGGTAATGAGTATATTGAAGGAATGCTGGACACTTTAAAGAGACATAAGATTCATGCTACATTTGTATTGGAAGGACGCTGGGTAAAGAATAATCCGGATCTAGCCAAGCGGATAGCAGCAGCCGGTCATGAATTAGGGAATCATTCATATACTCATCCAAATATGCAACAATTATCAGCTGCGGCTGCCGAGAAAGAAATCAGCGAAACAAACCGGGTCATCCAGGAGGTAACAGGATATACTCCTAAGCTATTTGGACCTCCGAGCGGAAGTTTTAATGATCGTACAGTTAAGGTTGCAGCAAGTCTTGGAATGGAAACCATATTATGGACAGTTGATACAGTAGATTGGAAAAAACCCACACCGGAAGTCTTAACAAAAAGGGTCCTTGACCACATACATAAAGGTGCGCTTATTCTTATGCACCCAACAGAATCAACATCAAAATCAATGGATATATTAATCAAGAACATTGAGAAGGAATATAAAATTGTACCTGTCAGTGAGGCATTCAAAGAAGAACGTATAAGTCCCTGAAGACTTTCCTGCCTTTATTTTGGCGGGAAAGTTTCTCTATGCTATAAAAATGTATACATATTGGGTATGGTAATAAAGAGGGGCATCATGAATAGGAGGAACATTTGTTGATAAAAAAATATACTTGTCAAAATGGGGTCCGTATCGTATTGGAAACAATCCCTACTGTTCGTTCAGTGGCGATTGGTGTTTGGATTAAAACCGGTTCCCGAAATGAAGATTCCTTAAATAATGGAATTTCGCATTTCTTGGAGCATATGTTTTTTAAAGGAACAACAACAAGATCTGCCAAAGAAATAGCCGAATCATTTGATCGGATTGGCGGTCAGGTAAATGCTTTCACCTCAAAAGAATATACGTGCTACTATGCCAAAGTATTGGACGATCATGCACCTTATGCGCTGGATGTTCTTGGTGATATGTTCTTTAATTCTACATTTGCTGAAGAGGAATTGAAAAAAGAAAAAAATGTAGTTTGCGAAGAGATTAAGATGTATGAAGACACACCTGATGATATTGTTCATGATATTTTAAGCCAGGCTGTTTACGAAAAACACCCGCTTGGTTACCCTATTTTAGGTACAGATAAAATTCTTGATACCATTAATTCAGAGACATTGAAACAATATGTCTATAATCACTATACACCTGATAAAGTGGTAATCTCGATTGCAGGAAATGTGGATGAGAGTTTTATCAAGCAGGTTGAAGGTTTATTTGGAAGCTATGAAGGCGGTACAGCACGTCCTGAATTGGAAAAACCAACTTTCCATACCAATAAGATTGTCAGAAAAAAAGATACCGAACAAGCCCATTTATGTCTTGGGTATAACGGTTATGATATAGGCAATGAAAATATTTATAGCTTAATCACTCTGAACAATGTACTTGGAGGATCTATGAGCAGCCGTTTATTCCAAAATGTGCGAGAAGAAAAAGGGCTTGCTTACAGTGTCTATTCCTATCATACCTCCTATCAGGATAATGGTATGGTGGTTATTTATGGTGGAACAGGGGCAAATCAAGTTCATCAGCTTTATGATACAATACAGGAAACTCTTACTGAATTGCGTAATGACGGCATTACTGCCAAAGAGCTTGATAACTGTAAAGAGCAGCTGAAAGGAAGTTTGATGCTAAGCTTAGAAAGCACAAACAGCCGAATGAGCCGTAACGGTAAAAATGAGCTGTTATTGGGTAGACATCGAACTCTTGATGACATAGTTGAATTAATCGATGCTGTTTCGCTTAACAGCGTAAATCAGTGTATAGAAGATATTTTTACAGACTCCTATGCAGCAGCTTTATTGGGTCCGCAAGATGAGTGGAACTTAGATTAAAAAATAAATCTCTGGCAAGCTGGCGTGAACATCCATTGGATTTTGCGCCGGCTTGTTTTTTTGCGTGTTTGGAACAACTTTTTCTTCTAAAAGGATGTCACTCATTCATATAGTGAGATTAAGCAGAATGTGATAGGAGTGTCCTAAAATGAAGCTGAGCGAATTAAGTGGCAAAGAAATTGTGGATGTAAAAAAAGCAGAACGATTGGGCGTCCTTGGTCAAACTGACCTTGAGATCGATGAGTTAACCGGACAAATAACCGCCCTTTTAATCCCATCTGGAAAATGGTTTGGTTTTAGAAAGAATGGTGATGAGGTCCGTGTGCCATGGAGTCAAATAAAAAAGATTGGTACGGATATGGTCATCATTGATATTCCTGATGGAAATTCAATAAAGGAAACTTAAAAAACGCCGAAGGGCGTTTTTTTTTTGTTTACCTCGTTTTTATCACGTCTGGTTCCTGTATTTCATACTATGGGTTGTATGAATTGATCTTTAAAAAATAAAGAAGGTGAAAATCTTCCATGCTCACAGGAATGAATATTGCCGTTCTTGGTGGAGATGCCAGGCAGCTTGAAGTGATTCGAAAATTAACCGAGTTGGACGCAAAGGTATATTTAACAGGTTTTGAACAGTTAGCACATGCATACACGGGAGCAGTAAAGGAAAAACTGGAAGATTTGCCGGTAAAAGAGCTGGATGCGATTATTTTGCCTGTTGCTGGCACAAATATGGAAGGTAAGCTGGATACCATTTTTTCAAATATGCAAGTCATCCTGACAGAAGCTTTTTTAAAGGAGACACCGGAACATTGTACAATCTATTCCGGTATAAGCAATGATTATTTAATAAATATAACGAAACAGGCAAACCGTAAACTAGTTCAATTATTTGAACGAGATGATGTAGCTATTTATAATTCTATTCCCACAGTAGAAGGTACCATTATGATGGCCATTCAGCATACAGATTTTACGATACACGGATCAAATGTGATTGTTCTTGGATTAGGAAGAGTGGGAATGAGTGTGGCACGTGCTTTCCATGGACTGGGGGCCAAAGTTCAAGTTGGTGCCCGTAAATCAGAACATATAGCCAGAATAGAGGAAATGGGGTTAACTCCCTTCCATTTATCTGCGTTGGAATCTGTGGTTGAAAATGTGGATATTTGTATTAATACGATTCCTCACAAAATCATTACCGCAGGAATTATTTCAAGGATGCCGTCCCGAACGTTGATTATTGATTTGGCTTCGAAACCGGGCGGAACAGATTTTAGATATGCAGAAAAACGTGGAGTTAAAGCCATATTAGCACCAGGGTTACCCGGTATAGTGGCCCCAAAGACAGCCGGTCAGATTATTGCAAATGTGCTGGGACAGTTATTGTTGGATGATTTAGGAAATGGAAGGGAGACACCATGATGGATGTTAAGGGGATGAGAATAGGGTTTGGATTGACAGGATCGCACTGTACGTATGATGAAGTATATCCACAAATTGAAAAGCTGGTACATGCAGGAGCCGAGGTTGTCCCTGTTGTCAGTTATACTGTTAAAAATACCGACACAAGATTTGGCAAGGGAGAGGATTGGATAGCAAGAATAGAAAAACTGACAAACAGAAAAGCGATTGATACCATCGTCGATGCGGAGCCTTTAGGTCCCAAATATCCGTTGGATTGTATGGTGATTGCACCCCTGACAGGTGTTTCGATGAGTAAATTTGCAAATGCACAAAATGATTCACCCGTTTTAATGGCTGCAAAAGCTACACTTCGGAATCATCGCCCAGTTGTTCTCGGTATATCGACAAATGATGCCCTAGGTTTAAATGGTGTGAATTTAATGAGACTCTTAAGCACTAAGGACATATACTTCATTCCATTTGGCCAGGATGATCCTGAAAAAAAACCAAATTCTATGGTTGCCCGAATGGAAAGTCTCGTGGAAACGGTGGAATATGCTCTTGAGGCAAAACAAATCCAGCCTATTATCATCGAAAAATACAGAGATTAAAGTGCATGATTTAAAAAAAAGATATCTTATGATATATTTTATAGAAGAATATATTCATTGTTCTGAAAAGAAGGTTGCTCCTTTTATAAAAAATATATAAATAGCTATGACAGCATATCTTATTATTTCTAGTAGTTTACATGAAAATAAATACCTAATTTTATAGGAAGGGGTAACAAACATGAATGAAAAAAAATTACACGTAGCTGTAGTCGGGGCTACTGGTGCAGTTGGACAGCAAATGATTGACACTCTTCAAAAAAGGAATTTCCCTATTGGGAAGATAAGTCTGTTATCCTCTTCTCGTTCAGCAGGTAAACAAATCGAATTTAATGGAGAGACCATAACAGTACAGGAAGCAAAGCCAGAGAGCTTTGAAGGGGTAGACATTGCCCTGTTTAGTGCTGGCGGAAGTATATCTAAAGCATTAGCTCCTGAGGCTGTTAAAAGGGGTGCTATCGTTGTGGATAATACAAGTGCCTTCCGTATGGACGAAAATGTTCCGCTTGTAGTTCCTGAGGTGAATGAGGATGATCTTCGTAAGCATCAGGGAATCATAGCTAACCCTAATTGTTCGACAATCCAAATGGTAGCAGCACTTGAACCAATCAGGAAAGCCTATGGACTTAAAAAAATTATTGTTTCCACTTATCAGGCTGTTTCTGGAGCGGGTGCAGCAGCTGTTGAGGAATTAAATACGCAAGCAAGCGATATTTTAGCCGGTAAGACTGTTAATCCATCTATATTACCTGTTAAAGGTGCGGAAAAACATTATCAGATAGCTTTTAATGCTATTCCTCAGATTGATGTTTTCGGTGAGAATGGGTATACATTTGAAGAAATGAAAATGGTAAATGAAACGAAGAAAATTATGCATTTGCCGTCACTGCAGGTAGCAGCAACATGCGTTCGCCTTCCAATCGCAGTTGGTCATTCAGAATCCGTGTATATAGAAATTGAAAATAACGGTGTCAGTGCTGAGCAAGTAAAAGAAATATTACTAAATGCTCCTGGAATTGTCCTTCAGGATGATCCCGCCAATCAAGTCTATCCAATGCCGGCAGATTGTGTTGGGAAGAATGAAGTTTTTGTTGGGAGAGTAAGGAAAGATTTGGACGAAGATGCCGGGTTCCATATGTGGGTTGTTTCCGATAACCTATTAAAAGGGGCCGCCTGGAATTCTGTTCAAATTGCAGAGAGCCTTATTCGATTAGGGCTAGTGTAATTATTGAAATGATAGGATATCTTGGCCTTCTTATTTTCTCTAAAGTAGGAAGGCTCATTTTGGGGTGTAAAAAGTGAAGATCATCATTCAAAAGTTTGGCGGTACCTCTGTAAAAGATGCAGAGAGCAGAGAGTATGCGTTTCAACATATAAAAAGAGGTATAGACAAAGGGTACAAAATAGTGGTTGTTGTATCTGCAATGGGAAGAAAAGGTGATCCATATGCAACGGATTCCTTACTTTCACTTGTTAATGAAAAAGGAATGTACTTGGGGGAACGTGAGCAGGACTTGCTATTATCTTGCGGAGAGATAATCTCAGCGGTTGTATTTACCAATATGCTCTTAGAAAAAGGAATTCGAGCGACTGCCTTAACTGGCGGACAGGCCGGTTTCAGAACAAATAATGACTATACAAATGCAAAAATAATGGAAATGAAGACCGATAGACTGATTGATGAGCTAGGAAAATCAGACGTTATCGTTGTGACTGGTTTTCAGGGTATTGCTGAAAATGGCGATATTACAACGATAGGGCGCGGCGGCAGTGATACATCTGCTGCAGCCCTTGGAGCTGCACTGAAGGCAGAGTATGTTGATATTTTTACGGATGTAGAGGGAATTATGACAGCTGATCCCCGTATTGCGGAACAAGCCAGACCGCTGTCAGTAGTAACCTATACAGAGGTATGTAACATGGCCTACCAGGGGGCTAAGGTCATTCATCCACGTGCTGTTGAAATTGCGATGCAGGCAAAGGTGCCGATGCGAATCCGTTCAACCTATGCTGAAGGTGAGGGTACGCTGGTTACAGGTCATCCGAAACACCGTCGAGGCAGTGATATACAGGAACGTCTTGTTACTGGTATTGCCCATGTAAGCAATATCACTCAGATAAAAGTAAAGGCTAAGGAAGATCAGTATGATCTGCAGGCGGAAGTCTTTACAGCGATGGCGAATTCAGGCATAAGCGTTGATTTTATTAATATTTATCCAAATGGTGCTGTGTATACTGTCTCCAACAACGATGCTAATAAGGCAATTTCGGTATTACGTGAATTAGGATATGAGCCTGGTATCCAATCAAACTGTGCCAAAGTGTCTGTCGTTGGAGCCGGGATAACGGGAGTGCCGGGAGTAACAGCGAAAATTGTTACTCCATTATCAGAACGAGGCATACAGATTCTGCAATCCGCAGATAGCCACACAACGATATGGGTATTAGTTAAAGAAGAAGATTTAGTAGAAGCTGTAAATGCTCTTCATAATGCCTTTAATCTCCATTTAATGGACGATGATCTGTTTGAATGGGAAGAACTTGCGGAATAATAAAATATAAGATTGGAAGTGGAAATATGGGTCTTTTTGGACGCGTGTCCACCGCGATGGTTACACCTTTTGATAATAAAGGAAATATTGATTTTGGTAAGACTGCAAAACTCATAGATTACTTAATTGAAACAGGCACAGATTCACTGGTGGTTTCAGGAACTACTGGTGAATCCCCAACCTTGTCAACAGAAGAAAAAGTGGCATTATTTGAATATGTCGTGAAAATTGTAAACAAACGCATCCCTGTGATAGCAGGAACTGGCTCAAATAATACGTATGCGTCCATCCATTTAACAAAGAAGGCGGAAGCGGCCGGTGTAGATGCGATTATGCTTGTAGCGCCTTATTATAATAAACCAAACCAAGAGGGGCTATATCAACATTTCAAATCTGTGGCGGATGCTACTACTCTGCCGTGCATGATTTATAATGTGCCAGGCAGAACGGTGACGAATATTCATCCGGAAACCGTTATTCGCCTGTCAGAGATTCCGAATATTGTTGCTGTAAAAGAGGCCAGCGGTAATTTAAATGCAATGACAAAAATTATTGCCAACACACCGGATGATTTCGATTTATACAGTGGAGATGATGGTTTAACTTTACCTGTACTTTCAATTGGAGGAGCAGGTGTGGTCTCGGTGGCCTCCCATATAATCGGACGTGACATCCAAAAAATGATTGAACATTTCTACGCTGGTGAAATGGCTGAGGCAGCCCAAATGCACCAGAAATTACTGCCAGTCATTGAGGGGTTATTTTTGACACCAAGCCCAGCTCCTTTAAAGACAGCCTTGCAAATCAAGGGTATGAGCGTTGGGTCTGTTCGTTTGCCTCTTGTACCAATGAATGAAGTTGAACGGAACACATTGATAAATCTATTAAATACATTAAAATAATGCTTAGTTTGTCTGTTTTTAGAGTCTGCCTGAGGATAAGCCAATCCAATGCGATTGGCTTATCTATCTATTTAGTACAATTTTATACATATTCTTTTTTATACATGTTTAGTTAGCATTGAAGATGTCTGCTTTTTTTGTTATGCCTATAGCAAACAAACAGCAGTGTATATATATTATGAACCTAAAGAAAAGCATATTTTCAAAAAAAGAACGATAGTCGGAATTCATAGATAAATCTAAAAAGATGATGTCAGTGGCATGCCGATACACTATCGGTTATAATGGATTCAACTGGAAAATGGACGAGTAGTTGATAACAGGAGGAACAATAAATTGGTTAAACAAATTAGACAGAAGATCAAAGTAATTGCATTAGGCGGAGCAGGAGAGATTGGAAAAAATATGTATCTCGTCGAAGTAGACGAAGATATATTTGTGCTGGATGCCGGGTTAATGTTTCCGGAAACCGAAATGCTTGGAATAGATGTAGTAATTCCAGATATCTCTTACCTTATCGAAAATAAAGAAAGAATTCAGGGGATTTTTCTATCCCATGGTCATGAGGATCATATTGGTGCACTCCCTTATATTATTGAGGAATTGGATGCACCGGTTTATGGTACAAGATTGAGCATAGAATTAACAAAATCCAAAATCGCAGAAATTAACGAAAATTTAAATGTTGACTTTGAAGTAATAGATTCAAATACATCCCTGCGTTTTTCTTCTGCAAGAATCACATTTTTTAAAACGAATCACAGCATTCCTGATTCTGTTGGAATCTGTATTGAAACAAAAGATGGTGCAATCGTTTATACGGGTGATTTTAAATTTGATCAGGCTGCCCAGGGACTTTACAAAGCGGAAATTGGCAAAATGGCAGCAATCGGTGAGTCAGGAGTTCTCTGTCTATTATCAGATAGCTCAGGAGCAGAACGGATTGGATTTACACCTTCTGAATCCCTTGTTGCAAGAAATATGTCTGATGAATTTTACAATGCAAAAGGCAGAATTATTGTAGCATGCTATGCATCTAATCTTAACGGTCTTCAGCAAGTGTTCAATGCTGCGTTTGATAATCATAAAAAAGTAGCGGTTGTCGGTAAATCTATGGAAAAAGTATTGGAAATTGCCTTGGAATTTAATTATTTGGATGTCCATGAGGATGTGTTGATTCCGATAACTGAGATCGACCAATATGAAGATCGTGAAATAATTATCCTTGCGACTGGATTGCAGGGAGAGCCATTTGAAGCACTGCAAAAAATGGCTAAGCATGGTCATAAACAAGTTAATATTAAGCAAGGTGATACTGTATTATTGGCGGCTAATGCTGTCCATGGCGGAGAATTGCTTATGTCCAGGACTATCGATTTATTATTTAGAGCAGGTGCAAAGGTAGTAGCTGGTAAAAATCAAATCCATGTATCGGGCCATGGAAGCCAGGAAGAGCTAAAAATGATGCTTAACCTCATGAAACCGAAGTATTTTATTCCCATCCAAGGTGACTATAAAATGCTAATTGCTCATATGCGCATTGCAAAATCAATTGGCTTTAACCAAAATCAAATCCATATACCAGAAAATGGTGAGGTTATTGAAATAACAAATGACGCGATTGAAAGCGCTGGAAAAGTGACTGCTGGGAATGTTTTGATTGATGGAAGTGGCGTTGGGGATGTAGGAAATATTGTCTTGCGTGACCGCCGTTTGCTATCTCAGGACGGAATTCTAATTGTAGTTGTGACTTTAAGCCGTGCGGATAAGAGTATAGTAGCAGGTCCTGAAATCATTTCACGTGGATTTGTGTATGTTCGAGAATCAGAATCATTAATGGAACAATCAACAAATATTGTGCGTGAGATTGTAATCAAAAATACTTCTAAAGATCATTTTGACTGGGCCGGAATGAAACAGGAAGTCCGAGATAGTCTAAATCATTATCTGTTCGATAAAACAAAACGACGCCCAATGATTTTACCAATTATTATGGAAGTGTAATAAAGGACGTAAATGGCTATCCAGCGGATAGCCATTTTTCTTATTCGGGTAAGTTCCTGTTGAAAAAGCAGATTGATGAATTTGTAACCCCTTGAGGGAACCTTTAAAGATAAGCTAGTTTATTGAATTAAAAGAAGAATGGAAGAGTGATACATAGTGATTACATTTGAACGCGTAACAGAAGAGAATTTATATATAGCAAAAGAAATGATGGATTCTAATTCTTCCTATTTTGATAAGGAGTATGGTATATCGCAAAATAGGAAGGAAATATTAGAATCATTGTCTCTAAACCAAGGTGATTATTTGATTAAAGCCGATGATACGTATATTGGACTAACTGCTTTTAGGGAGTATAAAGAGGAGCAGCTCGTTACGATTAATCTGATGATCATTCATGCAGATTACCAGGGATTTGGTTATGGTACTACAGCCTACTATGAATTAGAGGATCTATTTATCAAGCGTGGATTTAAAAAAATCACACTGAATGTGAGAAGTGATGACAGCAGGATCAAATTATTTTGGGAGAGAAATGGGCATACAGCTAGTGAACAAGATACAAGTAATGGGAAAGATAGAGTTCATTACGAAAAGCATCTTGTTTAGTTTTAGGTTACAGGCGGCTTGCTATGGAAAGCCGCCTTGTTTTGTTTCTGCTCACATTTAAGACTGATGATATGGAAGTAACTTCACCAATTAAAAAAAATAAAAAAATTTTAATGAAAGCGGTTTATTCTTTTAAAAATGGGTATTATATAAATAAGAAAGGAGGAAACAATAGAGTTTAACACTTCAGGTGACTCAATCATATAGTGTTCGTTCCGTAAAAGGAAGCTTAAGTAATAAGAGTGAACGATATATGATCGAAACTATTTCTAAAAGGATTATGTGAATCTTAAACAAATGTGATAATGTGGTTTAATTCTAATGGTGAATTCTTAGGAAATTAACTCAAATGGGGAAGGATTGAAAGACAGATTTATACTGGATAGTAAGAAGTTTCAGTATAAAAAAGTCCAGATATGTTTAACCAAAAGCCTTTCACCGGATATTTTTCAAAAGGGTGGAGTTAATAATAATAGGATTCTTACCAAATGAAAAACCAAAAAAGGCAAGGTGATGGTCACAATTGGATAAGAGTGGAATGGTTGTTTAGTTCCACATAATCAGGATTGATTGAAATGGAAAATCGGGTATGAGTAACCAATAATTGAATATGCAGTGTGTTTTCAAGGTAAACGTAAAAGGTGTAAAGAAACCTTTATAATGCGGAACTAACACACTTCAGCTGAAAAGTTTGTACAGAAGTACCGGGCAGTAAAAAGTTATAATCAGCTGATGCATGGTTGAGTCTCCTAAGGTGTTAAACGATTGTTTCTCCTCAAGAATCCTAAATAAGGATTCTTTTTTTTGTATGTACTAAGTGCCCCTCAAATTGAATGGAAATGATTCCGCTGTACATACTAAAGGGGAGAGCGTTTTTGTAGAGGGGGATTAAGAGTGGATAAAAAGTTAGAGGTACCTCATGAGGAAAAGCCAGTGGATGATAATAAGGGAGCTCCCAGTGCACTTGTAGATAAGATACAAGCTTTGGGACAAACCAATGTGCCGCAGTTGCCAAAAGATTCAACCATCCATTGTTTAACGATTATAGGGCAAATAGAGGGTCATGTACAATTACCTCCACAGAATAAAACAACAAAATATGAACATGTTATTCCACAGCTGGTGGCAATAGAACAAAATCCTGATATTAAAGGGTTATTGGTTATCTTAAATACCGTTGGGGGTGATGTGGAAGCAGGGCTTGCTATGTCAGAAATGATTGCTTCTCTATCAAAGCCGACTGTATCTATCGTTTTGGGGGGAGGTCATAGTATCGGCGTCCCTATTGCAACTAGCTGTGACTATTCTTTCATAGCAGAAACAGCTACTATGACAATTCACCCTATTCGTCTTACAGGACTTGTAATCGGAGTACCCCAATCATTTGAATATCTTGATAAAATGCAGGATCGGGTTGTGAATTTTGTGGTCAAGCACTCAGACATTAATGAAGACACATTTAAGGATTTGATGTTTGCGAGAGGAAATCTTGCGAGAGATATTGGAACAAATGTAGTGGGGGAAGATGCTGTGAAAACAGGTTTAATTGATGAGGTTGGCGGAATCGGTGCAGCGATTTCAAAGCTTAACGAGATGATAAGAGAAAAAAGTGACTCTTCGAAAGGAGATTAAATATGACTTTTTATACAATTATGCCTTTGGATACTTTGATGTATGAAGAATTATATCAAGCCAGTCATGAAATGTTTAAGAAGGATGGTATTCCGTTTATTGGTGAAAGATTACCTAATGGAGCAGTAAAGGTTAACCGGATTATCAGTACAGATCCGAATGATTACTTATCAGAGACACTTGCGCCAGGAGCGGTAATTAACAACCTGTAATAGCAGTCAGTGTGTATTATTTATGCTATAATAAAGGGTGAACGGGGTAAAGGCAGCCAAGTTGGCTGCTTTCTTTCGTTTTTAATTCTATATGAAATACGGGTGGTCGAATGAGTAAGAAAAAAAAGAAATCTCGCTCCAAAAAAGGTGACCAAATAAAGTCAACTTTAAAATATGAAATATCGGGACTTTCTATATTTGGGTTTTCTGCGATTGCGATGGCAAAGCTTGGGGCAGTAGGTACTTCATTCGTGTTTCTTTCTAGGTTTTTTATGGGTGAGTGGTACATTTTACTTCTGCTTGGCTTAATGGTCTTTGGTGTGTTCCTAATGTGGAAAAGAGAGATTCCGTTCTTTTTTAAACGCCAGCTGGTCGGTATATACTTCATTATTTTAGCAATCTTACTCTCATCACATATTATTTTATTTGAGAATTTGTCCTCTAATAATGGATTTACCCAGCCAAGTGTCATTTTAAATACCTGGGAAATCTTTTGGATGGAATTACAGGGAACTGCAAGTACCATTGATCTTGGCGGTGGGATGATAGGTGCAATCCTTTATGCCGTCTTCCATTTTTTATTTGCAGATGCCGGCAGTAAATTTATTTCATTTTTATTGATTGTTGCAGGTTTAATTCTTATAACCGGTAAAGGCTTAAGTGATTCAATTGGCAAAGTACTTGGTGCGATTGGAAGATTTATCGTCAGCCAGTGGAAATCGTTTATGGCTGAACTGCGAGAGCCTAAGACTTCAAAGAATAAAAACAAAAACCAGAAAGCTAAAAGTAAAAGTGAATCGGTACAAGCTTCCTCAGTACTACAAGATGAGGGAAGTAATCCAGAAAAAGAAGATACACTTGAAGAAAGAATTATTTCGAATTTTGCTGATCGTGCCTATTTGGATGAGGAAATTGATGATAAGAAAAATGATGATCAGATAAGTAAACCAAATGATAGCACAGAAGCTCCTGCTGAACCTGTGCCACATATGAATTTTACAGAAGTTGAAAATGTGGACTATAAACTTCCAAAATTATCGCTATTGAAGTCACCAAAAAAAGCAGATCAAAGTGGAGAATATGAATTAATACATACAAATGCTGAGAAATTAGAGAGTACTTTTAAAAGCTTTGGAGTGAAAGCTAGGGTCACTCAAGTTCACTTAGGACCTGCAGTTACGAAATATGAAGTACATCCTGATGTAGGTGTAAAGGTTAGTAAGATTGTGTCATTATCAGACGATCTGGCATTAGCGCTCGCTGCTAAGGATATACGTATTGAAGCACCAATCCCAGGTAAATCAGCGATTGGGATAGAAGTGCCTAATTCAGATGTAGCAGTCGTTTCATTAAGAGAGGTTCTCGAGGTACAGCCTTCTGAAAAAAGCGGTTCTAAACTATTAATTGCTTTGGGTAGAGACATATCAGGTGAAGCAGTTTCTGCTGAACTGAATAAAATGCCTCACTTACTCGTAGCCGGAGCAACCGGAAGCGGGAAAAGTGTCTGTATTAACGGAATTATTACTAGTGTACTCATGAGAGCAAAACCACATGAAGTTAAAATGATGATGATTGATCCAAAAATGGTGGAGTTAAATGTTTATAATGGAATTCCTCATCTATTAGCTCCAGTTGTAACGGATCCTAAAAAAGCAGCTCAGGCATTAAAGAAAGTTGTTATGGAAATGGAAAGACGTTATGAGCTGTTTTCCCACTCAGGAACTCGAAATATTGAGGGGTACAATGACTTAGTGACGAGACAAAATTTAGAAGAAGGCGAAAAAAATCCTTTATTGCCATATATTATTGTCATTGTGGATGAGTTGGCAGACCTTATGATGGTTGCGTCCAGCGAGGTGGAGGATGCGATAACAAGGCTTGCACAAATGGCAAGGGCTGCAGGCATACATTTGATTATTGCAACCCAGCGGCCATCTGTAGATGTTATAACAGGAGTTATAAAAGCTAACATACCATCAAGGATTGCCTTTAGTGTTTCCTCCCAAATTGATTCAAGAACCATATTAGATATGGGAGGGGCAGAAAAACTTCTCGGTCGCGGGGATATGTTATTCCTGCCTGTAGGTGCGTCAAAGCCAGTACGGGTACAAGGTGCCTTTTTATCAGATCAGGAAGTGGAAGATGTAGTAGACTTCGTGATTTCTCAGCAAAGAGCCCAATATCAAGAGAATATGATTCCGGATGAAGTTCAGGAAACAGTAAGTGAATCAACAGATGACTTATATGATGAAGCCGTCAAATTAATTGCTGATATGCAAACCGCCTCTGTTTCGATGCTCCAAAGACGATTCAGGATTGGGTATACAAGGGCTGCACGTTTGATCGATGAGATGGAAGCTCGCGGTGTCGTTGGTCCGTATGAAGGAAGCAAACCAAGAACTGTACTTGTTCCCAAGGACTTCGATCAAGCTAGTAATTCATAAAAAGAGCAGTATAGATACCAAACCCGAAAGTTAGATTTAAAAACTAACTTTTGGGTTTTTTAGTATGTTAAATAACTGAATTTTGAACTGTAAAGAAATTTTATAAGTGAGTATTTTTTCAAAAAGTTATCAATAATTTTATATTAGGATAATTTATTTATTTTTACTTAAATTCATGTTAAATTAAAATCGAATTAGCAAACATATATATATATAATTATCAGGAAATAATTTTTCCGGATAAGAAGTACATGCACTTATTTATTGTACATATTTGTATAATACAAAAGCGAAAAATTGTACCCAAGTACACAATGCACCATTTAAGTATGGATTTTCTATAATCATTTAACAGATTCATCTAAAACGATGTTATGTGTAAAAGGATAGGGAAAAGCTCATACTATATGGAGCACCGACTAATTATTTTGGAGGTTGTTATGTTGAAAAAGAGTAAATTTGGACTGGCTTTGTCTCTTGTGCTAGCTGCTAGTACCATTCTTGGTGCTTGCGGAAGCAAAGAGGAGAGCAATGAAGGCGGCACGGCCAATGAGAAAAATAATTTCACTGTCGCAATGGTTAGTGACACAGGTGGTATTGATGACAAATCCTTCAATCAATCTGCATGGGAAGGTATTCAAGCTTTTGGTAAAGAGAATGGATTAAAAGAAGGTAAAAACGGCTATACCTACCTGCAATCTGAATCAGATGCTGATTACACCACAAACTTAAACCAACTTGTACGCCAAAAGTATAATTTAATATATGGTGTCGGATTCACAATGGAGGATGCAATTAAAGAAGCGGCTGATCAAAATCCGGATGGGAAATTTGCAATTATCGACTCAGTGGTTGAAGCTGATAACGTTGCAAGTATCACATTCAAGGAGCATGAAGGTTCATTTATTGTAGGTGTTATTGCCGGTATACAAACAAAATCCAATAAAGTTGGCTTTGTAGGTGGAATAGAGAACCCGCTAATTCAAAAATTTGAAAAGGGCTTTATTGCTGGTGTTAAAACAGTAAATCCTAATGCTGAAGTACAAGTGAAATATACAGGAAGTTTCAGTGATGCATCTCTTGGTAAAGCAACAGCATCAGCTATGTATAAATCAGGTATTGATGTCATTTATCACGCAGCAGGAAATGGTGGTAAAGGAGTCTTCACTGAGGCAAAAAACATTAAGAAAAGCAATCCTGAAAAAGATATATGGGTAATTGGTGTAGATAAAGACCAAGCTGATGAAGGTGAAATCAGCGGTACAGACATGAACGTAACGCTCACCTCCATGGTTAAGCGTGTTGACTTAGCTGTACAAGAAGTTTCAAAACAAGCGATGGAAGGATCCTTCCCAGGAGGAAAGAACGTAGAGTTTGGTCTTGAAAATAATGGTGTTGATATTGCACCGACTAAAGATAACTTATCTGACGATATACTTAAAAAAGTTGATGAATATAAAGGTAAAATTAAGAATGGTGATATAAAAGTACCATCTACTCAAAAAGAACTTGATGCATTTTTAAAATAAGATAAAGGGATAAGGGCCTCGGTCCTTATCCCTTTAATCTCTAAAGGACCTATTAGGACTTAGCAAAGGGAAAATAGTTTTGAGGATGGACCACGATGCCAGTCTTTCGTAATTAGGCTAGAAGAATATGAAAGGTATTTTAGAAAAATATTAAAAGTCAGTCACATGGTACAAAAGGGTAGCCTAGCGATTAGATGGAAAATAGATATTTATTGAATTTTTTTTCAGTTTATGTTTTAACAGAATATTTATAATATATAAACTTTTTTTTGTAGGAAAAAAGACTTACGTGAAAAAAAGTCAGATATACCAGGGTTTTTTCGACATTTCCGTGGAAAAAAACGGATAAGGTAACGCTTCCAAAATATGATATTTTTGTGAATAGCTATTTCTTTCTTTGGAAATACATGATAAATTATGAGTGGTTAGTAGATAACATCAATAGAATGAGAGTGGGAAATTTCCTGGGGGAAAAGAGTATGTCTATCAGACACGACAACCGACAATTATATCTGCAAGTAATCGACAAGATTAGACAGGACATAAGAACCGGTATCTATAAGGAGCATGAAAAATTGCCATCTGAGTCTGAATGGGCCAAAATACTCGGTGTGAGTAGAGCGACATTAAGAGAAGCACTCAGAATTTTGGAAGAGGATAATGTGATTATACGCAGGCATGGGGTAGGTACTTTTGTGAATTCCACTCCTTTATTCTCTTCGGGAATTGAACAATTAAAGAGTGTGACAGATATGATTTGCGAAGCGAACATGAAACCAGGAACAATTTTTTTAAACTCATTCATAGAGGGTGCAACAGAAGAAGATATGCGAAGGTTCGACTGTCAAATTGAGGATCAGTTTTTAGTAATCGAGCGAGTCAGAACTGCTAATGGGGAACCTGTCGTTTATTGCTTGGACAAGATACCTGTTCGTGTGTTACCGGAACCATCTCTTTATCAAGAGGAATCATTACTTCATGTCTTAGAAAGAACTGCCGGTATACAAATTACATACGCTGTGGCTGATATCGAACCACATGGCTATCACGAAAAGATTTCACCTATTTTAAATTGCAAATTGGACACTGCTCTGCTTTTACTAAAACAAACTCACTATGATAGTAAGGACAAACCATATCTATACTCGGCCAACTTCTTTAAAGCGGATACATTTCGCTTTCATATTTTGCGTAAAAGAACATAATTTATGCGCAAAATAAGAGAACTACTGCCAAAAAAATATAGGGGGTTAAGACCTTGAAAAAACGCAAATTTGGAATGGCATTGTCACTAGTTCTGGCTGCGGGCACAATTTTAGGTGCTTGTGGAAACAAAGAAGAGAAAGGTAACAGCAGTGAAACAGAAGGTAAGGACAATTTCACAGTTGCCATGGTAACAGATACAGGCGGGGTTGATGACAAATCCTTTAACCAATCCGCTTGGGTAGGTATACAACAGTTTGGTAAAGATAACAATCTTGAAAAAGGTAAAAACGGTTATGATTACCTCCAGTCCAAATCTGATGCTGATTACACTACTAACTTAAATCAGCTGGTACGACAAAAATTTGACCTTATTTATGGGGTAGGTTTCTTATTGTCTGACTCCATTACAGAAGTTGCCGAGCAAAATCCTAAGAGCCAATTCGCATTAATTGATTCTGTTGTAGATGTTGATAACGTGGCAAGTATCACATTCAAAGAGCATGAAGGATCCTTCCTGGTAGGTGTAGTAGCCGCGATGCAAACTAAATCCAATAAAATTGGATTTATTGGTGGAGTTGAAAGTGAACTTATTAAAAAATTTGAGAGCGGATTTATAGCAGGTGTTAAATCAGTTAAACCTGAGGCAGATGTTCAGGTAAAATATGCAGGTGATTTTAATAAAGCTGATATTGGTAAAGCTACAGCACAAGCAATGTATAAATCCGGTATTGATATTATCTACCATGCAGCCGGCGGAACAGGTAAAGGCGTATTTACAGAAGCAGTTAACATCACTAAAAATGATCCAAGCAAAGAAATCTGGGTTATTGGGGTTGACTCTGACCAAGCAGCATTAGGTGATGTACCTGGTACAGACAAAAATATCACATTAACATCTATGATTAAACGTGTTGATTTGGCAGTTGTGGAAGTATCCAATCTTGCTAAGGAAGGCAAATTCCCTGGCGGAGAAAATGTTGAATTTGGTTTAGAAAATGATGCAGTTGATATCGCACCTTCACAAGAAAACTTGTCAGATGAAATTAAAACTAAAGTTGCAGAATATAAAGAAAAGATTAAGAGTGGAGAAATTAAAGTACCATCTACTCGTGAAGATTTAGATACATTCTTAAAATAAGCACTTCCTAGTAAGGGATGAGGATGTGATCCTTATCCCTTGCGATTACCTTGGCTGATGTCAGTCTGACATCAGACCTTTAAGCAATATGGTAAAGGAAAGGTTGCTAAAACTAGATTGGCAACTTTTCTTTTGTCATCTTACTTATGAATCTTCTCTGGAAAAAGGAGTGAAAAAACTGTGGACTATGTTATTGAGATGTTGCACATCCGTAAAGAGTTCCCGGGCATCGTCGCAAATGATGATATCACCTTGCAATTAAAAAAAGGTGAGATTCATGCGTTGTTGGGAGAAAATGGTGCAGGAAAATCCACGTTAATGAATGTCTTGTTCGGTCTTTACCAGCCAGAACAAGGGGAAATCCGTGTAAATGGTAAGGAAGTAAAAATTACAAGCCCAAATATTGCAAATGACTTGGGCATAGGAATGGTGCATCAGCATTTCATGCTTGTTGATACGTTCACAGTAACAGAAAACATTATTCTTGGTAAGGAGCCCACCAAAGGTGGAAAAATTGATTTAAAAGAGGCTGCCCAGGAAGTTAGGCAGTTATCAGAAAGATATGGATTGAAAATTGATCCGGATGCCAAGATTTCTGATATCTCTGTAGGTATGCAGCAAAGGGTTGAAATCCTTAAAACTCTATATCGTGGAGCTGACATTCTTATTTTTGATGAACCTACAGCCGTATTGACACCACAGGAAATCAAAGAGTTAATACAGATCATGCAAAATTTGATCACTGAAGGTAAATCCATCATACTGATTACTCACAAACTTAAAGAGATTATGGAAGTCTGTGACCGTTGTACGGTTATTCGTAAAGGAAAAGGAATTGGTACTGTAAATGTCAGTGAAACGAATCCTAATGAATTAGCGAGTCTGATGGTAGGGCGAGAAGTGGTTTTTACAACTGTGAAGCAGGATGCAAATCCAAGTGGAGAGGTATTGAATATACAAGATCTTGTAGTTAAAGACTCCCGTGGTGTTGAAGCAATTCGAAGCCTTAACCTATCCGTTCGTGCAGGAGAAATTGTGGGGATTGCAGGTGTCGATGGAAATGGACAATCTGAGCTGATTGAAGCAATCACTGGCCTGAGAAAACCAGAATCCGGTACCATTTCTATAAATGGGACTGAAATCCAGAAGAAGAGTCCAAGGAAAATTACAGAAACAGGAATTGGGCATATTCCTCAGGATCGACATAAATATGGTCTTGTACTAGACTATTCAATTGGCGAGAATATGGTTCTCCAAACATATTATCAAAAACCACTTTCAAAATGGGGAATCTTAAATTATAAAAATATCTTTAATAAAGCTCGTACTTTAATTAAAGAGTTTGATGTTCGTACTCCAAGTGAGTATACTCCGGCAAGAGCTTTGTCTGGAGGAAACCAGCAAAAGGCGATCATTGCTCGTGAAATAGATCGAAATCCTGATTTGTTAATTGCTGCTCAGCCAACACGTGGCCTTGATGTAGGAGCTATTGAGTTCATTCACAAACGTTTAATTGAGCAACGAGATCAGGGGAAAGCAGTATTGCTTGTTTCCTTTGAGCTGGATGAAATTTTAAATGTTAGTGACCGTATTGCTGTTATATATGAAGGTTCCATTGTGGCTATTGTTGATCCTAAGAAAACGACTGAACAGGAACTCGGATTATTAATGGCAGGAAGTAAGGTTAAGGAAGCGGGGAAAAGCTAATGTATAAAAGATTATCGAACTTATTAATCCCTGTTATAGCTGTCTTGCTCGGTTTAATCGCAGGTGCTATCGTAATGTGGGTCAGCGGTTATGATCCGATAGCTGGTTATGGAGCTTTATGGGATGGTATATTCTATGATTCCTATGCAATAGGTGAGACAATCCGTCAAGTGAGCCCTTATATACTTGCAGGTTTAGCCGTTGCCTTTGCATTTAGGACTGGACTTTTTAATATTGGTGTTGAGGGCCAGTTTTTAATGGGATGGTTAGGTGCTGTTTGGATTGGAACGTTATTTACTGACCTTCCTAAAATCATCCATTTGCCGCTTGCGGTCATTGTTGCTGCTTTAGCTGGTGCTTTATGGGCATTCATTCCAGGTCTCTTAAAAGCTAAATTTAGAGTGCATGAAGTTATAACAACCATTATGATGAACTACATTTCTCTTCATGTAGTTAACTATATTATCACTTACGTTTTAACAGATAACATGGACAAAACTGAAAAGATTGCTCCATCAGCATCTTTACGTTCTGACTTTTTAGCTGAAATGACGATTAACTCTAGATTACACTGGGGATTTGCGATAGCTATTCTTGGAGCAATCATAATGTGGTTTTTATTAGAGAAAACAACAAGAGGCTACGAATTAAAAGCTGTCGGTTTTAACCAGCATGCATCTAAATATGCAGGTATCAGTGTAGATCGCAATATAGTTTATGCCATGCTGATCTCTGGTGCTTTTGCAGGACTTGCTGGTGCTATGGAAGGACTTGGAACATTCGAGTATATTGGTGTAAAAGGGGCGCATACAGGAGTAGGTTTTGACGGAATCGCAGTTGCATTACTAGGTGCTAATACAGCGATTGGAGTTGTGCTTGCAGCTTTATTATTCGGTGGATTGAAATATGGTTCATTAAATATGCCAATGGAAACTGGAATACCAACTGAAATCATTGATGTAGTTATAGCTTTAATCATATTCTTTGTTGCATCCAGTTATGTTATTCGTCTCATGCTGAGAAAGTTTAGCAAGAAAAAGGGGGTGGAATAAGTGAGTTTTTTAGAGATACTAGCGATACTTGTTCCTTCTACACTTGTTTACGCTTCTCCACTTATTCTGACAGCCCTCGGTGGTGTATTTTCTGAGCGTTCTGGTGTAGTAAATATTGGATTAGAAGGTTTAATGGTAGTTGGTGCTTTTACAAGCATTGTATTCAACTTGACATTTGCAGATACATTTCATGAATGGACTCCTTGGATTTCATTAGTTGTAGCTATGGTAGTTGGTGGGATTTTCTCCCTATTGCATGCAGTTGCATCTATAACATTCAGGGCTGACCAAACAGTCAGTGGGGTAGCCATTAATATGTTGGCGCTTGGAGCTTGTATGTTCCTTGTGAAATTAGTTTACGGAAAAGGACAAACTGATAAAATTGCTGAACCATTTTACAGTTTTGATATACCTGGTTTAAGTGATATACCTGTATTGGGTAAAATTTTATTCTCAGATGTATATTTAACCTCGATTCTGGCGATTGTGATTGCTGTGATTTGCTGGTATGCCATTTATAAAACACCGTTTGGTTTACGCCTTCGTTCAGTTGGTGAACATCCAATGGCCGCTGACACAATGGGGATAAACGTTAATAAAATGCGTTATATTGGTGTTATTTTAAGTGGAATTCTGGGAGCGTTGGGTGGAGCTATTTATGCTTCGACTATTGCTTTAGACTTTACTCATGCGACAATATCCGGACAAGGTTTTATGGCGCTTGCAGCAATGATATTCGGTAAATGGCATCCAATTGGTGCAATGGGCGCAGCGTTATTCTTTGGATTTGCGCAATGTTTAAGTATTGTAAGCTCAATGCTGCCATTCTTTAGTGACATTCCGAATGTATATATGTTAATTTTGCCATATGTATTAACGATTCTGGCTTTAACAGGATTTATTGGACGTGCAGATGCTCCAAAAGCATCCGGTACGCCATATATCAAAGGAAAACGTTAAAAGGTAAACTCATTCATGATTTAATCAAAGACAAGTGCTGTTCTTATTGCAAGAGCAGTCCTTGTCTTTTTTTTTCTAACCTAAAGCGTGTCGATTTTAATTAGATCGAATTTAGAAGAAAGAATGAAAGAAGGTCAGGGTCAGTTCCTTGATTTACATTCCATTTAACCTGTATATTCAAACTAAAGGTTTAAAAAAAATCCTTGAGACGAACAATATGGTTAAGAACCTGCATAACATTGAGTAAAGGGAGGTCAAAAATATGGCAGTTATTGATGAGATTAAACTAAAACAAGCTGGCATTACGATTCATTTTGTACCAACTAAGAAATTTAAAACAACGACGCTTGTTTGGAAGATGAAAGCACCTTTAAAGGAAGAAACCGTTACATATAGAGCTTTGTTGCCAAATGTCCTGCAAAGTAATACAGCTGCATATCCAACATCTACAGCTTTCCGCTCCCATCTAGATCAATTATATGGAGCCAGTCTTTTTACAGATGTCAGTAAAAAAGGCGAATATCATATTATGAGTTTTCAAATGGAAATGGTAAATGAACGATTTTTATCCAAGCCTGAACCGCTGTTGGAACAAGCGTTTAAGCTTTTACATGATGTTTTGATTAATCCTAATGTAAAGGGAGATGCTTTTGATGCGGATACAGTTGCAAAGGAAAAGCGTGCTCTGAAACAAAGGCTGCAGGCTGTATATGATGATAAAATGCGTTATTCTTCATTACGCTTAACTCAGGAAATGTGTATGGAAGAAAATTATCGGCTGGAAGCAAACGGGATTATAAGCGAAGTCGATGAAATCACTCCTGAATCCCTATACAATTATTATAAAAAAGCGTTTGCCGAAGATGAATTGGACCTCTATGTAATTGGGGATTTGGATGAAGCCAGGGTAACGCAAATGTCTAGTGAATACTTTCAGTTCGCGGAGAGAAAACCTGAACGGGTTATGCATAATAAACATGATATCCTTGAAGTGAAAGAACTGAAAGAAACGCAGGATATCAAACAGGGTAAGCTGAATATTGGCTACCGAACAAATATCACTTATGGCGATCGAGATTATTTTGCTTTGCAAATGTTTAATGGGATATTTGGAGGGTTTTCACACTCTAAACTTTTCATAAACGTTCGTGAAAAAGCAAGTTTGGCGTATTATGCCGCATCACGACTTGAAAGTCATAAAGGTCTTTTAATGGTTATGTCCGGCATTGATAATAAAAATTATAATCAGGCAGTAACGATCATAAAAGAACAAATGGAAGCTATGAAAAAGGGCGAATTTTCGGATCAAGAAATGGAACAAACAAAAGCAATCATTAAAAATCAATTGCTCGAAACGATCGACACCTCCCGTGGTCTAACAGAAGTTCTATATCATAATGTGGTTGCCGCTGTTGATAAACCATTGGATGATTGGTTGTCTTCGATTGATAGAGTAACAAAGGATGAAATTGTGGCTTGTGGAGAAAAAATTCAAATGGATACGATCTATTTTTTAAGTGGAGATGAGGTGACTGAGTAATGGAGAAAATACTATTTGACCAGCTTCAGGAAGAATTATATTTCGAAAAAATGGATAATGGTTTGTCTGTGTACATCCTTCCGAAAAAAGGATTTAATAAGACCTATGCCACTTTTACAACTAAATATGGATCAATCGATAATCATTTTAAAGAGCCCGGTGCAGATGAATATTCCAGGGTCCCGGATGGAATTGCGCACTTCCTAGAGCATAAATTGTTCGAAAAAGAAGATGGTGATGTATTCCAGCAGTTCAGTAAACAAGGTGCAGCGGCCAATGCTTTTACATCCTTTACTCGAACAGCGTACCTTTTTTCCAGTACAACGGATGTAGAGAAAAATTTAGAAACATTAGTTGATTTTGTCCAGGAACCATATTTCTCGGATAAGAGTGTGGAAAAAGAAAAAGGGATTATTGGCCAGGAAATTACCATGTATGATGATAATGCAGATTGGAGATTATATTTCGGTATTATTGAAAATCTATATCATAATCATCCTGTGAAAATTGATATAGCTGGTACCATTGAGTCGATTTCAGGAATAACAAAAGAACTGCTCTATAAGTGCTACAATGCATTTTATCATCCAAGCAACATGCTTCTGTTTATTACAGGGCCATTGGATCCGGAAACAATCATGCAGCAAGTTCGTGACAACCAGGCTAAGAAAAACTTCGATAAACGTGGGGAAATCGAACGGAAATTTGATGCAGAGCCGGCTAATGTCGCTACTAAAAAACGCTCAACCAATATGCATGTCCAGACGCCTAAGTGTGTGGTTGGATTGAAGGCAAATAATCCAACTCTCCAGGGGATTGATTTATTAAAACAAGAGCTATCTATCAACCTCTTTCTGGATATGACTTTTGGAAAAAGCTCCGAGTATTATGAAAAACTATATTCTGAAGGGTTAATTGACCATTCATTCTTTTATGATTATACACAGGAATATGGATTTGGATTTGGAATGGTCGGCAGTGATACAGATAAGCCGGATCATTTAGAGGAAGAATTGAAAAATATTCTTTTTGCGGCCCGCGAAGGAAAAATTGTAACAGAGGAAAAATTAAATTCAATTCGTAAGAAAAAAATTGGTGCCTTCCTCAGGTCATTGAATTCACCTGAATCGATAGCCAATCAATTTACACGATATGCTTTTAATGACATGAAGCTATTTGATGTTGTGACTGTTTTGGAAGCTTTGACCTATGATGAAGTGAATAAAGCAGTACAGGAATTTATAGATGAGGATAGAATGTCAGTATTTCAAATACTTCCATCCTGAATGGGTAAGAGCCAAGCCGTAATGGTTTTGGCTCTTTTTGTATTTAAATTTGTTTATATAATACAAGGTAAACGGACAATTAACCAGCTTAACTGATTCACTGGTTTACGATAACTATTTGGTAGGATTAAAGAAGCTTATATTAGAAACAATTGACTATTTTCAATTGGTGGTTTTACTTTTCATCTTCAAGCTTTATAATGAAAAGTATTGTAAGTGTTATTTACGGCAAGGGGTTTTTATTATGAATGGAAAATATGCACTCATTACGGGTGCTAGTGGAGGAATTGGTCAAGCAATTGCATTACGTTTGGCTGCAGAGGGCTGGAATCTATATCTCCATTATAACCGTAATCTTAGCGGAATTAATTCGCTTTTAGATCAGTTAAAACCATTTCAAATACAGGTGAAAGTAATTCAGGCTGATCTAAGTAAAGATGGCGGACATCAAGTTATAATTGACGAAATTAATCAAATTGATACGATAATACTAAATAGCGGTGACAGTCATTTTGGTTTAATAACAGATATAACCGATGACCGAGCCAAACAGATGGTTTCATTACATATTACATCTCCCTTTTTATTGACTAAAGGACTAGTTCCTAAGTTAATACAAAAAAAAGATGGCAGTATCATTGCCATTACTTCTATTTGGGGAGAAGTGGGTGCTTCCTGTGAAGTTCTTTATTCAATGGTAAAAGGTGGACAGAATTCTTTTATCAAGGCACTTGCGAAGGAGCTTGCACCTTCCGGAATCCGTGTAAATGCTATATCACCCGGTGCAATTTCCACACCTATGCTCAATCGATTCGATTCTGAAGAGCTTAGAGAATTGGAAGAAGAAATCCCAATGGGGCGGCTGGGGCATCCGAAGGATATCTCTGGAGTTGTTTCCTTTGTCCTCTCAGAAGACTCCAGTTATATAACAGGGCAGATTATCAGTGTGAATGGCGGATGGAATACATAAGTATTTAATGCTACACTATGTATTTTGCTTTCCACTCGTCAGTAAATCAGATATGATAGGATATAGGGAAAATATTGAAGGAATTTGTCAAATATTTCTCTTAGGGGGAACGGTATGGACAAGAAGGAATGGTATTTTGAATATGAAATTAAAATTAACCGTCCCGGTTTGTTAGGGGATATTTCTTCTTTGCTAGGAATGCTCTCCATAAATATCGTAACCATCAATGGTGTGGATGAGGGGAGAAGAGGTATGCTTCTCTTGGCGAAGGATAATCGTCAAATTGAACGCCTGGAATCAATTCTGCAAACAATGGATACGATAAAAGTAACTAAACTTAGAGAGCCGAAATTAAGAGATCGGTTAGCAGTCAGACATGGTCGTTATATACAAAGAGATGCAGATGATCGAAAAACATTCCGATTTGTAAGAGAAGATCTTGGGCTTCTAGTTGATTTTATGGCCGAGCTTTTTAAACAGGAAGGCCATAAACTAATTGGAATCAGGGGTATGCCCCGGGTTGGTAAAACTGAATCGATTGTTGCTGCAAGTGTTTGTGCGAATAAGCGGTGGTTATTTGTATCTTCCACCTTATTAAAACAAACCGTTCGAAATCAATTAATTGAAGATGAATACAATGAAGATAACTTATTTATTCTGGATGGGATTGTTTCAACTCGCAGAGCCAATGAAAGGCATTGGCAGCTTGTGCGTGAGATCATGAGACTTGATTCAATTAAAGTTGTTGAACATCCTGATGTGTTTGTACAAAATTCAGAGTATACAATGAACGATTTTGATTATATTATTGAACTACGTAATGACCCGAACGAAGAGATCACATATGAAGCAGTAGACCAACAGTCCTCTTTATTTGGAGGATCCGAATTTGGATCGTTTGATTTTTAGTGATTAGAAGGTGTTTATATGACGGAATTAGGTAAAGTATTAAAGGAAGCCAGAGAGTCTAAAGGATTAACCCTGGATGACCTTCAACAGATAACCAAAATACAAAAGCGTTATCTTGTTGGTATAGAAGAAGGCAATTATGAAATGATGCCGGGCAAATTCTATGTCAGAGCGTTTATTAAACAATATGCTGAAGCAGTTGGATTAGATCCTGAACAGCTTTTTGCGGAGCATCAAACGGATATTCCTGCGGCAGTTCAGCAGGAGGAGATTCCTCAAAAATTATCTAGAGTGCAATCGAAAAAAACATTGCCAGTACAGCATTCAAAGTGGATGGAAGTACTTCCTAAAATTTTGATAGCTGTGTTCCTTGTTGCAGTAGTGGCTATTATTTATTACTTTGTAGCAAAAGCCATTGGTAATAATGATGACACAGGGACAGTTAATCAAAACGGTGACCCTGTAAGACTTGAGCAGGGTGAATCCACAAACCAAGAAGAAAACACCAATGAGAAAGAAGAAACGGAAACAGAAGAAGAAAGTAATCCAGAGAATGCTGAGGAAGAATCTAAAGAGCCGGAAGAAGCAGGTTCTGCTGAGCTGAAAGTGACCTCCGCGAATGGAAAAAATACAACATATGAATTAAGTAATACAGATGAATTTAAGGTATCAGTAAAATCTACCGGCGAGACATGGGTATCTGTTAAAAACTCCAAGGGAGAAAATCTCTTCAATGGGGTGATTCAAAATGGAGAAAGCCAGGATTTTGATCTTTCAGATGATAATCAAATAGTCATGAATATAGGGAAAACTCCAGACACTGAAATTTTTGTTAATGATGAAAAACTGGAGTATGAAAGTGAACTGATTGTTCAAAACATAACGATTGATTACACGAAGGAGTAAGATTGGAAGGTCATCAATGGATGGCCTTCTCTCGTCTATCCTTTTATAAATAAAATTTAAAAGTAAAGTGAGGAACATCAAGTGAATTTACCGAACAAGATAACGATTTCCAGAATTTGCATGATCCCTGTGTTTATGATTATCATGCTTCCATCCATTGATTGGGGAACGTGGGTGATTAACGATGTGGAGTTGCCTATCTCTCATTTTGTTGGAGCTATCATTTTTATCATTGCTTCCACTACTGATTGGATTGATGGATATTATGCTAGAAAACATAATCTGGTCACAACCCTTGGAAAGTTTCTTGATCCGTTGGCAGATAAACTTCTTGTATCTGCAGCATTAATTATCCTTGTAGGATACGAGTTGGCCCCTGCTTGGATTGTTATTTTAATTATCAGCCGTGAATTTGCGGTAACAGGTCTTCGCCTGGTTCTAGCCGGTGAAGGTGAAGTGGTTGCAGCGAATCAATTGGGTAAAATTAAAACATGGACTCAAATCATAGCTATAGCTGCATTACTATTGCATAATCTACCATTTGCGTGGATTAATTTCCCGTTTGCTGATATAGCTCTTTACGTAGCCTTATTCTTTACTCTATGGTCTGGCTGGGATTACTTTGCTAAGAATAAACATGCGTTTTTAAATTCTAAATAAGGGTATCATTCTAAATATAACTTGTTAAATGGCGGGTGACAGAATGAATGCAGAATTAATAGCGGTAGGCTCTGAGTTATTACTTGGACAGATTGCAAATACCAATGCTCAGTTTATATCAAAAAGCCTGGCAGAGATAGGTATTAACGTATATTACCATACAGTAGTTGGGGATAATCCTGTACGATTAAAAAAGGCTATTGAAATTGCAGAATCCCGAGCAAATCTCATAATATACACTGGTGGGTTGGGACCAACAAAGGATGATATAACAAAAGAAGTTGTAGCTGCCCATATAGGTAAAACATTAATAACAGACCAAAAAGCTATGGAAAATATTGAAGAATATTTCAAGAAAATAAAACGGGTGATGACAGAAAACAACCGGAAGCAAGCATTGGTTATTGGAGGATCGGAAGTATTCCCTAATCAAAATGGAATGGCTCCCGGAATGGTTGTGTCTCATGGGGATATTCTTCACATTTTATTACCAGGTCCTCCAAGTGAAATGCAGCCAATGCATCAAAATTTTGCAGTTCCTTATCTTTTGAGATTAATGGACAGAGTGGAGCGTATAGATTCCCGAGTCCTCCGTTTCTTTGGTATTGGGGAATCACAGCTTGAAACAGAAATAGAAGATTTACTGGATCAGCAAAGTAATCCGACAATAGCGCCTCTTGCCTCAGATGGAGAGGTAACTCTTCGTATTACAGCTAAACATGAATCTATTGAAGAAGCTGACAAACTATTAAAAGAGACAGAAGAAAAAATTCTTTCGCGTGTGGGAGAATATTTTTACGGATATGATGATGCGACTATTATGACTGAACTTATCAATCTTTTAAAAGAAAATGAGCTTACAATATCGGCAGCAGAAAGCTTAACCGGCGGAATGTTTCAGGAAAAAATGACGGATATACAGGGAGCCGGTTTAATCCTTAAGGGCGGTATTGTTGTTTATACCAATGAAGCAAAGGAAAAGCTTTTGAAGGTCGAACAATCAACCATCGACCAATATGGAGTTGTCAGTGAGCAATGTGCTATGGAAATGGCTGATAATATTAAAGCCATGCTCCAATCTGATATTGGGATTAGTTTTACTGGAGTAGCTGGACCAGATGAATTGGAAGGTCATCCGGTAGGGACTGTTTATATCGGTATAGCCATTTCCGGTCAGAAAACGTACGCAAAGAGATTGGACTTAGGCGGTATGCGTGAGGTTAATCGGGTAAGAAGCATGAAGTATGGCTGTCATTTTCTTATCCGAAAGTTGAGAGAGTTATATGCATAATAGAAAACCCCAACTTATATGGTTGGGGATTTCTATTGTTTATAAAATTGAGATAATTTTAGTTTTACTTTAATTACTGCTAAAAGCATTCTGTTTGCTAGAGAGTTTCTTTAAATTTATTAGCAAAATTACCATTAAAACAATACGAATAAACGTTCGCTTTTTTACTTGTTAAATGGGGACAGATGAGGTATAGTATAAATAAGTTCTAAATTATACATGTAATGTTTTTATATAGATATGGGGAGGAAATAAACTGTGAGTGAACGTCAAGCTGCGCTCGATATGGCGCTAAAACAAATTGAAAAGCAATTTGGTAAAGGTTCAGTAATGAAGCTGGGGGAAAGAGCAGACAGAAAGGTTTCTACCATTCCAAGTGGTTCGCTTGCTCTTGATTCAGCCCTCGGTGTGGGTGGATATCCAAGAGGTAGAATAATTGAGATTTATGGACCGGAGAGTTCCGGTAAAACGACAGTAGCTTTACATGCAATTGCTGAAGTACAGGCACAGGGTGGACAAGCAGCATTTATTGATGCAGAACATGCTTTAGATCCGGCATATGCACAAAAGCTTGGCGTAAATATAGATGAATTATTACTTTCCCAACCAGATACAGGTGAACAGGCATTGGAAATTGCTGAGGCGCTTGTACGAAGTGGTGCAATTGATATTATCGTTGTTGACTCAGTGGCTGCTTTAGTACCAAAAGCTGAGATTGAAGGTGAAATGGGAGATTCTCATATGGGTCTACAAGCCCGTTTAATGTCTCAGGCTCTTCGTAAACTTTCTGGATCCATTAATAAATCTAACACCATAGCAATCTTTATCAACCAAATCCGTGAGAAGATTGGTGTTATGTTTGGTAACCCAGAAACAACTCCAGGTGGTCGTGCTCTTAAGTTCTATTCTACGGTTCGCCTTGAAGTAAGACGTGCAGAACAACTGAAACAGGGAAATGATATTGTAGGGAACAGGACTAAAGTAAAGGTTGTTAAAAATAAAGTGGCTCCACCTTTCAAAGTGGCAGAACTTGATATTATGTATGGTGAGGGTATTTCCAAAGAAGGAGAAATCATCGACATTGGTTCTGAATTGGATATTATTGAAAAGAGTGGGTCTTGGTACTCATATAATGGAGATCGCTTAGGACAGGGAAGAGAGAATGCGAAGCTCTTCTTAAAAGAAAATCCAGATGTTCGGGATGAAATTTCCATTAAAATCCGCTCAGCCTATGGATTAAACGGTGAAGCGAAAGTGGTTGAAGCAGCAGAGGAAATGGATAAATTTGATTTACCTGAATAAGTAGTTTGTAATGGGCAAACCTGATTATGGGTTTGCTCTTTCTATAGGTGGGCCTCAGGGTGTGTTTTATTATAAATTTAGCTGTTTCTGAAGAGAATCATGAAAGAAATAATATTTAGGTAGTATAGTGACTGGCAGAGTATGATCAATCAGTAAGTGTTGTTTGAGAAAAATCTATAACTTTATTAGAAAAGATGCGAAAAACAAATAATTTCTTCGGCTTTTGTACTTTTACTCAACTTAATGGGAAGCGGCTGTCTTAAAGTGGAGAGTATTATTAGAAACTATGACCTAGGTGGATAGGGTCACGAAAATTGTATATCTGTCTGTATTTTCTAAAAACGATTAAAAGAGCGTCAGGACTTGCTCTTGACAACAAATTTTCATAACTTTACAATAGAAATGTATTAATATCTTTTTTTATGACATGCCTAAAAGCGATTGTGCTGTATATTTTTAGATGATGTACATGCCAGAATTGAAAACAATGTAGTAAAAGAGATTAAAAAAGTTAATAGCAAGAGGAGGTGTAATGATGGATCCAATCGCTATCATCTCCATTTTGCTTGGCCTAATTGTTGGTGCAGTTGTTGGCTATTTGTTAAGAAGATCTATAGCTGAATCTAAAATATCCGGCGCAACGAACGCAGCTGAAAAAATTATTGAGGACGCAAAGCGTGAAGCGGACGCCTTGAAAAAGGAATCCCTTCTTGAAGCAAAGGATGAGATTCATAAGCTTCGGACTGATGCTGAAAAGGAAGTTCGTGATCGACGAACTGAATTACAGAGACAGGAAAATCGAATTCTACAAAAAGAAGAGAATCTGGACCGTAAAGCAGACTCTCAAGATAAACGTGAGGCTTTATTGGAGAAGAAAGAAGATTCTCTGAACCAAAGACAACAGCATATTGAACAGATGGAAAGCAAAGTGGACGAGATAATTCAAGCTCAAAGTTCTGAACTTGAACGTATTTCTAGCCTGACTAGAGAAGAAGCAAAAGCCATTATCCTTGATCGTGTTGAGAAAGAGCTATCACATGATATTGCAATCATGATGAAAGAGAGCGATAACCGAGCGAAGGAAGAAGCAGACAAAAAGGCACGTGAAATCTTGTCACTTGCGATTCAACGTTGTGCAGCAGATCATGTGGCCGAAACGACCGTTTCTGTTGTTAATCTTCCAAATGATGAAATGAAAGGTCGAATTATCGGTCGAGAAGGACGTAATATTCGAACACTTGAAACGTTGACGGGAATCGATTTAATTATTGATGATACACCTGAAGCTGTCATTTTATCTGGATTTGATCCAATTAGACGTGAAACTGCAAGACTTGCCCTTGAAAAGCTTGTTCAGGATGGCCGTATCCATCCGGCTCGTATTGAAGAAATGGTTGATAAAGCAAGAAGGGAAGTCGATGAGCATATCCGTGAAATCGGTGAGCAAACAACATTTGAAGTTGGGGTTCATGGCTTACACCCAGATTTAATAAAAATTCTTGGCCGCTTAAGATACCGTACAAGCTATGGTCAGAATGTGCTTAAACATTCGATGGAAGTAGCTTATTTATCCGGCTTGATGGCAGCAGAACTTGGTCAAGATATTACATTGGCAAAGCGCGCTGGACTATTGCATGATATCGGTAAAGCGATTGACCATGAAGTAGAAGGAAGCCATGTGGAAATAGGAGTGGAACTTGCTACGAAGTACAAGGAACATCCTGTTGTCATTAATAGTATTGCTTCTCACCATGGAGACGCCGAACCAAAATCTATAATTGCCATTCTGGTAGCAGCTGCTGATGCATTATCTGCAGCTAGACCTGGAGCTAGAAGTGAAACGCTTGAAAACTATATTCGTCGCCTTGAAAAACTTGAGGATATTTCTGAATCCTATGAAGGTGTTGAAAAATCATTTGCAATCCAGGCAGGACGAGAAGTTCGTATTATTGTTAAGCCTGAAAGTATTGATGATTTAGAGGCACACCGATTAGCCAGAGATATTAGAAAACGTATTGAAGATGAACTGGACTATCCGGGACATATTAAAGTGACGGTTATTCGTGAGACCAGAGCAGTTGAATATGCAAAATAAAGCGGTGTTCCTCACCGCTTTATTTTTTTGGAGATCGAAACTTTTTTAAACAAAAAAGTTAAACTATACCAAAGATAATCTTGGCCTAGTTTCAAAGAAAGGAAAGCGAAAATGAGGTTATTATTTATAGGGGATATTGTTGGATCACCTGGAAGAGCAATGGTGAAAGAATATTTAGGGAAGTTAAAGGAAAAATATAGACCGCAGTTTGTCATCATTAATGGAGAAAATGCTGCAGCTGGAAGAGGGATTACCCAAAAAATTTATAAAGAATTACTTGAGTACGGAGCTAATATCATTACACTTGGTAATCATTCCTGGGACAATCGTGATATTTTTGAATTTATAGGAGAAGCAAAATATCTGGTGCGCCCTGGGAATTTTCCGGAGGGAACACCGGGCACGGGACTTTCCTTTGTTAAGATGAATCAGTTTGAATTGGCTGTTATTAACCTGCAGGGCAGAACCTTTATGCCTGCGCTTGATGATCCATTTTTATGTGCAGATAAATTGGTAGAAGAGGCCAGTAAGCGAACGCCATTTATATTTGTTGACATGCATGCTGAAGCAACCAGTGAAAAACAGGCAATGGGATGGTATCTGGATGGACGAGTGTCAGCGGTAGTTGGGACCCATACACATGTCCAAACAGCTGATAACCGAATTCTGCCTAAAGGAACTGCTTACATGTCTGACGTAGGAATGACAGGGCCTTATGATGGTATTCTAGGAATGGAACGCGATGCTGTCATCAAGAAATTCTTAACAAGCCTGCCTGTGAGATTTGAAGTACCAAAAGAGGGAAGAGCTGTACTTAGTGGTTTAATTATTGATTTAGATCCTAAAACGGGCAAAGCGAAAAAAACTGAGAGAATTTTAATTAATGAAGATCATCCATTCTTTTATTAAAAACGATTGCGAGGAGCCAACCTATAGGGGTTGGCTTTTTTGTATGGTATATCTTTTGTTCATTATGAATATAGTTAACAGAAAAAACATACTCACTAGGGGACATGTCTTGGAATAAGATGAGGAGGACCAGAAATGGAAATATTAAAGGTTTCAGCAAAATCTAATCCCAACTCTGTGGCTGGAGCGCTGGCTGGAGTACTTAGAGAAAGAGGAGCAGCAGAAATCCAGGCAATAGGTGCAGGTGCATTAAACCAAGCAGTAAAAGCCGTAGCGATTGCAAGAGGATTCGTCGCACCCAGCGGGATGGATCTTATATGCATTCCTGCTTTTACAGATATCTTAATTGATGGTGAGGAACGTACCGCCATAAAACTAATTATAGAACCACGGTGAAATGAAACTGCAGTAAAACTGGAGCTGACTCTGATAAGGGATCGGTAGGCGTATTCTCCGACCGGGAGGATGCTCCTTTTTGTTAACCGAAGCTAACATAACATGGGGGATTAGCTTAAATGAGAATATTTGATGCACATTGTGATGTGTTAATGAAGCTGTTTCTTAATCCAAAATTGGACTTTTATCATAGCAGGGAGCTAGAGGTAACAAATCTTGGTTTGAAAGCAGCTAATATACAAGTACAAGTTTTCGCTATTTATATACCGGAAAATGTACATCCTTCTATCCGCTTTGATGCAGCTCTTGCCATGGTGGATATTTTTTATGACCAAATAATTGGCACAGGGAAGTTAAAATTCATTCGAAAGTATAAGGATATTGGCAGGCTTAAAGAGGGAGAGACAGGTGCGATTCTCATGTTGGAGGGTTGTGACTGTATTGGCGACGACATGTTGAAGTTGAAGCTATTACTGAGGCTTGGTGTTACAGTGGTAGGGTTGACATGGAACTGGGCTAATCTGGTCGCTGATGGTGCATTGGAAAAACGCGCTGCCGGTCTAACCGCCTTTGGGAAAAAGGTAGTTGAATTGTTGAATGTTACGAACAACTGGTGTGATGTATCTCATTTATCGGAGAGAGCATTTTGGGATTGCATGGAAATACATAGCAGACCAATTGCTTCTCACTCAAATTGCCGATCGCTAGTTGATCATCCAAGAAATTTGAGTGATGAACAAATTAAAGCATTAATTCAAAAAAAATCGGTTATGGGACTTACATTTGTCCCTGAATTTTTAACAGGTACCAATCAGGCAAACTTGACTGATGTATTGAGGCATCTGGAACATGTTTGTTCACTTGGAGGTGCCCGTCATGTAGGATTTGGATCTGACTTTGATGGGACGACAACAAGCGTACATTCTCTCAGCAGAGTGGAACAATATAGTAATCTGGTTAACGAGCTGCTGAAGTATTATAAGGAAGAGGATGTCCGTCACTTCTTATTTGATAATTTTGCATCAAGATATGGCCAATAGGGGTTGAATTGAATACGCTATTTCTTTATTTATGGTTTTTTTAGAAACTTAAGCTTAATATTGTAGACATAATGGTATATTCTAGTAAATAATAAAATTATTGTTAATAGTTTTATAGCTGACATGAAAAACCAATATTTCATATAAGGGAATCGAAGGGGTGTAAAGGAAATGAATAAACAACTTTCATGGAAAGTTGGAGGGCAGCAAGGTGAAGGCATAGAAAGTACTGGAGAAATTTTTTCTATTGCATTAAATCGTCTGGGATATTACTTGTATGGGTATCGCCATTTTTCTTCCCGTATTAAAGGGGGCCATACAAATAATAAAATTCGAGTAAGCACAACACAGGTTCGATCAATAGCCGACGATTTGGATGTGTTAGTGGCATTTGACCAAGAAACCATTGATGTGAATTATAAAGAATTACATAAAGACGGTATTATTTTGGCCGACACCAAGTTTGATCCCAAAGCTCCTTTAGATACCGAAGCAGTACTCTATTCCGTCCCATTTACAGAAATAGCCTCTCAGCTTGGGACATCTTTGATGAAGAACATGGTAGCTATCGGCGCTTCTAGTGCTGTGCTTGGTTTAAATATTCAGGTATTTTCAGAAGTGGTTGAGGAAATATTTGGAAGAAAAGGAGCCGCTGTCGTTGAAAAGAATTTAGAAGCGATTCAAGCTGGCTATGACTTTTTAATGGAACAAATGGGTAACAAGGCTGGAGTGTTGCAGCTAGTAGAAGCTGATGGAAAAAAACGTTTATTCATGATTGGTAATGATGCGATTGCCATGGGTGCTCTGGCTGGTGGAACTCGCTTTATGGCTGCCTATCCGATTACGCCTGCCTCTGAGATAATGGAGTATTTAATTAAGCAACTGCCAAAGTTTGGAGGAGCCGTCATACAGACAGAAGATGAGATTGCTGCTTGTACGATGGCAATTGGCGCAAATTATGCAGGTGTACGCAGTTTAACAGCTTCAGCTGGTCCAGGTTTATCGCTAATGATGGAGGCAATTGGATTGTCGGGTATTACAGAAACTCCGCTTGTAATTGTCGACACACAACGTGGAGGCCCTTCGACAGGTATGCCTACAAAACAGGAACAATCCGATTTGATGGCAATGATTTATGGAACTCATGGTGAAATTCCAAAAATCGTTCTTGCACCAAGTACAGTGGAGGAAGCATTCTACGATACAGTAGAAGCTTTTAATTTAGCTGAAGAATATCAGGTTCCGGTGATTATCCTTTCCGATTTACAATTATCATTGGGTAAACAAACCGTTGAGCCTTTAGATTTTAGCAGGGTTGAGATTAGGAGAGGTAAATTAATTTCTGAGGAGTTACCTGAGCCTACTGATAAAAGTTATTTTAAGAGATATGCTGTAACGGAAGACGGGATATCACGAAGACCTCTTCCAGGAATGAAAAATGGAATCCATCATGTTACAGGCGTTGAACATGATGAGACGGGAAAACCCTCAGAGGTTGCTTCCAATCGTGTAGCTCAAATGGATAAACGAATGCGCAAAATCGAGTCTGTAAGATTTAAAGATCCAATCCATATAAATGCTGTCCATGAGAATCCAGACTTGCTATTGGTCGGATTTATTTCTACTAGAGGTGTCATTGAAGAGACGATGAAAAACCTGGCTGATGACGGGATTAAAGTCAACCATGTACATGTAAGGCTTCTTCATCCATTCCCTGCCCATGAGTTACTGCCCTATGTTCAGGATGCGAAAAAGGTAGTTGTTATCGAGAATAATGCAACAGGACAACTTGCCAACATTCTGAAAATGAATATTGGCCATGCCGAGAAGATTACGAAGCTTTTAAAATATGACGGCAATCCATTTTTGCCGTACGAAGTGTATACAAAATGCAGGGAGTTGGTTTAAATGGCTACATTTAAAGACTTTAGAAATAATGTAAAACCAAACTGGTGTCCCGGCTGTGGTGACTTCTCTGTTCAGGCCGCTATCCAGAGGGCAGCAGCTAATGTAGGTCTGGAACCGGATCAACTTGCTGTGATTTCCGGAATAGGCTGTTCAGGCCGTATTTCCGGTTATATCCAATCCTATGGGTTTCACAGTATACATGGCCGTTCTTTACCAATCGCACAGGGTGTCAAAATGGCGAATCGTGATTTAACCGTCCTTGCCTCAGGTGGAGATGGTGATGGATTTGCAATTGGCATGGGTCATACAGTACATGCGATTAGGAGAAATATTGATATCACCTATATTGTTATGGACAATCAAATATACGGTTTAACGAAGGGTCAGACATCACCGCGCTCTGCAGCCGGCTTTAAGACGAAATCTACGCCTGGAGGTTCGATTGAACAGGCGATATCTCCAATGGAAATGGCCTTGTCAGTTGGTGCGACTTTTGTGGCGCAAAGCTTTTCCAGCGACTTAAAAGATTTGACAGCATTGATTGAAGCAGGTATTCGTCATAAAGGTTTTTCTTTAATTAATGTTTTCAGTCCATGCGTGACCTATAATAAAGTGAATACGTATGATTGGTTCAAGGGTAATTTAACAAAGCTTTCAACAATTGAAGGTTACGATCCATCCAATAAAGAAGCAGCGATGCAGACGTTAATGGAGCATAAAGGCTTAGTTACCGGCTTAATTTATCAAAATACTGCTCAGCCTTCCTATCAGGAATTAATTCAGGGGTATGCTGAAAAACCTTTATCTTCTGCTGATTTGAAATTGACTCAGGAACATTTTGATAAATTGACAGCAGAATTTATGTAATTGAATAAACACCGGCCGAGTAATCGGTCGGTATTATTTTTATGTAATGTGAGGTAAGTATTCATGGAGAAATCTCTTGAAGAATGAACCCCTTGATATATCAGGGGTTTTTATTATGATTAGCAGATACCTTTGATAACGACTTATACATGGGGATTCATTCTTAGATGACAATGTAGGTTGTCTTAGTCCGGAAAAAATATTCACTTTAGTATACTTTTTTAAAAAAATATTCTTCTTATAATCAACTGTCCGCCATACGAGGAATAGCCTATTTACATAATTAAGTTAAAAATTTAAAATTTTGGTATAAACCAGGTTTTTTTAGACAGGAGTGTGTATACGGTGGATGGAAAAATGAAAGCGGTTGTAAAACATAAAAGAGGTTATGGAGCAGAACTCCAATTGATTGATATTCCTTCTATCAAAGAGGATGAAGTGTTGATTAAAGTAAAGGCGACGTCCATATGCGGGACGGATGTCCATATTTATACTTGGGATGAATGGTCTCAACATAGGGTTAATCCTCCTTATGCATTTGGGCATGAATTCTCAGGAGAGATTGTTGAAGTGGGAAATAAAGTACAGGATTTCCAGATAGGTGATTATGTTTCCGCTGAGACACATTTAGTTTGTGGAATCTGCCCTCAATGTATGACGGGACAATATCATATATGTAAAAACACAAAGATAATTGGGGTTGATACACAGGGGTGTTTTGCTGAATATGTAGCTTTACCGGCATCTAATCTTTGGAAAAATCCTGTAGATATGCCTATAGATGTAGCTTCTATACAGGAGCCTATGGGGAATGCGGTCCACACCGTATTGTCAGGTGAAGTAGTCGGGAAAACGGTCGCTATTATCGGTTGCGGTCCAATTGGTATTATGGCAGTGGGAGTGGCAAAAGCAGCTGGGGCTTCACAGGTCATTGCGTTAGATCTTAATGATTACCGTTTAGAGCTAGCGGGTAAATTGGGCGCTACTGTGATGATTAATTCATCGAAGACAGATCCTGTTCAGGCAGTTTATGATTTAACGGGTGGCAATGGGGTTGATATTGTTTGTGAAATGAGTGGTCATCCTATAGCCATCGATCAAGGATTTAAAATGATTACGAATGGAGGCAGGTTTTCTATTTTAAGCTTACCCTCTAAGCCTGTGCCTCTCAATATTACTGATGATATCGTTTTTAAGGGGATAACCGTTCAAGGAATTACAGGGAGACAAATGTTTAAAACGTGGCAGCAGGTTTCCCGATTGCTGGAATCAGGGCAGGTTGATGTTAAACCATTAATCACCCATCACTTCCCTTTAGAAGAGTATGAAAAAGGCTTTGACCTTATGATCAAAGGTGAGTGTGGAAAAGTGATATTACTGCCGTAAAAGGGTGCTGAATGAGGAAGAGTAATAAATTTATTCAATACTATTGATATAATGCAAAAATATAGGGAATAGAAGGAATATAAGGTAAACAATTGGATGAGGAGGAAGCGATTTGAAGGGGTTTGAATACTTGCAAACAGAATTAGACGAAATGAAAGGAACAGGTTTGTTCCATCCATTAATTCCTCTGGAATCAGAACAAGGTACAAAAGTTAAGATTAATGGGGAAAATTTGATTCAATTATCATCTAACAACTATCTTGGATTGACTTCACATCCTCGTTTAAAGGATGCAGCGCTTGATGCCATTGAAGAATATGGAGTGGGAACAGGTTCGGTACGTACAATTGCCGGTACCATGGATATGCATATAGAGTTAGAAGAGAAGTTGGCGAAATTTAAACATACGGAAGCGGCTTTAGTATTTCAATCTGGATTTACAACGAATCAAGGAGTTCTATCCGCGATTCTTACACAGGAAGATGTGGTTATATCGGATGAATTAAACCATGCTTCCATAATCGATGGAATAAGACTAACAAAAGCTACACGCCGTGTTTATAAGCATGTCGATATGAACAGCTTGGAGGATGTCCTGAAAGAGACTCAATCCTATCGTAAACGCTTAGTTGTAACAGATGGTGTCTTTTCCATGGATGGCAATATCGCACCGCTACCCGAGATTGTGGAGTTAGCAGAAAAATATGATGCACTTATTATGGTCGATGATGCGCATGCCTCAGGAGTACTTGGCCAAAATGGGCGTGGAACCGTCAATCACTTCGGTTTGGATGGACGTGTTCATATTCAGGTAGGTACGTTAAGCAAGGCTATAGGGGTTCTTGGAGGATATGTGGCAAGCAGCCGTACATTGGTTGATTATTTAATTCATAAAGGCAGACCTTTCTTATTTAGTACATCACACCCGCCTGCAGTGACAATGGCTAATATAGAAGCAATTGATGTATTATTGGAAGAACCGGAATTAATTGAGCGTTTGTGGGAGAATACAAAGTTTTTCAAAGAAGGACTAGAATTTATGGGCTTTAATACCGGAAAAAGCGAAACACCGATCACTCCCATTATCGTTGGGGATGAGGCTTTGACAAATAAGCTGTCTAATAAATTAATGGAATATGGTGTATTTGCTCAGGGGATTGCATTCCCAACTGTTGCAAAGGGTCATGCACGTGTCAGGACCATTGTAACAGCAGAACATTCCAAAGAGGAGCTGGCTAAAGCATTAAATGCATTTGAAAAGGCTGGTAAAGAGCTGGGGATTATTAAATAAACTGTATGAATGGTCTTTCGAAAATAGTTATTTAAAATAATAGGCTACTTAGAGGGAACTTCAGATATCTCTAATTAACAAGTTAATAGTAATACAGAAAAGCATTAATTCATGAAGAACGTGAATTAATGCTTTTTTTAGTTAGTTAGTCTGTCGCTTGTTCCATTCTTCTCTCAGTAAACCATATACATGTACATCATGGAATGACCCAAATCTGAAGATTTCATTTCGTAATGTACCCTCCTTACTAAAATAGCATTTTTCGTAAGAGCGGATAGCATTGGTATTAAAACTGAACACCTGAAGTTTGATTTTATGGATATGGATGTAATTAAAAACAAAAGAAATTAATGTATTCATAGCATCTGTGCCAAAGCCTTTATTGTGCCACTCGTTGCCAATGGATATCCCAACAAAACACGTGCTATTCTTCCAGTTAATTGCGAATACACCACATGATCCAATAAGTTCATTTGATTCTTTCTCAAAAATACCAAACATAAACTCTTCTTTTTTCCCACTAATCGTTTTGAAAAAATTTGTGTGATCTTCAGCTGTTAATGGAAATGGAATATCATCATTTGCAAGTAATAGTGTACTATTTTCATTTTCAATTTCAGCAAAGCGCTCAAAATGATGTGGTTCCATTTGTTTCAATAAAACTGTTTTACCTGATAAATAGTTATCAAAAAATTGTTTCATGTTTTTCTCCCTTTAATAAGGGGTGCAGTCGGAGATACACTCCCTCAGATTATTTGTTGGTTAACAAAACATCTACTGTCATATGCGCGGTCATATCCACAACTCCTTTTTATTAATAGTATAACTATATCCCAAAACCAAATATTTGAAAATTACAAATAGTATTTAAAAGGATTCTCGCTTGTTTAGGATGAGTAACCTTTAGGGTCGATATCTCTGAAAGTAGTTTTAATGAACAAAATGAAGAAAAAGCAGTGGGGGGAAACTTGTCATTGATTCACTAGGTAATCCTATTCAGATGGCTTTATTCTTTTTTCTATGTAATTGTCCTATTGCGCTATCTGTTTTTTTGCTATTCTCCAACAGTCTTTAAGTGGTACAGAAAATTCATTAAGAATGATAGAACATAAAGGCTTGTTAGCTCATTGACATTGTACGTCTTATACATCCAACACGTTTGTATTTTTCTTTGTAAGGGAATGAATGAAGAAGAGAACAGAGCGGGTGTACATGAATTAGGTTAAAGGAGTACGGTTTATGAATGATAAAATAAATATAGGAAAAGAAGCTATGTCAGTGTTTAAATCTGTCGTATTGGCAATTGTTATTGTGACTTTAATGCGTCAGTTTGTTTTTACGCCAACTACAGTGAGGGGAGAATCTATGCTTCCCAGTCTCGAGGATGGAAATCGGGTTATCTTAAGTAAAATGACAACGATTAACCGTTTTGATGAGGTCGTATTTCATGCAACAGATTCATCTGATAGTTATGTAAAACGTGTAATTGGTCTTCCAGGAGATACTGTTGAGATGAAGAATGATGTTCTATATATCAATGGAAAAGCGGTTGATGAACCTTATCTGGTGGAATTTAAGAAGGATTTACAAGAGAGGGAACGTCTGACTGAAGATTTTACATTGAGGAATTTGACAGGTAAACAAAAAGTTCCAAAGGGACAAATGTTTGTTCTTGGAGATAATCGCTTGTACAGTAAAGATAGCAGGATATTTGGTTTTGTGCCAATGGATCGAATTATTGGTGAAGTGAAACTGTGCATTTGGCCAATAAGTGATATTGGTTTTGCGAAGTAACATGAATAGTGTTGGAGGATGTTTGTCTGCCTTATATCAAAGAATACATTGGTATAACGCAGACAAACATTTTTTTGGAGAAATATGTGATTGATTTAGGGATTGTTTAGAAAGACAAATGCTCTTAAGTAATAGGAAGAACCAAAAAAATTGTATATATGCCTGTACAGGTATTTTTATCTGCATGTTTATCCCAAAAAAGGCTATTTTACACTTCATATTGAGAAATTTGCCCAAAACCATTATACTAAATGAATGTGACAAAGATAGTTTTAAAAATGATTGCAATACAGTTTGTAATTGTTATTTTTGAGTTTAGTGCTTTTATAATTGTGTTTATGAGTGGTTTGGTCTATTTAATAATATATATAGATTTAATCAATAAGTGTGGATACATGGAAGGGGATTTATATGAACGAGCAGCAACGATTGGATACAACGACCGCTGTTAAAAATGACAAAAAGCAAGAGAAAGATTATAGCAAGTATTTTGAAACGGTTTACATGCCACCATCCTTAAAAGATGCTAAGAAACGCGGAAAAGAAGCGATTAATTATCATAAGGATTTTAATATTAATGAACAATTCCGTGGTATGGGTGAAGGACGCAAGTTTTATATCCGTACGTACGGTTGCCAAATGAATGAGCATGATACTGAAGTTATGTCCGGTATCTTTTTAGCTCTTGGATATGAACCAACTGACAGCGTGGAGGATGCCAATGTAATTTTATTGAATACATGTGCCATTCGAGAAAATGCTGAAAATAAAGTGTTCGGTGAACTTGGCCATTTAAAAGCATTGAGAAAAAATAAGCCTGATTTATTGCTTGGTGTATGTGGATGTATGTCACAGGAAGAATCTGTTGTGAATAAAATTTTACAAAAGCATGCCTTTGTAGATATGATATTTGGAACACATAATATCCATCGTTTACCGGAAATACTGATGGAAGCATATATGTCCAAAGAAATGGTTATTGAGGTTTGGTCCAAGGAAGGGGATATTATTGAGAACCTTCCAAAAGTAAGAAAAGGAAACATCAAGGCTTGGGTTAATATTATGTATGGCTGTGATAAGTTCTGTACGTACTGTATTGTTCCATTTACACGTGGAAAGGAACGGAGCCGCAGACCTGAAGATATCATTCAGGAGGTTCGTCAGCTGGCTGCTCAAGGATATCAGGAAATCACATTGCTTGGGCAAAATGTAAATGCATACGGTAAGGACTTTGAAGATATCGACTATCGTCTAGGCGATTTAATGGAAGAAATTCGTAAAATCGATATCCCGCGTGTGCGCTTCACGACAAGTCACCCTCGTGATTTTGATGATCATTTGATTGAAGTTCTGGCTAAGGGCGGAAACATGATGGATCATATCCATTTGCCTGTTCAATCCGGTAATAATGATGTCTTAAAAATCATGGCTCGTAAATACACTCGTGAACAATACTTGGAATTGGTTCGTAAAATCAAGGAAGCAATCCCTAACGTCACACTGACAACTGATATTATAGTTGGCTATCCGAATGAAACGGACGAACAGTTTGAAGAAACGATGTCTCTTTATCAAGAAGTTGGATATGACTTGGCTTATACATTTATTTATTCTCCGCGTGAAGGTACACCAGCCGCAAAAATGAAGGATAATGTTCCGATGGAAGTCAAAAAAGAGCGTCTTCAACGCTTGAATGCACTGGTAAACGAAACAGCCAACAAAAAGAATCAATTATATAAAGGCCAAATTCTCGATGTTTTAGTTGAAGGGGAAAGTAAAAATAATCCGGATGTACTGGCGGGTTATACAACTAAAAATAAATTGGTTAACTTTAGAGCTCCAAAATCTGTTATCGGTAAAATTGTAAAAGTAAAAATTACAAATGCTAAAACATGGTCACTTGATGGTGAGTATGTGGAAGAAACAAATGAGGTAGAGGTGGGAGTTTAAAAATGGGGAACTACACGAAAGAACAAATTATTGACAAAGCAAAAGACTTGGCTAAAATGATCTCAACGACTAATGAAGTTGATTTCTTTAAACGAGCGGAAGCACAAATCAATGAAAATAAAAATGTAGCTGAGTTAATGTCAGTAATCAAGGGGTTACAAAAGCAATCGGTCAACTTCCAACATTATGGAAAGACAGAAGCCTTTAAAAAGACAGAGGAAAAATTAGCGAAGGTAGAACGTGAATTGGATGAAATTCCGATTGTCCAGGAATTCAAACAATCGCAGATGGAAGTTAATGATCTTCTGCAGATGGTAGCTAATGTCATCTCAAATACAGTGACAGATGAAATCATTAAAGCAACTAATGGTGATTTGTTACGTGGGGAAACTGGCTCAAAAGTAAAAAATAATTCTCACAGCCATAGCTGCTAATTTTAGAAAGCCATACATTACTCCTTTATTAAAAAGGTGTGATGTGTGGCTTTTTTACTTATTTAATAATATGGATTCATTTACACATACTAAGCAAAAAGGAAGATGTAATTTGTCTTCCATTCAAAGGACAGTCAGGATGCTGAAAAAAATAATTATATATTTCATTAACGGTCTTTTACTGTTTAGTACCTTTATAGGCTTGCTTTTAGTATGGGTGAATTATGATATTAAAGCGGGAAGAGAAGCGGCGGAAGCAGGTAGCCAACCTCATACCTATCCAATTCGTAACAGTAATTTTGGATTGTACACGGATTGGAAAACTTTTTATCCTCAGTTTTCAAAAGATATTTTAGAGGCTAAGGAATATGTGTATATTCATTATTTTTCAATTGGTAGCGGTGAAGCAAGCGAAAAATTTTTCGATTTATTGAAGAAAAAGGCGAATCAAGGAGTCGAAGTTTATTATTCGGTAGACCGAGCAGGCTCTTTAAAGGGTAAGAATGATTGGTTTGATGAACTGAGAAAAGCAGGGGTGCATATAACCTATAGCAATGATCCTCATTTTCCTCATATTTGGTACTCCATCCAGCATAGAAATCATCGTCGAATAGCTGTGATAGATGGGAAAATCGGATACACAGGCGGACTTAATGTAGCACAAAAATATACAAAGAATACATGGCATGATTATCAGATCCGTATGACAGGTGAGGGTGTTCAGGACTTTGAACAACAATTTTGCGAGGATTGGAAGGTAAATACAGGTAACTCTCCACCCATACATAAGGTTGACTTGGAAAAAGGAGAAACCAATCATTATTTGAAGGTATATTCAAGTGGATTTGGCTTGGTTGAGGATTTTATTCAAGAATTCGATGCGGCAAAAAAACAAATTATCATTGCGACCCCCTATTTTATTCCAGATAATCGTGATTTTATGGATGCTTTAAAACGGGCAAGAAAACGTGATGTGGAGGTTATCATCATGTGGCCCAAACATTCAGATGGATTAATGTTAACCCAGGCTGCGTATCCTTTTGTCAGAGAAGCACTCGAAAACGGAATGAAGGTATACCAATATGATAAAGGAATTTTCCATGGGAAGGTTGTCCTAGTAGATTATGAAAGATTAATGACTGGAACAGTCAACATCGATTCACGTTCATTTAGGTTGAATGATGAAATGACTTTATTTATGAAATCATCACCATTTAGTCAAACGGTTCAAAAACAATTAGATGTAGATCTCGGGGATTCAAAGGAAATTAAATTAGATTATTTTGATAACCTTAAAATGAAAGATAAAATACTGATGAAAATTGCCAAATATGTACATTATTATCTATAATAGAAGTAACTTCTAAGAAACGGATCATTGTAATGATCCGTTTTTTTAGGACTTTGGAAAGGAGAAATAAGAATGCCAAAAATAAAATGGGGTATTTTAAGTACGGCAGATATTGGGCAAACTCAAGTGATTCCCGCCATTAAACGTTCTGTCCATGGAGAGGCAACAGCGATTGCCAGCCAAAGTCAAAAGGCTAAAGATGTGGCTGCAAGCTTGGAGATTCCGAGGACGTATGATTCATACGAAGAATTATTAGCGGATCCTGAAATACAAGCTGTTTATATTCCATTACCAAATCATTTGCATGCAAAATGGACAATGGAAGCAGCAAAAGCTGGTAAACATGTGTTGGTTGAGAAGCCAGCTGCTTTGACAGAGGCAGAAACAATTGAAATGATGAATGCGTGTGAGCGTTATGGTGTGAAAATGATGGAAGCGTTCATGTACCAATTTCATGCCCAACATAAACGTGTAAAAGATATTATTAAAACGGGAGAAATAGGCGAGGTAAAGTATATGTATGCCAGTCATTCGTTTTTATTAAGTGATGATGAGGATAATATTCGTTTATCTTCGGAAAAAGGGGGAGGGGCCCTATATGACGTTGGCTGTTATAATATCCATGCTATCAGGCATATTTTAGGAGCTGAACCAATAGAAATAATGGGCTTTGCAGATCTGAATAATCCTTATGATGTAGACTTAACTACCACAGCGCATATGACGATGGATAATGGTGTGCGAGCGATGTTTGATTGCAGTTTTGAAATGACTAATCGAAATGAATACCGCGTGGTTGGCACTCTAGGAGAGATTATATGCAGAAATGCTTATCGTCCAGATCTTGTTGGACATCAAGGGGAATTATTGGTTAAAAGCGGAGGGGAGACCCGAAAAGAAGTGATTATGTGTGATCAATATATGATGCAAGTGGATCATTTTGCAGAATGTATACTTAACGATCAAACCCCAGCATATACGCCATTGGATACCGTGCAAAATATGAAAATAATTGAAGCTTGTTATAAATCAATCAAAGATCAAAGTATTGTTAAGTTGTAACTTTTAATTGAGGTCTGTTAAGTCCGAAACATAAGTTTTTTCTGTGAGTATATGAAAGAAGAGTTTAGACAGATCAACATTGATTATACTTACTATATACTGCCAGACGAGCAAAATTTCCAGTTTGTGTATCCAGTTGTGGAAGAGCTGGTTATGTAAAAAACAAAGAAGTGGAAAGAGGCATTCAGGATCTTGGATGCCTCTTTAAGTTTTCAAACCAATGATTAAGGCTAAATGGCAACCCAGTGTCCGGCAGACACTTCCACTAGTTTTGTGTTTTCAACATTATACTCTTTTTTCTCTGTTTTAATTGATCCATCATTTTTTCTTTTTTGTGTTTCAATCTTTGGATCCGGGATAGGGATCGAGGCCAATAACGATTTTGTGTAATCATGCTGAGGGTTAGAATATAATTCTTCACTTTCGGCCAACTCTACTATTTTTCCTTTATACATGACGGCTACCCTATCGCTAATGTGTTTAACCATGGAAAGATCATGAGCGATGAACAGGTAGGTGAGACCGAGACGTTGTTGCAAATCTTCCATCAATTCAACGATCTGTGCTTGGATGGAGACATCGAGGGCTGATAATGGCTCGTCACACACGATGAAGGCAGGGTCGACTGCTAATGCCCTGGCGATACCGATTCGTTGTCTTTGCCCTCCAGAGAATTCATGCGGATATCTCATCGCGAATGCAGGATCCAAACCAACCATATCAAGCAAAGTCTCAACCCGTTTCTTTCGATTTGATTTATTGGTGGCGAGATGATGGACATCCAGTGCTTCACCTATGATATCCAATACCCGCATCCTTGGATTGAGAGAAGCATAAGGATCTTGAAAGATCATTTGCATATGACGCCGCATGATGAGCATTTCATTAGGAGAAAAGTCGTTTAGCGCCATACCTTTAAAAAGAATATCCCCTCCGGTAGGGGTATGTAATTGAAGGATTGAGCGTCCGGTAGTGGATTTACCGCTTCCTGATTCGCCGACGATTCCTAATGTTTCCCCAGCTTTAATACTGAAAGAAATATCATCTACTGCTTTTATTGTATTGCCTTTGCCAATATCGAAGTATTGCTTAAGATTGCGCACTTCCAGCAACGGGACATCTTCAGTATTTCTGATTATATTAGGTACCGGTTTCAATTTCTTCTTTTCATTTAGTTTCGGAAGTGCATGAAGTAACTTCTTTGTATAAGGGTGAGTGGGTGAGGTAAAGATTTTCTCTGTCGAACCAGTCTCTACAATTTCCCCGTTTTGCATGACGGCTACTCGGTCGCACATTCCAGCTACTACACCAAAGTCATGCGTGATTAAAATGATTGAAGTTCCGAACTTTTCTTGCATCTTCTTCATTAGATTAAGGATTTGCGCCTGAATGGTGACGTCAAGAGCAGTTGTAGGTTCATCTGCTATTAGCAAAGACGGTCGGCATGCCAATGCTATTGCAATCATTACCCGCTGTCTCATTCCCCCAGAAAATTCATGAGGATACTGTTCATAGCGAATTTCGCTGTCCTTAATACCGACCAATTCCAACATATCGAGCGCTTGGTTTTTGGCTTGTTTATCGGATAGATTTTCGTGTTTTATTAATCCTTCTGCAATCTGATCTCCGATTTTCATGGTCGGATTCAAAGATGTCATTGGATCTTGGAATATCATTCCGATATCGCGTCCACGAATGACCTCCATTTCTTTTTCTGAGTATTTCCCAATATCTTTTCCGTTAAAGAGAACCGTTCCGTTCTTTCGTCTGGCGCTCACTGGTAACAGCTGCATGATTGAACGTGCAGTGACGCTTTTACCACTGCCTGATTCACCGACAATTCCTAAGGTTTCTCCTTTATTAAGTGAAAAGCTGATATTTTGTACAGCTTGAAATTCCTGTTCTTCTTGTTCAAAAGATACCGATAAGTGTTGCACTTGCAGTAATGAATTCATCAAAAGACACCTGCCAAATCATCATATTGGTCCAAAAAAGGCTAATGGATATATTTCCTCGTACTGTTGACTTTTACCAATTGCTAAAATAAAATATACTATACCACTCGGAAAAGTGCAATTATTCTTAAATCTTTTGTTTATACGAATGATTATATGTATTCGGCTAAATGCTGAAGGAAAAAAGGAGGGGATATTATTGATTAATGAGCAGGAGTGGAAGGGGAACCATTCTTTTGTACAGAGGATAGATCAAATTTTTAGGAAAATGATGGCTAACTCTGCATATAAAAGTTTCCTCCTGATTTTGGGGGCTCCGCTCTTTTTAATTGTTATGTTTTATTATCTTTTCAAAAGAAACAAAGGTAGTTATACAGCTGCAGAAGCAGAGCTAAAGCAATCCCTTATCGATTCTGGCCATTTCACTGCTTTTAAGAAGGACTATCAGGATCAGCTTAGAAAAAAGCGGGATTTCTTTGACAAGAAAGTAGACGATAAGGAGATTGAGCAAAAAGCAACCCAACTTGCCGAGCATCGATTAAATGTCTATATATCAGAGTTAATGGTCTCTTCGACTCGCGATGATAGTGAACCGTGGAAAGGGAAGATGCAGTTCGAGGATGTATTTTCTGTATTGCTCCGCGAAAGGTGGTTCTTCTTCATTTCCTTCATTGCTGGTTTTTTTATGTACATATTGATGTTTATCTTTAGTTACCCTTATGTAAAATACGTGATGGAACGTTTAATCATGACTATTTTCGTTGTTTTGGGTGTAAGTATACTTGTCTTTACGATTTTGTATATTTCACCGTTCAATCCTGCTGCTAACATATTGGGAGAAACGGCAACGAAGGAGCAGATTGCCGCATTCAATACTTTGCATGGATTGGATCAGCCCTACTTTATTCAATTACGAGACACCATAATCGGAATCTTCACTTTTGATCTAGGTAGTTCTTTTGCTGGAAATGAAGACGTGATATCTTCCATTATGCGTAAGTTTCCAATTACATTGACGATCGCCGTCTTTTCTTTATTGCTCGCAGTACTGGTCGCATTACCAACCGGAATCATTTCGGCTATCAGAAGGAATACAATCTTTGATCATTCTTTTATGTTAATTGCCTTGCTTGGACTATCAATTCCGAGTTTCTGGCAAGGGCTGATCTTCATATTGGGCTTCTCGGTTCATTTAGAATGGCTACCTGCAACGTATCGTGCTAACAATTGGCTTTCGCTAATCATGCCTGTCGTGGTACTTGGAACAGGACTGACAGCTGCAGTTGCCAGAATGACCAGGTCATCGACACTTGAAGTCATACATGAAGATTATATGTTGACGGCAAGGGCAAAAGGTTTAAGTGGAAAAAGAGTTGTCATGAGACATGCAGTACCAAATGCTCTTATCCCAATTATTACGGTGATAGGACTACAATTTGGAGGAATGCTCGGAGGGGCAGCAGTCACAGAAAAAGTGTTTAATATCAGCGGTCTGGGCAGTTATATTGTCGATAAACAATTTATACCGGATGTGCCGGCAGTAATGGGCGCTGTCATCTATACAGCCATTATCATTTCTATTGTTAATATGTTCATCGATATCTTGTATGCATTCTTTGATCCGCGGATTCGGCATAAGATGAAACAATACTAAAGCAGGTGTATGAAATGAATAGTTTAAAAGCTTCACAGGAATATAGACAGGCGAAGTTCGCTTTAGGTATTTCTTTGATACTTACAATCATTTTTCTGCTAAATGTCTATGATTTCAAAAGTATGGAAAGTAGAGGATTTTTCTTATGGATGTTTGGGATTTATACCTGCTTTACTGCCATACAGGGCATTTTGCTGAGGAGAATGAAAATAGACTTACTGGAAAAAGGAGATATTTCGATTATTACCAGGAGGTTGGGGATTATTCAACTGGCAAGTCTATTCAGCGGGAATGTCTTTTTGACAGCAGCTGCGTTGATCTTGATTAAAAAGAAGAAAAATCTCTATTACTCTCTTGGAATTTATATGCTATTGGTTGATTGCTTTGTAATAGGTGTTTCTGCCCTTAATTTGTTTAAACCGTATGTGTCAAACAGTTTTATGACAGGAATGGCTACCTTGATTGCGATAACATTGTTCCATCTGTTAGGTGTTTTGTTGCTCCTGAAAGGGAGACTGCATAAGAAGGCATCCATCATTGTCGCTATTTTCTTTCTGTTGAGCACCCTTACCGGAAATCTGTTTTCTCTAGTGTTTGGAATAACGATCCTACTAAGGGCTAGAAATCTGCAGTATGGTGTTAAGACTGAGTGGGAATCAATATGGGAAAGGTTATCAAAGCATTTTGCAGCGATGCTGAGTTTGTTTTTTATCATCTTTCTGTTCATGATTTCAGTGTGCAGTATGTTTACTTTTGAAATGAGTCTTGCAATCGAAAATAATTACGGAGCAATCTTGCAATCTCCGAGTCTCGTTTATCCATTCGGTACGGATAATTTCGGCAGGGACGTTTTTTCCAGGCTTGTATTCGGTGCTAGAATATCACTCATTGTTGGTTTCCTGGCTACCCTTATTCCTGTATTGATCGGAGGATTCCTAGGTGCCATCTCAGGCTATTATGGCAGACATACTGATAATATCATCATGCGGCTTTTAGATATTTTATATGCTATCCCAGGTATTTTGCTGGCGATTACAATCATTGCTGCCTTTGGAGCTAATACTGTTAATTTGATTATCGCCTTAAGCGTAGGGGCTATTCCTACATATGCCAGGACGATGCGCGCTAATGTGCTCCAGGTTTCTAATTATGAATTTGTAGAGGCTTCGAGGGCTCTTGGAGTAAAGGATCGTGCCATCATTTTCAAACATATCATCCCTAACTCCATGGCTCCTATGATCGTGAAATCCACTTTAACAATAGGTGCAGCTGTCATATCGACAAGCAGCTTAAGTTATCTTGGACTTGGGGTTGAACCACATATACCAGAATGGGGAAATATTTTGCGAATTGGAAGCGCCTACTTGGAATCTAATCCTTATCTTGCTATTTTTCCTGGAGTAGCAATCGTTTTGCTTGTGTTGTCATTCAATTTTCTTGGGGATGGTCTGAGGGATGCACTTGATCCTAAGCTTGATCGATCATCCTGATTATGAAAAGAAGCTTTATCAAATATGAATCATTTGGGGGAGTTATTTTGAAGATAAAAGGATTTATGCCGTTATTGCTTGTATTCTTATTGGTTCTTAGCGCATGCACAGTCCAAACAAAAGATGATGTAAGTAATAAAGTTAATGATGGTGAAAAAAAGGAAGCTATTGAGATTGAAATATTGAGTACGAGTGCCAACGAGTCAGATGTAAATATTCTTCGTGATCAACTTACGAAAAATGGATTTGAAGTCAAATTGAATCTTCAACCGGATTTCGGAAGCTTTAAAGCACAGGAAGATGCAGGCAATTTCGATGTGTCTATGTCGAGTTGGACCACAGTTACGGGTAATCCGGATTATGCGGTGCGATCGTTGTTTATAACAGGAGGGGATTATAGCATTATATCAGATCCTAAATTGGATAAATTGATTAATAAAGCATCTACTCAAACTCCAGAAGAATATAAAGGAACCTACAAAGAGTTAGAAGACCACCTTGTATTTGAAAAGGCTTATATTGCTCCTTTGTATATATCCAACAAAAATCAAGCGGTTAATACAGATATATTGAAGGAAAAATCCGTACGTTTGTCGAAGTCGCGGGCCTTGGCGTGGGATTCAATTGATTTTGCCGATACTACAAAGCGTGATAAGGAACCTTTGAAATTGACACAGTCGATGTCTACGCTAACTTCTCTTGATCCAATCAAAGGGAATGATGGTTCCATCAACCAATTGAATACAAATATGTATATACGTTTGGTGAATTTGACTGACGATGATAAAATCACCTCGGATGCATCCTTATCGTTGAATCATGCCATTGCTGAAGGAAATACGGAATATTATTTTGTACTCAGAAATGACATTCGGTTTGCTAAAGTAGAAAATAAAAAGGCAGTTGACTCAGGTGAAAGAGTCGGAGCAGAAGATGTCATATTTTCCTTGAATCGTGCGAAAGACAAAGATTCCGTACCGGACCACAGAACATACAGCTTGCATGAGCATATCAAGAAAGTAGAAATCGTTGAGGACGTGGCGAGCCTTGAATCAGTGAAGCTTTCCAATGAGAAAGGCACCGTAAAGGACGCTCTTAATAAAGATCTGGAAAGTGAAATAACGGGACTAGTCAAAGCAAAAGAGGATGCCGATCAAAAAAATGGGAAGTATCAAGTCGTAAAAATGACAACAACTGAGCCATTCCCACAGGTGTTGAATTATCTGGCCCACCAATCTGCAGGAATTGTTTCGAAAAAACAAGTTGAAAGCATCAATACTTATGATGTAGCTTCTTTCGATGTCAAGAAAGATATCCCTTATGGAGATCAAAGTACGGTAACCGAGGGCAGCCAATATAATAACACGTTATATACAAGCGGACCTTATATAATGCTGTACAAAAATGACTATGAAGCTGTATTCCAAAAGAACCCTGCTTATATGGAAGGGGGAGAATACGAACCATATATTAATAGAGTTTCCGTACGATTTATCAAAGACCCTGATAGCGCATTTAGTGCACTACGAAGCAGTGAAATCGACATGCTATCCGGTGTACCAGAAACAAAGTTTGATATTCTTAAGGAAGACAGCAAGATGAAACTACAAAGCATCCAGAGTAATGCCGTTTCTTACTTGTTATTTAACACGAAAAATCGTGATGTTGCACAAAGTGAGAACTTAAGAAAGGCAGTTCTTTATTCCATTAATCAGGATGAGTTCATTCAATTCTATAAAGGCGATAAAGCAAAGGCTATTTCAACCGTCAGCCCGCTTGTTGATACAGGTAACGAATTATCCCCTGATGCTGAAAAAGTCAAAAAAGCTTTAGAAGCCTATCGCTCTGAAAAGTAAATAGAAACAAAAAAGAATCCCGAAAAGGATTCTTTTTTGTTCAGTATGACTGATTAAGAATATATTCTGTATATACAAAATACGAAACTGGGAAAGGAAAACAAACTGATTTTCTATCGCCGGGTTCAATTATGGTATTGATTAGTTATAGGTATTTATAATTTACCAGCCTCTCGAAGCCCCGCCGCCGCCAGATGAACCGCCACCGCCGCCGCGATTTCCACCTCCACGACCTCCGCCGTTCCTTGAAAATGCAGACAGAATGTGAAGAAGCATATAAGTAAATGTACCACCAAAGAAAGTCATATCAATAATGATAAATGTAACAAGTGCAGCTCCTATTAATAGTTTTTTCCAGGTCGCCATACCGCCTTCATTATTTACTTCGGAGACATAAGCTTTCGAATCGGTTGATTCATTTAGTTGATATTCCTGAGAGACGACATTAAATAATTCCTTATACGTATTGATGACAGCCTCGTTAGGTTGGTTAGATTGCATATATGGAATAGTATACGTGTCCAATATTCTGCCAACCTTTCCATCAGGCAATGCCCCTTCAAGACCGTATCCAACTTCAATACGGGCTTTTCTATCCTTATTCGCTATTAATAAAAGGACACCATTATTAAGTTCCTTATCACCTAGCTCATATGTACGGAAGGCATCCAGTGCGTATTCTTCAGGTGTTTGATTATCTAAAGTATTTACGGTTAACACAGCAATTTGGGCTTTTGTTTGATCTTCCAATGTACGACCTAACTGAATCAACTGTTGTTTCTCACTGTCATCTAATAGATTGGCGAAATCCTGAACGTAAATATCCCCTTGTGGTTTGGGAACAGCTGCGGACACTGGACTTCCAATCAAGCTGACCAATAAGAATAAGAAAGTCGCCATTGAGTGGAGAATTCTTTTAAACATCATTCAGTTCCATTAAAATCTACTGTCGGTGCCTGCTCTGCGCCATCAGCAGCTTTAAAATATTCCTTGCTATCAAAATTAAATAATCCGGCAATCAAGGCACCGGGAAATTGCTTCACTTTTTTATTATAAGTGGATACTTCCGTATTATAATCCTGTCTTGCTACAGCAATCCGATTTTCAGTACCGGCCAGTTCATCCATTAATTGCTGGAAACTTTGATTGGCCTTCAGATCAGGATAGTTTTCAACAACAACTAATAGTCGATTTAATGCACCTGTAAGTTCATCATTGGCCGTTGCTTGTTCCTGCGGTGTATTAGCACCGGCAAGATTTGCACGAGCAGTTGAGACATCATTTATAACGGCTTCTTCATGCTCGGCATACCCTTTAACGGTATTAACTAAATTAGGAATTAAGTCCATCCTTCTTTGTAATTGGTTGTCGATCTGGGAATAAGCTTTATCGACATTCTCTTCTGCGTTCACAAAGCCATTATAACTCGAAGCAAACATAGCGATTATAATGCCAATAACCACAACCCCAGCAAGTAATATGATTGATCCTCTTTTCAATATTTTTGCACTCCTTTCTTACACTATATAACGTTTGATGGGTGAAAAAGTTTCATTAATCATCATACCCCTAAATATAAAAAAGCAATCTTAGTTGAAAGGCTTCATTTCCTAATTATAATGGGGTTTACCTAATAAAAAGAATGTTTTAATTAATATTCTTGCCAAATTGTCAGGTTAGTATAGTAAAGAGAAATGTTAAAGAGAGGTCAGTCTAAATCAGATAATAATTTGCAAGCAAGTTGAAGCCAATTGAATAAAATGCGACAGAGTACTGTCGGCCATTTATTATCTAAACAGTATAGGAAGAGTTTTGTTGAACTATTCTCCAAGTTCTAGGTGATAACCTGGCTATTGTATTAAATGGTTAAAGGGTTGTGAATTGAGGAATATATTGACTATCTTATTCTTGGAAGGGGTTGTTTATGATTAGACGGGAGTTAAATACTCTTGTCTTTATCTTAATTGTGGTTATTAATGCTTTGGCTAACTTGCTGCCAATCAACGGTCAGACGACAGGAGAAATATCAAATCGAATTGATGTATTAATCACACGTGCAGGTTACGCATTTTCTATCTGGTCTTTAATATTTTAATAGGTATATGGATTATTCGACAGTATCCAAGGGAGCGTCGAGGATTGCCTGTTTATACAAATACTAGCATTATATTTATGTTAAGCGGGCTATTGAACTGTACGTGGATCCTGACCTGGCATTATGAATATTTCATAGCTAGTCTTGCTGTTATGTTTACCTATTTAATCAGTTTGATCATCTTGTATAGGCGAATGAAAAATAGCAATCCTGGCTTATTAGACATCGCACCATTTTCAATCAATCTTGGATGGATTAGTGTTGCGACAATTGTTAATGTAGCTTATGTATTGAAAGAATATGGGTGGGACGGCTTTGGTTTATCCGGTGAGATATGGACAGCTATTATGCTTGTGGTTGGTACAGGACTGGCGATTATCTTTAAATTTAAGGAATCGAATTATTGATATCTCTTTGTCTTTGTTTGGGCATACAATGCGATTGGAATTCGTAATCAGGAGACTTCAGAGGGCATTGCCTACATGGCATATGGGTTGGCTGTTATCATCTTTATTGCATCATGTATCCCGGTAAACAAACAAAAACAAACATATAACCACAACGTAAGGTAGATAAATAGTTAATGTTAAAGAGGCTGGGACAAATAAAACGAAATAAAGACAATAGAGCTCAGCATAATCCTCCTTCAAATATACCGATCAGAATGCTAGTTTATAAATTTGAAAGGGATATGAAGGGTATACATAAAAGAAAGTTTGGAGAATTATTCCGTGATTGGCTGAACCGGATTCATTTAAATAATGATGAGCTGAATCGTCAATTAAGCGAAATATATGAAAGATCTCGTTATGGGGAAGAGGATATTCCGAAAAACGATGTAAAGGTATTTAAAGAGATGCTTAAGCAAATTAAGAAACAATTGGATAAATCAGCTGAATAATTGGATATAAATAGATATGATAAGCACCGACTGGATAATAAATAACAAAAATATATTATAGCACGTGCAATAATGAATTAAATTTATAGCAATGTAATAATACAGCTGCCCACAGATTTTCTTCTAGAAGGATAAAAATTTCATGATTATTAGTTAGATAAATAAGTAAAAGGGCTTATCTTCCTTAAATATTAAAATGACTTTGGGCATCTTTTCATATCCGTAGGTAACGACTTATACTAAAAATATAAATTAGTCAGAATATTTTGTATTATGGAATTGGAAAAACTCTAAAGCAGGGAGGATGAAAGATTTGTTGATTCATTCACACGAAAAGAGTTTACATAAAAATAGAAGCAGGATAAGTACACAGGTACCCTATATGGATAATCCGGATCAAAAACTTGATGTTTTATTAAATGTAGCCGGGAATGTACTTTTGGTTCAAGGTTATCTGATGGAATTTGAGAAGATGATTCAATTATCTAAAGATGCAAAAAGGATAAAGAGACAGTACATAAAAATTATGAATTATATTAATGCGGAATTGCATGAAGATTATCGGGAATATTATTCAGAACGTGCCCAAACTTTATATGCTGAGTATATGAGATCATCTAAAAAAAGAAACTTTGGAGGAATCCATATACTTCATAGATACATACCACAGCGTAAATCCATCTATTAATAACTAATCATATTATTTTTCTGATCTTTATAAGAGCCTCATTTCCTTTTTAGGGAATGAGGCTCTTAGTTTATTTTACAATACTAGGAATACTTAGGAAAAAAGTATATACTTCGACAAAACTTGTTATTATACTAGGACTATAGACTTGTTTTACCAAAAATTACAAATAGGTAAAGTGTATAAAACTTTTCAATAATCCAGTAACGAAGGGTAAGAAGTGATGTGGAATGTATGAGTAAAATAAATATTCTTATAGGAGAGAGTCAGGCCATTATTCGTGATGGATTATTTATGATTTTGAAGGATGAACATGACTTTGAAATGACAGGTTGTGCTGGAGATACTGATAGTCTTATAAAAATGATGTCTGAGCAAAAACCAGATGTAATACTCCTTGATAGCAATCTTCCTCCAAATGGAGGGAATGAAGCCTTAGCAATCATTAAAAATGCCTATCCTTCCAGTCAAGTAATCATGCTTGCAGCGGATACAAATGAAGATGAAATCATCGATAGTATCAAAAAGGGAACAACCGGGTATATTTTAAAAAATGTGGAAACGAAGCATCTTCTTTATTCAATTAGGCAATGCGTGAATGGGCATATCGTACTGCCCTCTATTATTCAAAAGAATTTAATTATGTATTTACAAAATGAACCATCATCGCCAATACCAATTAAACTGGAGAAACAGGGAATTAACCTGAACGATCGGGAACATGACATTATTAAACTATTGTCAGAAGGGCATACAAATGAACAAATAGCCCACTATTTATTCTTATCTAATGGTACAGTTAAGAATTATGTAAGTCAGCTATACAGAAAGTTTAAAGTAAATAACCGTTCAGAATTGATGGCTTATATATATTCTTTAGTGAATTAAATAAATAGGAATGAAATAGTCGATTGAACTTCACCCAAGAATGGTCGATAAATAGAGTGGGATTCTTTTTAATACTCACTAAATTATTGATTAGGCTGCTAGAAATGAAAAGAGGTGAGCTATCTTTGTTTAGTCATTATTATACCTATGGATTCATGTCGCCGGCTGTATTCATCAAGATAGCTGAAGAGGCCAAACTTATTGTACCGCTTGAAAGGTTAATTATCCGCCAAGTATTCCAGCAAATTAAGGTATGGAAAAGGGAAGGGATATATATTCAACTTATTTCAATAAATATATCTGTTATTCATTTTTCACAGGAGGACTTTGTTGAATTTTTTGCAGAAGCATTAAAAGAATATGGGTTAACCGGGAAAGAAATTGGTATTGAAGTGATCGAAACTATCATGATGCATGATAAACAGGAAAATAATCATTTATTACAACAGCTCCGTCAAATGGGGATACAAGTCAGTATTGACGATTTTGGAACCGGATATAGTTCATTTAGTTATTTAAATCAATTGGCTGTTGACACTTTAAAGATTGATAAAAGCTTTGTTGATGATTTCGAAAGTAATAGTAAAATCATTTCTGCTATTATTTCGATGTCACATTCTCTAAATTTGAAAGTAATCGCTGAAGGTGTGGAGACGGATAAGCAGATGGTATTTCTAAAAAGTATCCGCTGTGACGAAGTCCAAGGTTATTTATATTCAGAACCTGTGCCTGCACATGAACTAAAAACAAAGCTTAGGAGAATCGCTAATTAACTAGTAAATTAGGTCCTTGTTCTTATGCATAGAACAAGAGGCTTTTTAGTTGAGGGAAAGTATCTGTCCAAAAATAAAAAACGCGAGCAAGGCTATTAGGATCTATTGCCTTCTCGCGTTTTATTCAATTTTAATCGAAGCATCCATCATCTGTGCAAAATTCATTTACATGTTGTTTGTTTGAAGCGGTCATTAATGCCATATCATATTCTTCTTCCCATACATCCTGAAGCACTTCTTTAAGTGTTTCAGTGCTTTGGGCTCCGGAGATGGCATATTTATTATTGAATACGAATAAAGGGACTCCCTTAACTCCTATTTGTTCGGCTATTTGTATATCCTCATTTACTTGTTGTTTATATTGCTCCGTGTTAAGTACATCTAGTACTTCATGTCCGGGAAGTCCTATTTCATTTGTAAGTTTCAGAAGGGTTGCGCGGTCTCCTATATGCAGTGATTCAGAAAAATAAGCTTTAAGTATTCGTTCAGTCATCTCCTCGCTTTTCCCATACTCCTTAGCATAGTGGGTAAGACGGTGAGCATCTGTTGTATTTGTAGGAATCATTGAATCAAAGCGAAATATAATCCCTTCTTCGCGGGCCTGTTCAGATATATGTTCATTCATTTTTCTGGCATGGTCAACTGTAGTGCCATATTTAGCAGCAATAAGCTCATGAATATTTGAATTTGATTTCTTTGGAGCATCAGGCTGCAGTTGATAGCTGTGAAAATGTACTTCTATCTGATCTTTGTATATGAATTCAGCTATGGCGGCTTCTAATCGCCGTTTCCCTATATAACAGAAAGGACAAGCATAATCGAACCATATATCAACTCTCATTTTTCAAGCCTCCCTGGTCTATCTGGTTGTATGTTCAAAGTATACATTTTCAAATAGGGCATGACAATATACATGCTTGCAGGTGTGTGTCTTATCGGGTAACAGTTCGGAGTTTAATTGCTCTATGTAGTTTGCCTTAGATACATATTATACATGTTGATATATATATGAATGCTGCAACCAGAGTATCTGGACTAATTAAATTTTCCGCTTTTGAACAAAGGAATACTGCATTGGATTTACAAAGGAATCCTGATAAATACAGTTATTTTATTTGATTATAATGACTTTTACAACAATGGAATAATCCTTTTTAAAAAGCGAAAGAGATATGTCACTTTATACATGGTTATCAATAAAACAATGAAATTGAGTTAAATAATGTCATTTATTTAGATAGTTATATATAATTAATAGAAATACTCGAAATATTTGAAGTATTTATTGGTTAGAGAGTGGGAGGGATTTTTGAGTGGTCACAAAACAGGATACGAATCAGCCGTTGCGCAAGGAAGTAAAATTGCTAGGCAATATACTAGGAGAGGTTCTCATCTATCAGGGTGGACAAGAGCTTTTTAATACCGTTGAAAAGATTCGTACAATGTGTAAATCTCTTCGTTTACACGTGGAAGATGAGACGTATCATACATTAAAAAAGGAAATAGAAATGCTTAGCCCAGAGACAAGAATGCAAGTTATTAAGGCTTTTTCCGTTTATTTTCACTTAATAAATGCAGCTGAACAAAATCATCGTATTCGACGAAAGCGTGAATATCAACTGAACAATTCCGATGAGCAGCCTGGTTCAATTGAAAAAGCCATCCAATCTATGAAGGATAAAAATATTAGTGGTGAAATTATACAGCATGTTCTTGAACGAATATCACTGGAATTGATTATTACTGCCCATCCTACAGAGGCGGCTAAACGGTCTATATTAGAAATCCAAAAGAGATTATTACTTCTCCTTAAAACGCTTAATAATCCTATGTTAACCGAAAATGAATATAAGGAAATTAAAGAAGACCTCTATAATGAGATTACTACTTTATGGCATTCTGATGAATTAAGGGACAGGAAACCAACAGTCATTGATGAAGTCAGAAATGGATTGTATTATTTTGATAAGATTTTCTTTGATGTCATACCCGAAATACATCAGGAAGTAGAAGACAAATTGACTGAACATTACAGCGGTGAAATCTGGAATGTGCCAAATTTTCTTCGATTCGGTTCATGGATTGGAGGGGATCGGGATGGAAATCCGTATGTAACCCCAGCTGTTACATGGGAAACTCTAAATAGACACAGAGCATTAGTTCTCAAAAAATATGAAAAGGCTTTAATTGAATTAATGAAACGTTTATCTCACTCAACAGTCCAAATTAGAGTTGGTGATGAGATAATGAGATCGATAGAATTGGGAGAATCAAAATATATAAACGACGATAAAAAATGGCCTGTCAAAAATGAAGCGTACCGTCGTAAATTGGCTATTATGGTTGAACGTGTCCGCATGGTGGCTAATGATGAACGAGGGTATCAAACATCGGAAGAACTGCTTGAGGATCTACTGATGATTAAAGAAAGTATAGATACGCATCATCCAAAAGGGCATCAGTTAAAGCTTTTACATAAATTAATTAGACAGGTTCAGTTGTTTGGCTTCCACCTTGGAACATTGGATATTCGAAATCATAGTGATGAGCATGCAGGTGCCATTGATGAAATCCTAAGGAAAATTAAGATTACAGACAGTTATGCAAATTTGACTGAGCCAGAAAAAGAAAAGCTGCTGGAAAAATTGTTGATGGATCCAAGGCCGCTATTGCTAGACAATGAAGAATATACCAAGGAAACGCAGGAAATTATTACGGTATTTAAATTAATCAAAAAGGCCCATAAAGAATTTGGAAAAGCATCCATTAGGGTCTATATCGTCAGTATGACACGTTCGGCAAGTGATTTGCTGGAAGTTTTATTATTGGCCAAAGAAGCGGGATTATATAAGCTTCATGCAGATGGTACAGTTGAAAGTGATTTGAATGTAGCTCCATTACTAGAAACAATAGAAGATTTGTCAAACGGACCTGCTATTTTAAAAGCATTGTTTGACCTGCCAGTTTATCGTGAGCATCTAAGAAAGCTGAAAAACCAGCAGGAAATTATGCTGGGGTATTCGGATGGCAGTAAGGATGGGGGGACTCTGACCGCCAATTGGAAGCTTTATAAAGCACAGATAGAACTGCATGAATTGGCAAAGGAATATGATATTTCAACAAAATTCTTTCACGGCCGTGGTGGTTCTCTTGGCCGTGGTGGCGGGCCTTTGAGCAGAAGTCTTCTCTCTCAGCCGCTCGAAACACTGGGAGACGGGGTGAAAATAACAGAGCAAGGAGAGGTATTATCGTCTCGTTATTTAATAGAAGACATCGCATATCGTTCCTTAGAGCAAGCAACGTCAACGCTTCTGGAAACGGCTGCTAATGTTTCGAAATCTTCTGAACAAGGCCATTTAAGGGATGATAGCTGGGTACGCGCCATGGAAAGTATCTCTGATATCTCTTATGAAAAATATCAGTCACTTGTATTTAAGGATGAAGGTTTTTTAACTTACTTTAACCAAGCTACACCTCTAAAAGAAATTGGTGAACTGAATATTGGTTCCAGACCGATGGCTCGTAAAAACAGTGATAAGTTTGAAAATTTACGAGCTATTCCCTGGGTGTTTGCCTGGACACAAAGCAGACAGTTATTTCCTGCTTGGTATGCTTCCGGTACTGGTCTAGCAACATACGCATATAAAGAAAAAGGCAATATAGAGACATTGAAAGAGATGTATCAGGATTGGCCATTCTTTAGATCCACAATTGATAATTTGCAAATGGCATTAATGAAAGCAGATCTTAAAACAGCGAAAGAATATGCTGATTTGGTTGAAGATCCTTTAATTGGAGATCGGATATTTGAGGATATAGTGGAAGAGTACAACAAAACCAAATCAGTTCTGCTTGAGATAACTGGAGATGAAGAATTACTTGATCAAACACCGAATATTAAGGATTCAGTTCGTCTTCGAAATCCTTATGTGGACCCATTGAATTTCATTCAAGTTCACTTAATTAAAGAACTAAGAAGTTTAAAGGAAGTGGATACCCAATTAGTTGTTCAGGTATTACATACGATTAATGGTATAGCCGCAGGTCTTCGTAATACAGGATGATTGATTAAGGTAGGGAGGATGACAGTAGAGTCATCCTTCTTTTTATTTTCTTGAGATGCGTAAAAGCATTTATTTGAATTTATTGTGAAAAATTAAAAATTAAATTTTACAGGTAAATTTTCTCCGAATTTAAAGGTTTTCCTACGGGAAACATGAAAATTATACGGTAAAAACTGCTTATTTATTATGATTTTGCTATAATACCAATTTCAAAATATATTATTATAATATAAAAACCTAAGGATGTAAATAAACGATAGATTTTAAGGTAAAGACGCTTATAAAAAATGATATAGGAAAGATTTGGAGAAGAATGTCGGTTGTCATATAATTATTTAAGGATAGGATAAAAATCCTATCTATTTCCAGGAAAGGAGATTAAGAGGATATCAGAAATTGGGCCTGCAGTCTGGGGGACCGGGCCCAATAGTCTGTTGCTGGGTACACCAACATAATAGTAGTATACCCATTATTGAATAGAAAGCAAATATAATTCAAAAAGGGTGGAGTATATGATAGTGGAAAACAGACCATATATTAGGATAGATACAAAGGTTTTATTACCCGTTTTTGTGGAAGGTTATTTGTATACTCAGTTATATTTTCAGGATACTTTTTATATGGTGGAGAAATCTCCGCTTGCTATTTTAAAAGACAGTATCATTGGCTATGGTGCTGATTATCAAGGGGCAAAAAACAGTTCAAAATCATATCTGGGAGGAAGTTATATTTTGCCTCTGCAGATTAGCGGCCAACATAGTATTTATATGTTTCCGACTCATTCTTGTCGTGATGTAGAATGTGCTTGGATAGCACTAGATCACTATCGAGGATGCGACCCGATTGATAGTAGTGAGTGTTACGTATACCTTTCCAATCAAACAACTATAAACATTAATTGTAAAGCATCCATACTAATGAAACGATATAATAACGCATTAAAGCTAAAAGATAAAATAGAAAAGTTCAGTCTCACTTAATGATCTTTCTTTGAAATCATGAAGGCTGTTTAATAGAAAGTTTCGTAATTTTGAAAAATGATATTCTAAAAGTTTAGATTAAAAGAATTCAGCACTAGACTGGATTCTTTTTTGTTAGGTTTTAAGTGCAAAGCGACAGACGTACTGCTACTTCTATCTATTTAAGATATAAATAGTAAATAATCAGAATAGTAGTTATTTTAGAAAACAAAATGAGAAAATAGACTCTTTTTTTTGAAAACTCAATTGATTCTTAATACTATTTGTGTTAAATTCTATGTAAATGGTCACAAATTACACTGATTTGTTGAATTAATTACTAAATTATGCATAAAAATTTATATATTAGTCTGATGAGGAGGAAAAGAAGTGGATAATATGCTACTAAATGAACTTGCTATAGAGGATAAAGGTAAAGTGGGAGATATCGTTGAATTTGAGCGACGTGGTCTTTCTATTTTAGGAAAAGTATCAATTGTTAGGGAGTTATCATGTATTGTTGAAATAGATGAAGAAGTAGCAGAGCATTTTTGTTATGAAACACCGAGAACGGTCGTGCGCCATAATAATTACAAAGTAGTTAGATCATCATCCATGTAACCTGTATCTGTCTATAAAACTAGCACTTAAACTGAATGAAATAGATTTAATAATCTGAAATATTCATATATAGATAAAAGCACTCGGTTTATGAACTGTACATAAAAGTTAGCTGCTTATCTAACTTTCTTAGTTCAGATTTTTATGCTGAGTGCCTTTATCTGTTCATTCTTCTTGTAACCAGGGACTTGGTCTATCAATCTGTATAAAAAGCTGGTTATTCCCACAACAAAAAAAATTTATTCCCCCAACAAATTATCATAATAATTTTTCTGAATATTTAAAATTATAGGTAGGAATTTAAAGGTCGTGTAAAGAACATATTGTAAGAAGCATAGTGGAATTAATCATCTGAAAAAAGATAGCTTTGTTAGTATCGACAGTTTTGTAAAATTTTATTTGAAAACGCTTACATGAAAAGGGGGTGTTTAATAGGCTATGTTTATTCTTTTATTTACGTCCTGGAGTCTTTAGATAAAAAGGTAAAGTAGTACCGTAATCTTTCTTTGTTTCTAATATGCAAGAGAATGGTTAACTGCTACATTGAAAATCCTTTGGTAAATTTATGAATCCTCTGAGGTATCGTAGCGTTTTAAATAGGAATAACACTTCAAGATTAGCAGTGTTCAGTTTGATATAATTGGTAGTTTTAATTGGTAGGTCCTTATAGGAAGCTTCAAGCTGGAGACATGAGAATTTATTTTTTTTGTGAAAAATTCCGCGAATTGGAGGAGAAAAAGTGAAGCTATCACAATTGCTTGATTCGAATATCGAAAAATTCGATGAGTACTCTTTTTTATTCTATGGAAACAAGCAATTTACAAATGTAGAGACAAGGAGATATGCCAATCGATTGGCCAATGGATTTAGAAATAGAGGGATTCAGCCAGGAGACAGAATCCTTGTCATTATGCCAAATATGCCTGAAGTATTAATTGCGTATCAAGGGATAACAAGAGCCGGTGCTATCATTGTACCTGTTATGTTTTCACTCCATCCAAAAGAAATTGCCTATATTGCCGCAAATTGCGGAGCCAAACTAATTATCACCTCTAAAATCATACTCGATCATATCCAACAAGCGATTGATTTATTAAACATAAAACCAACCGTAATTATTACAGATGATGATACTTCCAGTACTGCGATTAATATATATGAATATATGGATTCCAATGAGAATTTGGACAAGCGATTTTCTATAGATATCGATTCAAAAGATACTGCTGTTATTCTCTATACCTCAGGTACTACAGGTAACCCAAAGGGAGTTATGCTGACTCATTCAAACCTCTATTCAAATGCGGTTAACTCTGCCAAACATGCTAATACAGAGAGAGGAACGACACTCGGAATTCTTCCGCTAGCTCATGTGTATGGGTTAACCATATCAAATACATGTTACATAGTGGGAAGTTCAATTGTTATCTTCTCCAGGTTTGACCCTGCAAAAACATTAGCAGCAATAGAAAAGCACAGAATTAAATCGTTTGCCAGTGTTCCTGCCATGATTCATGCCTTGGTCTCGTATCCTGATTATAATCAATACGATCTTCAAAGCTTGGAATCTATAAGTTCAGGTTCTGCGCCATTACCCACTGCCTTGCTGGCAGCATTTGAAGAAAGGTTTGGGGCAAAGGTTTATGAAGGTTATGGATTATCTGAGGCCTCACCTATTGTTACAGCTCATAAAAAGGGTCAGCCGGTTAGACCCGGATCTGTTGGATTTCCTATACCGGGGGTACAAATTAAAATTGTGGATGGATTGGCTTTGGAGCTGCCAACCGGTGAGATTGGAGAAGTGGTGGTGAAGGGAGAAAATGTGACACCCGGTTATTTTCACAATGAAAGCGAAACAAACAACGTATTAATAGACGGTTGGTTGCATACGGGAGATTTAGGACGTATCGACGAAGATGGTTATTTATATATTGTCGACCGAAAAAAAGATTTAGTTATCCGAGGAGGGTTCAATATTTATCCACGTGATGTAGAGGAGATATTAAGTCAGCATCATGCGGTATCTGAAGTGGCTGTCATTGGAATACCAGATGCCAGTATGGGTGAAGAGTTGGTAGCATGCATTGTCAGGGAATCAAAAAAAGATATCCAGGAAGAGGAACTAATTGCATATTGCCAGGAACATCTTGCAAAAAATAAAACGCCAAGAAAAATATTATTTTTTGATGCACTACCGCGGAATGGTGTAGGGAAAATTCTGAAGACTCATCTCCGAACTGCCGCATCCGAGAGAATAATAGAGCGGGACTATAAATAATTTTAATGAAGGGAGTTTATAAATATGAGAGAAACCATTACAGCTACGTCAAGAGGCCTCTTGGTAGATTCATTTCCATATCGTTTGTATCAAAAAGCAAAAAGGGTGGGGACATGGAATCCAGCTGATATCGATTTTACAAAGGATGCTACGGATTGGAAGCAGGCAACACCGGGACAAAGGCATAGCATTCTTCGTCTTCTTTCACAATTTCAGGCAGGAGAAGAAGCTGTCACACTTGATTTATTACCGCTTATGATGGCAATTGCCAAGGAGGGACGGATTGAAGAGGAAATGTTCCTGACTACCTTCCTGTTTGAAGAAGCAAAGCATACTGAATTTTTTAGAGCCGTCTTGGACGCAATTGGAGAAAAGGGTGAGTTAAATCCTTTATTAACAGATACGTATAAGCAAGTATTTCAAGTCATTTTACCAAATGCAATGGATCGCCTGCTTACAGATCAATCACCTGAGGCGATTGCGGATGCCTCCACTGTATATAACATGTTTGTAGAAGGGGTACTTGCTGAAACGGGATATTTTTCATTTTATCAATCGCTGGAAAAATCAAATTTAATGCCAGGATTGCTTGAGGGAATTGGCAATTTGAAGAGGGATGAATCTCGCCATATCGGCTATGGTACTTACTTGCTTCAGCGTTTGATTTGTGAGCATCCTCATATATATGATGATGTTGTCATGAAACGGATGGCGGAGTTAACGCCGCTGGCTCTAACAATTGTGGAAGAGGGATTAACAGATGCGGATATAGAGGCATTTGGGACAAGCCCTGAAGAGGTTGTTAACTTTTCCATGAAGCAGCTTCAAATTAGAATGGATATTCTATCAAGGGCGAGAGGAAAGAAAATTGAAGAGATCTATAGAACTTCTGAAAGCGAAGTTGGCATGATTTAAGTAAGAACACTCGACTCTATAAATCTAGTAAATCTATTCAGATGCTCTATAGAGCATCTGTAAATAAAACATACCGACTGGTTAGTATTTAAATGATAGGGGGATTAGTATGTATTTACGTTTAACTGATGAACAAAAAATGGTTCAAAAAACAATTCGTAGATTTGTGGAAAAGGAATTAATGCCATTAGAAAATGAAGTGTTACGAAATGAACGAGAAGGGAAACCAAGCCTCTCTCCGGGTAAGCTTAAGGAATTACAATTAAAAGCGAAGGAAGCTGGATTTTGGGGCATTAACACACCTGAAGAATATGGCGGCGCTGACTTAGGTCAGATGATGATGGCTATTGTAGCTATTGAGGTAGCCAAAACATTTGTCCCTTTCACCTTTGGCGGTTCAGCGGACAATATTCTGTACTATGCAAATGATGAACAAAAGAAAAAATACTTGATCCCTACAATAAACGGTGACAAGAAATCCTGTTTCGCCATGACAGAACCAGGTGCAGGCTCGGATACGCAAAATATAAAAATGACAGCTGTAAAGAATGACTCAGAATGGGTCCTTAATGGAGAGAAGACCTTTATTACGGGAGGAAATGATGCTGACTTTGTTATGGCCATGGCAATTACCGATAAACAACAGCACATCGAATCAAGAGGTCGTGAAGGAGTAACCTGTTTTATCGTAGACCGTGATATGGGATGGCGTTCTGAGTTTATCCAAACGATGGGGGAAGGAGGTCCAGCCGGATTAGTCTTTGATAATGTTCGAGTTCCTGAGGAAAATATCTTAGGTGAATTGCATAAAGGATATAATTTAGGGCTTGAATGGATTGGCTTTGCAAGATGGATTGTAGGAGCGCGCGCTGTTGGTGCGGCTGAGCGATTATTGCAAATGGCAATTGATTATGCAAAGGAGCGTATCACATTCGGTAAACCAATTGCCGAGCGACAAGCCATTCAATGGCAGATAGCTGATTCTGCGGTTGAGATTGAAGCAGCGAGGTGGCTTACCTTAAATGCTGCATTTACTCTTGATCATGGGGAAGATAACCGGCATGTAGCGTCGATTGCAAAATTGTATGGGGCCAATATGGGAAATCGGGTGGTCGATCGGGTTTTACAAATTCATGGTGGTATGGGTTATACGAGAGAATTACCGATTGAGCGTTGGTACCGTGAAGCAAGACTTTGGAGAATTTATGATGGAACTGACGAAATCCAGCGAATGATCATCGCCCGTAATCTTATAAAAGGTCATGTTAAAATAGGAGAATTTAGCTGAATCAACTCCTAATAAAAGGAATTTTGTGGTTTTTGTAGAAATAATTAACGTTTATCTTATTTGAAAGGGATGTGAACGTAGCATGACTGGGAGATTTGAAAATAGAGTGGCCATTATTACCGGAGGAAGTAGAGGGATAGGTAAAGCAATTGCAGAAAATTTGGCAGTACAAGGTGCTAAGGTAGCGCTTTTTGATGTAAATGAAGAAGCACTGCAAGCGACTGCGGAACAATTTAAACAGAAAGAATTTGATTGTATGACTCGTGTTGCAGATGTTACTTCATCAGAGGAAGTGGAGAAAGCTGTAAAGGAAGTATATGAACACTATGGCGCTATTGATATTCTGGTTAATAATGCAGGAGTCATCCGAGATAACCTGATTTTTAAAATGACAGATACAGATTGGCAATTGGTAATGGATGTTCACTTGAAGGGCTCCTTTAATATGACTAGAGCAGCGCAAAAATATATGGTCCAGCAAAAGTATGGGCGCATTATTAATATCTCCTCCACCTCAGCGCTTGGGAACAGAGGGCAAGTGAATTATTCTGCAGCAAAGGCCGGTTTGCAGGGGTTTACTAAAACCTTGGCTATTGAACTGGGTGGGTTTGGTATTACGGCTAATTCAGTGGCACCTGGATTTATTGAAACAGATATGACAAAGGAGACAGCTGCTCGAGTCGGTATACCATTTGAACAGTTAATTGAAGCAAATGTTTCAATCATTCCTGTTGGACGCAGTGGTAAACCTGAAGATATTGCTAACGCTGTTTTATTTTTTGCTGATGAAAAGTCTTCGTTTGTAAACGGACAGGTTTTATATGTGGCAGGTGGACCTAAAAATTAATTGAGGTGAGATGAATGTTTGCTCAAGCAGTAGGCAAGAGATCAAATCGAGTGTTAAATAGAGTTGACAGAGAACGTGTTAAACAATTTGCCAAAGCAATTGGAGATGAGCATCCTATATATGTTGATCGGGAATATGGCAAGAAATCAAGATACGGTGAGAATATCGCTCCACCAACATATCCAAGAGTATTCAATTATGGAGAGTTAGAAGGTCTGGAGCTGCCATCTAAAGGACTAATCCATGGAGAGCAAATCTATCATTATGAGAGACCTTTATTAATAGATGAAGAAGTATATTGTTTTGCAAAAGTAAAAGATTATAAAGAGAGAACTGGAAGTAACGGAAAAATGGGCATTTTGCGGATTGAAAACAATGGTGAAGATAAAGAAGGAAATTCGATATTTACTTCTACCATTGTCATTATTATAAATGAAGTTGTGCAAAAGGAGTTGAAAGCATGACATGTTTGCTTGATATACAGACTGGTGATGAATTGGAAGAAGTAAAATTGGAACCTGTTTCTAAAGAAGCATTGGTTGAGTACGCTAATGCTTCTGGGGATCATAATCCTATCCATAAGGATGAGGAGCAAGCAAAAAGATTAGGACTTCCGGGTATTATAGCACATGGAATGTGGACAATGGGGAATCTGTCAAAACTGTTTACCCCTTATTATGAGGATGGATTTATAAAAGATTTTACAATTCGTTTTCGTGACATGGTCTTTTTGAACGATTCAATAAGATTAAAAGCAAAGCTTGAAACAAAATTAGAAAATGAGTTACATTTTATCGTTTCTGCTATTAATCAAAAAGAGCAGGAGGTACTGAAAGGTACCGTAGTGTATTATTTATACGAAACTAGTTAAATACAGGCAGCTTTTAAGCTGCCTGTATCCGGTAAATGATTAACGATAGAAGAGGCCTAATGAGATATCTAACAGACGCTGTTTTTCATCCTCTGTTAAGGTTCTGCCATATAGCACAATCTCATTCTCATGCATGAATTTATGCAAGTCATAGGATCCTTGTAACTGTGTTAATTCAGGTATTTTTCGTTCATTAGAGTTACCCAGTAAATAATCGACAGATACATCAAAATAATGGGCAAGGTCCAATATTCCGTCAATACTTGGTTCGCGTGTTTCCCGTTCGTAAGATCCCATGGTTGATTGTGCGACCCCTATAATAGCTCCTAGTTCTTCCTGTGACAAACGCTTCTCTTTACGCAACTCTTTTAACCTGCTTCCAAAAGAGGATTTCATGGTTGCTCCCACCTTTTACGAAACGTATTGTATATATATATTATAGGACAAAAGTTACAAATGAGCGAGTAATAAGGTGTAAAATGTCTCTTTATAGTACATTTTATATGTCTTTTTATCGTGCATAATTAGAAATCACCCAAATTGTGCCTATGATCTCTTTTATCCTTCTTGTTGTCTAAACAATGCCGTAATCCATATTTAAGTATTGCCAATCAGTATGGCTCAACCATTAATTTCGTAAACTTTTCCTGTTGTAACGTTAACTCCATACCATCCCCAGGTTGCGGTATGCTGGCTTTCTCCCTCATCAACTACTACTTCATATACATGTATAGATAAATCCTCAGTGCCTGATATCTTCCCTTGGACTTCGAAATGAACGTTTGATTCATTGGTATAATTAATATGATCCTTTACGAGATTAATAGCCTGATCCTGAGCGGATTCGAGATCAGAAGTGCCCTGTTGTTTTTCGTTTTCTTCATCAGACGAGAGTTTGGTTGTTTCATCTTCAACCGTATTCGTTGTATCAGCAGTGTTTATTTTATCTTCTGTGGAGTTTATATTTGAATCAACATCATCGGTAATAGGTGATTCCTCTTCGGCGTATTTTTCGATTTCTTTGTGTAAATTTATGATTTCCCTTTCCAACTGTTTATTGTTTTCTTTAGCAAGATTAATTTCTTTATTTAATTGTTCCAGCTCAGCGGAAGCTTTAGAATGCTGATAGTAATATTGAATGATTAATCCGAGGCTAAACAAACCTGCTAAAACAAATAATAGTACTATTTTTCTTGTGTTTAATTTTCTCATATGAATCTCCCTCTTGTTATTTTAATATAATTTTATAAATAAATAGGCTAGATGTGTAGTCTAAAATGCGAATATTCCGTTTTATCTTGAGTTGCTAAAGTGTGTTGATAAAATTGATTTAATAAATGCATAAGTGGTTGATATGATTACGAAGAATAGTTTTATAAGAATAGGGAATAGGTACATAAGAAATGATTGATAGGGAGTGACATTATGAGATTAAAGGATAAGAAGATTCTAAGTTTTGTACATCATGAATTTGAGGACCTCGAATTGTGGTATCCAATTCATCGACTGCGTGAAGAAGGAGCAATAGTTCATTTGGCGGGTGAACAGGCAAAAGTCAAGTATATTGGCAAGTATGGCGTACCCGCAGAAAGTGAGTATAGCTTTGCAGAAGTAAATCCAAATGATTATGACGCAGTTTTAGTTCCTGGAGGCTGGGCTCCTGATAAACTTCGCAGATTTCCAGAAGTATTAGAGTTTATCCAAAAAATGGATGAACAGCAAAAACCAATCGGACAAATTTGCCATGCAGGCTGGGTATTGATATCAGCTGATATTTTAAAGGGAGTAAAGGTGACAAGTACACCTGGAATACGAGATGATATGGTCAATGCAGGAGCTTCCTGGTATGATGAAGCGGTTATCGTAGACGGACATATTGTTTCAAGTCGACGCCCGCCTGATTTACCGGATTACATGCGTGAATTTATCAAAGTACTAGAGAACTAATAAAGAAGCCAGTGACTAAATGTAAACACTGGCTTCTTTATATTGTCTGTGGATCCTAAGACTTAAGATGGAATAGCTACTCTTAATTGTCGAATCACATTATTAATATATTTTCTGTTTTTGTAAATGAAAAGTTTTAATTGATCACCTGAAAGCTGTAGTTCATCTATGTCGCTATAAAACTCTCCCTTACCATGCGCTGTCCATTTTCCTTCTTTATCATAAAACATTAAGGTCCAGTGGCCACCTCTAATATGGTCTTCAAAGATAAAGTAATACTTCTTACCAACTTCATCATAAGAAGAGATAGATTTAAAATCAGCCAGGAATTGATCGATATCTTTTTTATACACAATGACCTTCATACAAGTTCCCTCCTAATTTATTATTCTACTCTTAACATGAGTTTTTTATAAGAAACATGTGTGTATGGTGTCCTATAAGATTTAATTATATAATTTTATCTGAATTTTCACCATAGCTAGATTTTCGATATTGTTAACTAAAATTTAATATGGAGAAAGTTCTTTTAAATGACCAAAACTGTAATATTTTTTATTTATAATTATTATAAATAAAAAGGGTTCTTGGAGAGCGAATGGGAAGGAATAGATACACTTATAAAACTTTTTTAGTGATATTGATATTTTAAAGGTTTATAAGTGTTTTTTAAAGGGGGGAGAGTGTGGGCGCTATTCTTGTTATAGGTATGTTGATTATACCGGCCTCAACTGCCTATCTTTTAACAGAGCGCCTGAGTGTCATGATTATGATCAGTTTAATAGTTGGGGTAAGCTCCGTTTTCGGTTATTACACAGCCGTTGTTTTAGATGTCTCTATTGCCGGTTGTATGGTTGCAGTGTCTGGCTTGATTTTTGGACGTGTTTTTGTTCTCACCTACCCATGGAATCGTGTTTAAAAATTTCCAACATAGAAAATTAAGAAATTCTTTTATTTAAAATGTTCAAAGGTAAATGAAGCGATTGTCTAATAAGCTGAACAGAAGAAGTTTATTGAGCAATCCTTGTTTTGTTTATGTTCTTTATTCATCTGGCGGTTTAAAGTATGGTAACATGCTAAGGGAAGATTTTAGGTAAAAAGGATAAAAGGAGTTTTTATGAAAGTTTTTAAGTTCATCAGTTCTTCATTTGTAATTGTAATAGCTTATTTTTGTCGTTAAAGAGAGCATTTGGCTTTATCCGTACTTGCATATGTCGATAGGATTCATGTTTATGGTGACGTGTATTGAACAAATACGTTTAAAACATAAGGGATTAGCTATAGTAAACGGTGTGCTATCGTTTTTCTTTTTCAGTTTAGCTCTTATTAGGCTATTCTACGCTGAATTGTAGAATATTTTATGACCATGCTTCATTTTTCTGGCGTGAATGACGAAATAATGTATAAGAGATGATGGTCATTTAGCTGTCAATGAAGAAGCAGGTGTAAAGAATGAAATGTCGCTATTGTCAGAATGAAATAAATACCCGAAGTAAGTACTGTTTGCATTGTGGTAAATTGAAGAATGGACCAAAAAGAAAGAGATCAAAAGTTGTCTTGGTTTCTTTTAGTATCATCGCTATTCTTTCAGCAAGCATCTATTTATTAGCTGCAAATCAAACGGATAATCATAAGCAGGTCGAATATGGAAGCATAAAAGAAATAAAATTGGTACATAAAGAGAATGGAAAAACGAATCAAGCAGAGGAAATTAAAACAACGCCTAAACCGGCAACTGAAATAAAAGTAGATACCAAAAAAGAGGTTTCTGAGATTATAACTGAATCACTTGCAAAAGTTTTTACTATTTTCACTGAGGATAATCAAGGTACTGGATTTATCATTAATGATCATGGAGATATCCTTACAAATGCTCATGTAGTAGAGGGCTCTGTTGATATAACAGCAATCGATTATACAAGTCAATCCTATGCAGGAAAAGTCATTGGATATTCGAATATCCATGATGTCGCAATTATCAGGATACCTGAATTGGCGAATCAGCAATCCTTGGGGCTAGCTACCCAGGAATATGCTTCGATAGGTGAGGAAGTAATAGCATTGGGGAGTCCGCTCGGAAAAACTAATACAGCAACTTTGGGAACAATTGCAGCCATTAACCGAAGTTTTTATATTGGGGAGCGTATATATGAAAATATTTACCAAATGACTGCTCGGATATCTCCTGGAAGCAGTGGCGGTCCATTAGTATCTGTAAAATCAGGCAAAGTAATTGGAATCAATTCAGCGAGATCGATTGAGGATGAATCAATTGGGTTTAGCATTCCCCTGAAGGATGTTTATTCGTTTATCAGTGGTTGGGTTTCAAATCCGTTATCGGAGAGTGATATAACAGGCTTTTTTTATACGGAGACCGGTGATTATCATTTTGAGGAAGAAGATGAAGAGATTGACGGAGGATATTTTGAAGGTGGAGAAACAACTGATGAGCCAGGGGTTTATTACGAAATTCCTGAAGACTGGTATGAGGTAGATGGGGAATATAATAATCAATCTGAGGCTGAAAAAGAGGATGTTATTGAAGGAAATCTTTTAGACAATAAACAAGAGGAACAATTAATAGTAGAACCCAGTGACGAAAAAACCAGTAAGTATTTCTGTAAAAGAACAAAAGGAGAACGAAGAATAATCAACTTCTGTAAGGTTATCCATTATGGAATTTTCGCTGAAGTAATTTTGGGGTCTAATTATGCTAGACAGAGGGAAAAAATGTACATATTTGCCGAAGGATAGGAATCGTCTGATCTAAATTGAAAACCTTATAGGTCAATAGTGTTAGAGTGATTTGGATAATCACTCTAATTTTTTGTTAAGTATCATTTAAAAATATGAGGCTACTATAATTTTAATATCGTCGATAAACACATAGGTATGAATAAGAACAAAATAGATAAGTAAAGGCAGAATAAAACACCAGCTGGTTCGCCCTTTTTTTATTAGTAAGCGTTTCATCTCCTTTTCATCGAGATGTGGATGTCTACGTCTTATCTGTTCAACATGTTTTTTTGTACCGGCTAGATATAAAAGATTACCGCTTCTGCCTATATAAAGGTGCATTAATGCGGCAAAAACTAACCAATAAAACAGGTGGTTACGGAATAGGAGAGATACTAAAATATCAATCAGGATGAAAATACCGACAATCAGATATCTTTTTCGATACGCAAGCCAGAACATCCCGAAGACTAAACCGAAAAAATTCCATCTTTTAATTCTATGATTCTCATTTAAAAATGAATGATAGTGATCGCCGATATATACTTTTATATCTTGTTTTTCCTGCTGAGAATCTTTTAATTTAACCATAAAAATACCTCATTTTTATTTACACGATTGAATGATGGTTTGATCAATGACTGAAACTAAATTTAAGCTATTAAATTTAGTTTCAGTCATTGCACTCAGGACATTTCTTTATGGCAGGATATAATCTGGTTGCCCTTTTAAAGGCTTCGTCATAGGAAAAATGGCTTACTTCAATAAGGCGAACTAACTCACGATCTAGATTTTCATATTGCTCATGTTGTTCATCAACTATATTCCCATCAAAGCATTCTTTGCAAATTTCCATCTTATTACTCTCCTTTATTATTTATCTATATAGAATTTTAACTAATTTTTGTTGAATAGGCAAAGAATTGGAAACCTCACTACACAATTAAGAATTCGAAAGTTTAGTATTAGACTGTTGGCAAGATGTAACGGATTGAAATGTTTATTTGTTGAAAATAACGGTATGTAACTAATAAAGATATTAATAAGGAGGAGACTTGATGAAGGTAGGTTTAATCGGTCTTGGCAAGATGGGGATGAATTTGGCTAAAAATTTAATAGACCACCAAATTATTGTGCATGCTTATGATGTAAATTCAGCTTCGGTTGAGAGCCTTCAAAAATATGGAGCCATTGGCAGTCCTAATATGAAAGACATAGTGGATAAACTGGAGCAACCCAGAGTCATATGGCTGATGGTACCACATACTGTGGTTGATAATGTTATAGAAGAGCTTTTTCCACTGTTAAGTCCTGGAGATATTTTAATAGATGGGGGAAATTCAAATTATAAGGAATCGATGAGACGAAGCAGGGTATTAAAAGAAGCTGGAATCTATTTTATGGATGTCGGTACTTCCGGGGGAATGGAAGGAGCAAGAAATGGGGCATGTTATATGATTGGTGGCAATCAAAACGCATGGAAAGTAATTGAACCATTATTTGCAGCCACTTCCGTACCAAATGGGTCCTTATATGCAGGTGATTCGGGGAGCGGACATTATTTAAAAATGGTTCATAACGGAATTGAGTATGGGATGATGGCAGCTATTGGTGAGGGATTTGAAATCCTCGAAAAAAGTGAGTTTAATTTTGATTATGAACAAGTAGCAAGAGTCTGGAATAATGGATCGGTTGTGCGCTCCTGGTTAATGGAATTAACGGAGCAAGCTTTTGCTAAAGATGCCCGTTTGGAAGAAATTAAGGGAGTTATGCATTCGTCTGGTGAAGGAAAATGGGCACTAGAAACTGCTTTAGACCTTCAAGCCTCGACACCAGTAATGGCATTGGCCCTATTAATGCGTTTTCGCTCACAGGAAAATGACACATTTAACGGTAAGGTTGTAGCTGCTTTAAGAAATGAGTTTGGCGGCCATAAAGTCGAAAAAAATGAATAAATACAAGTAGTACATGATTAATAGATTAATGAACAAGCATAACTGTTAATGGAGGTATGCTCTTTGTATAGGGGATTTGTTACTAATTTGATCAACTCTTTGCGACCAAAGAACGAGTGAATCAAATACCTTTAACAAAGATATAAAGTTTATCACGGAAAAATATTTATGGAAGTGTGAAAAAGCCAGCTTCATTAGGAAACGGACAACGGATTATTCAACTAAGTCCCCGACTGCGGAATGGGAGATTATTATCAATTAAAGGCTTTCCATCCTTTATCGCCCATGACAGTCAATTCGGAAGCTGGAAAGCTATCATGAAAATATAGGACTCCTGTCTCATTATCACGAATAATTTTAGATAATCCCCTGTATAAACATCCTCAAAATGTTTATTTTCCACTATGACATACTCTTTTTTGGTTTGTTGAAGTAGCTAACTTCATATATAATGGCACCACAAAATAGTAATTTTATTCTTCTTATAAATCAAAATCTATTAGAAAACAGCATTTTATAGAAGCGACCCACAAAGTTAATTAGTAAATCATAATACTTAAAGAAATGATAAATAATGATTTGGAGATGTAGAATAAGTATATTCGAGTAGCTATTTAAATTCCTATATAGGAATTACTTTACAGGAAGTGGTTCATTGAATGGACATAGATGATTTATTGAAGTAACCGATGATTCTCAATTCATAATTCATAAGAAATAAATATGTGATTTTTCAAGATTTAATAAGCCAATAAAAATACGAGAAACAGCTTTTAATAAACAAAATTAGATTAAAAAAGATTGGCTTATTGTTTTGTCAGTAGCATCACAAAGTTCTATCTTTATCATTATAAATGGAAGATGAGCGGAACCTGACTTTAAAGAGGTCATGCTATTTAAATCCCCGATACCCTTAAGAAGTCATGAGGATGAATAGATCATAAAATAAAATTAATTGATTGTAATTGTTCTTGATATATTTATAGTGTTGTACGTAGGTTTAGACAGGGTGAGTAAGAATGTATTTCAGTTGTTTTTAAGGAGAGTTAGTAGATTGAAAAAGAAAAATATATATAAAACACCTTCGAGAACTGGATGTAAACTCGAAGGTGTCGTTTAAAGCGAAATGTGTTAGTTTAAAATTTGAATGTTAACTTGTTTACGTCCCCAATTAAGAGCAGCATCTTGTGTAGGGATGAAAACATCTATTTTGTTCCCTTTAATAGCACCACCGGTATCAGCAGCAGTAGCATATCCATAACCTTCAACATAAACTTTTGAACCTAATGGAATTACACTAGGGTCAACTGCGATTACTTTAGCATTTGGATTCGCATTTAAATCGACTCCGGTAGCAGTGACGCCAGAACAACCGTTACAACTAGCTGTATAAGCTGTGGCTGAAACAGAGAGAGTTTTTCCTGCTTTTTGCCCAGTAGACTTTGCAGTAGTAGTTGTTGTCTCTGTTTTTGTTTCAGTTTTAGTAGTTGTTGATGTAGTTGTTGTTTTTTGTTGAACAGCTTCAGTATTATTTTTTGCCGGTTGGCCTACACCAGACAAATTAAGGACTTGACCTGGTTGAATAATTTCTGAATTTAAGCTATTCCAACTTTTTAGCTGATTAATAGAGATTTTATTTTTAACAGCTATCTTCCAAAGACTATCACCTTTTTTAACGGTATAAGTTTTTGGTTGGTCTTCCTTTACGATCAATTTAGTATTCTCAATAATGATATCGGAATCTAAATTATTGAGTTCTTTAATATGATCAACAGAAGTGTCGTATTTATTTGAGATACCCCATAGTGTATCACCTTTTTTGATTGTGATTTCTTGGGCAGATGCTTGGGGTCCGCCCATAGCAACGGCGATGGAAGCTACCGCTACGAATGATAACAAAGTTTTCTTCATGTAGTTTGAACCTCCTAAAATTGTTTGTTTTGAGCTAACAGTGACAATCTTATCAGGTTTACGAGAAAGAAGTAATAACGAGGAGATGATAAATTCATTACTGATATAACGGGAATATGTCAAATACATATCTAATAATTTGAATATTCAGAAAACTATAGGTAAAAAAACTTAATAAAACCATGGTATTAATATATTTTTCTAGTAAATTTAGATAGAGGAGTTTTTGTCATAATTGTCACAAAAATATCCATTATTTTGAATTAATGGTAAAAAAAGAGATTAAAAAACTGAGAAAAAATATTAAACTTATGAAAAACAATGCTTAAAATTGGAAGAAAAGGGTAATGAATGGGTGTGATTGCTATAAAGTAAAAAATGAAAATATCAAAAATTATAGTTCGTAGTTATAAGAATAGATGTAAATTTAGTTTTTAAGAGAATGGATGTTGATAACTAATTAGTAATTAAAAGAAACTTTAGTAAATTCATTTTCCTGTATGTAAGGAAGCATATTAGCTGGTCGATTTTCATTCTTTTGTTGTAATAAAATAATCTATTCCTATTATACCCTAAAATATGACATAGTTCTAAGGTTTTTTTAAATAAATTAGGTTAACGGACTTAATTCGTCAAAAAGATAATTAATCAGTTCTTGAAAGAATCAATATAATAGAAGAAACACGATAACAATTTGTTAGAAATCTGCTAATGAAACGCTAAATTACCGTATGTCGAGCTTATAAAGATGAGGAGATTGTTTTTAGTCAGATATCGGAACGAAAGAGAGTAACTGATGCCATATCTGGATAGTATGTAATAAAGAATTGACTGGATACATAAGAACTTAAATAATGCCTTATATGCTTGGAGGATTGAAAAGTTTTATTACTTGAGTTCCAGCCCTTTTAGAAAGATGAGGTGAATTATTTGATTCCTGATAGAAATATGAAAAATGAAACATTTAGCTGGTTAAAGTCCATTCTGATCATTGTTGCTGTCATTATGTTAATCAGGACTTTCCTATTTACTCCGTATAAAGTGGAAGGAGTATCGATGGAACCTACTCTCCGCAATCAAGAGAGAATACTGGTCAGTAAATCATTAGTAGAAAAGAAATATAATAGAGGAGATATTGTCATCATTAAGGGTGATAACAGTGAAATGTTCATTAAGAGAATAATTGGTGTAGCAGGGGATAAGATTGAAGTAAAAAATAATATCCTTTATATTAATGATGTTCAGAAAAAGGAAAGATATCTGGATAAAAATCGACAAGAAACCCATGAAGAAGGCGAAAAATCAAATGGAGATTTCGAAGCGATTCTTATTCCTGAAAATGAATATTTTGTTATGGGTGATAATCGTCTTGTAAGTATGGATAGTCGCAATGGATTAGGGTTAATTAAACAGGATCAGGTTATAGGACAAGGTAAATATGTCTTTTATCCATTTACCGATTTAAGAAAACTGGACTGAGGAGTCTTCTTAAATCAATGAAAAATAATTCTATTTCAAGTACATATTAATAGTTTATAAAAAGTGAATTTCTTAATAATAGTAAAGTATGTGGTGTATTGTCATTTTTTGTTATAAAATAAAGTTAATATATGGAGGCGGAGGTAGTCTGCGTGGTGTATATATTAACTTTATTCATTGTTATGATTGCTTTTTTATTGTTTATTAAATATAAACGGGATGAGAGAAATACAATTATACTCAGGATGAATGAAACGTATCCAAATGCGAATGAATATGTAGTTGCCATTAAATATGAGTTGGAGAAACAAGGGAAATATGTTGCCTACTCTGGCAATGGACATTTTATCGTTGATGGAATGAATTACAAGATAAAGGAACGGAAAAAAATCATAACAGACGGTATATCGATGCAGCTTACTATACTTAAGTGTCTAAAGTCCTCCTGATAAAGAAGAAAACATCCAACCAAGATTGGATGTTTTTTTGATTGAATTGAATTTCTTATCTTTAGAGGTTTCGTACTATGGAATGGTAATTTAGTTGATTTTTAGCTTCATTTAAATAGTTATTCTAATTGGTTACAAAGTAGGAAGGGAATTGTCAATCACAGCCCGAAATAAATGGATATACCACAATTTAGGAGGGTTGAATATGTTAAAAAGACATGAAGTACTCTTTAAGCAATTGGCTGATTATCGGCATGAATTGTTAGTGGCGGTGGATTCGATGAATGAGGATGAGGTGAATATTGTACCTGAGGGATTTCGAAATAATATACGATGGAACCTGGGACATGTATACCTGGATCAATATTTGTGGATTCAACATTTGACAAAGGAACCAATCATCCTGCCTAATCATTTTAATGAATGGTTTGGTTATGGTACGAGCCCGGAAGATTGGAGGGGAGAGGTTCCTAAACTTGATTATTTAAAAAGACTGCTTGCTGTACAGCCTTTTATGATTCGAGATTTATATGGAGAAAGACTGGAAGAAGAATATTCTGTAACGGAATCTGGAATGTTTACAGTGGAACAAGTCCTCGTTAGAACTATTTTTCATGAAGGAATACATTTGGGGAATATTCTTGCATTGAAAAAGCTTGTTACATCTCAAGAGGTATTAAGTTAAAATAATTTAATCCTTATAGGAAGACAAGTAAAAAAAGCTGAATGAATCCCTATTTTATATGCATGATAGAATAAAAAAACATTCAACTCCATTTATTTGTTTTCCTCTTTAATTAGTAGCCATATATCCCTTGTGCTAAATCAATTAAATTATATAACTCTAAATAATAATTATTTGTAATGATTTTCTTGGAAAAATATGAAGAAGTGCACTTAAAGTGCATATGGAATCCATAAAGTGATCAGAAACTGTAATATATAATATATCTAAAAGCCTCGCAATTCCCAATGGATATGTTTTTTTAAGAAACGGAAATGTTTTAATGGTACTGTTAAATGGCTGACCTCCATAAATATCATTACTTCGAATATCCAAATACCATAATGAAGATTTTTGTAATTTTTTATAAACTCCATCAGTCCATCCTGTACTTTGTTCCTTTTCGAAATCTCCATGATTCAAAATCCAACGAGCTATTTTTAGTAGTTCCTCATCTTTAAGCTCTTTCTGAATAGCTGTTAATTTGTCCAACCAAGGCTTTTTTGGTGAACTGCCAACAGCATTATCTAACCAAATTATACAATCTCTTTTAATTTCGAATGTCCTGTAACTATTAGTTTTGAGATCATTAAAAATGAAGCTTATAATTTGATAGCACCCCTGATTATTATTTACTTTGTAATGAACAAGGTAATGTATGATATCCGTATTATCTGGTTTTATAAATCCTATAATTTTCTTGAAATCCTTGATAGTATGATGGAATCCTCTTATCTCATTTAGGTCCAGTAGGTATTTAAGAGCTTTATTGCGCATAAAAAAATCAGCAGAATGAAAGAATTTACTTAGTTTTTCTATTTTCCAAATATAATCAAACCTATTAAAGAAAATGCTTCATCTATATACTCTTTAATCTTCTATGTAGTACGATCTATAACGGATGAAAAAACATTGCCCCACATAGAGTCGTAAATCTTAAGAAGCCGACCTAAAATATATTTTAAAGAACTACTATCTAAAGAATCTGATGCTTCCTGCAGAGTATTATAAATCGAAAAAAAACCCTCCGTTTGTTTGCTCCCTATTTCTTTCTTTGTATTGATTTCGATCAACGATTCCACCCAATTATCTATCAATTTTGCTTCTTCTTTTTGTAGTTTAAGACTGGCGGCAAAAGTAGCAGCTTGAAGAATTTCTGTTTCTCTGTATCTTTCTAACTCGTTCAAAAACATAGATTCACCTTCTATTCGTGGATTATTAAATTGAAGTACAGAGCTTTGTGGCTAAAAAAAGGGTGTGCGTGTGCGGTTCTTTTTTATTTATTTTCCAACCCCCCTAAGAGAATTGCTGCTATTGCAACCATACTGAAATGATAGATTTTCCTATAAAAAGTAAAACCTTTTTATATAGAAGAATATTGATTTCTAAATCAGTTCACTCCATTTTTATATTGAAATTGTACTACTTATTTTACAAACAGATTACATAGAAGACATCATCCTTACAATAACGTTATAATCTGATGAATTCATACATTTCTGGCAAAGACTTTTGATATAGTACAAGAGTAACAAAAAGTAGTAAAAAAGTTGCTAATGAAAAGGAGTTTATATGATTAAATTACAACCTAAACTATTTGGGAAAATTGCTATCAGTTTACTATTCATTTTTGCGTTAATCGCAAGTACGACTATACCGGGACAAAAAGCTGATGCAGCAAGTAGCAGTTTAGCTGGATTTAAGTATTCAAAAAAAGTTCCTTTGCCTAAAGCTCAACAACAATATCTCTATAAAATGACTAAACAAAGAGGATTGGATTATAAAGAAACGCTGGCAGTGATGCTGCATGAAAGCAATATGAAAGTAAAAGCAAAAGGTGGAAGTAATTACGGATATTTCCAAATTAATAAAATTAACCATAAAAATTTAGCTAAAATTACAAAGACAAAGAACAAACCCTATGATCCATACGTAAATATGAATTGGGGAACATACATGTTATCCGATTTACAAAAGAAATATAAGAAAAAAGGTTATAAGGGTACTGCTTTAAAAGAAGCTACCTTGAGTGCTTATAACAAAGGTGAAGGTGGATTTAAGAAGTATGGAAAAGCCAAAGCCTACATAAAAAAGCATAACCAATGTCTAGCGAAAGTTAAAAAATGGTTCTAATTAACACTAATTAACAACAGCGTTCGTTTATCGGACGCTGTTGTTGTTTGATTAATGAAAGTGCATAAATATCTATAATTATAAGGAACAGTACTATAATGATTAAGGTTTATCGGAAGAATTTTATTTAAACAGCAATTAAAAAGAAGTATCTAGAATCTCCTGTACCAGTAGCTTAGGTCTTCTTTATAGAAACTTTACCTTCTTGATTTCTCTCATTATCCCATTCGACCTGAATCTCAAATGTTCCTTCTTCAAAAACAATGGAAATCTTCTTCTTATAGATTCTTGCATAGGGAGATTAGAAGCTTCATCTATATGAACCCATACAGGTTTACCCTCGGTTGAGTTTTGCAACAATGTGCCGCTAAAACTAGTAGCTAAATAGTTAAAAATAATATGTCTGTCATGTTTTTCGGGATTGACATACTCATAAAGCCCTTTGTAGACAAGATTACTTACATTTAACCCTGTCTCTTCTTTCACTTCTCTAATAGCGGAATCCGTAAAACTTTCTGGAAACTCTACTTTTCCTCCTGGTGGTATAAATCCCTTGAAATGATCGTGTTGTCTATTTAATAACAGGACATAATCTCCATTCTGAACCAAACAAACAGTCCAAAATTTGTAATGAATAGATTGCTCCAGTTCCACCTAATTCACCTCGATCATCAGTCTTTAATAACTATCGGTATTAAATTTAATTTTACCTTAAAATTCCATAATATCACCAAACTAAATTAGATAAACCAGATTGATCAAAAGATAAAAAAGAATGGAGAAGAAATGAGGGATGTCGGGGATTGAACAAAGTGTTTGGTGGTTTAATCGATCCTTTCCTATCTATATAGACATAAAAAATGGCCGATTTCTAAAAAACGACCATTCTTTTTTTAAATAGCGGTCTGTTCGTATTTAAAAGATGGAACCGTTATAAATTGGTTTTATTTAATTTGAAATTCATTTCTGGATAATAAGCGTTTTTAACCAATACATTTGGACCTAGGCATTTTACTGTCGGGCAATGGCAATTTAATGAATCGGCCAGGCTTGATTTCATCCAATTATTATAGGCGACAGGCAATGACTGCTCCTTAATATTGCCAAGTGGCGGAGTATCTCCAAAGTCAGTTACGATTACATCACCACTAAAGATATTTACATTTAAACGAGATCGTCCGTCAGGGTCGTTCCGAACAGTCACGTTTTTACTTGAATATAATCTTTGCAGTAATTCGAGATCTTCACTGTTTTGGCTGCATGGGTAAAAAGGCAGTGTACCAAACAGCATCCAAATGTTTTCATTACGAATATCCAGAAGATGGTGAATGGCTTTTCTTGTTTCATCCAATGAAAGTGTTTCTAAAGTAGATGCAAAAGAACTAGGGTACATAGGATGCACCTCATGCCTTTGGCAGCCCATTTCTTCAACAATTTGTTTGTGAATATGTTCTAAATGGGGGAGCGTTCTTTTATTGAGCATGGTTTCAGCAGATACGAGTACTCCCGCTTTCGTTAATGCCTGGGAATTGGTAATAATTCTATTAAATAAGACTTCTCGCTGTTCACGAGTTGGTTTTCTTTCCATCATAGCAAAACCGCCATCTATAAAATCATCGATGGTTCCCCAGTTATGTGAAATATGTAAAACATCCAAATAAGGAATAATTGTTTCATATCTCTCTAACGGAAGTGTTAAATTAGAATTTATTTGTGTTCGCACCCCACGTGAGTGTGCATATTTTAATAGAGGCTGAACATAATTTTCAACACTCTTTTTTGAGAGCATAGGTTCACCGCCGGTTATACTGATGGAACGTAAAGCAGGGATTTCTTCCAGACGGTGTAAGATTAGTTCCAAAGGCAGAGCATCAGGATCTTTCGGTTGCAGGGTATATCCAACAGCACAATGCTCACAACGCATATTACATAGAGTTGTGGTTGTAAATTCTATATTAGAAAGGGTTAGCTTTCCATATTGTTCTATATCCATATAGGTTTCCCATGGGTCATAATCCGGGCTTAAAGGCGTTGCTTTTTGTGTGCTTTTCGTGATCATCCTATTACTCCTCATAAAAATTCATATCCCATATTATGGTCATTAATTTAGAAGTATGTCAACATTCTTATAATTGAGATTCTATAAAATTATTAAAATTGAAATGGAGAGAAGACTCGGATAATAGATAAAGGGCATAAGAATATCCTATTAGCTTCAGTGAAAATAAATGATTGGGTTAAGAATGGGTAGGATATGAGGATTTAATCCCCACTCACAGAAATATTTGGTAAAAAGCGGAAAATATATAACGAATATGCTAATTTTATTTTGATGGTAGGCGTTTAATTTATACTTCGAGAGCTAAGGGAAATTTTATAAGTGATAATTCAAGATGGATTAAGAAATTAGTATCTACAATGTAACGGTAAAGTTTAACGCACTGGGGGAGCAAACATTAGGATAATCATAAGAAATTTACTATCGGTTATTATTGTTTCTGTATTAACATCCTTATTTCTTACAGGTACTTCATATATCTTAGGAGAACAAAGTGATAATGTAATTAAATTTTTTTAATTCTTGGCATTTCCATATTCATTCCTGTTTGTTTTTCTTTATGGATTTATAGCATCAATCATTGGAGAAATAATCGCTGGTCTAGTACAGCATAAAAAAGCACGACTTCTAATAAAAATTACAGTATATGGAATGTTTCTTTCGGGATTTTTATTTGTAGCAATGGAGACTAAATTTTTTGCTTATCTTGGGATTGTTGCAGCGATTTTGTATGTAGTAATAGATGAATATCTTAGAAAAAGAACAAACCTAGCTTTTACGGATTCACACTATAATAAAGGATCTGTTGGGAATGACCATATCGATTAATAGAAAAAGGATTTATTGAAATAGCAGAAGCAAAGGTATCCTTATATGTAAAAATTGTTTTCTGCATTCGAATAGAACTACACCCATTCGAACGAGCGACCCAAATGAGGACATCTCTACTGATTCTTGCAGTGTGTTTTTTAATAAATCAATCGCTTCTTCTGTTTATTCTATAGACATTAGATGTAACTATAGCATAAAAAACCTCCATTACAGTAATCTCCTTATATAAGCCTATTGTACCAATTTTTGAAGAGAATAGTTATTATTGTAAACATCATAATAAGCATTTAAAATGTGTAAAGTATTTAAAATGTTTACTATAGTAATAGAGAAAGAGAAGGGAGATTTAGAGAATGCAACAAGTTACATCTATAGAAGAATTTGATAATCAAATAAAAAGCGATAAACTAACAGTAAATATATTTACGACTACTTGGTGTCCAGATTGTAAACGACTTGATTTATTTATTGACGAAATTATTACGGAGCATCAAGATAAACAATGGTTTACAATTGATAAAGATGAATTACCCGAATTGGCAGAAAAAGAAAATGTTATGGGAATTCCGTCCTTATTAGTTTATAAAAATGGAGAAAAAATAGCTCATTTACATAGCGCTAATGCTAAAACGCCTGATCAAGTCAGAGATTTTTTAAGCAATTTCTAAAAAAGAGGTTAACCAATCATCTCTATTGCTGAGAAAAATTATCCAGGCATAAAGTAGATTAAATAAAGAGCATAACAGATTAGAATATCATATCTGTTATGCTCTTTATTATTGGCTTTATTCGTATATATTATTGCTTTTGCACCTATTTTACATAGTTTGCTTTATAAGAGAAGTAGATATGTATAGTACGTCTCAAACTAGGTTGGTCTAATATGGATGCTTCTCATTGAATGGGAATGGATTCTATAGCCAGTGAGAACGTTCTGATTAAACTTTTTGAATATAATCACTCAGTAGCGAGTGGAGAGGGATTCGATCCGCTAAGCTGTTCGCTCCCTAGAGAAGGACCTTAGCATGCAAATGAAAAATATCTATCACTATATAATGTAAATAAACGAGAATATAAGGAGTAACTGAAGAAAATAAACGGAACGAAATCTTTAAATATTGCATTTTTAATACTGATAATATCTGTCCTATCAGCTTGTGTTTCAAATCCCGATTTCGAGTTATACGAAGGAAATGCCTTACGGATAGCTGTTGTTGGAGAAAAACCGGAAGTGAAAGAAGAACAAGTGGAATTTACAGAAATTTCATTTGGAGAAATGACAAACAAAGAAATGAACTCTTATGATGCTGTCATTATTTCGGAAAATAACCTTTTTGAAGCTGCTGAAAGTCAATATGCAGATGTTTACTTAAATTCTGCTATCCCTTACTTTTTTATGAGAACAAATCATTATGCCTCTTTTACTGAAAAAGATTTGGAATACGATAAAATAATGAATTGGACTTCAGGTAATAGTTATGCTGTTGGAATTTTTACAACACAAGATGATGATACATTAAAAAAGTGGGGATATGGTTTATATAATGATGAAAAAAATGATGAACATATAAAAGATGTATATTCCAGGATTTTCAAGACAATAGATGAACTAAATTCAAATGAATAATCCTAATAATATAAATTGGGGCGTTAGATCAATAATGGAGACAGCTATAGTCGGCTGTCTCCATTATTGATTTATTAGCAACAAATGTCTGGACAGAGCCCTGTTATTTAAGCTGAATTACAGTAGTATAATATTTGAAGTAATTTAGTCTAATTTATGGATTTCCTGATAATTGGATAATTCATAACAAGAATATCGACTTAATCATTGCGAAATAGTGAATTATAGGGTTAGATTATTAGTCTTATCCTCTCTATTAACAAAGTTTTAGTTTTCGCTCATTTTACCTCTATCTTTTCAGAAAAATTATTGTACAATATATAGGCATTGATTGATATTAAATGTGAAGTGAGTTGACGAAAGTGGCAGTAGACAAAAATAAGATTATTATTGATGCCAGTCTTCTAGCCGGGCGTATTATGCTGGAAAACGGAGCGGAAACGAGCCGGGTAGAGGATACAATGGAAAGAATGATTAGTACTTCACTAGGAATAAAGCATGGAACAAATGCATTTACATATGTGACAGTTAATGGAATTTTTGTGAATATAGGCTTGGACAATACGAATTTCGTTAGAATCGATAATCGGGATCATAATCTTGAAAAGGTAACGAAGGTCAATCAAATATCAAGAATGTATTCAGAAGGCCGTCTGACAATTGAGGAAGTTCTTTCGGAACTGAAAGCAGTGGATCAGGACCCGCTTGACTACCCCTTATGGTTCAGACTTATTTGTACAGCTGTATTGAGCGGAAGCGTTATGCTGATTATGAATGGCACATTTGTGGATTTACCGGCTAGTATGATTGGTGGCCTTTTGTGTTATATAACCTATTTAATTGGCTTTAAAATAATGAAAACACCATTCATAGTGGAATACATAGCTGCTTTTTTGGGTGGGATTGTTGCCTATTATATTAACAGTATAATGGGAAGTCATTTAAATTCCGTCATGATAGGGACGGTTGCACCGCTTGTACCTGGAATTGCGATGACCAATGCTATTCGCGATATGATGGCAAAGCATTATCTCTCAGGAACAATCCGGTTAGTGGAGGCTGTCTTCATTGCGGGTGCGATTGGTACGGGTATTGCTACCGTCTATTATTTATTTATCAATTAGGAGGCGGAAATAGTGAATCAGATCCTTATTCATATGGTTTTTAGCTTTCTATCATCGATATCCTTCGCAGTTATTTGTAATGTTCCGCGCAAGTCTATACCAATAGGAGGACTTGTAGGGATGTGCGGTTGGATGGGATACTGGATTTTAAGCACGGAAGGGTACGGCGTATTTCTATCCAGTATAGTGTGTTCGTTGTTATTAGCCTTTGCCGGACAAATCTCTGCACGAATTTTTAAGATGCCGCTGACTGTCTTTTATGTACCGGGACTGGTGCCAATCGTTCCGGGAATAACAGCTTTTCAGGCATTTCGTTTATTAACACTACAGGACTATGATGGTGCGCTAATCGGATTTTTAAATGTTGGTTACTGTGCAGTTGGGATTGCAATTGGACTGGTTTTATCAGATATCCTATTTAAGAGCAGTTTATATATGATTAAAAATTTCAAGATAGTTCGTTAAGGCAGTATGATAATAATCATACTGTTTTTTAGTGGAGTTAATTAGGAGAGAAAATTATCTAGTGGAATAGGTTCCTTTAAATGAATATATGATAAAAATGGAAGAAATGTTGCTAGATTAGAAATTCATGAACCGAGCTAAATAAACAATAAAGGACGTTCCAGAAAAAGGGTTGGTTCTTTATTGTTTATTTTTTTGCTGGTTATGATAAAATTAAATTGGAATATTTTCCAATATTGCTATGCTAAATGATTTTTATTGGAGCCAAATAAGGCTTAATGATATCCATCAGGCATTCAATAAATAAAGGATCGTCATTGGCAGCTTCTATATAATGATATTTTTCACCGCCGTTTTCCATAAAAATAGTATGATTCTCAACCTGAAGTTCTTCCAGTGTTTCCAGGCAATCTACTGTAAAACTGGGAGCGAGAATGTGAATATGTTTAGAACCGCTTTTGGCAAGATGACGTAACGTTTCACTGGTTGAAGGTTCAAGCCAAGGTTCCTTACCAAATTTAGATTGATAGCATGTAATGATAGTGTGATTTGGCAATTCTTTTTTTAGAGCTTGAGTGGTTTTTAAGCATTGGTATGGATAATCGTCACCATCAGATACATATCTTTTAGGTATGCCATGATAGGACAGGACTACCGCATCAGGGTGGCCATGTTCTTTTGTGCATAGTTCAATACGCGTTTTTAATAATTTAATCCATATTGGATGATCAGGGTAGTCACGTATAAATATTACTTCCGGGATATCTCTCCATTTAGATAATGTTTGGTTCAAATGATCCCATACAGATCCTGTAGTAGTGGAGGAATATTGCGGAAATAAAGGCACGACAATTAATCGGCGCATTCCCCATTTATGCAGCTTTTCTAATTCATCCTTTATAGATGGTTTACCATAATTCATAGCAAGTGAGACTTTAATATTAGAATGTGCGAATTGTTTCTCTAATTCTTGTTTTTGTTTAATAGAGATGGTTAATAAAGGTGATCCTTCATTCGTCCATATAGATTGGTAGAGCTTTGCGGTTTTCGGCGGCCGTGTTCTCAGAATAATTCCGTGCAGGACAGGCATCCATTTCCACCTAGGTAAATCAATTACTCTACTGTCACTTAGAAATTCTTTTAAATACGAACGTACAGAGGACGTGGTTGGTTGATCAGGTGTACCCAAGTTAACTAAAAGAATAGCTGTCTTTTCCATATCCATTCTCCTGCCGTATAATAATATTGTTATTAACATTTTAATATATATATAATTTATATTACAAAAACTTTTTGTACAAAAACGTACTATTTGACTCAATTGTTACAGTCCCAGATAAAAGGAGTGTGTATATTGCTTGTTCTAAATCAAAAAATACTCGCAAAGACCATTCGGATGATGGAACGTAAGATGGTACAGGCCTCCTTCCTGAAACCTAGTATAAAACCTAACGTTGAAAGGGAGGAGCGGTTGATTGAAACAAATTTAGGAAATACTCGCGTCATTACATATCGGCCAAACCGGAATACAGAGGGACCATTACCCGTTTTTGTGAATATGCATGGCGGTGGATTTGTGATGGGAAGTGCTGAATTGGATGATGCGTGGTGTCCTGTGATAGCGGACCGAGCCAGTTGTTTAGTAGTGAATATTGATTATCATCTGGCACCAGAATACAAATTTCCTGCTGCAATATATGAATGCTATGATATTCTGAAATGGCTTTATGAGAACCCCAATGTCCTTCAGGTAGACAATAAGCGAATAGCAGTTGGGGGACATAGTGCAGGTGGGAATTTAGCAGCTGCTCTTTGTTTGCTGAACAAGGAGAGAGAGCAGATTCCTTTAGTGAAGCAAATCCTTAATTATCCACCGCTGGACCTTGCTACTGATCCGGACCTGAAATTCAAGCATAAAAAAGCCATACCACCCAGACTGGCAAAACTGTTTAATGAATCCTATTTAAAATCAATGAAAGATGCGGAAAACCCATTGGTCTCTCCTGTATATGCTGAGGATTTGGAAGACTTGCCGCCTGCTTTAATCATCACTGCTGAATTTGACTCTCTTGCAGATGAAGCCGACTACTATGCAAGCCAGCTTGAAGAAGCTGGGGTGACAGTCAAGAAGAAGAGGTACATGGAAGCTGCACATGCATTTACTCATACAGGTGAATTGAAACAGGCTGAAGAGGCATGGCACTTAATTAGTGATGAATTAAAAGAGGCCTTTTCCTAGATTAATGCTGGGCTTACGCTGTCCTGATGATTTTTGATAAATCTATATAAATAAATCGAAAAACAATGGCGGTTCAATTCATTTAGAGTTGGACTGCTTCTTTTTATAAGCGCATATCCTTAAACATATTTATTAAAAAAGTTCATAATAATGTTATTAAATGGATATATATACATGAATGATGGATTTTATTAATAATAAGGCTGTTTTGTATAGTTTGTGCCCTGTATAAATGGGTATAATTGATTTAAGGATAATATTGGAAATTATCTCTATTGGTTCCAATGGCTTGAATCAGGAAAAGATTTAGGATTTAATAAACGCGTGGAACAAATGTTTATTTCAAAAAAATCTAATTATAAAACAGTTGGAATGTTGAGAAATGCATAAAAAGACCTTGATATGTGTGATCACCTTAAAGAGATATCTAAATATTTTTCATATCTTTGCTTTTCAATGTTCAGTTCATATATTCTAATAAAATCTACTGTAAAATTAGGGTACGGTTTCAACTCTCTATCTGCTATTTTTTCCATTTCTATTAGTTCTTTTTTAGAGAGCCCAGTAGAAATATTTCCACCGTATTTTTCTTTCCCCAGAGTTAAGTGAGGTACAAAGGCATCAAGTTCAAAATACTGTTTTATTAAGTCTTCTGACGGTGAAATCTCATTAATGATTTTTTGATGCAATTTGTGTAAGTTAGTTGAGTTAACACTCAAATATAAAACGCTATCTCCAAAATAGTTGGGCTTATCTAATGATACTTGAAAAGGTTTGAAGGTATCGCATACGGTTTGTACCTTATCAATCCATTGTTTATCTGGAGTTAGTCCTCCTTGTGCTTTCAATGTTATGTGTGGTTCTACACCCGATTGTTTAATCCATTTACTTTGAAAATGCTCAATACGTTCCAAATATTCTTCAGGTGGAACAATCCCTATAAAATACTCCAAATTCATTCTTCTTTACACCCTTATTTTCAGTTTTAATTATTTTAACAGAAAATTCCGAACATGCAAATGGAATTATTACGTGAAAAACAACAGCCATAAAAAAGATGCTATTCATATACTTTTAATGAGACAAAGAAACTTTAACTGTCTCGAAGTTTAAGACTTTAATATAAAATTTGTATTCAATTATATCTTCAATAGTCCTTATGAGGATTAGCTTCTAAAATGTTATATACCGATAATCAACCAGTCTATTCATATACTTTACAGATGTCATAAATAATAAAAGATGGGAGAGGGTTATTGTGCCTGGCTGTAGTAACGATTTTTATATAGCAATTGGCGGTAATATTGTTGCTCAGATAGAATTTGTGGCAGATGAGCAAGAGGTATCTGAACAAGGGAGTATCATCATTAATCATACATTAGTTGCAAATAGCTACAGGGGGAAAGGTTTGGGCAAGGCATTAGTAAACCGTGTAGTATTGCATGCAAGAAATGAAAATAAATATATTAAGCCCGTTTGTCCATTTGCAAAAATGATGCTTGAAAATAAAAAAGAATATCAGGATGTTTTAATGTAATCCAATAATCTAAAATGTACACACCTATTTCACTTCCTTATTTGCAAAAGTAAGGATTTTTGTTTTTAAAATATGGATATACAAAATCTGTTTGGGCCGAGGTACTTCTTGTTTTGCTGACATTAAAGAGGCTTTCGCCCCTTTATGTTAATGATTTGTTATTTCGAATACAGATTTTTACGAAAAGCAGAAATAGTAGATATTCCGTCTTCCAAAAAGTATGATAAAAGTATAGAAATAACAAAATATGGCGATGCATGGAGTGGGAGTGTGAATAGGTAATGAAAGTAATAGGATTATCAGGTTCCATAATTGGTGAAAAAACACCTAAATCAGTGGAAGAGGTATTGGCAGCTGTAAACAAAATAGATAATCAATTAGATACAGAATTAATAGATCTTAGAAATTATAATGTGGAATTTGTAAGAGGCATTCCTTTTTCATCCTATAATCAGGATACCCGAACGGTAGTCAATAAACTAAACGATGCGGATATTATAATAATTGGTACACCCATTTATCAGGCGTCGATACCGGGTGTTCTAAAAAATCTATTTGATCATTTAGCTCCGGATTGTTTTAAAGGAAAAGTGGTAGGAATTGTTACGAATGGAGGATCTGAAAAACACTTTTTAGTAACTGAGTACCAATTAAAACCGATATTATCTTATTTCAAAGCGATAATACCATTTAATAATGTATTTTTACATACAAGCTGCTTTGGACCTGGCAATAAAATTGTAAATGAAGAGGAGAATAATAGGATCCAAGCATTGGCTCAGGAAGTTATTGATTTAAAGGAGATTCACTAAAATTTTATCAGATCCTCTAACTAAATGTGAATGAGAAAAATGGTATCTGCATTCCTAGCATTTCAATAGAATATAGAGCATTCAAGATAAAGATAGGAGTAGACGACTTACTAAGACATAAAAAAGTAAGAGATTTTCTTCCTACAGAGAATTGGATGAAGAGATTGAATTGATTTTTAAACTGCTCAATCTCTTTTTCATTCAATTTATATGAAAGGGTTAATTGTGTTTATTAAAATCAGATGAATAGTTTGAAATATCGCTTATTAATGATTTATCTTCATTGATATCCAATGTACGAAGTTTCATAATTAAATGTACGCGTCGTTTATAAAAATCTTTGTGTGATATGGACCGGTTATCATAGTACATTTGATAATTTTTTCTCAATTCATTTAATAATTCATTATATTTTTTTTGAGCGCACACTATATCACCTTCTTTCCTCATGATGTTATATTTAAATAATATCACAAAAGATTCTGTTAATTCACCGTTAAAATTTTTCCACATTCAAAATATTATGTAAATTATAACCCTTAAGACTAATGGTTAGTATCAAGTTCCTGTTAAAGGTATAGAATTAGACCGAGATTGTTTATAGTAAAAATTGTATCACGACGAATTTCCTTTCGTAGGTTCCAACCTTCGCATAGAATGACATTCAAAAAAGCTTCAGGTAATGATAAATGGTCTAAAATAGACCATGATATCAAAGAGAAAAACTTACTGCCTTTTAAAGAGAGGCGAGGCTGGGACAAGTATTTCAGTTAATGATAAACCCAAACTATTAGGTGATATTTCAATTGGATATTCGCCGGCTAGGTTGCGTTTTAATTGTCTTCAATAGAAAGGTTCATTCTGCATACGATTATTCATATCAAGTGGAATGGAACGGAAGCCACTCGACTCCTTGGGAAGTAGAGGAGGCTTAAGACCCGAAGCGCCCAATGGAACAGACTTTTTTCTCAAACTTAACTCTTTAATAAGCAACAAAGTCTAGTAAGATTAATTTAGATATCGTTCGTCTACAGGATTGTTTTCAAGTTATTTCCCAGCCTCGTTTTTTTATTTGCTTATCTATAATACTCTCACAGCGAACGATTATGATTATTGGAATTTAGATGATAGAAGAATGAAGATTTAATATAGGACGGTTCTCTTCAACGATTTAATGTGGTACGTAAATATAATTTGTCTAAAAAGGCAGTGCAACAGGCCATAAATGACTGCCGCACTGCCTTTTAAATAGATTTGTATCATAAATGTTATTTCTAAAGTGGATTTTACGAATCATTGTTTACTTCGGAATAAGCTCCTAGAAATTGAGCTAACACTTCTTTGTTTTGAGATATATCTGCGAGTGTATAGCCATCTAATACGTTTAAAAAAGCATACAATGCTTTATTTAAAATACCTCTCAACGTACAAACAGGAGAGATGGGACATGTATTATGATCAGAAAAACACTCAACTATGTTAAAATCTTCTTCAGTTTTTCTTACTAAACCCCCGATATTGATTTCATGAGGTTTCATTGCCAGTCTCATGCCGCCATTACGCCCACGTATTGTTTCTATATAACCTAACTTGCCCAGCTGGTATATGATTTTCATTAAATGATTTTTGGATATGCCATAGGCATCAGCAATTTCTTTTATATTTACTAATCGATCGGGATGACTTGCCAAGTACATAAGCACCCTGATGGAATAGTCACTGAAATTTGTTAATCGCATAGTCACGCCCCGCTTCAGATTATCTACTCATCTTTAATACTACCATACATAAATAGGCTTCCAAAGAAAGTTCACAGAAAAGATGTATCTGAAATATTGCTTTTACTTTCCAATAGAGTAAAATTAAAGATGTATTTCAAATACATCTTTAAAAGGGGATTTTTATATGTTGTCTACTCAAACAATCGAAATTGTGAAATCAACTGCACCAATATTGGAAACAAGGGGTAAGGAAATAACTACGGTATTTTATAAAACGATGTTTGAAGCACATCCTGAGCTTTTGAATATTTTTAATCATGCAAATCAAAAAAGAGGCAGACAGCAGACTGCATTAGCAAATACGGTAACAGCTGCGGCCTATTATATCGATCAATTGGAAGTGCTTCTGCCGGTTGTAAAACAAATTGCACATAAACACCGTAGTTTAATGATTAAACCTGAGCATTATCCGATTGTAGGAAAATATTTATTGTTGGCTATTAAAAAAGTATTAGGTGATGCGGCTACAGATGATATTTTAAAAGCGTGGGAAGAGGCCTATGGGGCAATCGCTGATATCTTCATAGGGGTTGAACGTGAAATGTATGAAGAAGCGGAAAATAAGGTTGGTGGTTGGAGAGACTATCGAGAATTTGAAGTCATAAAGAAAGTGAGGGAAAGTGACGGTATTACTTCCTTCTATTTAAAACCAACCGATGGGCTGGCAATACCCGAATTTGAACCGGGCCAATATATAACTGTTCGGGTTCAAATTCCAGGAGAACAGTTTATGATGAATCGCCAATATAGCTTAACGAATGTATCCAATGGTGAATACTATCGAATTTCTGTAAAAAGTGAAAGTATGCATGACAATCCTGATGGTAAAGTATCTAATTACCTGCATAAGGAAGTTTGTACGGGTGATATAGTACAACTAACGGTACCAGCGGGAGATTTTACTTTAGAAGAGGACACCGAGCCAATTACCTTTATAGCTGCCGGAGTAGGGATAACGCCATTTATTAGTATGTTGAATACACTTTATAAACAGGAATCATTAAGAAAAATTACTTTGATACACGCGTTTAAAAACAGGAAGCTTCAAGCATTTGCTGATGAGCTCTCCATGTTAAACAGGCAAATGCATGATATGACAATCAACTTTTATAATGAAGAAGCTGATGTAATCGAGGAGAATTATAAAATAGGCAGAATCAATGAAGAGGTATTGAGGCAATTAGATCAGAATGGAATTTTCTATGTTTGTGGGCCAGTCGAATTTATGCAAGGTGTCATTCAAATGCTTTATAAACTAGGCGTACCGCAAGAAAAAGTACGGTTTGAATTTTTTGGACCTTCCATGAAAATCGAAACAGTAACAGAAAAAGTGTGAAAAAAACATGCTGGGAAGTTTATTCCTGGCATATTTTTTATAAATTCCTCGTCTGTTAAACTCTTTGTTGTGAAAATCAGCAGAGAATATGTTTTGTCTCCGTAACTCACCATGATTTTATTATTCTATAACGATCCCAAACATTACTAAAAGTGTGCGCTGAATTGATTGGTTTAATAGATTAAAAGAGGGGAGGATGGTAAAGGAATATACAGAGATAAAGATTATAAAAAACAATAAGAAGAATTCCTCAAGCACCTTTAGTGCGTTTGTTGATCAGGTATTAATTACCGTCATTTGTTTAGTGAAAGACATTCAAATGAAGTGCCTAAGGATTAATCTAATACTTCTTGCCTTAAATCGGTATGTTCAGAGACACAACTATCTCAGCTGGTTAACCCTAAATGATTAATCTGCAGCTGTACACAAAAACCAGGTTTCTTTTAGTCTATATGTACATTTCATATGTTTGCATTGACATTTCATAAAGGTAGCTGATTGAATGGCTAGATAGTCAGTATACTTAATAAAAGGATCACCCGATAAAATCAGTCTCTATTCATATCGGTTAATAATTTGGTGTCGTGTATAATATGTACCGTAGCGAAACAAGAATTTCAATTGTAATTGACTCTCATTGATACAGAAATAATAAACAGTGTTAGTCGAATTTGACTCTTTTTTATAATTAATTGATAAAGAGCTTGCAACATTTTCTATATAATGTTCCATTTCCATCCGTTTAATTATGTGGCTGCCTAATAATTTCTGTTTCTTAAACGAATCTAATCTGTCTAATAGTTCCTTCTTTATTAGTATACAATCTTCCATATTTATAGGTAATCATCCCCTGTTTTTTTTTGAATTTATTCATAAAAAAAGCCAGAAAAGGACAAATTTATTAATCCTTTCCTGACTTATGTATGGTTCTATGCCCACTCATTGCTATCAGTTATTTTATTAAGATGTTACAGATAACTTTATCGCAGATGGGGGTTATTGTCAATCAACCAATCAACTTTGCAAAATGAAAATAATATAGCTAGTATCTTTCTCGAAATTCCAAAAAGTAAATTTATCGATTATTTTGGTGTTTAAATAGTTCTCGAAGTTTCTTTTATGCTCTATTATCAAACGTTTCTCCAAATCCCGCTTCGCGATCGTTAATTGTTCAGTAAAGCCGAACTTGATCAATTCCTTTTCGATCGGAACCATTATACCTTTTCGGACAATCATCAGCTGCCGCTTATTGAGCATAGTTGAATAGATATCCACTGGTTCTTTTTGAGCAAGCTTGGTAACCTTCGCTAATTCTCGTTCGACTTTCTCTCTATTTCTATAATCACTGATGCTCGTTTCTGTTTTTGATAGCGTAATAATAAACATGCCAGTCGAAGTTTGCAAATTCCAATCATAAAAGAATTCATCAACTTTTGTTCCTAATGCTGCTTCAATATAGGAGGTGATGTCTTTGATTATGGTTTCCATGAGAAGGTCCCGGTTCTTTTGCACGTAAACTTCACCATCTTGATTAGCCAATAAGGATTTCTCCATAGGGGAAAGGAAATCGGCAAGATGCACAGCAAGAGTAGGAGACGATAACGTACAAATAACGTGGCTGGGGCCCCGTCCGAAGGTTTCTCTTAGCATTCTTCCTATATAACTGCTAATGTCTTTTTCGGCTTTTGTTATTTCCATATCATACACCTCAGGCTTTGTGACTTTCTTATCATTTATCCCTAAGTAATTTTTTTGAAACATCAGACAAAGACTTATTACAGGGGATTTTAGTCTGAATTAAAAGATTAAAGTCAACGAAAACATCTAGAAACGATTAGGACATGAGAGGGATGATTGGTCAAACTTTGGCGCTGCGGAAATAATATTTAATATTATCAAATATGCCGGGAAGTTTTCTTCCCGGCACATTTGTTTTATACGGCTTCATCTGCAAACTGGCTGTTATAAAGATCCGCATAGAAACCATTTTGTCTCAGCAACTCATCATGAGTACCTTGTTCAATGACGGTTCCTTTATTCATTACTAGAATTAAATCTGCATCTTTAATCGTGGATAAACGGTGAGCGATCACAAAGCTTGTACGATTTTCCATTAAGCGATTCATCGCTTTCTGAATAAAGATTTCAGTTCTTGTATCAACACTGCTTGTTGCTTCATCCAAGATTAGAATAGAAGGGTTTGCTAAAATGGCACGAGCTATTGTAAGCAATTGTTTTTGACCCTGTGATATATTGGATGCTTCTTCATTTAATTCAGTTTCATATCCTTCTGGCAATGTACGAATAAAATGATCGGCATGAGCTGCTTGGGCTGCTTCAATAATTTCTTCACGAGTGGCACCTTCACGACCATAGCCAATATTATCTGCAATGGTACCATTAAAGAGCCATGTATCCTGAAGAACCATACCGAATAATCCATGGAGATCTCCGCGTTTCATTTCTTTAATATCGACACCATCAATTTTTATGCTTCCGCCATTTAATTCATAAAAACGCATTAACAGGTTAATCATTGTTGTTTTACCTGCACCGGTCGGACCTACTATGGCTACTTTTTGCCCTGGTTTGACATCAAGATTCATATCTTCAATCAATAGCTGATCCTGCTTATATCCGAATGCAACATGATCAAAAACCACATGTCCTTTTGGATGAGAAATCATTTGTGGATTCGTTGTTTCTGCTTCCTCCTCCTCCTCATCTAGCAGTTCAAATACACGTTCTGCAGAAGCAACAGTAGATTGAATAATGTTAGCGATATTCGCCGTTTGAGTAATCGGTTGTGTGAATTGGCGTGCATATTGTATAAAAGCCTGTATATCACCAACTGTTATTCTTCCGTTTGTAACAAAAATACCGCCAACTACACATATGAGTACATATCCGATGTTTCCGATAAATTGCATGAAGGGCATAATTACACCTGAAATAAACTGTGCTTTCCAGGATGATTCGTATAATTTTTCATTTATTGCCTCAAACTCTTCCAAAGCTTTTTCCTCTTGGCCAAAGGCTTTCACGACCTCATGTCCAGTATAGATTTCTTCAACATGGCCACTTAAATTTCCAAGTGATTTTTGTTGGCCAGCAAAGTAGGTTTGAGATTTTTTGGCTACAAATACAGCGACTACTCCGCTTAAAGGTAATGTTAAAAGAAGAATTCCTGTCATAACCGGGCTGATCGACAGCATCATAATAATAACACCAATAATCGTTACTACACTGGTAATAAGCTGTGTTAAGCTTTGTTGTAAGGTAGTGCTGATATTATCAATATCATTCACAATCCGGCTTAAAGTTTCACCTGTAGTTGTTCCATCAAAATACTTTAAAGGCAGCCGAGATACCTTAGCTTCAGCTTCTTCTCTTAATGTAAATACCGTATTTTGAGCAACGCTTGCCATAATATATTGCTGGATAAAGGCGAAGATTGAGCTAAACAAATATAAGGCGCCGAGTAGGAAGAGAATTCGAATGATATACTCAAAATCGATGCCTGCGCCAGGAATACCTGACATTTTTTCCATAATGCCTTCAAATATTTTGGTTGTCGCTTTACCTAATACTTTTGGGCCGACAATGGTGAAAACCGTACTGAGGATTGCAGCCAGCAATACAGTTAAAAGGCGAAATTTATAAGGTGCTAAATAACGAATTAATCGTTTTAACGTACCCTTAAAATCTTTTGCTTTTTGTATCGGTGCTCCTGGACCACCTGGAGGACCAAATCCCGGATTTGATTGTCTTCTTGTCATTCTGCTCATGCAATCTCCTCCTCAGAAAGCTGTGACTTCACAATTTCTTGATAGGTATCACATGATTTTAGTAATTCTTCATGTGTACCAATTCCCATAACATTTCCTTCATCCAATACAATGATACGATCGGCATCCATAACCGTAGATACACGTTGGGCAACCAATAAAACCGTTCCTTCCGTGGTTTCACTTTTTAAAGCTTTCCGCAGCTTAGCGTCCGTTTTGAAATCCAGTGCAGAAAAGCTGTCATCAAACATATAGATTTCCGGTTTTCGAACCAAGGCTCTCGCAATGGACAGACGTTGCTTTTGTCCTCCGGAAATATTTGTACCGCCCTGAGAAATAGGAGAGTCAAAGCCTTCCTTCATATTAGAAACAAAATCATAGGCTTGTGCGACTTTTGCAGCATGGATGACTTCCTCATCACTGGCATTCTCATTTCCGTAGAGGATATTTTCCTTTACGGTACCGGTGAATAAAACAGCTTTCTGAGGAACTAGACCAATTCGGTTACGTAAATCCACTAATTCCAGTTCCTTAATATTGATTCCATTAAGATAAATACTGCCTTCAGTCGGTTCATAAAAACGAGGAATCAGCTTTAATAATGTTGATTTCCCAGAACCAGTTCCGCCGATAATGGCTGTAACCTCACCAGGACCAGCGCTAAATGAAAGGCCTTTTAAGGCAGGTTCTTCGGCACCTGGATAGCTGAATGTAACATTCTTAAATTCCAGGTAGCCAGTTTTAGTTGGTTTAGCTTCATGTTTAATTGGCTCATCTTTAATAGTGGGCTTAATCGCCAATACTTCATTAATACGAGCTGCGGAAGCAGAAGCACGAGGAATCATGACAAACATCATGGAAAGCATAACCATGGAGAACATAATTTGCATGGCATATTGAATAAAGGCCATTAAATCACCGACCTGCATATCTCCATGATCAATCCTGATTGCACCAAACCAAACAACCGCAATGGTTGTATAGTTCATAATCAGCATCATGAGCGGCATAAGTGTAGCCATTAATTTATTCACTTTGATAGTAGTGTCTCTTAAGTCTTTGTTGGCCTTCTTAAAACGTTCCTTTTCAAAATTGATCCGATTAAAGGAACGAATGACACGGACACCAGTCAAATTTTCGCGAATGACACGGTTTACAGCATCCAATCTGCGTTGAACCAGTTTAAATAGAGGGACGCCTTTCCAGATGACAAAAAGAATAACGCCCACTAAGACCGGAATCGCAAGGATGATAACCCAGGATAGTTCGGAATCTTTTGAAAAGGCCATAATAATGCCACCAATAGCCATTAAAGGTGCCATTATCATCATTCTAAGGATCATGTTAAGGACCAATTGTACCTGTGTTATATCATTGGTTGTTCTTGTAATTAAGGAAGCAGTACCAACTTGTTCAAATTCATGAAGTGAAAAATTCTCAACATGGGAGAATACTCTGGAGCGAAGATTTTTGCCAAATGACATGGATACTTTGGCGCTGAAGTAACTTGCCGTAATAGAGCAAAGCGTACCAACTGCAGCAACCAAAAGCATAAATCCGCCAATTTTCCATATGTATGGTATGTTCTGATTAATGACACCTTTGTCGATGATGTCAGACATCAATGTGGGTAAGAATAATTCTGATAATGACTGTATAAATACCAATGCGAATATAAAAACAATCGGTAATTTATACGGTGCTAAATAGCGAAACAATTTCCTCAAAAATTAACAACTCCTTAATACTGATTTTCATTAAAAAACTCATACACTTTGGTTAATAATCGGGTGAGTTCCTTACTATCATTTAATCCGATATATTCCTCTAGAAGGGTAAAAGTTTGATGTAATTTAGCAAGTGCTGCATCTGCTACAGAATCTCCCTCACATGTTAATGTAACCAGTACCACCCTGCGATCATTTTTATCAATTCTGCGGGTAATTAGGTTATGCTGTTCCAGCTTATTTAAAATGGGGGTAACAGATGGCATTTTAACATTTAACTGCTTGCTGATCTCGGATACCTTAATCTCGGTAATATGTTGAGTTTTTTCTTTGATACATGTCAAAACTCTTATTTCACTTGGTTTATATCCTTTTATTGTTTTCTTTTCCCAATCCAATTTGTCAAACTGTGTAAAAGCCCTGATCAATTTTTCAACTGATCGGTCTTTGTTAACTGTCATACCTCCACCTCTAAAACAAAGTCTTCCTAATAGTTAAGTAACCAAATTAAAAGCAAATAAAATTATATTTATATAATATATACAAGTCAATATAGCTATACAGTTTCAGAAAGTGTAAAATATGACAAATTAAATACGATGGTTTTGTAGGTCTGTTAAATAAAAGAAATAGGAAATGAAAAAATGTATAATGTATAAAACATATTAAATTCAGCTTAAAATCCCAATGTTTTACATAATTGGGATTGTCTTTATATCAGTTCTTCGGTAACGTTATATATAGAAGCTAAACTCAGGAGGAAGAAAGTTTATGAAAGAAAGAAAACAGAAGGGGAGTTATAAACGCTTTTTTCGGTTATTGCATGCAACGAACCCTTCATATGGAAGACTTGGTTTTGCACTCGGTCTGAGTATTATTACTACCCTTATTGGGTTGCTCATTCCATTGTTAACAAAGGAATTGGTAGACGGCTTCAGTATGTCTTCATTATCTAAAAGTCAGATTCTCATAATTGTATTGGTGTTTATTGCTCAAGCTGGTTTAAGTGCATACGCGACCTATGCACTTGGATATAATGGTCAAAAAATCATTGCAGGCTTGCGGGATTTATTATGGAAAAAGTTGATTAAGCTGCCTGTATCGTACTCTGACAAATATGGTTCAGGGGAAATGATTAGCAGATTAACAAATGACACAATGGTCGTCAAAGAATTGATAACTACCCATTTAGTTGGGGCTATTACTGGAATGATTTCAGTTATTGGGTCTATAACGATATTATTTATCATGAACTGGAAATTAACCCTGTTAATATTTATTGTTTTCCCAATAGCAGCCATGATTTTAATACCAATTGGCCGAATTATGCTTAATATCTCGAAGGAGACCCAAGCTGAAACTGGTAGATTTACAGGGGTATTAAATCAGGTCCTACCTGAAATCCGCTTAGTCAAGGCATCCAATGCAGAAGAAATTGAATATAATAGGGGAATGTCAGGTGTAAACCGGTTGTTCGCTCTTGGTTTAAAAGAAGCGAAGACCCAGTCTCTTGTTTCACCAATTATCACATTAGTGCTAATGGCTGCTCTAGTAGGAATTATTGGGTATGGCGGTATGCAGGTAGCGAGCGGAATTATTACAGCAGGTTCGCTTGTAGCTTTTATTCTTTACATTTTTCAAATTATTATGCCTATGGGGCAAATTACGACATTTTTTACTCAATTGCAGCGTTCGATGGGAGCAACCATGAGAATAATTGAAATCCTGAATGAAAAAGAAGAGGATTTACTCAAAGGGAAAGAACTAGTAAAAGCAAATGTCGATATCGTTCTCGATGATTTATCATTTGGATATGCAGAGGAGTCTTTAATTCTTCGTCATTTAAATGCAAAGATTGAAGCGGGAAAAGTAACAGCGATTGTTGGACCAAGCGGTGGAGGGAAGACGACTCTGTTTAAATTGCTTGAACGCTTTTACGAACCAAGTGAGGGATCAATCAGGATAGGTGAAATTCCTATCGGTGAATACAATTTGCAATCGTGGCGGAAGCATATTGGGTATGTATCTCAAGAAAGCCCGCTGTTGGCAGGTACGATCCAGGATAATATATGTTATGGTTTGGAAAGGGAAGTCACCTCCGCTGAACTGGAGCAAGCAGCTGAAATGGCTCATGCACTTGAATTCATTCAGCAGCTTCCAGAAGGATTCCAAACGGATGTAGGGGAGAGGGGATTGAAGCTGTCAGGAGGACAGCGCCAACGAATTGCGATAGCAAGAGCGTTATTGAGAAATCCAAGTATTCTAATGCTAGACGAGGCCACATCAAGTTTAGACAGCCAGTCTGAACAAATCGTGCAGGCTGCATTAAATAAACTAATGGTAGGGAGGACGACAATCGTTATTGCCCATCGATTATCAACCGTCGTCAATGCCGATCAGTTGTTATTTATTGAAAAAGGTGAAATTACAGGTAGAGGAACACATGAAGAATTAATGCAAACTCACAAGCTCTACCATGAATTCGCAACACAGCAATTAAAAATTAATGAGAATTTAAAAGAGAAGGCATAAATTGCACAAAGCATAACAATTTTTTTTGATATTTAAGAATGAACAACTAGCTAAACGAAACCAAAACGCGCTTAGAAATATTTTACTAAGCGCGTTTTGGTTTTTTTAAAAGCAATTTTACTATTATTTAAGGGTTATAAACCTGTAAATAGAATCAAAACGCCCAATTCCCATTTCGGAATATGGCCTCACGTGTACCATCAGGCAATTCTCCATCAATGTCCATATCAGCTGAACCAATCATAAAGTCCTCATGCACTTGGCTGATATTTACCCCATACTTATGCAATTGTTCGATATTCATTTCTTCTCCACCTTCGAGGCAAAATGGATATCCAGCTCCAATGGCGAGGTGGTTAGAAGCATTTTCATCAAATAACGTATTATAGAATAAGATATTTGATTCAGAGATCGGTGAATGGTGAGGTACCAGCGCAATTTCACCCAGGTATTTAGCTCCTTCATCAACATTGATAAGATGATTTAAAATTTTATCTCCTTTTTTTGCCACGGCATTTACGATTCTTCCTTCTTCAAATGTTAACGTAAATTCATCAATTACATTGCCGCCATAAGCTAACGGTTTTGTGCTTGAAACCGTGCCATTTACTCCATTTTTTAAAGGAATCGTAAATACTTCTTCAGTAGGCATATTGGCTACGAATTCTTTGCCGGTTGAGTCTTTAGCTCCTGCTGCGCACCACTTATGTTTCTCGGAAAGTTCAATTCTTAAATCCGTACCAGGTGCTTTATAGTGTATGTATTTATATTTTTTGTTATTTAAATAATCAGCTTTACTGATTAATGTATCAAGATGCTCCTCCCATGCTTGGATAACATTTTCCTGATCAACACGGACTGAAGAAAAGATGGCATCCCAAAGTAAATCTAAGCTGTTTTCTTGTCCAGGGAATATTTTTTTGGACCAACCCTCACCTGCAGCAGCAACGACTGTCCAACTGATCTTATTGGACTGCATTGCTTCGCGTAAATTATTGAGAGCCTTACCTGCAGCCTTTTGAAAATTAGCGATCCGATTTGAGTCGATCCCATTCAGCAAATCCGGATCTTGAGAGACAATCGTTATAAAAGTTGCACCTCTTTCAACCATTTCGTTTCTGGAGGCAGCCATCCATGAAGGAAATTCAGTAAATGCCTCGTCAGGTGCCAGCAAATATTTCGTTCGGTTAATTTCTTCATCACTCCATTCCACAAAAACCTGCTTTGCACCTGCTTCATAGGCTTTTTTAACAAGTTTACGTGTAAATGGTGCAGTTTCAATAGTGGATATGATGAATACAATTTGATCCTTTTGTACATTAGCAGCTTTCTTAACAGTCAAGTCAGCATAACGATCTAATTTTTCTTCAAAATTATTCATGGATTAATCCTCCCCATACAATATTATTTACTATAAAAGTATATCATCTAGATATCAGAAAATATCAAAATTTATTGGGATAAAAATATAGAGCTGGATCTATAAGAAATCCAGCTCTATATAGCATTTTTATTAATGTCCTCCTAAGAAGACCAATTGAATAAGGAATAGTACACCAAAGATGTAAACAAGAGGTGGAACTTCTTTCGCTTTGCCACCAACTAATTTCAAGATTGGATAAATAATAAATCCAAATGCGATTCCAGTAGAGATACTTGAAGTTAAAGGCATCGCAAGAATAATAACAAATGCTGTAAAAGCTTCATCAAACTCAGACCATCTAATCTTTGATATACCTTCCATCATAAAGCACCCAACAATAATTAAAACAGGAGCTGTAATGGAAGCTAAGTTTGAGATGGCTCCAATAAATGGTGAGAAGAATAATGCTAAGCTGAACAATATAGCAACAACTACTGCTGTTAAACCAGTACGACCACCGGCAGCAACACCTGTACTTGATTCTACATATGCTGTTGAAGGACTTGTACCAAAAGCAGCACCAACAGTAGTAGCGATAGAATCACCAAGGAAAGCTTGCTTTGCCCTAGGAAACTTACCGTCTTTTAATAATCCGGCCTGTTCGGATACAGCCACCATTGTACCTGTTGTGTCAAAAATCGTTACGAGTAGGAATGAAAATACAACGGCGTATAAGCTGTTAGTGAATACACCACCGAGATCTAAATCAAAAAATGCTATTCCTTCTGGAAGTGAAGGGAGTAATTGCTTGGCTGTAATGTCCAGCATGCCTGTAAAATAGCCAATAATTGCTGTAATAATCATTCCAATAAACAAAGCACCAGGTACTTTTCTTACCATAAGAATAAGGGTAATGAATAAACCGGCAATTGTTAATAATGGAACAGGAGCAGTTAAATCACCTAAACCAACAAGATTGCTTTCGTTTGCGACAAAGATTTGTGCTTGTTTAAAACCAAGAAACGCTATGAATAAACCAATACCGGATGTAATTCCATATTTAATAGAAAGAGGGATGGAATTAATGATCTTTTCACGTAAATTACTAAAACTTAATAACATAAATAAAAGTCCGGCGATAAATACTGCGCCTAAAACCACTTGATAGCTAAGTCCTTGTGTCGCAACAACACTCGTAAAGTAAGCGTTTATTCCCATACCTGGCGCAACGGCGATTGGGTATTTTGCATACAAGCCCATAATTAAAGTACCAATTACTGCCGAGATAATGGTAGCAATAAATACCTGATTAAAGGGAATTCCTGAAGCGGAAAGGATTGCCGGGTTAACTATTACAATGTACACCATTGTAAAGAAAGTAGTTATACCAGCTAAAACTTCCGTTTTAACAGTAGACCCGTTTTGGCTAATTGAGAAAAATTTGTCTAACAATTCGTATACCTCCATCTATTCACCTTTAAAAAAGCGAACGTTTTTGACGACATTTAATATAATATTCGCTTTTAGGTTATTTTTCAACCACAAATTAATAATTATATTAATTATTTGCAATAACTACTTATAATATGAGGATTAAAGAGAGGCTTTATCCTAGTTATGAGGTTGATATTTAAAACATTATCATACTAAAACTGATTGTTAGTATTAGAAGTCATTATGAATAGTGCTTCAACATTTCAGGACTTTGATTTGTAAATGGTTGATGTTACTTTTGTGACTTCTGTATAGGTTGAAATACAAAGTAGACTGTGACCAAAAAACAAAAAGAAATTTATGTGAATAAATTAAAAATATACAAAAATTAGTAGATGAAAATATTTACATTTTTCATATCGGGAGTATTATTATCAAAGTTTCTAATTTCTAAATCGCTTAAGCATAATTGCGCGGGGGACACATTGTGTTCTGGGGTGAATCCATTATGGTAGGGCTACTCAGTAGGCACGAATCCGACAGCTAACTCCTCAGCGTTTTATGAGAAGGAAGGTGGAACTTGTGAGACGAAACTAATATAACGTCTGCAGGTCTATTTATTGATGGCTTGCAGGCGTTTTTTGTTGATAAAGCTATTAATTTATTAATTTCTTAATAATAAAAGCGGGTGAGCAGAGTGGTTTCATCAATAAAACGTATACTCATTGGTCGTCCTTTAAAGTCAATATAAACACAGAGTGATCTCCGCTATTAATGGAATCACTCTTTTTTTTGCTTAAACTACACATCCCTTTAGATTTAATAGTTATATGAAATAATGATGGCATCTTTATGCATAAAAATACAAGTAAGTATTTACCTCAAAAAATTATGGTGATATAATTTATTTACTTTTTTAAAGAGGGTGATTCCCATTAGAATGTTAATTTTAGAAGATGAGCCTGTTGCGAGAAAAGTACTAAGGAAAAGGCTTGAATTACAAGGATATACAGTAGATGATTTTGACGATCCAGAGGATGCAATTATAGCTTGTGATAAAGTGAAATACGATTTATTAATTTTTGATATTACCATTCATGGTGCAATTATTGATGGTTTGGAAGCTGCTTCTATTATAAGGAAAAAACATAATATTCCCTTTGTCCTCGTTACCGGAGCAGATTCGTCAGATGCAAGATTGCGAGGATTACAGGAAGGTGCGCTTTTGTATTTTACAAAGCCTTTCAGCTACAAAGAACTTGTCCTTAACATAAAAAATATTATGGAAAGTACAGCAGTAAAAAATAATTCGTATTATATACATAGAGGATTAAAAATTGAGCCTCTTCGTGGTACGATTACGAAAGAAGATGGCAGTGTTGAAACGCTATCGAAAATTCCAATGCAGGTGTATACGTATTTATTAGAACATAAAAATCAAGTTGTCAGTAAACAAGAATTATGGAAAAAAATATGGACTGAGCATGGGGATATGAGTGATGACATTATTAATACAACGATAAATCGGATTAGACGAAAGATAGGTAAGAATAGCATTAATACGATTAAAAATGTTGGATATGAAATCAATGACTAAAAATTGGCTTACTGTTAAACGGTTTACCATTTTATCCAATATTCTCATGTTCTTGATATTTACAGGCATAGTCTTACTGCAAAATATTAATCGGGTAAACGATTATGCAAAACATCGAATCAATGAAGTATTGCCGAACTTCTATTTGGTTGAAACTCATTTAGCTGAATACGGTTTACAGGAAGACTTTCTAAATGATAAATTCGGTAAGCTACCTGGTGCTTATGAGTATATGATGATTTTGGATCATGACTCAAGTTATCAAAATATTGCTTATAACCAAACATCAAAGAATATCAATATTTATGAAGGAAAAGATAAAAAATATTTACCAATAATTAAGTGGTTATTAGGTCAGAGTCGAGAAGACATCTATGTAAAAGATGGTTTAAGTGATAAAAAAATTAAGGTTGAGTTTTATGAAGTTAATGGATCTGTAATAGCTGAAATTGAGCATGCCATTCATACGGAAGCATTCAATGGTCAGTTATATACGAAAATAAATCTCTCGGTTCTGCTTATTGAAGATTTTAAAGAAATACTCATCACGAATGGTTATTTATATTTGATTATATTCATTTTTTTCTTTTTGTTTCAGGCCTTATTATTTGAAACTATTTTTAAACCTTTATCGAAGATGACCAATCATTATAAGCTGAAAAACAAGTTTAATATTACACCCCATTTTATGAATGACTATATGTTAAGGGAAATGGAAGAGTTAAACAATGTTACCAATAGTAGTGTTGAAAAAATGCTCGCTGTAACCGACGAGACGCATGCTTTCCTAGAAGAGATTGTCCATGAGGTTCGGAATCCTGCTCATAATATTAAGAATACCATCGAATATTTGGAGGACCTGATTGAAACGGATACCCTTCCTGAGATAAAGGAAGGATTATTTCATATTAAAAATGAATCTAGTAATATAGATTCATTATTAAAGGGTATTAAACTATCGCATGAACTTTATTATTTAGGAGGAAATCCTCCAGATAGCTGGATAGAACCAAAAAGCTGTATTGAACCATTAATGGCTGCCTATATGAGGAATTACCCCTCCTACACATTTATTTTTAATGATAATGTAAGTAAAACCACCAAAATCTGGATTGATGAGTATTCATTTGAATTAGTCATGCAGAATTTATTGAGCAATGCAGTGAAATATTCTACAAAGGAATCAACCATTTTTGTGGGAATTAGAGAGAATAAGCTTGATAATACTATTAATATTGACGTAACCAACACTGGCTCATCTATCCATTATTCTAATATCAATAAGATCTTTGATAAGTATGTACGTCTAAGTATGGCTAAGCAGATAACGTCTGGATCGGGTATTGGGTTATGGATTGTTAAAAGGGTTTCTGAAATATATGATGTGAATATTGATGTAAATAGTACAAATCAATCAGCAACCTTTTCGCTGAAGTTCAAGCATATTAAACAGGAAAATATTGAAGAATAGCGCAGGGAAGAGTGGGGCAACAATTTAATGCATGCCTCACTCTTTTTTACATTACTGAATATTTCTTGGAGAATACGTTTTATTACTTGAAGTTTTAGCTGCTTTAGAGCATTTATCATAGCGGTTAAAATAGAATGAGAATGCTATTATGCTGAATGAAAATCGAATTAATAGAAAAAAGCGGAATATCCAAAATCGGACATTCCGCTTTTTTTCCTTAATGGTGATCTTTAATTTGATTTTGTTTCCTCTAGCTTTGTTAATTTATTGCGCATCTCTAAAGAATCCTTTTTTCCATGCATAAAATAATAGACTACGATTAATGCCAATACGAGAATCGACATGATTAGATAGAGATTTCGATAGCCTGTGAAAGGAATAATCATTCCAAGTACATATGGGCCAATTCCGAAGCCTACATCCAAAAAGATAAAAAAGGTTGCTGTTGCTAAACCGATTCGGTGAGGAGGAGTCACTTTTACGGCAATAGCCTGAGTTGTAGATTGGATATTCCCAAAACCGAGTCCAATAATTGCGCCGGCTAAAAGCAAAATAAATCCGTTATTAGCATAGCTTAATAGAAGAAGTCCAAGGGCAAATACAAGTAAGCAGGGATACATAATAATATTAGATCCTTTTAAGTCTAACAAGCGGCCAGTAAAAGGTCTTGACACTAAAACCGCTGCTGCATAAACGACAAAAAAGAAACTTGCTGCTTCAACTAATTGAATCTCTTCTGAATAGAAAGTAATAAATGATAAGACGCTTGAATAGCATAGGGCTCCCAGCATCATAACGATAGCAATGGGGATAGCCTTTGGTTCAATAAAACTGGAAAGCTTAACTCTATTGTTTTCTGATTCAACAGAAGTGTGAGATTGTTCATTTTGTATTTTTAATAGAAAGGCAGTTAAAAAGCTAACAGCTCCCAATGCTATACAAAAGCTGAAAATGACTTCAAATGTTGTATGCTGTTTTAAATAAATACCTAAAAAAGGACCAATCGCAGTAGCAAGAGTGGCACTAAGGCTAAAATATCCAACGCCTTCACCACGTCGTTCTGCTGGTATGATTTGCGCTACAATGGTACCGGTAGCCGTACTTGCAATTCCTAATCCGATTCCATGTAATAAGCGGTTAACCATCAAAAAAGACAAGCTATTAATCCCAAAATATAAAATAGTTGTTAATGTAAAAACGATAAGTCCGAATAATAATATTCTTTTTCTGCCGTATTTATCGATAATTCTACCTGTCAGAAGTCGGCCAATAAGTGCTCCAATAATAAAAATTCCGGTAACCAGTCCTGCTTCACTCGTTGAAGCACTAAATTGTTCAACAGCATAGACCGAAATTGACACCATTAATAAATAAAAAACAAGTGTTAATAAAAAATTAATGGTGGATACAATGATAAAATCTTTTGTCCATAATTTTGCTCGTTCCGTTTGCATAGTTATCTCCTTACTCATTAAAATTTTGCTTAATCCTTTCTAGGATATTTAGGAATTGTTCTTGTTCATCTGTCGTAATACCTATTAACTTTCCAATCTGAAATTCATCAATCTCACTTCTTACAACTTTATATTGTTTCTCTCCTTTAGCAGTCAGTTGAATATTTTTCTTCCTTTTATCTGAGCTTGAAAATGACTGAATATACCCTTGCTGCTCGAGGCTGTTGACTGTGCGGGTTATCGCTGGCTTTTCGATACTTTGATATTTAGATATCTCAACAAGGGTATGTGGCCCATAATTAAAAAGGATATACATAATTGTCCATTGTGGTCTGTTCAAAGCATATCTACCTAGAATTTCATTTAACTGGTCAATATAAGGTTTATGCACCATAGACAACTCGTGAAATAACTGTTGATATCTTTCCATTTTACCTCCTTATAAATTAGTTACTTTAGTTAACTAATCCAATTTTTTTATTATGGCAGAGAAGAGGAGAAGATGTCCAGTCTTTTTATAATGGTAAAAGATAGGCATATTATTTTGCTTTGAATTCAAACTATATTAAAATAAATTTACAAATCATATATCGTACATGGAGGTATACATATGACTAAAGTTTTATTTGTTAAAGTAAACGATCGACCGGCAGACCAAGCTGTTTCTGTTCAAATGTACAATGCATTTTTACATGCATATAAAGAAGCAAATCCAACTGATCAAATTACAGAGCTGGATTTATTCCAAGTAGAACTCCCTTACTATGGAAATGCGGCGATTACCGCTCTTTATAAAAACAATCAAGGAATCGAATTAACAGAAGAAGAAACTAAATATGTTAATTTAGCAAATCAATATATCGATCAATTCTTATCCATGGATAAAATTGTTTTTGCCTTCCCTCTTTGGAATTCAACTGTTCCTGCGCCATTAATTACGTATATTTCGTATTTGGCTCAAGCCGGAAAAATGTTTAAGTATACTGCTGAAGGTCCGATAGGATATGCAGCTGATAAAAAGGTAGCACTATTGTCTGCAAGAGGTTCTGATTACTCAGCTATACCAGGAGCGGAAATGGCAGTTAATTTAGTTAAATCTGCTATTAGCCTTTGGGGAATTACTAACCCAGAAGTTATGGTTATTGAAGGACATAATCAATACCCAGACCGTACGGTTGAAATTGTTGCAGAAGGGCTTGAGAAAACAGCTAAACTTGCTGCCCGCTTCTAATTAAGAAACATCAATACTATATCGTTGGATTTACCATTAATATAGAAAACAATAAAAACAGTGGGATTCGATTAAGAATTCCCACTGTTTTTATATATAAAGGACGATAAATGACGCGTTTGTTAAAAAATAAGCAGAATAGTACCAATTGTAATCGCAATACCACCAATAATCGTATTTTTATTAGGTTTTTCTTTTAAAATAATAAAGCTTAACACCATTGTAATGACTACGCTGAATTTATCGATGGGAGCTACGATAGACACCTTTCCGATTTGAATGGCAGCAAAGTAGCACAACCAAGATAAGCCAGTTGCGATACCCGATAGGATTAAAAAGACATAGGACCTATTAGAGATCGTTTTAAGATCTTTTTGCGTTCTTTGGAAAAATACAATGCTCCAGGCAAAAATTAAGATCACTACAGTACGAATGAAGGTGGCGACATTTGAATCGACATCCTCGATACCGATTTTCGCCAATATACTGGTTAGTGCTGCAAAAACGGCTGATAAGACAGCCAGGAAAATATACGACTGAAGATAGCCTTCTTTCTTCTTTTTTTCTCTCTTACCGATAAGAATAAAAGTACCAATCGTAATAACGCCCCCTCCTGCAATCACTAACGGAGTCAACGGTTCCTGAAGGATGATAAAGGATAAAATAATTGTAATTATGACGCTTGATTTATCAATAGGAACTACTTTTGATACATCACCAATTTGTATGGCCTTAAAAAAACATAGCCACGATAGGCCAGTGGTTATACCTGATAAGATAATGAAAATCCATGCCTTAGGATGGATAGTATACAGCTCATCCCATTGCCCGGTTATTCGAACAACGGCATAAGCCATAATTAGGACTACAAACGTTCGAATCGCAGTGGCCAAATTTGAATTCACATTATTAATCCCGATTTTTGCTAATATTGACGTTAATGCTGCAAATAAAGCAGCCAGTAAAGCTAACAGTATGCTCATGAAAATCCTCGCTTATTTATGTACTTAGAATCGGTTTGTTCCTCTGGTTTTTTCTAACTTTAACTATAACTCAATTCCATTTAAAAAGGTATTTGGTTTCATATAAGTTTAAATACTTGATTCTTGAGTTGTATTTACATGAAGAAAAAATACACTCCTTATGTCACATAGATTATCTACCCGGCATAAAAAGTGTATTTTAGTTTTAGGATTCAAAGGATATATAGTAGGGATATGGGAATCTCATTTCAAGCTGTTAATTCAAACGTTCCAACGGTTTAACTGCTGGGCCTTCGATGACTTCCCCGTTAGGTGCAAAGCGGGATCCATGACATGGGCAATCCCAGGAACGTTCTCCATTATTCCATTTCACTTCACACCCCATATGGGTACAGGTAGTATCTACTACACAAACGTTACCTGTATGGTCGCGATAGGCACCGGCTCTTTTACCATTAAAGGTAACGATACTGCCTTCATCGGGTTTAAGTTCATCTGGACTGATATCTTTATCAGCAAGTTTTCCTTTAATTAATTCTTTTGCTACATTTATATTTTCTTTTATGAATTTACCGGCAGATTGTATATGTGTTTCTGAACGAGTGGGGGTAAACAGATCAAAATATGGATTTTCTTTTCCACGTACTAAATCACTTAAAATTAGAGCAGCGACAGCTCCGTTCGACATTCCCCATTTCCCAAAACCAGTTGCAACAAAAATATGATCCTTCATAGAAGAATATGGACCAATATAAGGGACATAATCCAATGTTTCTAAATCCTGTGCTGACCATCTGTATGGAAGGTCATTAACTGTGTAATACTTTTCGGCAAAATCCTTTAGTGCTTCATAATGCTTAAATGGATTTTCGCTTTGACCGGTTTTATGACTTTCTCCTCCAAATAATACCAGGGTTTTATCCCCGTCTTTTGTATGGCGGATTGAGCGGGTAGGCTGCTCGGCGCTAATGTACATTCCATCTGGTAGGTCTTCCTTGATTTCAGCGGCAACAATGTAAGAGCGTTTCGGGCTCAGGCGAGAGAAGTACAGTCCCTGCATATCATAGAATGGATAGTGGGAAGCAATCACAACTTTATTGCAATAAATGGTATGTCCATTCTTCACTTTAACTTGAACAGGTCCTTTATCGTCATCTTCAATAGCTTCTACTGGCGATTGTTCAAATACTTGTCCGCCTTTTTTTATAATCAGGTTTAAAATATGGCCTAAGTATTTAACTGGATGAAATTGTGCTTGATTAGGCATAATAATGGCATTTTTGATTGGATAAGGCAAAGGCAGGTGTTCGACAAGTTTACCTGGAATGCCCAGTTTTTGATAAGCTTCGAACTCTGACTTGATTTTCTTTTCAAATTTTTCAGTCTCTGCGTAAAGGATGGCTTCCTGTTCTTCATAATCACAATCGATCTCTTCTTCTTTGTAGAGAGAATGGATAAATTCAAGGCCATCCATATTTGCCTGATAGTATAGTTTCGCTTTTTCTTCACCTACCGAATTAATTAATTTGTCATAAATTAATCCATGCTGGGCGGTTATTTTTGCTGTTGTATGGCCTGTTGTCCCATTCATCACTTCGCTTGCCTCAACTAATGCAACCTTTACTCCTTTGCTGACCAATTGATAAGCCGTTAAAATACCGACTATTCCAGCTCCAACTATAACAACATCTGTTTCTAAATCATTTTGTAGCTTATTAAATTTCAGTTCTTCTTGATTCTGCATGAACTTCGTCCAATATGAACTCGATTGATTAGGTAATTGATTCATTTTAACCCCTCCGGTTTTTCCAATATAGTATATAGTTACCCATGTTTTGTTAAAAAAATCAGCTAATTATGATAAACGGATTGTTTATAATGAAGACCGATTGGATATTAAGTAAAAAAATGGGGGCTGGAGGGGAATTCGATTGAGGAGTCAAACTAAAAAGAAATTATTAGTAATAGGAAGCTTTCTGTTGGGATTCGGCTTTATGGGTGCTATGGATGGGATTATTTTTCATCAGCTTTTACAATGGCATAGTGTCGTGATGGAAACGAGTCGCTCAGGTCAAATCATGAGTGATGGGATTTTTCATTTTGCGGTGACGATTGCTTTGGTGGCAGGGGGCTTTATTTTATGGCTTGCTGGTAACCCATCAGACCAAAAGCAGGGTGTCAAACAGATTATTAGTTGGTTTTTAATTGGCTCAGGTTTATTCAATATGTTGGAAGGGATTGTTAATCATCATATCCTGCAGATTCATAGGGTAAAACCAGGTGATCCCAATGCTTTATTCTATGATATAGCGTTTCTGATAGTTGGAGCTATTTTATTTTTGATTGGTTTGTATTTGAAAAATAGTGCGTCCAGGCATAAGGGTGGCGAAGAGATTCATGTATAGAATACTTAGCTTTATTGTTATCGCTGGGTTTGTATCCATCATGCTATATTTTCATCAACAAAGCAGCCATTTCAGCAATGATGCTCATGCTGGGCATACGGGACAACATGATGGATTAGAAATAAGCAATATAAGTGAAGTGAAAATTCCGGAAATTAATGGATGGATCAAGCAGGATCAAACAGGGTGTTGGATGCTGAAAATCAACACAAAAAACTTTTCGTTTAAACCAGAAAAGCTGGGTTTGAATGAGCAACGAATTAATGAAGGTCATGCCCATCTATATATGAATGGAGATAAAAAGAATAGAATTTATGGTCAATATTATGATTTAGGCACACTCAAACCAGGGGTGTACAAGGTGAAGGTTACGTTAAATACGAATAATCATAAAGCACTAATGTATAACGGTAAGGAGATTGCCTATCACTATAAACTTAAGGTGAAATAGATTACAAACAGTCATCTGACAATTCAGAAGATATACCTATATGGTAATTTGGAATTAAATGGTATGATTATTCATATAAATGATTATCGATGGAGGATGAAATGTTTGGAAAAATTTATATTGCTATTCTAGTATGTTTTTCTCTCGTTTCTTGTATGATGGCCATCGTAAAACCTTCCATATTTGACTTGCATTTAAAAAATTTTCGCCGAAGCCTTTATACGTTATTTGTGCTTTGCCTCGGAATCGGCATTATTGCAGGCGGAATAAATATAACCAACTGGACATATATATTGAGTTTAACTGCAATCGTTGTTTTTATCGATTTATCCGTTCTTTTAACACCAAGCATTTTAAAGATATGGCAGGCAGAGTTTATAACAGGTTCTGAATTTCTTGAAGCTACCATAAAGGAAAATGAAAAAATTCAACGAGCGACGGTGACAAAGGTAGAGCATATGTCCTTATTAGTACAGGATGCTATCTATTATTTTGAGCAAAAGCCTGTTCCTGAAAACGGAGAAGAATATGAGAGAGAGTTAAAGAAATATCTTGTCCTGTATTGTGAGGAATTTGGTTTGTCAGTTGATATCAATCAGTACGAAGCTGACGATTCGATTGACTTAGATATATCCGTCAGGGAGAGAATTAAACAAAAGCTTATCAGGATTGATCATACACATAATTTCGATTTTAATCAGCAGCTTTTACAAAGCTTTACCGATTCGATTTTCAATTTAGAGGTTATCACCCTTGAAGACCACGATGCTTTGTTAATTCCTATCCATTTACAAATGTATAACTTTATTATAGTTTTAAAGAAAGATAAGGGCATTCCCATTGAAGTGGATGGTGTTCATATTGCTAATTTAGTTCACATTTATGATTCGTTTATGTAAAACTTTGGTATAATAAGGGTATAAAAGTTAAGGAAGAGAGGAGTAAGATGGCTATGAGGCGTAGGAGAAATAACATTCAGTCTGACGATTCCGCTGAGGCAATGGCAAAAAACTCCCAGTCAGGTCCCAAAATCACCCATCTCTCTGATAAATCAGTCAGTAAGCAGACAAAGAAAGTAAAAGAAATGAATAAAAAAGCATTGGCTTATATATACTCTGTAAAATAACAAAGTGATGGGACTTTGTTATTTTTTTTTGTATTGCTTTTTTGTGTTATAGCATAAGCTATAACAAAATGCACATGTTAGGAGCATAAAATATGACATCTAAGAATGTAACTAAACAATTAGGAAAAAACAGAAGGTACACAGTTTTGGGCAATAAGGCATTAAGGATCAGTAAAATGAATCATGAGGCCATTAGAGTTTTAAAAAAACTTCGAGGTAAATTTGGATAATTGAAGAGACTAAAGGCTAAATAAAACATTCGTTAAAGATAAAAAAGACAGCTTCCGGATAGGGAGAGCTGCCTTAAATTGTAATAAGAATATGTTATTATTTATCCCATGGAAGTAAGTAGAAGAGAATACAGAAGAAATGCATAACACTTCCGGCGATAACGAAAAGATGCCAAATGGCATGATGGAATTTGAAGCCTCTCCATACATAAAAGATAGCACCTACCGTGTATAGAATACCTCCAGTAACTAATAAAATCATTCCATTTGGCTCAAGGAAGTTGACCAATGGTTTCCATGCGAAGACAATCATCCAACCCATTACTATGTAAAGAAGTGTTGATACGATCATATATTTTTTAACAAAAAATGATTTAAAAACTGTTCCCCCAAAAGCTATTCCCCAGACAATACCGAATAAAGTCCAACGTGTCCAACCGTCCAATACAATAAAACAAAATGGCGTGTACGTACCTGCGATAAAAAAATAGATAGCTGAATGGTCGAATATTTCAAATACATTCTTAGCTTTGCCCTGGGGTAAGCTGTGCAAAAGAGTGGAGCACAGATACATAAGAAGCATTGTTATTCCAAATATAGTAAAACTAACGATGTGCCAAGCGGTCCCATATATAGAGGAATGGAAAACCAGCAAAATCAGCGCTACTATACTTAATATAACACCCAGGCCATGGGTAACTGCATTTGCGATTTCTTCACCTTTGCTATAAACATGAATGTCCTTCATTAAATTTCCTTCTTTCTAGTACAATATGAATTATTATCATTAGTATAATGCAATATCATTAATATGTAAATATTAATACTCTATATTATTGCTTCGACAATTCATTATATAGTTTTAATAACTACTTATCACCCTTTTTATAGTATGCATGTTAAATGAGATATTTTTGAATTCATCTTAATTAAGAAAAGGAAACTGGTTATCAGTTTTTTTGTGGTTTACGCAGGTCTGTTATATGAAAGATTTAACTATACCAAGACTCGCATTAGTTCTTCTGAGGCGTGTTGTTTAACTATTCAATAAGAATCATTATTTTAACCATTATAAATAATGAATGGCTTCTACGAATTTAATGAATATAGTAGTATACTAGTATGGTATTTATTTAAGTTACAGTAAAAGGAATGATTGACGTTGAGATTAATTGCAACAGACATGGATGGGACTTTGTTGAATGGTAAAGGTCGTATCAGTAAGGAGAATATAATCGCAATTGAAAAAGCACAGGCGGAAGGGATTCAGGTAGTTATTGTTACAGGAAGACCATACAGTTATGCCTTGATGCCATTGGAACTGGCTGGATTGTGTTGTCCTGTAATTGCATTAAACGGAGCTGAAATAAGAGACGAGCAGGGAGAAGTATTAAATAAACTCCCACTAAAAAAAGAATGGTGCCGCTCAATTCAAAAAGTACTGGAAAATAAAAACGTATATATTGAGTTTTTTACTAACGTTGGAGTTTTTTCTAAAAGTATGGAACAGTATATTGACATTAGAATGCAATTAAAAATGGAGAGATTCCCATACGCTGATGAAGCTCTAATGCTAGAGGATGTTAGAAGAAGAGCGGAGGAACGATTTAAATTCGAACACTGCCATTTTGTAGATAACTTTGAAGGTATATACCTGGATGAAGAATTGATTATCTATAAGATTTTAGTATTATCAGCTGATATGGATGAATTGGCACGTATAAATAGCGAATTAGCCGGTGAAACCGAGTATATCATTACCTCTTCTGAGCGCGGAAACATAGAATTTAATCATCCAAAAGCTCAGAAAGGAACATCATTAAAGATGTTGGCTGATCAATTTAATATCGAGATGAAAGAAGTTATGGCACTTGGTGACCATTTAAATGATGTCTCCATGCTTCAGCTGGCTGGACGTGGAGTAGCTATGGGAAATGCTTCCGATGAGGTGAAAGAACTCTGCCAATATCATACTAAAACGAATGTAGAACATGGTGTTGCCTGTGCGATTGAAGAAGTCCTTGCAATACGTCAAGTTTAAGGTAGTTAGTATGATTACAGCTTAAGTCAATTCTAAATGAGATTGCTAATAATATATTTCATCAAGTCTAATTCTAACAAAACTCAAACTTTATATATGATATATGATTTTCTGCTGATTCTAACGTGATATGTTTATAAATTTTCAGTTGTTAACATCCGTATATACATTCATTTTGTTTATATAAATATGTAAAACAATAGCGAAATAGAATGATTGGTGTATAATGGTAACGGAGCTGACTCCGTAAAATTTTGCAGGGTTATAATTGATCTAATTATAGCCTCAGGAGGAAAAACATGACGATAAGCACAGAAAATATTATGGAATTGATTACGGTTGACCAATGGGATGATGCATATTCAATAATGAAGCAATTACGTACTGATTTGGATAAGCATTCGTATTTAGAATTAATGAATCAAATGCATAAAGAAGGGTACAGGCTTTTTGCATTGTTTTTAGGTGAAGAAGTGGTAGCTGTAATTGGTGTTAGTTCTCGTGTGAATTTCTATAATAAACGTCATATCATTGTTCATGATTTGGTAACAACTGAAAGTAAACGTTCGAGAGGATATGGGGAAAAGCTGCTTGTTTTTATTCATGAATGGGCTAAGGAAAATGGTGCGAATTATGTAGCATTAGAATCTGCTCTTTCACGCACGGATGCTCACCGCTTCTATGAAGAAAAGTTAGGCTACGATAAATGGTGTTACTCATTTCGTAAAAAGCTGTAATACATGATTTCAGATTCTGCGGAACGCCCTTCTTTCGGCATACAAGGTGCAAGCTTTGCATATTTTATTTTTTTTGCCGTGACCATTTTGATATTTGCGTAAATCTTTATCTTTCTTTTTGCAAATAGAACATTTATTGAAAAAAGTGAACATACAAACTTTCTCCTTTAGGAATAAAATAATAGTAGCATAGAACTACTATGAGTATGATAATGAATAACAAAAAAGCCGAAGAAATGTTGTTAATCAGCATTTCTTCGGCTTTTTTGATATTTGCTGATGACTTAAAAAGCTTCATGCCACAGCATAGTTATGGTTAAGGCACTGCTGGAGTCATTTGGATTACCTGGGAATAATTTAATTAATATGGCTCCTGGTGTAAAGACTACCTCTGGGCGATGCTTTAAAGGTAAACTGTTAAGCATTCCTAAGATTTCATTTTTTTGCCCATGCTGAGCATACGTCATTATTTGTCTTGAAAACTGTGGATTGTTTTGAATGTGGTTAGTTATGGTGTAGGCATCATTTATAAGCTCCTTGGCAACCCCTGCTGAATTAATAAATATTACTGGTTGAACTGGAGGAAGCTGGCGATCATAATTTTGGTAATTATTATGGTAACCGGGGTGCATATTATTCATGTCATATGGATTATTCATGTTCCTATCTCCTTTTATCAAAGTAATTATAAATGAATAGATATTAAAGATGGTCTATAGTATTCATACCTATGAAGAGGACTGGCGATAGGTGAATCTTTGGATATGTAAGGAGAAGATGCCTGGTTAAAGTGTTAATGATACTTTTACTTATAATTACTCCTTGTTTTATTGGGATTTTAGTTGGGTCCTTAACCTAGACAACCTATATAGCTGATTGTCTTTTTATTTACTCTTCTTTAAAAGAAGAACTAAGAAAAAAATTCCACTAATAATCTGCTTTAAATAAGGCATGATATATCAGAAAAATGATATAGACGATCTAGCAGATTAACTCATTGTAAGTGTATTAGAAACTTTTTGATGTGAAGCTAACAGGAGGTATTTCATTGAATGCTGGAAAAGTGGATTTAGAAGAGAAAAAGGAGTTCAGGGCTGTACCAATGATGGCAGTTTTGGCAGTGGCAGCATTCATTGGTTTATTCAGTGAAACAGCCTTAAATTTGGCTTTAATCAATATTATGCATGACTTTAATATAGAAGCTTCAACAGCACAATGGCTGACCACAGGATATTTATTGACATTGGGAATTTTGGTACCTGTTTCGGCTATCTTAATTCAAACGTTTACGACCAGGCAATTGTTTTTTTTCTCTCTGGCGATGGGAATTATTGGCACATTGATTGGTGGCCTTGCGCATTCATTTCCTATATTGGTGTCGGCGCGAGTCATCCAGGCCATTGGAACCGCTATTCTTTTACCCTTAATGACTAATTGCACACTTATTATTTTTCCTCCGCATAAACGTGGGGTAGTGATGGGATTAATGGGGCTTGTTATCATGTCTGCTCCTGCATTTGGCCCTACCTTCTCTGGAATCATTGTAGACCAATTAAGTTGGCATTGGATTTTTTGGACATGTTTGCCGATATTATTGCTTTCCATGGGTGCCGGGATATTTTTTATGAAAAATGTTACAAAACTAACAAAACCAAAGATCGATATAAGGTCAGTAATACTTTCCTCAATTGGATTTGGCGGGATTGTTTACGGATTTAGTGCTGCCGGAGAGGGCGGAGGTGGATGGGGAGAAGCACATGTGTTACTCCCTATTGGAATCGGTCTATTTTTCTTGATATTGTTCTCCTTCCGTCAAATTTATACTGATAATCCTATGATTAATTTGCGCGTATTCACTTACCCTATGTTTTCCCTGGGTGTCTCATTGGTTTTTTTAGCTATGTTAATGATTTTATCGAATGCCATTCTATTACCGATGTATTTAAAAGGAGGGCTACTATTATCGGCATTTACAGCTGGTTTAACGCTTTTGCCTGGTGGGATAATGAATGGGATTATGTCTCCAATTAACGGAAAATTAATGGATAAATATGGGGCGAGATGGTTGGTGGTTATTGGGTTTGTATTAACTAGTATAGCGAGTATTTTATTTTTACAAATCACAGCTGATACTTCTTTATCGACAATTATCATAATGCATGTTTGCTTATCAATTGGCATTGCTTTTATCATGATGCCTTCACAGACAAATGGCTTAAATCAATTACCCAGAAAATATTATCCTGATGGGACCGCTGTCATGAGCACGCTTCAGCAAATTGCCGGAGCTATCGGAACTGCATTGGCGATTACCTTTATGACAATGGGGCAAAATTCATATTTAAATGAAGCAGGGAGTTATCCTAATTCAGAGGTTCTAACGGAGGCTCTCATTTATGGTGTGAAAAAAGGGTATATCCTTATAATGGTTGCTTCAATTACCGGGTTATTATTGTCTTTATTTCTGAAAAGAGTGAAAGTATAGAGAAAGAAAACTCCTTATGTGAAATAGGGAGTTTTCTTTTTGGGTATATAGGCCGATTATTTTGAAATAAATGTATATATTAAAGTAAAAAAATAATCAAAAAGTGTAAAAAGGGTTTATAAGTTTGTAAATAGAGGAATTTAGGTATAGGTGTTGTTCTGTTTGTATAATATGAAAGCTAATACAAAACATATAACTAACTATCTTTTATACAGATAGTAAATCGGAAAAGATAGTGAATTACCATAGAATACCACAAAAAATCTTGAATATTTTCACAGAAGCAGAAGAACAAAAGGGGTTGCTAAGACTTGAAGCTTAAAAATTTGTTGAGTGATGTCGCAAAAGTGTCAGATAAGGATAAAGAAATATATATTACCGGGATTGCTAATAATTCATTAGAGGTAAAAGAGGGATTCATATTTGTAGCCATTACAGGATTTCAGGTGGATGGTCATACGTATATTGAAAAGGCAATTGAAGCTGGAGCGAGAGTTATAATCGGCGAAAAAGAAATCACTGATCTATCGGTCCCGTATATTAGGGTTGAAAATAGCCGCGCTATCCTGGCTGATTTAGCTAAACGTTTTTATCCTGTGCAAGCAGATAGAACAATTATTGGAGTAACAGGTACAAATGGAAAAACTACTACTTCGTTTATGTTGAAGCATATCCTTGAAGCTTATGGTAGATCCTGTTCTTTATTTGGTTCGGTTTATAATTATATAAATGGTGAAAAATCTACACCCTCTGTAAATACAACCATGGATGCATTGCAATTACAAAAAGAATTATCAAGAAGTCAAGATGATATTGTCATAATGGAAGTATCTTCACACGCACTGTCACAATATCGAGTGAAAGGGATTAGCTATGATTATGCTCTTTTTACAAACTTAGACCATGACCATTTAGATTATCATAAGGATATGGATGATTATTTTTCAGTAAAAGCACAGCTTTTTACTCAATTAAAGCCAGATGGTGCTGCTGTGATTAATACGAATAACAAATGGGGCAGTAAACTTGAAAAAAGGTTATGCGGTACTAATGACCAAATTTTTTGTGTAGGGAATAAAGAATCTGATTTGTATATTCAGCAAAATAAAACGGGTGATATACAGTTTGTATATAAAAATAAAGAAATCTATCCTATTAGGCTTTCTATTAAGGGAAAACATAATATTCAAAATGCGGCGCTTGCATTTCTAACAGCGAGAAATATGTGTGTACCAGGTGAAGTAATAATTAATGCACTACAATCATTCCCTGGCGTGCCGGGGAGATTTGAAGTAGTGAATCACCCGACAGGTGCACAGTTAGTTGTAGATTATGCTCATACTTGCGATGCTTTTGCACAATGTCTTAAAACCGGAAGAGAGATGGGGGCAAAGCGCATCATTCATATCTTTGGATTTAGGGGAAATCGAGATGTGACAAAGAGACGTGGTATGGTTGAAATCTCGAAAAAGCACAGTGACCTATGTATTTTAACGCTGGATGATTTAGGGACCGAATCTTTTGAGGGGATGATAGAAGCACTACATGATTTAAAGCCATCTGCCAAAGGGAAGGTCATACCGGATCGTACGTCGGCAATCGAATATGCTTGGAAAATTGCAAAAGATGGTGACTGGATTTTTATTACCGGAAAAGGCAATGAAGTTTATAAAAATACGTATCTTTTACCGACTAATTCCGACATAGATACATTAACTTATCTTTCAAAAGAGGAAAAAACAGTTAAGGTAATTTGAGCCTGATTGCAAAATTTGTTGAATAAATAATAATATAGTCGAATTTCCAAGAAAACGTTTGACTATAGTAAGTAGTTAAATTATATTAAGTATGTAGTAATGATTACTACATACTATTTTTAATATAAAATTGGTCATACCATTTTGTTTAAAAGGGGAAGAGGGAATGAAACAAGAACCACCAAGAATTGCTTGGATTACAGACACGACATGCACATTAAACGAGAATTTTATTAAAAAAAATCGAATAAATATTATTCCTTTACAAATTGTTATCGATGGAGTTTCATACAAAGAAACAATTGATATTACAGAAAAAGAATTTTACGAAAGAATGGCAAGTGAAAATACCACTTTCCAATCATCACAACCATCAATTGGTGAATTTGTTGAATTATATGAAAAACTGAAAGAAGAGTATGATTATGGAATAGCGTTCCATTGCTCGGGTAAACTATCAGGTACTTTTTCAACATCTGTAATGGCTGCTGAGCAAGTAGGTTTTAAATTGTTTGCAATTGATTCACGTACTGGATCTTACCCTCTTTCTTATTTGATGAAAAAAGGTATAGAGTTATTTGAACAGGGTTTTGATGCTGAAGAAATTGTCAGACAAATCGAAGAAATCAAAACGAATGCAAGGCTTTTCCTCATACCGTCTAATCTTAATCAGCTCCATAAAAGCGGGCGAGTCTCAGGAAGCCAACGGCTCATTGCTAACTTGTTTAATATTAAGCCTATTCTTTCTATAGAAACAGAAGGGGCTAAAATTAGAGAAAAAGTTAGAACTGAAAAGAGAGCTATCCATTATATATTGGATTTATTAAGAGAAGATATGAAAGTTTGTAAGGTTAGTAAAATAGTAGTTATCCATGCTGATGACGAAGAAAATGCGCGTAAATTGGAAAAACAAATAAATGAAGAATTTAACTCCATTCCTACTGAGCGAATGCTATTGGTTCCTGTTGCTGGAGTCCATACAGGAGTAGGAACAATCGGAGTCTCATGGGTATGTGAATAAATAGTAAAACTAAAGAAACTAAAGCTCCTCGACTGGGAGCTTTAGTTTTTTATAGTTACATACTGGTTGTATCATTTAAATTTATTTCGTTTGGATTATCCAATGCTTCCTTAGGAAGTACAATCTTATCAATTTTATTATAGTCATAGTAGCTAGATTCAATACTTTGTTCTAATACAAGGGAATTTCCGTTTTCCGAGATACCTATATTCATATCTACATTCATCACCGATGGTAAAAAAGTATTTTTGTCTATAAAGATTTCATATTCGACTTCTTGTAGTGTCATAGATTTCAGAGCTGTTTCTAATTCAGGTATATTAGCAGGTAATGATCCTTTTACGTATTCATTTAATTTTTCATCATTGCCTGCTAAAGTTAAAACATATTGATCAGCTTCCTGCTCAAAGGTAAAGTCGTCTGCAAATGACTCTAAATCTTTCAGAGAATCTAATTGATTCGTTCCCGGCTGTAAATTAAGCCCTTTCGCCACCTCAGTATAATCTGCATTATATCTTCCCCACTGATCTCCCTCGATATCGTGCATGAAAAATCCTTCATCTGTTAAATATTGATCGATTTTACCTTCCTGTTCTCCGGTTGCTGGATTTTTATAATAAATTTCAATCTGTTGGTATAAGGACAAAGGTTCCTGAATCATTTTAGAGTCTGTCCTTGTTTCTGTTGTCAAAATGATTCCATCAGCTTCAGTTGATATTTCTTGATCTATATCTAATTTAAGACCAAGACTTTTAACTTCAGAAGAAGCCTCAACCATTTTTTTATAGACTTCCTTGGCTGTTAGTTCAGATTCACCATTTTTTGTTTCCTCTGCCTTTGCTACCTCATTGCCATTTTTAGATACCGGTGAAGCTTCCTCATTACAAGCAGTTAAAAATAAAATGAAAAAAATACTTCCCAAATAAGATACTGACTTCTTCAACATATGTTCCTCCTTGATATTGAATTCACTGAAAACGAAGTACATTCTAAAGCATATTAAGCAAAGTCATATATGTATAAATTAATTGCAAGTTTGCAAGTGCTTAACTAAGTAGACAATTGGACTGATATCAGGAAATGAATTTTTTATACTGATTGAGATGATACCTAATGAAGAGAGCATCTGGAGATTATTCATAGTGGTAATGATCAAATCAACAATAACACAATACCCTAAATTTTGTAAAAATGCATCTTTATAAATATAATTAATATTTTGTTTGAATATGATTATAGCAACTGTATTACTAGTTATATAAGTAAACAAAACAGAAGAGAAGGGGGGCAAAAGCTGGTGTGAATTCTGAATGGAGGATACCGCTACATTAATCTAAACTTTAAATTTATAAATGATAATCTAAAAGTAGCAAAGAATGGCTGGATCAATGAAAGGGGTTCTGGCCTATTTTATATAGCCGGTTTTGTCAGAATGCAGATAAATTTTTTACTAGCAATAGTGGCAAAAAATGGATTGTCTTAATATCCAATCTTAAATAGTGTTTAAAAAAATAGGCTGTCGACAAAGTCGGCAGCCTAAAAACCATCTAATCTAAAGGTTATCATATATCAGGATTTATAGCTTTAAAATCAGAACCCTTCTTTAAATCATGGAATTTAACCTATGATTTAAAAAGTATTATTTTCATAGGTCTTTTTATTTATTTTATCGATTACCCTATGCAGGTCATCAGGTTTGTGGAATTCGATGGGGGAGAATCCCTTCTCAAATAAAATTTGCTCTGCTTCAATCACCAATACATAACGATTGTTAATTTTGGCTAAATGAATGGTTTCACCGAAATCGGCCAGCAATCCTTTAATATTCGTATTATCCAGCTTCATCTTTAGTTCAATATCCGGTTCTTGTTCAACAATTTGAGCGGCTGCTTCTACAACTTGTTCAGTTGTTAATCGTTCCTGAAGCTCACGCTTGGGACTGTCAGCCCAGATTTCAATAGCTTCTTCAAACTGACGGCGTTCCTCACTTTCGGGCTCATATACTTCACCAATATGCTCCTGTACCATGTCAATGACATGATTCTTCACTAATTCTTGTTTAGATTCACCATACTCTACAAATTTTAAAAAATCTTCGAAATATCGGGCATGTGAGGATTGATGAATTTTTAATTCGCTTTCCTCAATCATGCCTTCTTCAGGCATATGAGGGTATAGAATGGATTTCATATTTTTAGTAGTGATGGCCATCTCGACATTGCGAATTAATGTTTTTTCATCAGATATAGAAGCGACCTTTGGTTCAAAATCACATTTCATTAAAAATAAAAATCGATGTTCGAAAAATTTCCGCGGTACGGCTGAAGCCATAACATACACACCGCCCCGAACTGCACTTGTATCAAGATAAGCATGAACGAATTCCTCACTGAATGCTTTAAAATCTTCTTTATTATCAGCAAAGCGAGTACGGTTAAATGCATTGTAGTTTGGATTTGAATCCAATGTATGACCTGGTTCAATTATAAAATGGCCCAGCTTTGTTGGTACTTGTTCTGAATTGGGATGACGATCGACTTTACGCTTTACGATTTTCTTGAATTCGCCATCAAGGAAATCTTTAAGAGCACTTTCCTCATATTCATCTGTATCAAGTGTTTGATAATGCTTAGCTGTAGGCTGTTCCTTATCTTCTGTTTCCACAACAAAGAAAGATAAAAATTTAATCTCAAATTCCATGTTATACACCTTTTTTCCTTAGAGTCAGCCTTTTCAGTATCCCAAAACAGAGGTATTTCGTCAATGAAGACATGGTCGAAGATCGAAATAAAGAAAGCTGAGAGTTCTTTTTAAATTTAACCAACCATCTAGCCATGAACTTTCCTTAGTGATGCAATAATAAAAGCGAATGAACAGGGTGCTTCATTCGCTTAGAAGGTAGATATTCAGGAGGCTTCTATACTGTTTTTATGATTCCTGTTAAGTACCAATAAACGTCTTTTTAATTCATTGGCATATAGGATATCATGATGTTTCATAGCTATATTAAGTAAATCTAATAAATCATCAAGTGTTAGATGAGGGGTTGATTGTTCGTCAACAGAAGGCATTTGATCTTTAAGAGGGTTATCTTCATTCTGATTGGTATAAAAATCAGTGAAAATATCTACCAATAAGGCATCTGTGATTTTTTCCCCATTTGTTTCTGGTAGTCGATTCTGAGACTCAAGTTCTTCTACAACACAATCGAATCCTTTATCGGATAAGGAAAACTCTCCGTTTCTGCCGAATAATTGTTTGAAAATAGTAAGTAGGACTGGAGTTGTTAATGATATCAATAGCTTTTCATATACAGTTTTTGTCTGCCTGATTTCTGATACTATGATTTCCTTAGTCGTTGATTTCATTTAAATCCCCCTCAAAAAATAATAATCGCACAATATTTTGTTGGGACCATAATAACATATACCTTTATATGATTTACACTGTAGTGAACTGAATAATTGCAATTGTCACAATATAGTAGTATTTTCCCTATATTAGAAGGAATACCCTGTAATTAGATGGCATCTTTGTTGGAAATACTTCTATATGTAATCGCTTGGCAAAATAATCTATTTATAATGGTTGCTGATCAATTTTGATATTTTATTGTAATTAACATTTGTACGCATTAAAAAGGATGCCTTTTAAAAAAGCATCCCCACATATTTATAATTTTTATCGTAATAAAGAACAAATTTGAGAAAGGCGATCTTTAATATGTTCTGCATAAAGCTCATCATGATCTTCGTTTGCGAAATTAAGTAAATCCAGTAGGTCATCTACTGTTAAATCATTTGTTTCTTCTTTGGAGTCCCCTTCATCATCCTCCAAAACGGTCTCAGCCGTGACGTGCCTGCCAATCTTGTCATAAAATAAATGAATCAGTGTTGAACTGGCATATGGCACAGAAGTGTTTGGAAGCTCTTCCGTGTGGTCTTTCAATTCAGTAAGAATTTTATAATAAGCATTTTCACTTAACCGGTGTGTCCCAGAAGGTCCGAATAAATTATAAAACATTTTTATAATAATCGGAGCTGATAAAGAATGTAATAATTTTTGAGAAACTTGGTCTGATTGATTTAGTTCAGCAATAATTGTATGATATGTGTTTTTTTTCATCTTAAGACCTAACTTTCCTTTTTTAATAATCTATGATAGAACAAAAAATAAAAAAAACAAAATATTTTGATTCCATATGAATCATATATTTATAATTTCATCTAACATAAATCATTCTTATAGCAAGGTTTTAACGTTTGTTTTTTAGAGGTCCTCTTGAAATACGGAAATGTTATTACAAAATAAAGGAAAATAGGTGTTAACATTTGGCAAGGGATTACGGTATAGTGAAAGTAGAAGACTTTCAGAAAGGTTGAATAAGATGGCTCATATTATAATATTTAACAAAAATATTCTTACCACTATTATTTCTTTTATAAAGATAATTTGCTCTGCACTATTTGTTGGATTCATTGCTGTTGCTGGTATAGCATTAGTGATTTACACTTTTATGATATTAGAGGAATTCATTTCCTCAATTATATAGGTTGTGCTCGGTTTAACATATGCTTAGATTTTAAAATGATTGTTTACATAATATTTTTATTTAGTATTAGTAAAAGTTTTGACTAATGAATCTAAAAACAACTAAAAGTATAGAATTATGTATATATCTCTACATTATATAATAAGAATTAAGTATGTTCTACATATTTTAAAATTAGAGGTTATGGCTACTCCAATCATATAAAAAAGGATGCTAACGCCTGGCATTATTTTTTTTATAATATGATTGGTGATTCGAGCTGTTTGAATACTGTTGCCAAGACCACACTATAACTTTATAGGTCTTTCCATCCTTGTACATATTTTTCCCCTTGATAACCCCAACATTTACTCCAAACATCAAGACAAGCACTGGGGGTACTAACCCTGTTTCTGAAAACGTGTTTGTACATAATCTTCCTAACTCACAGTCTTTTTTAGCTGTTTCTTCATCCCCACACTATATAGCTAATAAATCAGAATATATAAAGTTAAGGGGGAGCAACCAATGTATTCGCGAACTATATCCCTTCTCTGAATGTTTTAACAATAGAAGCAGTACTAGTAAATATGATTAGGGAGAAGATAATTAGTAAAAAGTGTGAGGTCATTTTTTTAAAAATGATTCTCCTTTTAGGTGCTTTCATATACAAATTAATATGGCTATGCCTTCATAGCCAGTTATACTCTGCTGTTTAATAAAAGTGTTTAAAAAAAATATAGAAGGGGAGAGTCCATTGTACAAGCAGATGAAATGGTTATGTCTGTTAATGGTTGTTATGGTTATTAGTTTTAGCTCTGTCAGTCCCTTGAAAAAGGACGAGGCTTCTAATGCCGCTGGAGGAAGCCAGTTAAGCTCTAAAATCGCCAAGGTGCTAAGCCATCCTGATTTAAAAGGTGCCAGTATTGGAATAAGCGTGAGAAATGCATCTAATGGAAAAATAATATACAAGCATAATGGGGATACCAGATTAAGGCCGGCCTCAAGTATGAAGTTAGTTACCGGTGCTGCTGCTCTTCAATTACTTGGAGAAAACTATCGTTTCAAAACTGAGATCTATACAGATGGTAAACAAAAAGGAAGTACCTTAAAGGGAAATATTTACATCAGAGGGAAGGGGGATCCTACTCTAGGGGAGAAGGATCTAGACAATATTGCTTTAGCTCTAAAAAAGAAGGGGATAAAGAAGATTAAAGGAAATCTTGTGGCGGATGATACATGGTATGACCAAATCCGATTATCATTGGATATGCCATGGAGTGATGAGCAAGAGTATTATGGTGCTCAAATTTCTGGATTAACCTTTTCCCCCAATGCTGATTATGATGCAGGTACAGTGATTATACAAGTCAAGTCTGGCAATAAAGTAGGTAAAGCCGCCTCTGTAACCATGACTCCAAAGACGGATTATGTGAAGATATCGAACAAAACCAAAGTTGGTAAGGTTAACAGTAAAAATACTGTTAAGATACATAGAAAACATGGCAGCAATGGAATTACTGTCACCGGGAATGTCCCTCTAAATTCCGGTACTACAAAAACATGGATTTCTGTATGGGAGCCTACTCGATATACCCTTGCTTTATTTAAAAGATCTTTAGAAAAGCAAGGCATTAAAATTACTGGGAATTATACAGCCGGAAAAATACCAGCTAAGCCTACAAAGCTTGCCACCGACCATTCACCTAAATTGGGTACGATTCTTGTACCATATATGAAGCTTAGTAATAATACAATATCTGAGGTTCTTGTAAAAGAAATGGGCAGGGTAAAAGGAAAAGTGGGAAGCTGGGATAAGGGATTATCAGTTGTTGAGGGCCAGTTTGTCGATTTGGGGATTGGAAATGATGCCATACTTATGAGAGACGGTTCAGGGTTGTCTCATGTTAGTATGATCTCAGCTAACGCATTAACAAATTTACTTTATAAAGCGCAAACCAAACCATGGTATAAAACATATAAGAATGCACTTCCAGTAGCAGGTGATAGTGATCGAAGTGTAGGAGGGACATTAAGAAACAGAATGAAGGGCACAGCTGCACAAGGTAAAATCATAGCCAAAACAGGTACGATTTCAACGGTCAGTAGTTTGACGGGATATGTAAAAGGAAAGAAGGGGAATAAATACGTTTTCTCCATCATTATTAACAATGCCAAGAAAGAAAATCAGCTGAAGAAAATTGAAGACGAGATGGCTGTCATTCTGGCTAGCAATTAGAAAGAACAATCCAATTAAGTAGGACCTGCACTATTATGAGCTCAAGACCATCTAACCTTGGTGCAGGTCATGCTGATATCTGAATTAGTTTTGTATTTTATAGTAATCTATAAATTATTTGAAATCATGAGTATAAAGTGATGAAGATTCTTAATAGGAAGATCATTGGTAATAAAATGATAAATTTTGTCACGGAGTATTTCGATAGTCCTTCAATAACTAAAATGGCAAATACGGCATATATGGTTATAAGCAATCCGAAAATCCAGTCATTAAAGCCAAAGTTCAACTGTAAAAAGGTTATGCAGATAATCGCTAAGAAATGGAGACCGTCGTACTTATCTCTGTTCAAAAAAAACCGCTCCTTTCCTTTATAGTCTATTCATGATGTAGGAATGGGAACATTTTAAAAACATCATTAAAACAAATAAACATGTAACTGACGTCTTTATTCTGAGGCACATTCGTTCCTTTAAACTGTACACTATGTCAATTGTATTTTTATAAACATAAGGGGGAGACCTATATTAGGTATTACCTTATACTATAAAGTTAATGGCAAAGGTATACCTCCTATTTTTGTAAAATTCATTGGTACATAGAATAATGCTAATTAGTTGGAATCCTTTTACTTAAAAAGCGGCATTTAGCAATTCTAAATGATAATTTTTGATGATAAAATCAATAAATAAGTTTCACTTAATTATTGAAAAAATCAGAATACATGTTTAAGAATATGCTGATGAATTATGAGGAGGAAAGAGAATGCTTTTGCCTTCTGTTGTACTTGCGGTGATCGGTATATTACTCATGATGAGTGGGAACTCGATTAGAAAAAAAGGAAAAACGTCCTTTATCGCAGGGAATAATGAAGTCTTTATTCCGAAGAATGAGAAAAAATTGGCTGAAAGAATAGGGTGGCTATTGGTTTTATTTGGTTATGAAACCGTTGCTTTTCCCATCTTTTTTTATTATATAAAAATCCTTGAAGGATACCATTTCGCAATATTGGCAATTCTTCATTTGGCGATTGTTTTTATTTTTATGCTTATGGATCAATTCGAAGCAGGGAATTCATAAGAAGATATGCCTCTTGGAGTACTCCTTTTTAAAACTATTCATTACAAAAACATTGACTTAGCACATTAGACATATCGACAATGGGATGGTTTTTGCAATTCCGCTAATCTCATCCTTAATCATTAACAGAGTTGAAACAAAAGAATGTCGCAATAAAAGGAGTGGAATTTTCACTCCTTCTTTTAATTATTGGTATTATTTTAAGTCTCATTTTGCTTAAATGTAGATTGTGTGAGTGTTTGAGTAAAGTGCTGATAGGCTAAGAGAGAGGAAATAATAACTCCTGATAGTAGTATGCTGGAATAAATAAATTTTGTCCCCACATGATCAGAGAGTATCATTAAACCTGCACTTGCCATTACACAAGCCAAGACCGAAAAATAATAAGCATGAGTCTTTGGATTTTTAATACCAATATAACTGGCTAAGATGAGGATACTAATGAGACATATCAACATAATAGCAGGAAAAAACGGCTGGAATTTTGCAGCATAAACCAGGTAATCTAATTTTGATACTTGATCGGCATGTGAAATTCTTTCTGCTGTAAGCATAGTAAATGGAGTGGACCACCGCCATTCGAAAATGTCATCTCGGAGAGCACTTCCTTCATAGAAAGCGGCCATTGTTGATAAACATAGCAATAACAATGAAGCTGAAAGCGGAATAATGGTTTTCAGTTTCATTTTGTATCCCTCATTTTTTATAGTATGGATCATGTAGTTACCAAAAAATATGACTGGAATCTTCAATTGTTAGCAAACTCTGAAAAAATATCTTATAATCATGTGAAATCCAGCTCAGGAAAATCAATATAGGGATTTCGATTTCCTTGGAGTTTAAAAATTGCCCAATTTCGATGTTTTTCATGAAGAGAGACCGGATGGTTGTTGTGCCATTTTTTGTATAGGTCGATATCAATCAATGACATTTTTTCTTGTATAATTTCATCAGGATACCTCATTAAAAAATATAAGCATGCTCGTGCTATTTCACCTTTGCCATTTTCAGGCTCAAACCTTTGATTGCCATCTCTTTTTCCGCAAAAGGATTTTATGACTTCTTTATAAGCTCCAGGTTTGTAGTCTTCAAAATCATAATAAGGAATATTACTTCTGAATGAATTACAATCTTTTTCACACGTAAATAAATGATGAAGATCTCCAACCATGGGGTGTCTTTTCTCAAACCACGATTGTGGAATGACATGTTCAATATTGAATTGGAGAGACCGCAATACGGACTCAATCAATATATTTTTATGTTCATGAAGCACTCCGAAATCCTTACTCAATACTTGTATCATTTGGTCGATTGCCGCATCTTCCAGCAGTTTATCCTGAGCAATTACATCACTGGGATTTAAGCTTTGGTCGGAATATATGCTTTTTATTTGACCATCTTCACGCAAATCTACCCATGAATGGAGCGCTTTTCTGCTGGTTGAATAGGAGAGCTGGGGATTATGAGTCCTTGTCAGCAATTCGGTCAGCTCCGAAACTAAATTGTCATTTGAAAAGTCATCCAGTGGAAGGTTTTTGTAATACATATCAATAATGCTCTGGTCCTCTTTTTCATCGTAATAAATTTCATTAATCATGTCTGTAACTAGCTGGAATTCAATTTTCTCTGTAGGTTGTTCCTGAAGTTGGCGGGTAAGGGGTTGTGTAACATGAATAATAGAGTCATAGCATACATTAAGAGTTTCCTTTATCAAACGGTGTGAGGGATTTTTATGGAATAAAGCTAGCAAAAAATGGACGGTATCCTGCAAGATTATTTCATAGGAATGAGAAAAAGACGGATGGATTCTTTTTTTCATCAGCTTCACCTCTTTATTTTGATAATATCAAGTGTGGAAACAAATGTAAATAAATGATGGTTACAGATTATCTAGAGGTTAAGAAATATATGATTTCAGTAGAATGATTATAAGATAATCATAGAGTGAATATTAACAAAAAGGGTGAAGAAATTCTTCGAATAATAAAATTTTCTATAAATCAATGTATAATATATCGTTTAAAGTTAGAATTAGCTATTGTATACGAGGGTAGAACTATTTATTACATAATGTAATCATTATTCCAATATTGTAGTTATATTTAAAAGAAAATTCTAAATATAATTACTTTTTATATCATTCCATATATAAGAAGACAACTTTTGGTAAACCGTTTATACTTTTAAGTACTTAGCAGAAGGAGTTGGTATTTATGGTTACAAGCACTAGTTTAGAAGTAGAAGAAGAGATTAAGGCTATACAAGCTGAACATGAAATGTTAGAAGACACGCCTGAGGATTTCTTTGAAAAAGCTCCGTATCACTACAAAAATAATTACGGTGTAAAATTTGCTGCAATCATTGAAGAAGACTCTGTATTATTTACGAAGGATGATCAGGATTGGGGAAATAAGCTTTTAAGATTCTCAAAAGGTCAAGCTGAAGAAGCTATTATTCAATTAAAAAAAGAACAGATAGGTAAACTTGATAGAGAATCGATTAATATGCATAATCCAATGAATCGAATTTTAATCAGTATAGGAGAAACTCTTTTTTTAGCATCTGTATTACAGACTGCACTTGAAAAATGGCGCAGTCCCAAAAAATAAATATTTGAATATTACTATTATAACGAAATAATACCTCTAGTCTCATAGACTTGTCTATGGGGCTTTTATTATATCGGCCGATGTTAATTTATCATGAACTATAAAAAGTGCTTTTTCTCTTTTGGCTTATTTAATACTCTGATTATCGTTTGTTTCACAAAGTCCCTTACTGAAAGATTCAGTATGATTAGACTATGTATCGTCTTTTACCGCTGCTCCTTCATTTATTAAAAATATTTGTATATCTAGCACCCAAGAGGAAATAAATGTTAGAAGTGATAAATGCTTGATCAAACGCTAGCAGGAAGCGAAAAAATTATAGATATGTTCGGTATCTGATAAATGGAAATGTTTACGGATATTACTTTTGGGCATACATCTAATGTAAAATACTCTAAAATTTGAAACCATGAGTGTTGCTGTACGTAATGATAGTATATGTTAAATAACTAAAGGATGAAAAATTTGTTACATTATAAAATCTATAGTCAACAACATAAAGAATGGGTTGTTTTAGTACACGGTGCAGGAGGTAGCTCAACTATTTGGTACAAGCAAATTCGAGTATACCGTAAGCATTTTAATGTGTTGGTCGTCGATCTTCGCGGCCATGGTGATTGTGAGATTGAGAACAGTCCAACTAAATATACACTTGATTTGGTTAGCGAAGATATTTTAAATGTTTTAGATGAAGTAAAGATTGATAAAGCTCACTTTGTAGGAATTTCACTGGGGACAATGCTGATTCGTCAGTTAGCTGAGACGAACCCTGAAAGGTTTCATTCGATGGTACTTGCAGGCGCTGTAATACGTATTACACCAAGGCTGCACTTTTTACTTGGTATCGCAAATATGTTTAAGAAAATAATCCCATTTATGTGGTTATATAAACTATTTGCCTGGATTTTAATGCCGAGAAAAACCCATGAAACTTCACGTCATTTATTTGTTCAAGAGGCGAGAAAAATTAAGCATAGAGAATTTTTGCGTTGGTTATCACTAACTGGTGATATCGCAAGCTATTTATTGAAAATCAATGAAAAAGATACACATATTCCTACATTATATATTATGGGAGATGAGGATTATGTGTTTTTAGAACCAGTGAAGCGGCTAGTAAAAAAACAATCATCAAGTCAGTTAGTCATATTAAAGGATAGCGGTCATGTATGTAATATAGATCAAGCTGCCCAATTCAATGAGATATCCTTACAATTTTTATTGGCGCATTGAAATAACAAAAAGCCAAAGTTGATGATAGTAAAGCGATTGGCATATATATCGATTAAACAATTCATTTACTAAAATAATCTTAATTCTTTTACATCGGTTATTAAACCTTTTAGAGTGATGTGGTAATCTCTCTAGAAGGTTTTTTATTTTGGACTGTGAATGGGTGTGATGAGAGAATATAGTCCACTCTCCTCTTAATATTAGTACTTGTTTTGTATATATTGAATATAAACCCAATTATTCATCATAGGTTATTATATAAACCAATCAATAAGTTTTTTAATCCAGTATTGAGGGAAAAGAGAGATAGATAGAGAGATGGGGGTATACAGAATGTCTAAGATAGAAATCCCAGAACTTCAAGTGGAACAATCCTACCTACAGTTCATCTTCCCCTTTCAAATAAAGGACTCACGGAGTGAGGGCTTGGTTCAGCAGTTAATAAAAGAGCAGTGGGAGTTTTTTGATTTAAGAGATACAAGTCAGGATTGCAAATTTTATGGAGATATACGAGTATCTCATGAACGCATGGAGAAATTTTTTCTTCCTAATATGGAGCCCATTTTATTTCCCCCAACTATAAAGGATAAAAATGCATTTCGTCGCTTTAGTAAAATTATCAATCAAAAGGGTTGTTTACAATCCAAGTATTTAGAAACTGATTTTATATTAGTATCTTTTGATATCTTTGTTTGTCCGTATAATATTGGCATTATGAATATGCGAATTAATTTGCCTGATCATATGAGCTATAATGATGTTCTTCATTTTATAGACTTATTCAGACAACTAGATAAACCGCATGATATAGTTATTAGATTAAATGAAAAAGAGTATTCTGAAACAAAAGGAATTATTTTCAATGAATATTGTCCATGGCTGGAGGATCATTTATCAAAGAAAGAGCATACAACCTATTTTGGCAGTTTGCCATTTTTTATAGAAGAACGTATGCAAGTTTACTACTATTTAGCTTTCGAAAAGAATACCCTCCTGGATGAAATTTCTTTATACAGAGCCGCTTTGATTAAGGGATATGATAGGGAAGGACATCCCTATGCCGGTGCTAAATCGGAGGCATACATCCATCGCTTTTGTGATCAGCATGTATATGATCGATGGGGCGATTCTTCCTATTATATAATCAGTAATTATGCATTTGTCTGTCTATCAAATGAATGTGAAGAGAAAAGTAAATTTATTGCTGAGCGTATGTATGGAGAAAATTTTTACACAAATATTTTATTCTTTTTCAATCGACTCCTCTTATTAGAATTATCGTATGAGAATTCCCAGCTGAGAGTGGATGATAAAAAAGGTTCTATTGAAAAGCTTATCATTCGAATCACGAATTTTTCTGCACAATTTTATCAGCCTGAAGTACATAGCCGGATTTTTGGGAAAGAAATCTATTTAAAAATGAAAGATATTTTTCATATGGATGAGCTTTATAATCATGTGAACCGAACACTTGGCAATCTCTATAAAAACCACGAAAAGCTAACAGGGAAACGACATGAATATTTACTTACGTTTTTAACTACATATACGGTTATTTCGGGAATTTACGGCATGAATCTGGTCATTGAACAGGATTGGAAAGGGAATATTAACTGGTCCCAGGCTGCATCCTATTCCTTCTTTGAATATATCGCTTTATTTGTAGCATTATCCGGAATTGCGTTGGGTGGAGTGTTAGGAATCGTAACAGTCTATAAATGGATGAAGGAAAAAATAAAATCTAAGAATGATTGAGCAGGGGAATGGCAGATGATTGTAGAACCTAACAAACAAAGGAATTATAAGGAGGTGTGAGTTTGAAAAAAAGTCTAAGCTTTATTTTATGTATCCTCCTGTTGGCAGCATGCGGGCAAGAACCCAGTCCAAACAAAGGAAGTGATGATAAACCAGTGAATATAGATAAGAGTACAAATCGTATCAATGATGCAAGTTTAACGTCAAGCTTAGTCCAAAAGAACAAAGTCGAAAATGATTACTTATTTGTATATACAGTTGAAAACGAGACAGCGAAACCGATTAAATTAACGTTTAACAGCGGCCAAACGTTTGATTATATTTTAAAGGATCAAGCGGGAAAAACAATCATCCAGTATTCAGAGGGAAAATCCTTTATACAGGTTATTACTGAAAAAGAACTGGTTAAAGGAGCGCAATTAACGCATGATATCCATTTGAAAGACCTTGAACCTGGAGAATACACTCTAGAAGCATGGTTAACAGCCAAAGGGGTGAAGGATGACTCAAGGAAAAAAATTCAGTTCAAAGTAGACTAACGAAAGAAGGGTACCAATTTATATTATATTTGGATACTTAACCTTCAAATCAATGTAAAAAAATAGCCCAATCATATTTTAATTTTATAATATGATTGGGCTATTTTTTTATGATTCAATTCCTAATGATTCTACCTTATACAACTATCAAGCCAGACACATTCGTGTTCATTAAATAGTTAGTTTTGTGTTTCTATCTTCTTCTTAGCAGCACGTTTTCTCGGTTTAGATACTTTAGCCAGATATAAAGCTTTATTATTTATTACATCTGTGAACCCGCTTAGCATCATTTGAGCGGATAAAATGGTTAATCCTAAAAATAGGATAGGTATAAGTGGTAACCAGGGATACCCGATCAGATTATCGTAAGCTTGGCCAATCAAACCTGACCATTCGTGAGAAGCTGAGTTAGCATTTCCATCAGAATCCTGTAATGTACCGCCAAAGAAAATTTTTAGTACTCCTAGATGAGCTAATACAACGAGTACTTGTATGTACTGCTGAATCAAAATAATAACGATATTTTCTTTTAAATGAGGAAGTATATGTGTCTTTAATTTATGTAGTTTACCGCCACCTAACACCATAGCAGCCTCCATGAATTCTTCTTTATGAAGTTTTTTTATTTCATTAGCTTGATAGATAGCCAATGTCGGTACAGCATAAAAAGTTAGAATTGCTATTTCAAACAAAGCTCTTTCCCAAAATGGAAAAGGAGAACCATCTCCTCCATAGACAATTACACTGAATAGAACATAGTATGCTACTAACGTTAGTGGAATCACCGTAATTGGATCAAATATTTTTTCGTACCAACGAATATACTTTTGGCAATATACTCCTAAAAAAGCGCCAAATATTAAGGCAAATAAAACCCGTAAGATAGCAATGAGAAAAGCAATCCCTATCGTAAATTTTGCACCATGTATAATCATATGAAGTAAATCTCTGCCACCTGAATCTGAACCAGCTATAAACCCATGTGTAAATGGCTGGTAAGGAGGAGAATCTACTATATTCGCTTGATCATCCATATATAGAGGCACAGTTCTAATCGTACTATCGTTAAAGAGTGTATTAGCCATACTCAAAATCAATAAGATAAATACAAATAAAAATCCAACCATAAATGTTTTATTTTTTAGCAAAAGTTTAATCAATCGCTTCACCTCTTACAACCGGGGGAATTAACCAATCGCATATACGATAAATAAGATATAATGGCAAATAAATCATCAGTATACCGATTACAAATATTTCGGGTGATTTTCTAAAGATAAAATAGATAATCCCTGTCATATTGAACATATACTCCAAAATAACCAAATTAGATATAACAAACCAAATCGCCGTTTTGGAATAGTGGTATAAACTGAATAATACATTTTTAAATATATGAATATTAAATATGTATAGTGGCTTCATTCCCTTAGTTACAGCATATTCTACATATAACTTCCCTTGTTCTTTCTCAAATTGCTGTATTAAAAATTTAGTCAACAGTAAGGTTAAAGGCAAACTAAGACATACAATAGGGAGAAAAAAGGCCCGATCATCCCCCGCGGAAGCTACGTTTAATATGAGCGTACCTGTTTTTTTAAAAAACATAATAGTAAGAAATTGAAGTGCGATTATATAAAATATATCTGGTAGGGACTCAATAATCGTGAGAAACCACATAATCTTACCTTTAATTGTTTGAAAAACTAATAGGATTAGGTAAGTTAATAAGAATGCAAGTATGGTTGAAATTAAAAGTGATGCAACAATCAGTAGGACTGATTCTTTATAATGGTAGAATATTTGTGGAAAAACTGGTCTTTGGATGCCCATCCCATATGTGATATCTAGAGGGTGTAATAACGATAGAAAAGTGTTTTTGATTTCTACTAAGAAAGCAAAAAAATTAACAGAAATATCTCTGAAGAGTGTTGGCAATGCACTAACGCAGATAATTACAAAAATGGCTATAAGCACTTCTGTTATCATTACTGCAGTTTTTTTGAAAATTAAAATAAAATCATCTCCTTTTTATCCTAATTTTTGGATATGATTTTATCATAATTATATCTATCTTTTTTGTCTATAAATTATTTTTGTTTCCAGAATACGAATCTTTAAGTCTATTTACACGAATATATGGTTATTTAATAAAAGGAAGTTTGTTAAAAATAACTGAGAGGAAGTGATTAATAATAAAAGGTTTCTGCCCATATTTTTGCTTATTTTTCTTGTAACGTTAGTAAGCTGTTCTCCAAAAAAAGAAACCGAAAATAATAAACCAAAAGAAACCATAATGAATCAAGAATGGCAAGTTCGTAATGAATATAAATTTTATTAACGGTAAATCCAGAACCTAATCTAATAGCAGGTAAACCATTTGGGTAGGTATTCCATTTTACTGCCCCTTTTAAAACCTTTGAAGGTAAAGAATTAGCTATATATGCCTATCATAAAGAAACAGAAGAGAAGATAACGGCTCTAAATCCAATAAGAATCAAAGAACCGTCACCGGGTTATTCAAAATTAGAGCGTTTTACAGTTAATTTTGAAGTTCCTCAAAGTGGGTTATGGCGTTATGAAGTTATATAAGACAATGAGTTTTATGCAGACGTTGTTTTTTTAATTAAAAATAAATAGAGTAATAGATTTAATAGCGGCATTGATTCAAGGCGAATTACTGCTTTTTTCGATGAATTCTTACAGGGGTAAAGGGCAGTTCTTCGGAAGAAAGAAGGACTTTCTATTTTATCTGTCGAATAAATTTAAATTATATGTCGTGAAAAGGAATGGTCTATATGAAGTTAATTAAACAATTTATTTTAAAACGTCCTGCTGAAAAAAGACTTACTTATTTTTATGCTATGGTTGTGACGGATGAACAGGTGTGGCTACTTCGTGATAAAAATAATGGCGACTTATTACTATTAGAAGATGAAGGAGAATATCATTTTTTGCTTCCAGTTTGGCCAAGCCGAAGTTTTGCTGAAATAGAGGCTGCTAAAATAGATCATAATTCATACGAAGCTTTTAACGTTCCATTAACTACATTTTTAGATGATATACTTGTTGATATTGAAAATGACCGTGGTATTGCGGTGATTTTTCCTAACGGGAAAGATTCGAACATTCAATCACGTGATGAAATTAAGGAAATGATTCGTAATCTATAGGATAGGTTGTTCCTACTGGCTGGGTAGGTTAAATGAATAATAAATGGAATTATTTTGTACTGTGAAAGGGGAATAGGATTGTGATTTTTAATTATAGTGATTTTATTAGTCTATCTCTTTGACTTTGTAAAACTGAGAAAGCAAAATGAAATAATAATCGCACAAAACGAAAAAGTTATTGCCCTATTGGAGAAAATTGAAAATAAGTAGTATATATTTTGCGGCTTGCGGAGGGATATAATTGGGGTTTTAATAGTTCTTTTATATTGGATATACCATTTTCCTTGTCTGGTTAAATTCAAATAAAAGAGGATACCTAGCCTCTATAATAGACTTGGTATCCTCTATTCTGCACACTCTTTTTCATATAAGAGAAATTATGCCCGTTTCTCAAATAATTGTACAAGTTCTATGATGACTTCGGTGGCTTTTTCCATACTTTCAACAGCTACATATTCATATTTACCGTGGAAATTTTCTCCTCCGGCAAAGATGTTAGGAGTAGGCAGGCCCATATAGGATAGTTGGGAACCATCTGTACCGCCGCGAATTGGTTTAACAATTGGTTTAATGCCCAAGTTTTCCATGGCTTGATGGGCGACATCGACTATTTCCTTTACAGGTTCAATTTTTTCTCCCATATTATAATATTGATCATTCATATCTAATATAATATTTTCTTCGCCGTATTTAGCCTTGTATTTTGCAACAAGGTCTTTCATCGTCGCTTTTTTGGCTTCAAATTTTTCACGGTCATGATCGCGGATAATATAAGCGGCATGAGTACGTTCTACATCACCGTTTAACGATAGGAGATGATAGAAGCCTTCGTAGCCTTCTGTATATTCGGGTGATTCTTCTTTTGGAAGCTCATCATTGAAATTCATGGCAATCTTTAAGGAGTTGACCATTTTATTTTTAGCGGATCCTGGGTGGACATTGGTTCCTTTAAAAGTCAATTTTGCCCCTGCAGCATTAAAGCTTTCAAATTCAAGTTCACCAATGGGACCGCCATCCAGTGTGTAAGCAAAGTCAGCATTAAAACGCTCCACATCAAACTTATGAGGGCCTCTGCCAATTTCTTCATCCGGTGTAAAAGCGACACGAAGTTTGCCGTGCTTAATTTCCGGATGTTTAATTAGGTAATCCATTGCCGTTACGATTTCAGCGATGCCTGCTTTATCATCAGCACCAAGCAGAGTAGTGCCGTCAGTGGTAATAAGTGTTTTACCTATATACTCTTTTAGCTCAGGAAAGTCTTTCGGTGATAGGATGACATTAAGATTTTTATTAAGCGTAATATCACCGCCATCATAATTCTCTACGATTTGTGGTTTTACATTCTTACCGGTAAAATCAGTAGCCGTATCGACATGAGCAAGGAAGCCGATTGTTGGTACTTCTTTTTCTGTATTCGCGGGAAGGGTGGCAAATAAATAGCCATTTTCATCAAGTGTTACTTCTTCCATTCCTATTGTCTGCAATTCATCTTTTAGAAGATTTAAGAGGTCAAATTGCTTCTCTGTAGAAGGGCATGTTTGACTGTTTTCATCGGATTGGGTATCAATTTTTACATATGTAATAAAGCGTTCAACTAATTTTTTATTCATCAGATTCATCTCCTTCTGTATTCCTATTATAACGAAAGTTTTATTGATCAACAAAAAGTTATTCGAATTTTCTTTAGGTTAATATTTCCGTACAGAGGTAATTTTATTTATTTCGGGTATTCTTATATAATGGGGATGGAAAGAAAGAAGGGATCGATACAACCATGTTTACAATTGGAAGCCGCACAGTTAAGACAGCGATTGGCGCGATGATTGCCTTGGTTATTGCTCAAGTTTTGTCGCTGGAAAATACAGCAACCGCTGCAGTTATCACCTTATTAAGTGTTCAGAGTACACAGCGCAGAAGTATACAGATTGCATGGCAGCGGTTTGCAGCTTGTATACTTGGGATTTTATTGGCTGTATTGATATTTGAAGGATGTGCTTATACAGCTGTTGCAGTAGGTTTATTATTATTTATTTATATACCGGTCATGGCTAAGCTGGGGCTTCAGGACGGTATTGTACCTGGTTTTGTTATTGTCATGCAATTATACATATCGCAAAATATTACGTATGAGCTTATTTTAAACCAAATCTGCATCGTATCGATTGGAATTCTGGTCGCTCTTTTGTTCAACTTATATATGCCAAGTGTTGAAGGTGAGATTAAGAAGATTATAAAGGAGCTAGAAGGAAATTTTAAAGTGATCTTCTTGCAATTCGGTCAGTTTATTCGGAAAAAAGAACGTGTTTGGAATGATGAATACATTATTAAAACAAAGAAGCTAATCGAAGTGGGTATGGAATTAGCCAAGAGAAGTGAGGAAAATTCCTTTTTTAAAAGAGACTCCTATTATTTGCAATACTTCACTAAAGTGCATCAGCAATTCCAAATCGTTGAGCGAATGGCTCCTTTAATCATTCATCTGCCTACAACATTTGAGCAGAATGAAATGGTAGCTGACTTCGTAGATGATTTGGGTGCAAATATAGAAGACCGGAATCGTCTACTGTTAAAATTACAGAATCTAAGAGGTAAGTTTGAGAATATGGATTTACCAAAAACAAGGGAGGAGTTTGAAACTCGTGCTGCCCTGTTAATCTTGATCAATAAAATTGAGCAATTTATCGAAATCCAATCGTAGTAAAGAGAACGTGCTGTTTTCAAAACAGTTCGTTTTTTTTGTGTGGAAGAAAGGTATGGCGTCTATAATATTGCTGCTTCTGGCCGTAAACTTTCACAGTATTCATGCAACAATTTCCATCCATCTTCATATCTTTTAAATCTCTGTACAAACAGTTTAACAACCTCTTTCTTTTCACCATCCATTTCAAATGTTACCCAAAATAAAACAATGACCTCATCCTCAGACGCTGGAGTAGTATGTAAAATAGTAAAATTCCATTTTGGGTTATGTCCGCAATATTGGTCAAAAGCTTCTGCCCATCCTAGGCAAGCCTCCTTATATCCCCAATCTGAAACGACACCATCCGCATTTGCCCAACGAACAGATAAATTCAGAGAAAGCTTGGAAATCATCAATTCAGTATTACAGCTATTCCATATAGATTGAAATTCAAGAAAGAAGGACTTAAAATCCTCAATAAGTACTGACTGATTCAAATTGGAACCTCCTCGTTAAAGTAAAGATGGAGCCTCTTTAATACTATTCTATACAATGGATATATTTCCCTTTTATCAATAAGAGAAACTATTTTGTATGAGAGCATTTTATCATTCATTTTGAAAGCATGTGTTTAAAAATGCAAAAAGCGCGTCTATGTTGCTAAAAGAACACAAAAGTACAATATAGATCAAGCTTTGCTCTTTTTCAACAAATATATGGTGTATTGAATTAATTCATGTCAAAAAGGAGCGAACGATTCATTTGCTCTTCAGATGGTAATTAATTGAAAATGGAAAATAGATGGAATATACTGAAAGCGTTCACAAAATGATGGATATAAATGGAGGGAATTAAATGACCACTACTATAAGCTCTAATATTAGTCCTAAATTAGCAGAGTTTCTAAAAGGTACAAAACAGTTATATATGAATGGTGAATTCGTAGACTCAGTATCTGGTAAAACATTTGAAACAATGAATCCTGCTACTGGTGAAGTTTTGGCTGTGATTTCAGAAGCGCAATCTGAAGATATTGATATAGCTGTCAAAGCTGCACGTAAAGCATTTGATCAAGGACCATGGAGAACAATGAATGCTGCAGAACGCAGTCGTTTAATATACAAATTGGCAGATTTAATGGAAGAAAACAAGCTGGAGTTGGCTCAATTGGAAACATTGGATAACGGGAAGCCTTTCCGTGAAACATCTAATGCAGATATTCCATTAGCCATTGAACACTTCCGCTATTTTGCAGGTTGGTCGACTAAAATCATGGGACAAACCATCCCAGTAGCCGGTAATTTTTTTAATTATACAAAACATGAACCAGTTGGAGTGGTTGGGCAGATTATCCCGTGGAATTTCCCATTATTAATGGCTGCCTGGAAACTCGGAGCGGCACTTGCTACCGGGTGTACAATCGTATTAAAACCAGCAGAAAACACACCTCTTTCTGCATTATACCTGGCACAACTAATTAGTGAAGCTGGATTCCCGGATGGAGTCGTCAATATTGTCCCAGGATATGGTCCGTCAGCAGGACAACCATTGGTCGATCATCCAATGATCGATAAGATTGCCTTTACGGGTTCGACTAAGGTGGGTAAACAAATTATGAAATCAGCTGCTGATACGCTGAAACGCGTAACATTGGAACTTGGAGGAAAATCGCCGAATATCATTCTTCCGGATGCAGATTTATCAAAGGCTGTTCCGGGTGCATTAATGGGTATCATGTTTAATCAGGGGCAAGTTTGCTGTGCAGGCAGCCGTTTATATGTCCAAAAGAAAATGTATGATAATGTCGTTTCTGATTTAATAACGTGTGCCAAGGATATTAAACAGGGTAATGGGTTAGAAGAAGATACAACGATGGGCCCGCTTATTTCCGCCCAGCAGCAGTCCAGGGTAAAAGGATATATTGACCAAGGTGTTGAAGAAGGAGCCGAAGTGTTAATTGGAGGGGATATTCCATTTGATAAAGGCTATTTTGTATCACCGACCGTGTTTGCAGATGTAAACCATAGCATGACAATAGCAAAAGAAGAAATATTTGGACCTGTTGTAGCGGCCATGCCATTTGATGATATTGATGATCTTATACAAAAAGCCAATGACAGCAACTACGGGTTAGCGGCAGGTGTTTGGACACAGGACTTGAAAAAGGCTCATCAAATCGCACATAAGTTACAAGCGGGTACGGTATGGGTAAATACCTATAATACATTTGATGCGGCTTCTCCTTTTGGAGGGTACAAACAATCCGGTATTGGTCGTGAAATGGGAAGCTATGCACTCGATAACTACACAGAAGTGAAGAGTGTATGGATTAATATGGACTAAGATCTTTAAGAAAGCAGTGTGGTTATGGACGGTAATCACACTGTTTTTCCTTATTTGGTTAATCAGTTAAATAAGAGCATAAATAAGCCCCATAAAAGTCAGAGCTATGTCTGTCTTTTATGGGGTGATTTTATTTATTAAGAGCTTAGCTTTTCTTTAAAGATGGCTCAGTTTGAATTTTTGGAAGGTCTTTTGGTTCTTCCTGTTTAAAGATACTTTGTAAAACGAATGTCTGGATGATCAAGAAGATTCCGCTTGTTATCCAATAGAGCGGAAGAGCAGCCGGAGCCGAAAAAGAAATGAACATAATCATCATAGGTGACAAGAGTCCCATTAATTTCATTTGATTCTGCTGTTCAGGCTGCATTTGGCTTGAGCTGACTTTGAATTGGAGATAGTAAATCAATCCGGCAATTAACGCCATGATCATGTTCGCCTCGCCAAGACTAAACCAAAGGAAGTCATGGGTTGCAATTGTATGTGAGTCCCTAATGGCATAATAGAATCCCATTAATATCGGCATTTGAATCAGCATTGGTAAGCATCCGATATTGAGAGGATTTACGCCATGCTTCTGATAAAGCTGCATCATTTCCTGTTGAATTTCTGCTTTCTTCGCTGCATCAGTTGTTTGTTTTAATTTTTCTTGTATAGCTTCCATCTCAGGCTTTAAAACTTCCATTTTCCGTTTCATATCAGCTTGAGTTTTATACTGTTTAACAGTCAACGGCATGAGCAATAATTTAATCAGCAACGTAGCCAAAATAATGGCGAGCCCATAATTCCCCTGAAATAGATCTGCATTAAATTCCAGTAAGGATAATAAGGGAGAGACAATAAAGTGTTGGAAAAAACCGTCTCCGTTAGAATTGGCTGAACATCCACTCAACAACATTCCTGCGAATAAAACACCTATTAATTTTTTCAATCCATTTCCTCCGATCATGTATTTGTTTATACGATGGGATGGAAATGGCTGCTTTCTTTATCTCCGGGGTTTACCTTAATACGAAATAAAGTGAAAAAGCGTTGAATATGGCGTTTATCTATAATTGGCTGTTTCTTATTGCTTTTTAAAATCGATTGATTCGTTCCTTCTTCATAGTGGTTACTGAAAAGGACTTTATTTTGCTTATGCACTATGAATAAGGCGGCTAACGGAAAGACAACCGAGAATAAAAAGGCAATTATTAATGTCTGCTGTATGACATCATAATCGTATTCAATTAATAATCCTATCATGGCTGGCAACTCTCCGTTTAAGATTTTCAAATTATGAAGTGATTTGTTATGGATACTATACCATTAAATGAATGCCAGGGATAGAAGAAGTTCTCTTATTAAGTGAGAAGAGACGAATAAGAAGGGAATAAAGTTTTAGCTGAGAGGTGAAGCAGTTTTTTGATTGATATTTACTTATATAAACAAAGGTGTTAGCTACCTTAATCATTATGCTGCAAGACCAAAATAAAGTTTAATAAAAGGATTTAACAATATTTTAATCGAATAAATATAGATGCATATAAAAGAGTCGGAATTCGAAGGGAAATTTCTTTATGTTTACTAGAATTAAAGAAGGGGGAGATAGATTTGGAAATAGATATTTCAGGTGCAGGAATAAATTTTGGGCTATTTTGTATTGGAGTTGGATTAGCTTTATTGGGGCATTACGTAGGTAAAGGACTCATAAATTTTCGTCAGTCTAAAAATGTAATTGATTACAATGTGTTTTTAAAAGAGAGTGACCTAGCCTATGTTTTTAAATTAAATAGGAATGAAATAAAGGCTTTATTGACTGAATATCAGGATGTCCCTAAGCTGGTATTAAACGGAACTACCTATTATCCTAAAAATCAATTAATTGAATGGATTTCATCCGAGAATTTTAGCAGTTAAACGGACGGTTTAAGTAAAAAAAGAACAAACGGCTGGTTTCCCAGTCGTTTGTTCTGTTATTTATAAGCGAATAGACTCTATCCTATAAAAATACTTATATAGAAAGTAAGTAATCACACCGTAATAATGGTTACCTCAATATTTCCTCGCGTTGCTTTAGAATAAGGGCAAACCTGGTGGGCCATATCAGCATATTTTTTAACTTCTTCTTTATCCAAACCAGGGATAGAGACATCTAAGCGGACAGCCAGTTTAAAACCGCCATCTTCTTCATCTTTACCAATCGTTATATTAGACGTGACCGTTGTATCTACTTTTTTTCGATCCTTACGTAATACGAGGTTTAATGCACTGTCATAACAGGCAGCATATCCTGCTGCAAACAGTAATTCTGGGTTTGCAGCTTGTTCTCCGCTACCTCCCAATGCTTTTGGTTGCCTCACATCTAAATCTATAATCCCGTCTTCAGATTTTACATGTCCTTCACGACCGCCTGTAGATGTGACGGTTGCTGTATATAATGGTTCCATCAAACCAACTCCTTAATTAATGATATATAGCACTTTTCCCTATTTTGGTTTTATTAAACAGATTGTCAAAAGAATAGGTATTAATCATTATGAAAATATCTCCTTTTTTATCTAGACTACATAGAAAAGCTAGGCATATAATAATGGTGAAAGTAAATATATGGGAAGTAGTGTGTATATGTATGGAAACAGAAATGCTAACTATTTTTGATGAATCAGGTTCCGCGATTGGGGTAGCCACACGCGATGAAGTCCATAATAAAGGATATTGGCATCAAACCTTTCAATGTTATGTGGTTGGAAAAGAAAATCATGAAGAATATATGTATCTTCAACTTAGAAGTCATTTAAAAAAAGATTTTGCTAATGTTTACGATATAACTGCAGCGGGACATATTCTTTCAAACGAAACGGTAGCTGATGGTGTAAGAGAAGTTAATGAGGAACTTGGATTAAATGTTACCTATGATCAACTAAACAGCCTTGGTATGTTTCCTAATGTAATAGAAACAGAGACAATCAAAGACCATGAATTAAGTCATGTTTTTCTTTATGAAATGACAGAACCTATGGAGACTTTTATCCTGCAGCCGGAAGAAGTATCTGGAATGGCAAAAGCTCGATTATACGATTTTATTTCTTTTTACAATGGAGATTCAGATCATTTGGAGATTGAAGGCTATAAGCAGGATTCTAGCGGAGGTAAAACCTGGTTTAAGGAGACAATAAGTAAGGACCGGTTTGTACCGCATTCTAAGCAGTATTTTGTTAGCGTGGCAGAAGCTATTTGCTCTAACCGGAAAGCTTAAATCGAGGAAGTGCTTAGAAAAGATAAACGATCGGTAGCATAGTCAACTGAATCTCGGAATGGACATAGAAATCAAAGTAAATTATAACTCAATATATGCCGAGTCTATGCAGCAAGTCTATCAATCTGTGGGCTGGAATAAGCATACAATTGAAATGATTAATCAAGTATTCACAGTAAGCACGCATGTGGCCATTGCTTTTAAAGAAGATAGACTAATTGGTTTTGGAAGAGCGCTATCAGATGGTGTATTTAATGGTGCGATTTATGATCTCGTAGTCCATACAGACGAACAGGGTAATGGAGTAGCTAAGGAAATTATTAACTCTCTATTAACACAATTGAATCCGTATCTTGTATCCACTTAATTTCGACAGTCGGAAACGAGGAATTTTATAAAAAATGCGGATTTTACCCATTGAAAACAGGTATGGCCCGCTATTTGAATCAGGAGTTGGCTGAAACCTATTTGGTTAAATAAAAAAGGGGGAATACAATGTTTGAACAGATTATAACGGAGGCAAATGAACTGCGTGCTCTGATAGGAGAACCAAGTAAACTAGTAAAAAATAAAGTGATTAAACGATTGGATGATCATTGTGTTCATTTCATAAGCAAATCTCCGTTTGTGTTTATTGGTACAACGGATGGAAACGGGAATTTAGATGTTTCACCTAGGGGAGACCAAGCTGGATTTGTTCGAATATTGGATGAAAATTATTTGATAATTCCAGAACGGAGAGGCAATAAAAGAATGGACACCCTATACAATCTTCTAATGAACCCTGGAGTAGGCTTGTTGTTTATTATTCCAGGCTTGGGTGAAACCCTCCGTGTAAATGGAAAAGGGTACGTAGTAAAAGATCCAGACTTGCTTGAGTGTTTAGGTGTTAATGGAAAGACACCAAACATCGGTATTGGGGTTAAGGTAGAGGAATGCTTTATTCATTGTGCAAAAGCATTTATTAGATCAGAATTATGGAACCCGACAACGTGGCCAGATAAAAATTCTCTTCCTCAAGCTTCAAAGATACTTGCAGCGCATGCCAGCAAATTGAAAACAAGAGCTGAAGACATTGAAATTCAATTAAAGGAGGGTTACACAACCAGATTATATTAAGCAATTTTTTTGTTGCTCTCTGATAGTAATCTTATTCTTTCGCCACAGTAAAAATAAGACTGTTTTCGTAAGGATGTGGCTGTTCTTGTTATTTAAAGAAATCACGCGTTAATTCATGTACCTTTTTACATATTTATAGAGTGGTTTTACATCATTAATCGGTTTATTTTTTAATACATTAAGAAAATTGAGGAGCATCATATTGTCGTGTAAATATCTCGAAGTTCTCCCTCAATCTGTAAATCCAGTCTATATATGTTTTAATCAGGATAGAATGTTCATTTCATCGCATATATTTCATCGCCAAATTGCTTCTATCCGAGCTATAATATAATTAAATATTACGAATTGACCCCATTTTTAAAACTCTCCAGCGAAAAAACATTCTAATCTGCCTATTTATATGAATTGAGGTGTTTATATGGAAAAAATCATTGAGGTACGCCGCCTCTCCAAAACCTATGGTGACATTACTGCGGTGAATGATATTGATTTTTATGTAGAGCAAGGAAAGCTGTTTGCCTTCCTCGGTCCTAATGGCGCGGGCAAAAGCACGACAATTGATATGTTATGCACGCTCTTGAAGCCAGATAAAGGAGAAATCATCATCAATGGCTTTCAGATTGCTAAAAATGATTCAAAAATCCGTGAATCAATCGGGGTAGTCTTCCAGGAAAGTCTGCTCGACCCTCTCCTGACTGTACGGGAAAATCTCCTAACAAGAGCCAAATTCTATCAGATTCCAAAATCGGAGCTCAAATCCAGAGTGGAACAAGCAGCGATTGCAGCTGATGTCATGGACTTTATTGATCGCCCATACGGAAAATTATCAGGAGGACAAAGGCGCCGCGCTGATATAGCAAGAGCTCTTGTGAACACACCGAAGGTTCTTTTCCTGGATGAGCCGACTACCGGTCTTGACCCCCAAACAAGAAGAAGTGTTTGGGAGACGATTACGAACCTGCAAAGAGATCAGGGACTGACTGTATTCTTGACGACACATTATATGGAGGAAGCCGCCTCTGCCGACTATATCATGATTATTGATGATGGAGAGATTGTGGCAAAGGGAACTCCTTATGAACTGCGAAATACATATAGCTCAGATATGCTGAAAATTGAACCGATTGACTATGCTGCTCTCGATGAGCTTTTTCAAGCCAATGGAATCAGTTACAAAAACGAGCATCAACTGATGATCATTAAAATAGCGAATACAAAAGAGGCCCTCTCGATTCTAAAATTGGCAGAGCCCTTGATTGCAAATTTTGAAGTGATGCATGGGACAATGGATGACGTGTTCATCGAAATCACAGGAAAGGAAATACGTGCTGATGTTTAATTTAGCAAAGCGTAATCTAAAACTATTTTTTCGGGATAAAAGTGCGGTCTTCTTCTCCTTATTGGCCGTCTTCATTATCATTGGCTTATATGTCCTCTTTCTTGGAGATACCATTGCAGGGGACATGACCGAAATTAAGGAAGCTCGATACTTAATGGACAGTTGGATTATGGGCGGTCTTCTTGCCGTTACCTCTGTCACGACGACAATGGGCGCTTTTGGCACAATGGTAGAGGATCGGGCAAATGGCAATGCAAAAGATTTCTATGCTTCGCCATTAAAAAGGTATCAAATCGCTGGTGGTTATGTAATCAGTTCATTTATGGTCGGCCTCATCATGTGTATGGTCACTTTTGTCTTAGCGGAGATATATATTGTCGCAAACGGTGGGGAGCTTTTGCCACTCATAGGTATGTTAAAAATCATTGTGTTGATGTTCCTATCGGTTCTAGCCTCAAGCGCAATGGTGTTTTTCTTAGTTAGCTTCTTTTCAAGTGTTAATGCATTTGCAACTGGCAGTACGATTATCGGGACATTAATCGGGTTTCTTACCGGCATTTACATACCAATTGGCAATCTTCCTGATGCTGTACAAATGATTGTGAAGATCTTTCCGGTCACCCATGCAGGCGTCTTATTTCGTCAGGTATTTATGGAAGAGCCCTTAAAAATATCATTCGACGGTGCACCAAGTGCTGCAGTCGATGGTTTTAAAGAAGAACTGGGTGTTGTGCTGACATATGGTGACTTTACTGCCCAAGGCAGCACGCATATTCTTGTCCTGGTAGGAGTCACCATTTTATTTTTCGCTCTTGCCGTATGGAATGTATCACGAAAGAAATCTTAGCAGGGGACATAGTTTCCTGCTATTTTCATGCACTAATATAGTTATCTTTTTCCTGAATCAATTTCATGTTAATCCAGCTAAATTGCCCTTCACCGCATCCTCAACCAGTATTTTTTAATAATGACTCTTATTCGATTATTATATCGAAGCTGTATGATCCTTTCTTATTCCCTAAAGCTTTAATTAGAATCAATATTAGGGAATGTGAATTGCAAATATTTTCCTAATATTTGATATAATGGTAGAGGTTGGAGAGAATTGAAAGTAAGAGGAATTACTATAAAGGTATATTTTTATAATTCAAACAGCAAAAATACCATTAACAAATACCGCGGAAAAATGATAATAAGGGGCGAATAAATTGATCAAAACCACTGAAGAATTGTTAATTGCTCTGCGAAGTGTTATTCAAGAAAGCCGAGTAACGACCAATCATACTATTTTAGAACAACACAGCATAGATGAATCGTATCATCGTGCTAGTCTGCCTGATATAGTAGTGTTTCCGACAAACACAGAAGAAGTGAGGGAGATAATTACTATAGCGGATCAATATAAAGTGCCGATTGTGCCATTTGGAAGGGGAACAAGCTTGGAAGGGCATGTTATTCCTTATGACCATGGAATCATGATTGACTTTTCTCTTATGGATAAAATAGTAGAGGTTAAGGAGAAGGACTTTCTTGTGAAAGTTCAACCAGGGGTGACGCGTTCTCAGTTGAATAAAGAGCTGAAAAAATACGGATTGTTTTTCTCCGTAGATCCGGGAGCAGATGCAACACTTGGTGGGATGGCAGCTACAAATGCCAGTGGAACAACATCTGTTAAATATGGAATTATGCGTGACCAAGTTCGGGATTTAGAGGTTGTTCTCGCAGATGGCACAGTGATTCATACAGGAAATTTAGCAGAAAAATCTTCTTCTGGCTATCATTTAAATGGTGTATTTGTTGGTTCGGAAGGGACACTTGGATGTTTTACTGAATTGACATTAAGAGTGTACGGTATTCCTGAAAATATTATGGCAGCGCGAGCATCCTTTAAAACAGTTAGTGATGCTGTTGAAGCAGTCTTGAATATTTTACAAGCGGGAATTCCAATTGCAAGAGTTGAGCTCGTAGATGAACCTTCTATGAAACAAGTAAACCTTCATAATAAGACGGCCTATCTGGAACAGCCAACCTTATTTTTAGAATTTGAGGGGAATGAGGCGGGCTTAAAGCAAGATGTTGAATTTATGAAAGAGATTGTGGAGGCTCACAATTGTGAACGTATTGAATTCGAGACCGATAATGCTGCTCGAAATCAGCTATGGGAAGCTCGCCATAATCTAGCTTACTCCTATATTCATGGACACCCAGGAAAAAAACTCATGATAACCGATGTTTGTTTGCCCCTTTCCGAGTTAGCAGGTGCTATTGCTCATGCAAGAGAAACACTTGATTTGTTAATGCTTACAGGCGGTGTTGTTGGGCACGTCGGTGATGGCAATTTTCATGTTCTGTTAATGATTGATATGAATGATTTTGATGAACTGAAAAGAGCTGATCAATATAATGAAATGATTGTCATGTATGCACTTGAACGAGGAGGAACTTGTACAGGAGAACATGGTGTCGGCATTGGGAAACAGAAATACCAAGAGAAAGAACACGGAGAAGCACTGCTGGTGATGGAAAAGATTAAACGGGTACTAGATCCAGATAATCTTCTAAACCCAAATAAAATTTTTAAAATAAAGAAAGAGAAATAAATAGATTGGTAGAATTTGTTTTAACCTTGATAGCTCTCTTAAGATAGAGACATGTATTGGTGGATGAGTTTTTATAATGATAACAGGAGGGTTTTAGGGGTGGAATTACAACAATGGTTTGAAAAAGGTTTAACAACGGAACAGTATATCGATGGTATGAAAACAAATAAAGAAAATCTCCTAAAGGTATATGAATCGTTCCATCTATCAGGGGAGAGTAAAGAGGCGCTTTTAACTATACCGCCCACTGGGATTAAGGTTATTGTGTTGACAGAAGATTGGTGCGGGGATGCAATGGTAAATATCCCGATTTTACTGCGTATTGCAGAGGCAACAAATATCGACGTTCGTTTTATCCTGCGTGACAGCAATTTAGAGTTAATGAATCAGTATTTAACCAATGGAACGGCTCGATCGATCCCGATTTTTATTTTCATAGATGAGGATGGAAATGAATTAACCGTCTGGGGACCACGCGCTGCTAAAATTCAACAAAGCTTTGAGGAATTGAAATCACAGTTACCAAGCGCAGATGCCCCTGATTTTAAAGAAAAACAACTTGAGATGTTCAAAGAATTTGTAAATAAATTTACGGTGGATTATGATACTTGGCATGTTATTGCAGATAGCATTATTAGTAAGTTAAAAGAAATTAAGTAGCGAGTGATTCATCTAAAAGTATTAGAAGAGGATATATCACCGAGAAAAGCTTAGGCGACATACAAGGACGGGCTTCAATGATTCAATAGAATGGAATCCAGCCGTAAAATTTTGACAATCATTTAACTTCAGGCTTCGGTAATTAGGAACTTAAAATCTAGATAATTGAATGTGTAGAGAAAATATTTTTGGAAAGGACAGAAGGAGCAGGCTTCCCAACAAGAAGAAACCTGCTTTTATATATGGGCCATTAAAAAATGTGAAAGGATTGCAAAGTCAATAAAAGACGGTGGAACTGCAAAGTTAGTCAAGTACTCAAAGGAATAGAATGCTGGTTATATGAAAGGATTTTTGAATTGGAGAAATATAATAAAAGAAAGTGTCCGTTTGTTATTTCAATTGCTGCTGTTTCAGGTGGAGGAAAAACGACCATCACCTCTTACCTGAAAAATAATTTGCAAAATAGTGGAACTCTATCCTTTGATGATTATGATTTTAATGGTCCCAATGACATGATTAATTGGATTGATAATAGAGGTAATCCAGATGATTGGGATTTATCACCGCTTCTTACAGATATAAAAAAGTTAGTTAATGAACCGCTGGATTACATAATAGTAGATTTTCCATTCGCTAATTTACATAGTCAAATGAAGGAAATTATTGATTTTGCAGTATTTATTGATACTCCACTGGATATTGCCATGGCACGAAGATTAACTCGAGATTTTAGAAATGGTGCCGTTGAGGAGATTATGATGGATTTAAATTACTACATTGGTTGGGGAAGAAGGGGATATCTTCATATGTTGAATACGATCAAACCGATTTCTGACCTCATTGTAGATGGAACATTACCTGAATATGAGATTGTAAATATTATTACTAAAAAAATAGAAACATAGTTGATTTTAGGGGGTAAACATGGTGAATATACGCTATGTAACAACAGAAGAGGAAAAGCAAAAGGTCTTGTCAGCCTATTTTAAAGAAGGTTTGAGTGGTCAATTAGATACTTTTCCGAGTAAGGAGAAAAGAAAGCTGATCATTTTACAAAATATAAGTGAACGTTTTGAACTGGGGAGAGTATATTCAGAAATAGAAATTAACGAAGTATTGAAAACAATTTACGGTGATTTTGCAACAATTAGAAGAGAGCTTATCGTGTATGGATTTATGAATCGCAGCAAGGATTGTTCGGAATATTGGATAAAAGAAGATTAAATGGATAAAATTTATATTGAGCAAGCCAAGCAAAAATGTTAGGGGATAATAGGATATTTAAATTATGTTGAATGATGAACTATTTAGTCTCACCCTTTGGAGACCGGTATTCTATCAAACTATAGCGAAAGTCCACGGCTGTCAAATTGACGGTCTTCTTTTATGCTGTTAAAGAGCAGTTTAGTTGAAAACAAATAGTGGATTGATAAACTGAAATAAGTGTATATTTATACTATGAGTGTAATAATGAAACTAATTTGATTAGTAGGTTTTGTAATCATAATACAAGTATACTGCATGAAATAAAAGTTTATTTACATAATATGATTATTATACGGCAATCATTTCTTTTGACCGACGAAAAAGGGTATCGGATAACTAATTATATAAATTATACAACTAAGGGTGAGGTAGCATGAAAAACTTATTAAAAAAGATAACCCGATTTTTCAAAACAGATAAAGAGTTATTTATTGAAGAATTGAACGATTACCGCCAAATATTAGATGATGCTATAAAAATTTTAGAGGAGAACATTCAAATTTTAAAGTTAGCATTAGCAAAGCATATAGAAATCGGTCATTACTTAGATATGAAACAATCGAACAAGCTTATTCGAATTGAAAGTATAAATAAGTTAGTCACACAGTATGTGGATCATAAGAAAGATACAGCTGCCAGGGAAATGATTCGAGAAAAAGTTAAGGAACAGCAGAAATTACAATGTCTGAATGAAATAATAGATATGCATAATCAAAGAATCCAAGAATATCAATATAGGCTAAATAAAGCCCTTTGTGTTTTAGATAATGATAAAAGCAATCGAGAAGCTTTTATTATCAAACAGAAAATAGCATTACAGGAATTGGTGATTTCTGAAAAGTTAGACAGAGGGAACTGCAAGAAGCATATTGAACGGATTAAAAGGGAAATTATCGATAAAGAGTCCTATAAAGAACTTAATCCAAAAGAGGATACAGTAAATGAAGTGTTAATAGATAGCGAGATTGAGAAGGAACTTTCCATCTTTAAACTGAATTACTCTTCAAGTAATGTGTAAATCCTTTAAAATCAAAAGCTTATGTTGAGCTTTTATGAGGTTAGTTTTGGTCGGGCTAATCGAATAAAGGTTTATGATGCCATTAACGTATGAATATTAAGATTGAAGACAGGGAGATTATTTCTCTGTCTTTTTTACTTTTTCATTTAGGACTTCGCTTTCTTGCTGTTAAGAATGATCATTGCCATACTATCTTGTTCGATATTATCTTGGTTCAGTTTATCAACAGAAGAATTGAATTGAAGTAAGGATAATTACAACGATAACGAATGGAGTAAATTATAAATGGTGATAATTTAAATATTTTAATAATTCAAACACTTAAAGTATAATAATGGAATATCTGGAGATTTTTATTATTCCTACAAAACATTACATATTTCTCTTGAATGGGATGGAAGGTGAGGGATGGTAGTTGAATTATTCGTTACATCCACTTGGAGACCGAGCAATTTTAATTGAATTTGGCAAAGAGATAGATGAAGAGACCTATAACTCTGTCCGAAAGATAAGCAACATATTGGAAAGTGAGCAACCTGAGTGGCTGATTGAGGTGGTTCCCGCGTATACAACACTTACCTTATTTTATTCTCCTGAATATGTTTATCGAGCATTTCAGGAAAGTCGGCTACCATATGAAGTAATCACTAGTGAATTAAAAAGATTGCTAGACCGTCTTCAACCATCAATTAAAAACGAACAAAGAAGAGTGGAAATTCCAATTTGCTATGGCGGAGAATACGGTCCGGATCTAGTATATGTGGCTAAATATAATTATTTAACTGAACAGGAAGTTATTGAGATTCATTCAAGTGGTGATTATCTTATATACATGCTTGGTTTTGCACCTGGATTCCCCTATATTGGAGGAATGTCTAAGGAAATTTCAGCACCAAGAAGAAAATCGCCAAGACAAAATATACCCCCGGGAACGGTAGGAATTGCTGGTGAACAAACAGGAATTTATCCAATTGAAACACCAGGAGGTTGGCAGTTGATTGGGAGAACTCCTCTGAAATTATTTAATCCAACTGATTCGTCACCCACTTTATTGCAAGCTGGGGACCGGGTTCAATTTAAACCAATTAGCCCTGAAGAGTATGTCAGTCTGGAGGGGGAACGGCAATGTTAATAATTGAAAAATCGGGTTTGTTAACCTCCATTCAGGATTTAGGAAGGTATGGATTTAAAAAATATGGGATTATCACAGGCGGAGCAATGGATCCGTTATCTCATAGAATGGCAAATCTGTTGGTCCAGAATCATGAAAATGAACCGACGATTGAAATGACCCTCTATGGTCCAACTATACGATTTTTAGAGAATACGATAGTTTCTTTGTGCGGAGGAAACTTATCCCCTTCTTTAAATGGCAGGCCAATGCAAATGGCAAGTCCTATTCACATTCAAAAAGGGGATGTTCTGACATTCGGCCAGCCTAAGACAGGATGCCGTGCCTATTTAGCAATACGCGGGGGCATAAAGATTCCAAAAGTGATGGGGAGCTATTCCACTTATTTACGTGCACAAATAGGGGGATTCAAAGGGAGACCTTTGCAAAAGGGCGATCACTTAGGGGCTGGTCCTTTAAAACTTGAGAGGGATGTAATTAGCACGAAGTGGTTTGCTTCGAACTTGTTGCATATAGAGCCAGAAGGCCGTAAAAAGGTAAGGGTTTTAAAGGGCAGGCATTTTGAAGAATTTACAAAAAGGAGTATAGATGCCTTTTCTAAGCAATCTTATAAAATTTCTCCTCAATCAGATAGAATGGGTTATCGTCTTGATGGAGTCTCGCTTGAACTTTTTAAGCAGAAAGAGATTATTTCAGAAGCCGTCACTTTTGGGACGATACAGGTTCCTGCAAATGGGAAACCAATTATATTGATGGCTGATAGTCAGACGATCGGCGGCTATCCAAAAATAGCAGAAGTTATTTCGGTTGATTTGCCAGTTGTTGCCCAGGCAAAACCAGGTGATTCTTTGCAATTTGAATTCGTCACATTGGATGAGGCGCAGCAGCTTTATATTAATCAAGAAAAACAACTGAAAATTTTAAAAAGGGGAATTGGGATGAAATTTAATAAGGGGAAACAATATGTATAAGATTGACATTAATTGCGATATGGGAGAAAGCTTTGGGCAGTATCGATTGGGGCGAGATGAAGAGATACTAAATTATGTATCTTCAGCTAATATAGCCTGTGGTTTTCATGCAGGCGATCCATCGACAATGAAGAAAACAGTACGGTTAGCGCTTTCGAAGGGAGTTGGAATAGGAGCACATCCGGGTTTTCAGGATTTAATAGGTTTTGGGCGCAGGGAAATGAGGGTTAGTCCTGAGGAAGCCTATGATCTGGTAATCTATCAAATCGGTGCATTATATGCGTTTACAAAGGCAGAGGGAGGCAAGCTACAGCACGTAAAACCGCACGGAGCTTTATTTAATATGGCGGCAAAGGATGTTGCTCTGTCCGAAGCCATTTCGGAAGCGGTATATGATGTCGATCCTGAATTGATTTTATTTGGATTATCCGGTGGAGAATTGGTGAAGGCGGCCAAACGTATTGGTTTACGTGCTGCCAGTGAGGTTTTTTCAGACCGCACTTATCAGGCGGATGGAACATTAACCTCCAGAACGGAAGCCAATGCATTGATTAAAGATCCAACAAAAGCCATTCATCAAGTTGTTCGTATGGTGAAAGAGCAGAGGGTTACTTCCGTTCAGGATGAGGTGATAACAATAAAAGCAGATACAGTCTGTATTCATGGAGATGGAGAAAACGCGTTGGAATTTGCAAAGCAAATCTCAGAAACATTAAAAAGAGAAGATATCGAAATTCAAAAAATAGATCGTTTCATAAATGAATTGATATAAAAAATCTCTTTGGAAGACATTTGAATACAGCTGGTTGTTATTCTAACTAATGAGCCAAAGCTGGATGGGGGAGTCGTATGAAAAAGAAAGAATCGCATTTGAGTATTTTAGTAGGGGCTGCCTTTTTAATGGCCACATCAGCGATCGGCCCAGGATTTTTAACACAAACGTCTGTATTTACTGAACAGCTATTGGCGAGTATGGGCTTTGTTATTTTGATATCCATTATTATAGATATTGGGGCACAGGTGAATATTTGGAGAATTATAGCTGTATCAGAAAAGAGGGCGCAGGATATAGCGAATGAATTACTACCGGGATTAGGTTATTTTTTAGCTACTTTAATTGTATTAGGGGGATTAGCATTTAATATTGGGAATATTGCGGGGGCAGGACTCGGTATCAATGTAATCACTGGGGTCGATGCAAAATGGGGTGCGCTTTTAAGTGGATTAGTTGCGGTAGGAATATTCTTAGTTCGTGAGGCTGGTAAAGTAATGGATCGGTTTGTACAAATTATGGGCTTTATTATGATTTTTCTTACTGTTTATGTAATGTTCACAGCTAATCCTCCCTATGCCAAAGCTCTTGTACATACAGTGTGGCCTGATGAGATTAATCTGCTGGCGATTGTCACATTGGTTGGAGGAACAGTCGGTGGTTATATAACTTTTGCGGGTGGGCACAGATTAATTGATGCCGGGTTGACTGGAAAACAAAATTTACCTCAAGTTACTAAGAGTGCGGTTAGTGCCATTGGCATTGCATCCATCATGCGAATATTTTTGTTTTTAGCAGTATTGGGAGTGGTTTCACAGGGCTTTGTTTTGGATGCCGGTAATCCGGCAGCCTCTGTCTTTAAGCAAGCTGCAGGGAATGTAGGATATAAAATGTTTGGGGTCATAATGTGGGCTGCTGCCATTACTTCAGTTATAGGTGCAGCATATACATCGGTTTCCTTTATCAAAACCTTTAGTAGTTTTGTTGATCGTTATCAAAAATGGTTTGTCATTGCTTTTATCGTTATTTCAACGGCAGTGTTTGCGACAATTGGCCAGCCTGTACAGATTCTCGTGCTGGTGGGGGCATTAAATGGTTTGATTCTTCCTGTGGCTCTTGGTGTTATGCTAATAGCAGCCTATAAGAAGAAAATAGTAGGAGACTATAAACAGCCTTTATGGCTTACTGTTTTTGGTGTAGTTATCGTTATTGGTATGGCGATAATGGGAGGTTATTCACTCATTAATGGTTTGTCACAATTGTTTTAGTAAATAATCTTTGATTAATGAGTCTCAATATCATTTAATCCATTGAGAAGTTATAACATCTAGATTTTAATCAAAACCCTAATTTCGTTCATATAATCTTTGTGAAAATCAGGGTCTTTTTATGTAATGTTCCGCATATATGGTTCGTGGCACGGATTCATTCATCGGTTAATTTTCCAGGAAAGGAATCAACTTATTGTATATTATATTCACCCCTGTTTATCACCGGTAATCAGCGGTGATTTAAGCGGATTTCCTTAGAGTTTTGCGCCTTTTTATACACCTTAAATTTATGGTTATTATACGTAAGTGCGTGGAATAAAATTTCATTTTACATCAACACAAAATGTTTTGTCAATAATTAATTTGTAAAAATATCAAAAAAATGGTATAATAGTTTTACAGTTGTTTTTTATCGTATTTCAAATTCCGCTGGACTTTTCTTTACAGATAGAATTTGCATACGTTTTTTTTATATACTTTTATAAAACGAAGGAAAATTCAGATGTTTTTTAAGCTTTAAAGTAAGTTAGTTGAATAAAATTTTCAATAAACTATTTATCCCGTTCAAACTGGTGCTAAGACTCCGCCTTCAAACGTAAGCAGAAGCAATCACGGTTAAGGCGGAGATAAGCGTCGGTAAGAACCCGATTGGTTCAACGAATGCTCGGGAGGGGATGAAAGAAAACCTTCACCGAGCAAAGTTTCACTTTATTAGTAAACGAGTTTTTATATACAAGGAGGACTTTAATAATGAATCTAATCAATAAGAAAGTTACACACAAACGTTTTGGAACGGGTAGTATAGTTGGGCATAATGAGTCTAAAATTGAAATAAATTTCGAATCGGAAAATAAAATGTTTGTTTACCCTGATGTTTTTGGAGAGCATCTAAAACTACATGATAAAAGTGATGCTAAGTCACTCGAAGAAATTATACAAAAAAAGGAAGACGAACTAAAAGAGGAAGAATGGAAAAAGGAAGAAGAAAAAAAACTACAACGAAAAAAACAGGAACTTCGCGTAGAACACGAAAAACTTATGAAGCATCATAAGCTACATCCTGAATCACAAATGGTTTTTTGGTGTGACACAGAAGAACAGAATAGTTCTCTTTCAGAGTGGAAGGTTTTTTCGGGTGTAATAAAAAGCGGTAAAAACAAAGGAAATCCGAACAAGCCAGTCCGTTTACATCAAAATAGCGCTGTCCTGTTAACTGCAGTCGATTCCAATATGTCTGAAAAAGACAGACGTATCTTAGGTGTCTATATGGTGCATGAAAATTTTGTCGGAAAGATGTGTGAAGATGGAATTATTCCTGCTCATTCAAAATACAGAATCCAACTTACAGAAGAGGAATCAGATCAGTTGGCTTTCTGGGAATATTATGTAAATGAGAAAAATCCAGAAAAAATGACATGGAATACAGGTAAATACCGTTATTTCGATAATTTATGGATGGCTCAAATTTTACTTGCTATCATTTCGTTGAAAAGTGACCCGAATGAACGAGAACTTGCACAGCAATTCTTTAATCATTTTTGTAAAATGAATCAGATCATGGAACAAGATATACCAAAGCCTAATGGCGCTATAATGCGTACTTAGACGCTAGTCTAAAGATTAGTTGAAGACGAATAAAAAATAGCGAGCATATGTCATTAAAACCAACAGGATCATGTGTACACACATATAGTATACTCTAGGTTGAGTGAATGACACAGATTGAAACAGTTTTAATTCGAATGAAAGTACCCTAATCTCTGAGCGGAGATTAGGGTTTTTTATATGCCGTGTGAAAAAGTAAAATTAAAAATCTGATTTTTGATTTATAGGTATATGAACCACTTGATGTTATATTAAAATATTGGTGGAGACGTATATATAATTAATTTTATACTGTGAGTGGTTACTGAAGTGTAGATATATTTAAAAATTTGAATAGCTCTTTTGCAAACTATATTTGTTTTCGTGAACAATGAAACCTCAGTAAGAGAAGCTGGAACATTAGAAATTTGATTTTTTATTACCAAGGTAATGCTAATGACTTAAAGGTTGTTACAGTTGTCTGTCTAAATTTCCTTTCGTTTTTTAAGCCTTGAAATAGTGAGTTGAGTAATGAGAGAGAGGGATTATTTATGATTGGTGCGATTATAGGTGATGTTGTTGGATCTCGTTTTGAATTTAATAATCATCGTAGCAAGGAATTTGAGTTGTTTACCGAAGAGTGCCGAGTAACGGACGACAGCATTATGACTCTTGCGATTGCTAAAGCTTTTATGGAGACAGAAGGGTCTATTCACTCTTCTATCACTGCAAGGGATTATGACGGTGAGTACGAGACACTACTTGAGAGTATGTCGATTACATTTATGCAAGAATTGGGGCGTAAATATCCGAATTGTGGGTTTGGTGGGATGTTTGCGAAATGGGTCTTCAGTGATAATCCCGAACCTTATAACAGTTTTGGAAACGGGGCAGCGATGCGAATAAGTCCTGTAGGTTTTTTAGCCAGAACCGAGAATGAAGCAAAGGATTTATCTAAGATTGTTACCAGAACAACCCATAATCATGAAGAGGGAATAAAGGGTGCTGAGGCTACCGCTCTAGCCATATTTATGGCGAGACGTGGATTTACCAAAAGTGAAATTAAAAATAGGATTAATGGTTATTACTATCATTTAGATTTCTCAATTGATCAAATCCGAGACACATACGTGTTTAATGAGATATGCCAAGAGACCGTTCCGCAAGCGATTGTTGCTTTTTTAGAATCAACGTCCTTTGAAGATGCAATTCGTAATGCCATTTCGATTGGTGGAGATAGTGATACTCTGGCAGCCATTACCGGCGCTATAGCGGAAGCGTATTACGGAGTACCTGAAACCCTGAAGGAAAAGGTATTAACCTATTTGGATGATGAACTGCAGTCTATTTACGATGACTGGTGTCTTTATAAGAACGAACATCACTCTGGTAAGTTCACAGTACTAACAAAATATATACCTAAAATTTGTGATACGGATTCCTTTGGTGAATGGTTTATAGATCGAGAGTATAATGAAACACTAGGGCAATCCATCCAAATGCCATATGTCATGTATAAAAAGCTTATAAATTTATTTGTTAAGGAATTCTATCACTTTTCCGAATCCCATCCGGAATACAATTTGACCAGTTACAGTGATATTTTGGAGAGGAATGGTCTTAAATGGAATCAGGAAGCAATGCGTAATGCGGATGAGGATTCTCTCGATGCCCAATGTATCCTTGCACTCATTATGGGTGCCACTCGAGCGGAGCGATTCAGTGAGGGGGCTCTGCTAAGCTTTTTTGAGAATGGATGCATGGTGAAGTGGCTAAAAAGGTTGAAAACGATTGATGAGAATAATTCTACTGGTATTAATGGAATTTGTTAAACTGGTGAGTATCCGGAAAGAAGAATGTTAAGTACCAATATTGTGTAATTAATAAAGGATTATATCCAGAGTATTTTAAATAATCATCTGGGCGTAATCCTCACGTATATGTATCAATACATAACAATCGCATACTTTTTTTCTTCTTCCTCTTCATCAAAGATAAAGGCAAAGTTAAGTGTCACATCCACTCCATCTTCTGTTAACCAATTAAAGGGAAAAGTGGCAGGCTGAGCACTAGTTGTTAATCCATGCTTTAAAATTACCTTTCTTTCGAATGTGCTGAATGCTTCTTCAAGTCCGTGCTCCTGAAAATCGTATTCTGTTATTAAATAATTTTTTAATAAGGGCCAGCTGTAAAATTCAATCACGATAGAAACTCCTTTATTTGTATAGAATCAGGTTTATTATAAGTGTTGCTTGATGGATAAACAAATTCAAGTGCTTGATTACAACATATACATAAGTTTGAACCATTATTCTAAGAGCACAATGGCAGTAAAGCCTTTGTGTTTTTATTCGTTATAAAAATTAATATACGATATTTGATACCGTAGCTGTTAATTCACTTTTTCTCTTTTATATAATTACAAACTTTAATCTGACCAACCAATCAGGTATAAAAAATCGTTAAATAACTTGAATTAACGTTTAATTATAAGAATTTAGAGAAATTATATTAATATAGAATAAATGCTCTTATTAAGAGAAATAGACTTATAAAATCGAAAACAAGCTAATGGGAAGGAGAGAGGGCAAATGGTCAAAGGACTAGGAATTGACTTGGGAACAACTTTTTCATGTGTGGCGTATATCGATGAAAACCAAAATCCAATTGTATTAAAAAATGCAGAAGGCAATGCTACAACACCATCTGTTGTTTATTTTGAATCACAGGAAAATATTGTAGTAGGAGAAGTAGCAAAACAAAGCTTGGTATCTGAACCGGATAATACGGTAGCCTTTATTAAGCGTGATATGGGGAAAATAGACGATGAAACAAAGGCGCCAATTATGAGAACAATTCATGGAATAAGTATGTCTCCACAAGAGATTTCGGCAAAGATTCTTACGAAAATAGTCAAGGATGCTAATGCTGAGCTAAGGAAAATAGGGAAATTAAGTGATGGAAATCCAGATATTAAGGATGTGGTGATTACCTGTCCTGCCTATTTTGGTATGGCTGAAAGAGAGGCAACTAAGGCTGCAGGCAAGATTGCAGGTTTAAATGTAATGAATATTATCCCAGAGCCTACAGCTGCAGCATTAAATTATGCTCATGTTAATAAGGGTAAAGAACAAACCGTTATGGTTTATGATTTAGGCGGAGGTACATTTGACGTTACGATTATTGAAGTCCACGATGGTATTCCGCGAGTTATTTGTACAGATGGTAGTCATACATTAGGCGGGAAAGATTGGGATGATGCACTTGTTCAATATTTTGCTGAAAAATATATAGAAGAAAAGGGTGAAGACCCTAGAGAAAACCTGGATATCTTACAGGAGTTATTTTTAAAGGCGGAACAAACTAAAATAACTCTGAGCAACAGAGAATCAGCACCAATTATGATTATTGGTGATTCAGGACGAATAAACTTTACGATGACACGCAACGAATTTGATGAAAAAACGAAGGATCTATTAGAAAGAAGTATTAGTTATACAGATAAATGTTTGAAAATTGCTGCAGCGAAAAAATATGGAAAAGATATTGAAGCTATAACGAATGAAGAAATAAATAAATATCTTCATGAAGAACTTACCGACATATTATTAGTCGGGGGTTCTTCCAAAATGCCTCAAGTATCAAAATTAATTCAGAGTAAATATGGTATTAAAGCAAAAGAAGCAGACTTGGATGAGGCTGTTGCAAAGGGAGCGGCCATTTGTGCAAGCAATGATTATGTGGAATTCAGTGAAGAAGACTGGCAATTGGTAAAAAAATCAGTTGGCGAGCAAGATTATGATTTTGTGAAAGAAGCGATTCAGGAGGGAAATGAAAGCATAATCAAACAGTATGAAGATGTACTGCCAAGACATATGGTTCAAAAGCAAGAATCGCGTGGCATGATTTTTACAAATGTTTCTCCAAGAACATACGGAACAGCAGCCTATGAAAACTCTTCCAGAGATAAACTAGTAATCTTTAATTTTATAAAAAGAAATGATGAACTTCCACAAAAACAAACCCTGATGTTTTATACGATGGATGAAGGGCAAGTTGGAGTGGATATTGACGTATATGAATCATTTACTATGAGTGCAAAGGCTGAACTTGAAGAAGGTAATAAAATTGGATCAGGAATACTTGAGTTTCCAAATAGCATGCCGAAGGGAACACCTATTGAGATCACACTTCGCATGAATAGTGCTGGTTTATTGGAAGTTAGTGCCTTTCATAAAGAAACAAATAGTATGTATAATGGTACTTTTGATGTTTCGAACTCTTTATCCACTGAGGAAACAAAACGAGCTATAGAACGTAATAAACACCAATCATTCAATTAAGAAGAAAATCATACAACCTTGGAATGTGGTGATTGATATGACGAATGATAATTATTTTGATTTGTTTAAACTTAAAGTGGATGAGTCGCTGATATTAAATCCTACTTCTGAGTATGAAGAGCAAATAAATAAAGCTTTTTTAGAAACGGAAAACAGATGGAAACAATTAAAGCTAAAACATTTAGGTAAGAAAAGCGATGAAGCGTCTGAAAATTTAAAGAGATTGAAAGCACATGAATTTGATATTTTAAAAAATCCGACAGAACGACAACGGTATTACTTGAAAATTAAAGAGGAGAAGCAATCGGAACTAAAAACTAGATTAATCGAATCTAATGAAGAGGATATGGATCTTGAAGCTTTAAAGAAACAATACCATCAATATCTAGATGAATCGGAAATTGAAAAAATAGTCAAAGAGATATTTAAAGCTAAAGAAAGACCAGATGAAGCCATATCAATGAATCTACTTAATAAGCTAGCCATTTATGAAAATGAATTGAAACAGTTAGGAGAAGTGAATTTATTTACTGCTTTTGGATTTGATGAAAAAGCAAACTATGAAACAGTCAAAAATAAAATCAAGCAAAAACAAGATGATTTACAAAAAATATATGATGAGCACCCAAATGATAGTAGTTATAAAAAATATATTAATAAGAAGGATATCCTGAGAAAGTTTGAAAAAGAAGTGTTCTTAACAAATGATTTCAAAGATCACTATGAGGAATATAAACATTTTCTAAAATATTCAATGTTTATCCAATTATTACTGAATATAAAAGATAAGGATATTACTACCATTTATTTCAAAGATATTTTATTGGAGAAAGTAAAAGAAGAAGGTATCGATGAAAAAAAATTCATCTTGTTTTTATTAAAAAACCACAAGTATTTTGGCATTAAAGGTATTTCTCCTGTTACGGATTATTATATCGCCAATGTCGGGCATAAGGATTTTGGAGAGGAAGATACTCAACAAACATTGCAAAAAGTTCTTTCTATAAAAGATTATGAGTATCATTGTGGTCGTGAGGCATTAAAAAATAAAGAGTTTGATAAAGCTTTTGAGCATTTTAAAGAATCTAATATTATTGATCACAGTTATGCACTGTATGAATTAGCTGAATTATATTATACAGGTACAGATAGCCTTCCTAGGGATCTGAATAGGGCAATAAAATTACATGAAGAGGCGATAAATAAAATCAATTCTAAAAAAGGAAATAATAAAAATTCGTTGTATCGGATAAGTCAGATGTGTTTCAGTGGAGAGGGTTGCGTAAAAAATGAACAAGTTGGTTTTAGTCATTTAAAGGAATTTGTCAATAATTTGCATGCTTCGAATGATTTTTACAATCAAGCTCATTTAGATTTAGGTGACTGTTATTATAAAGGGAAAGGCACTACTAAGAATTATAAAAAAGCACTGGTTCATTACAACAAAGTAAGTGATGAAACGGCTAAAGGAAGAATAAGAAAAATAGAGCGAGAGATTACTTATAGGCCAATTATAATGATTGGGATAACTTCAGGTTCTTATATTTTATTGTGTTTAGTATCTTTGTATTATTTACAAGAAGTTCTTCCAACTGATTTTAATATAGCTAATGTATTAATCTATTTTGGGATATTATTTGCATGGATGATCTTTACAAGCTTGTATTTCTATATAAATCCATCATGGTTAAATCAACTAATCAAGTTTGATAATATAAGGACACTTCAGGCAAAGATTGTACAATATATATATTTAAATAAAAAGCGGATATTAACCATAGCGATATTATTGTTTGGATGTGTTTGTTTCTTGTTGTTTTACACGGAGGGGTTAATTAAACCTTGGTTAACTGAAGCAGACGTTGGAGAAATCCCGGAATTTTTATCCCTCCTATTAAATTATGGAGTAAACTGGGTTTCTGTGGGAATATATTTAATAGTGTTGTTTCCTCTATATATTATTAAGGAAGTTCATAGTCCAAATGACGCAATTAAGGTCAATGTTAAAACAATCATTTTTGACGGAGTAAAAACTTATTTATTCGCATCAGGTATCTATTATGCTATCCAGTGGTCTGCAGAAAACGTATTAACAGAGTTTAGTGTATTAAAGTATATTGGAATAAGTATTTTTTTGTTGATAATCGTATCAATAATTAATACTACAAAAATAATTAATCGGTTATTTAATGGAAAGTTAACCGTATATGTATTTGCGGTGTTATTGTTGTACGGTTCATTAACTTGTGCATTAGTGGCTGAAAATAACGGGGACTTGCCAATAGCTACTACATTGCTGCAAGTCGCGTTTACCTCTCTTTTTATAGAGACAAAGAACCTATAAATTATTTTTTGACCTTGGGTTAGTCGTTTTGCTAATTAATACAAGAAATGATTCAATAAATAATACGTTAAATTAACTTTAATACCATCTAATTGGTAATGGTATAGTTAGCTCTATATGAAAATAAATTTCATTATATAATTAACAGACCTCCAATTGTAAAAACAATTGGAGGTCTTTCGTTCTTTAAGATTATAGGTAAAGAATATTAAAACTACAGGCTAGATTAAGACCTATTTGCTTTATCTAATTCGGCTCCCAAAAATTTTGCGAGCTCAAGCATTCCATATAGGCCTGCCTCAGCTTCGGCGTCGGAATTATAGTTTGTATTTGTATTGATATCATATGTGTAAATCATTCCATCCTGATCACGGATAAACTCAATTCCGGCAATGTCAATACTTGCTGAGGTAAGAAATTCTTCGTATTTCGCAATAATAGGATCATTGAAATCCTTAATAATTTTAAATTGCGGAGATATATCCTCTTGTTCTCCAACTGGGCAAAATAAATCCTCTATTTGGCAGGCATCGGCAGGACATAATTCAAAACCTTTTGATGTATCAACACGAACAGCATATAGAAATTTTCCTCCGATAAATTCACAGCGGGTTATCGAAGAATCAGGGGAGAGGATATATTGCTGTATGAGTGTGATCCCATCTACTGGCTCTTCAAAAAGAGGGCTGTTTACGTATTCCTCTAGGGCTTCTACAGATTGAAATAGCTGCACACCAAGACCTTTTCCAGCTCTGTTGTGTTTAGTAATAAAAGGTGTCGTTCCAAGTTTTTTAGCGGCAGAAATGATATTACTCCGACCGACAGCTGCAATCGTGGCAGGAGTTTTGATACCTGAAGCTTGAAGAGCAGTATATTGATTGATTTTGCTGATTTCCATTCCTAAAGCCTTTGAACCGTTAAATACTTTTCGATTATGACGTTCGAGCCAGTTGATTACTCCGCTAGCAAGTTCAGGTGCATAACGGTGTCCGCGTGTGTGGGATGACGCACTCATACGGTTGTAAAAAATACCTTCTGGCGGAGTATCCGTCAAATCGACTAAGCCCTCAGCTGAATGCCAGTTTTTGTATGGAAGGTTTAATTCTTCCATTCTATTAATTAAATGATTGGTCCAGTCATCATTTTCATGAATGATATGTATATGTGTCATTAGGAAAATCTCCCTCTAGTTTTCGTCAATTTATGAAAATCATACCATTTAACTTGGAATTGGGTCAAATGTTGAAATTTAGGAAAAATAATTATTGCAGTGGAAAAACAGTTTGGCAAAGTTTATACTGTTGATTGAGAAAGAGATTAAAAGGGAGATACCATGCCAAATTTTTCGCCATACAGATATTTTTCAAAAAAAGACTGGGCTAACTTGCGATTTAATACGCCAATGACATTGACTCAATCGGAAATAGAAGAACTTCAAGGTGTTAATGAAAAGCTTTCTGTTGAGGAAATTACGACTATTTATCTGCCGTTAACCCGTTTATTAAATTTATATGTGAACTCATCACAAATGCTGCACACGGTCACGGACACATTCTTTGGGAATACTACAAGAAAAGTGCCATATGTTATTGGTGTAGCAGGAAGTGTGGCTGTAGGGAAAAGTACAACAGCCCGTATTATTCAGGCTCTTTTATCCCGATGGCCAAATACTCCACAGGTAGAAATTATCACAACGGATGGATTCCTCTATCCTAATGCTGTTCTTGAGGAAAGAGGAATAATGGACAAAAAAGGTTTTCCTGAGAGTTATAATACGAAGGAATTAATCAAGGTTTTATCTAGGATTAAAGCTGGACATCCAAAGGTGAAGGCACCTATATATTCGCATCTGTATTATGATATAATGCCTAACCAATATACTGTCATTCAACAACCGGATATCGTAATAGTGGAAGGGATTAATGTTCTGCAGACTCCTAAACAGGATGATCATTTCCCAAGTGTTTATGTATCAGACTTCTTCGACATCTCCATCTATGTCGATGCCACTGAAAATAATATTTATAATTGGTATGTTGAACGTTTTAAAACGCTTCGTAAAACCGCTTTCGCCAATCCGGAGTCTTATTTCCACCGCTATGCCGATTTGACGGATGAAGAAGCAGACGAAATTGCAACAAATATATGGAACACCATTAACAAAATCAACTTGGATTTAAATATAGCTCCAACTAAAACGAGAGCGAACATTATTCTTAAGAAGGATTCAGATCATTCTATTTCCTCAGTGAAGCTGAGAAAGATTTAAAAGGATGTACTATGGGGAGCGGGTGAAGTATGGCAACTGAGAAACAGAAAATGATTAATGGAGAATTATATAGGCCAAGATGAAGAGCTCGCCAATGAACGTCTCCGTGCCAGGAAGCTTACGAGACTATATAATCAGACAATGGAAACTGATTATGCAGAACGAACAGCTTTATTAAAAAAGTTACTCGGTTCAACCGAAAAAAATTGCTATATTGAACCGACTTTTAGGTGTGATTATGGGTACAATATTCATGTTGGTGAAAACTTTTATGCCAATTTTGATTGTGTTATTTTAGATACATGCGAAGTTCGAATTGGTCAAAATTGCATGCTTGCCCTGGTGTTCATATTTATACAGCCACACACCCGCTCAACCCTGATGAATGAAATTCAGGAAATGAATATGGAAAGCCGGTCACAATCGGTGACAATGTCTGGATTGGCGGCCGAGCGGTTATTAATCCAGGGGTGACAATTGGAAACAATGTAGTGGTTGCCTCAGGAACTGTTGTAACGAAAGGTATTCCAGATAATGTGGTTGTTGGCGGTAATCCGGCCCGTATTATAAAACGAATTGATAAAGAATAAGATTCTATTCCCATTTACATAATGAGTTGTGTAGGAAGAATAATATTCCTTGGTGCTATTATTCCATTGATAAATGAACTTATTGTTAAAATGAGATTATTTTGATTACATTATATGGGTACTTTTGATAAAATTTAATTAATAGTTTAAGATATAATAGCACTTATAACTTCAAATGAAGTACGAACAAAATTGAGGATGTGAAGAATGAAGAAACATATACCAAATTTATTGACTTTAGGAAATCTTTATTGTGGTTATCTGTCCATTTCTTACATTATCAGCGGGGATGTGCGAAATGCGACTATACTCATTTTTATTGCATTGATGCTTGATGCGCTGGATGGAAGAATGGCAAGAATTTTAAGGGTAGCCGATGATATGGGAAAACAGCTTGATTCATTGGCTGATATTGTATCATTTGGGGTCGCGCCTGCCTTTTTAGCATCTTATACATATTTATACGATTTTGAACAATATGGTCTTTTGATTGCCGGTTTGTTCCCGCTTTTTGGATGTTATCGACTTGCAAGATTTAATATTACGCCTACTGAGGAATCATTAAAGCATTTTAAAGGAATCCCAATTACATTTGCAGGGGGACTTGTTGCCTTTTTAGTACTATTTGAAAACTGGATTCATGTCAGCGTATTTGTCATTATATTCTTTAGTTTGGCAATCTTGATGGTCAGTACCATTAAAATCCCAAGCTTCAAAAAGGTAAAATTAAATTATTATACGGTCATTATAACTTTATTCCTATTGTATATGTTTTATCTTATTGCAAAGTCAGGGTTTAAAAGTGTTCCTGAATTTTTCTATGTTGCCATTGCTATTTATATTATCTTTATCATTGCCAGATACATAAAAGGTAAGACACCTAAGTTTCGTCTGAAAAAAATGAGAACGATTCGGGTCAGAAAAAAGAAAATTAATAAAGGAATGAAAAAGAAATAATGATCTATTGAGTCTACTGCACCTTATATTCCTTTTTGGTTTCTATGACATAGAAAGTTAAAAGGCATTCAGGTTTTAAAAATAAGAAGACTCATATTCAAACGTTTTATGATCCTCTGAGCTTTTTCACACCCCAAATGTTGGATTTCGAATCTGACTTTTGGGGTGTTTATTTATGGTTAATTTTTGAGAAATGGATAGCTGGGGAAGAATCCTATGTAACAATCGGAAAGAAAGGGTAGGATTCAGATTTAGATATGGAGTCTGAAAATTAAGACATCCGAGATAAGCTATCCTGCAACTATTTCTAGCTATTATCCTAAGTAAATGAAATTGATTGTTTGACAGCATAAGTGAAGGTGGGTATTTTTATGAATTCTTTTTTAGCATTAATCAAATATCTAAAGTCATACAAGTTAATTGTATTGCTTGGCCCCTTATGTATGATTGTGGAAGTAACTATGGACCTGATTCAGCCGACAATCATGCAAAATATTATTGATAAAGGGATTGCTTCGAGTGATAGTCGTTATGTAGTAACAATGAGTATATTTATGCTGTTCTCTGCAATTATAGGGCTGCTTGGTGGTATGGGAAGTACGATATTCAGTACGCGCTCAGCGATCCATTTTTCAACTGACCTTCGCAGAGATGTTTTCGAAAAAATTGATTACTTTTCTGGAGAAAATACAGATAAATTCGGTGCTGGAAAACTGATTACTATTATGACGAATGATATATCAGCCGTGCAGCAGGCTGTCATGATGACCTTACGTATATTTGTTCGTGGCCCAATTATGTTTATTGGCAGTATTATTATTGTGTTTTTTACTGCCAGAGAACTTTTTCCAATTCTTCTGGCAGTTGTACCTGTATTAACAATATTAATCGTTTTATTTACATGGAAGGCCGGTCATCTTTTTCAAATGGTGCAGAAGGCAATTGATCGTGTCAATACGAAATTACAGGAAAACCTTGCTGGAATCAGGGTAATTAAAGCATTCGGTACACAGAACCATGAAATGAAACAATTTCAGATTGTTAATAAGGAATTAACAGCGGTCAATATCCGTGCTGACCAAGTCATTATGGGGTTAATGCCCATACTATTGTTTATCGTTAACATGGGAATAGTTGCGGCTATTTGGATGGGTGCGATTAAGGTTGATAACGGAAGCTTGAATGTGGGAGTAATTGTAGCATTTATAAATTATTTAACAATCATTTTGAACTCCCTTATGACAAGCAGTAATGTTCTCATGCAAATCACTAGAGCTTTTCCATCTGCAGGGCGGATTGTTGATGTATTGAATACAGAGCAAGACATTAAACAATCTGACCAACCGCTTGTTCCTGTACCGGATAAAGGTACTTTGGAATTCAAAAATGTGAGTTTTAGTTATAGCAAAAATGGGGAGAGAGTTCTTTCTAATGTTTCTTTTAGTGTACCGAGTGGACAAACACTTGGAATCATTGGAGCAACAGGTAGCGGAAAGACAACGCTGGTCAAATTACTACCTAGACTTTATGACGTGGATGAAGGGCAAATCCTGTTGAATGGAATAGATATCAAAGATATGGATATACAAGAATTACGAAAGTCCGTCGGATTTGTACCGCAGAAAGCGTTGTTATTTTCTGGAACTATTAGTCAGAATTTAACTCAGGGTAATGAAAATGCAACAAAGGACGACATGACAGAAGCTCTTCAAAATGCTGAAGCCCTTCAATTTGTAGAACAATTAGACCCGGATTATGCATATGAACTCACTCAGGGGGCAACTAACCTATCAGGTGGCCAAAGACAAAGAATATCCATTGCTCGGGCTTTTATACGGAAGCCATCCGTAATTATATTGGATGATTCTACTTCAGCGGTGGATGCGATATCGGAAAGCCGTATCAGAAAAGTATTGATAAATAAATATCCGGATTCAACTAAAATTATTATTTCTTCAAAGCTTTCATCATTAAAACATGCGGATCAAATTTTGGTTCTTGAGGATGGTAAAGTAACTGGAATTGGCAGCCATAGTGATCTTTACCAAAAAAATGAACTCTATCGTGAATTATGCTCTATACAGAGTGAGCAGGGGGTGAGCCATCTATGAGCCAGCAGACGCAAACTCAAAAACAAGTGAATATGAGACCAGGTCACAGACATTCATTTGGGCCTAAAAGCAAGGCAAAACATCAAAAGGAAACGGTCCTAAGAATATGGACCTATCTTAAAAGGCGAAAATTAACACTGTATGCGTCAATCATATGCGTACTATTTTCGACTGTGTTCAGTTTGCTTGGTCCTTATTATATTGGTATCACAATTGATGAATATGTACTTGTTAAAGATGTAGATGGTTCTATTCGAATGACTTTGCTATTAGCCGTTATTTATATAGCAGGTGCGATTCTTACCTGGCTCCAGCAAAACTTGATGATACATATTTCATTAAAAACGATTCGGACAATTAGAGAAGAATTATTTTCAACCCTGCATACATTAAGCCTCCGATTTTTTGATAAACGCTCATCCGGCGATTTAATGAGCCGGGTAACCAACGATATTGATAATTTAAATAATGCATTAAGCCAAAGTGTAGTCCAGATTTTTTCTTCCTTACTGACAATCATTGGTGTCTCAATCGCCATGTTTGCATTAAATTGGGTGTTGTCTATTGTCTCATTTCTTGTGATACCCCTTATGATTTTTACATCCAAAAAGATTATCCAAGTGAGCAGCCGTAATTATGCCAAGAGGCAGCAAAATTTAGGTAACCTGAATGGGTATGTAGAAGAAGCAATAAGCGGCAAAGAGGTCATCACTCTTTTTGGACGAGAGCAGGAAACCATCAAGGAGTTTAAAAAGATCAATGAGGACTTGCGTGAATCGGCTATACAGGCTGATACATATGGTGGTTTTCTCGGCCCTGTCAATAACTTTATCAATAATCTCGGCCTTAGCTTGATTATTGGCACTGGGGCCATCATGTCGGTGCATGGGCTGACAACAATAGGTGTAATCGCTGCTTTTGTTACGTATTCAAGATTATTTTTCAGACCGATCAATCAGTTATCCAATTTGATGAATACGATTCAATCCGCTATAGCAGGAGCTGAGCGTGTGTTTGAGATAATGGATGAAGTACCTGATTTAAAGAATAAAAGGGGAGCTATACCAGCGACTTCTATAAAAGGGAATGTCCGATTTAAAGGTGTTCGATTTGGCTATGAGAAAGAGAAGGAAATTATAAAAGGTATTTCCTTAGAAGCTAAAAGCGGACAAACCATAGCATTGGTAGGCAAAACTGGTTCAGGAAAAACGACTATTATTAATCTGCTATCAAGATTCTATGATCGATTAAGCGGTGAAATTTGGATTGATGACAGATTAATAGAGGATTATTTAGTCGAAGATTTAAGAAAAAGGATAGGAATCGTTCTACAGGAAACATATTTGTTTTCTGGAACAATCATGGAGAATATCCGTTATGGCAAACTGGATGCCTCTGATGAGGAGGTCATTCGAGCTGCTAAGATTGCTGCTGCACACCAGTTTATTAAACATTTGCCAAATCAATATAATACAGTCATCACATCGGGTGGTATCAACTTAAGCCAGGGTCAAAGGCAATTAATCTCGATTGCACGAGCGGTTTTAGCAGATTCAGATATTTTAATATTGGATGAAGCCACTTCGAGTATTGATACACGTACAGAAATAGCCATTCAAAACGGAATGAAAAATTTGACTAAGGGTCGTACAACCTTTGTAATTGCACACCGCTTAAAAACAATCGAGAATGCTGACTGTATATATGTCATCGATGATGGGTTGATTGTGGAACATGGAACCCATGAAGAGCTTATTCAAAATAAAGGGTATTATCACAGACTATATGAAAGCCAATTCACGATTTGATTTCACTAAATAATATCCTTTTTTAAAGAAGAGCAATGGATTTACTTCTGTTGCTCTTTTTTTTGTTCAAACTGGAGCCAAAATCCTCACTTTAAACGAATGAGAAGCAATAACGAATTGTGGGAGACAAGCGGATTGGTTCAACTGATGCTAAAGCCCCGCACCAAGCATGTATGCTATCTTGTTTTCAGTCTTACACTTACATTCATCAGTACAGCGATATTTCTGCCAAGAATAAAACTGTACTTCACTTCCAAAAAAGTACAAATTGCATTTATATAAACAGCACGATATCGAGAAAAATACATCGGTTGCCGAGAAATACCAAACTAGCTAAGAATAGAGAAATAATATTTTTATAGATGCTCCTTTTTAGTTTCTTTATTTATATATAAGAGGTGAAAAGGAGGTGAGAACATGGAAAATCAATTCTTAGAGTTAACAAAGCTGCAAATTGAATTTGTTGTTGGGGTCGATGCACAAGGGGAACCAATCACCCAGAAAAGAACACTATCCAATATTAATAATGGGGCGGATGGTGAAGCATTAAAACGATGTGCAAATGCGATTATCTCTCTTCAAGTCCATGAAGTAGCAGGAGTAAGGCGCTTGGATACTTGGCAAATCTAGTATCGGTAGAAGGGAATATCGGATAGAAAGGAGGGGCTACAGATGGAAAATGTTCTAGAATTATATTTTCTAACAGAAGAAGGTAAAACTGCTAAACTATCAATTGATAACCCAAAAATGCCAGTTGACCAAGAAGCGGTTAGACAGGCAATGGATATCATTATTGAATCGAAAGTATTCTTAACAAAATCAGGTTTTTACGTTAGTAAAGAAGAAGCACAGTTAGTTGAAACAGCAAAAACCGAATATTCATTTATGTAATTGATGAACAGATGGCTAATCCAAATAAGCTGGATTAGCCATTTTTTAAGGATTGAGCGAGGAGGTGGCAATCCGTGAACGATTTAATTCCGTTAATTAAAGATGTGGGTTTCCCTATTGTGGTAACCGTTTATCTTTTATACCGTATTGAAGGGAAGCTGGAGATGCTGAATAATTCCATACAATCATTGCCTTTAATGCTTAGTGAACTGATCAAAAAATAATTATAAGGCTTGCCATCAGTAAGAATGGCAAGCTTTTTTTATTGGGCCATCACTCATTGCGAATACTAAGTGCCAGTGTAGTAAGTGCAAGTGATACGTATGAAATAACAACCGCTTTCAACACCAATACAGCTCTCTGGCTTCGGCTTTCTAGTTTTATCCTATATGTTTTATTTTCTACCTAATTAACATTTCTATATTAATTCCTTTTAACTTTTTAAGGTTTAAAAATAATGAATCAGTGGTATTTTTTGAAAAATGTGTATTTTTATATATGTTTATGTATATATGAAACCATTAGACAAAGAGATGAGGTAGAGATGATGGCTGATAACCATATTCAAAACAAAAAAGACAAGCAATTAGATGATTTTAGAGTGGATAATAGTGAAAAAAAATTAACAACCAATCATGGTGTACGAGTTTCTGAAGATGAACATTCTTTAAAAGCGGGTGACCGTGGACCGACTCTCATGGAGGATTTTCATTTTCGGGAAAAAATGACGCATTTTGACCATGAGAGAATTCCGGAACGAATTGTCCACGCTCGTGGTTTTGGTGCACATGGTTATTTTCAGGTGTATGAACCAATGACGAAGCTGACCAAAGCAAGTTTTTTGCAGGATCCATCTAAAAAAACACCAGTCTTTGTACGATTTTCCACTGTGGCAGGCTCCAGGGGATCTGCTGATTCTGTAAGGGATGCCCGTGGATTTGCAACCAAATTTTATACGGATGAAGGTAATTTTGATCTCGTAGGAAATAATATTCCTGTATTTTTCATTCAGGATGCGATTAAGTTTCCAGATTTAGTTCATTCCTTTAAGCCTGAGCCACACAATGAGATGCCTCAAGCAGCAACAGCCCACGATACTTTTTATGATTTTGTTGTAAATAATACTGAATCTGCACATATGGTTCTATGGACGAACTCTGATAGGGGTATACCTAGAAGCTATCGGATGATGGAAGGGTTTGGTGTCCATACATTTAGACTTGTAAATGAACAAGGAGAAGCCCATTTTGTTAAATTCCATTGGAAACCAATACTTGGGGTCCATTCTCTTGTCTGGGATGAAGCGCAAAAAATCGCAGGTAAAGATCCTGATTTTCATCGTCGTGATTTATATGAAGCGATTGAAATGGGAAATTATCCAGAGTATGAGTTTGGTATTCAGGTAGTTAAGGAAGAAGATGAATTTAAGTTTGATTTCGATATACTGGATCCTACTAAAGTGTGGCCAGAAGAACTCATACCTGTACAGAAAATAGGTAAAATGACGCTTAATAAAAATGTGGATAATGTATTTGCGGAAACGGAACAGGCGGCATTCCATATTGGTCATATTGTACCGGGAATTGATTTTACCAATGATCCATTATTACAGGGGCGTCTATTCTCTTATACGGATACACAGCTGTTAAGGCTTGGGGGACCGAACTTCCAACAAATTCCGATTAACCGCCCGATTTCACCCGTACACAATCACCAACGTGACGGATATCATCAAATGCGTATCGATAAAGGACAGGTTAGCTACAATAAAAATGGGTTAGCCAATAATTCTCCATCACCGGCCTCTCCTGAAGAAGGCGGTTTCGAGCATTATCAGGAAAAGGTAGATGGATCTAAAGTTCGGAAGAGAAGTGAAAGTTTTAAGGATCACTACAGCCAAGCTAAATTATTTTGGAACAGCATGTCTTCAGTAGAAAAACAACATATCATCGATGCATTCCGCTTTGAGCTTGGTAAATGTCTAAGTAAGGATATCCAACAACAAGTTGTTAATATGTATGCGAATGTGGATCATTATTTGGCTGAACAAATTGCGATTGGTTTAGGTCTTGAGGTACCATCAAATACTGAAGTTAAAGAATCAAAAGTAATTGATTCATCACCTGCACTCAGTCAATTGAATACAACCATGGGTGCCGCGACAAGAAAGGTTGCTGTCCTTGTCCATAATGGATTTGATGGGATTGATTTAAAACAGGCGTTGGTAGCCTTTGAGGAGGCTGGTTTAATTGCTGAAATTGTTTCTGAGAACCAAGGAGAAATAACTAGCGCTAATGGAGCTGTGTTAAAGGTAGACCAGACGTTTTTGACAACAGATTCAGTTTTATATGATGCTGTCTATCTTGCTTCGGGTCAACATAGTGTAGATGCTCTAAAAACGATCAACAAGGTGAATGAGTTTATAATGGATGCATTCAATCACTTTAAAGCAATAGGTGCCCCAAAAGAAGCTGCAGATTTGGTTGCTCCATTTATCCGGACATCTAATGGAGCTTCCGGTATTATTACCTCGGCTTCTGATGAACCAATAAATAAGTCAGTTGAGCAGTTTATTGTAGCGGTTGCTAAGCATCGCCACTGGGATCGTATTCAATAAGAAAGTTCAAATATTGATTAAAAAGCCTCTAATCCACAACAACGGATTTAGAGGCTTTTTCTCAGTTAGGAAATATGAATAGGATCTTGTTTTTTTGTCTGATGAGCGAATTTTTTCTCCCATGGACGGCTGTGCCAGCGTTTGACTGCAAAGATTGCACGGAACCATTCGTCAATTCCCTGAGCAATCCATATTCCGAGTAAACCAAGCCCGAATGTAATGCCAAACAAATACCCGAAACCTACAGTAAATGTCCACATAGATAAAATGCCGATAATGACTGGGAAACGAACATCCCCTGCTGATTTTAATGAGCTCATTAAAACAATGTTGACAGCTCTGCCAGGTTCAACAAAGGCAATTCCCCAGAGAACAGGCAAAGCAATCGCTAAAATGGCCGCATCAGATGTAAATAACTCAATCAATGAATTTCCCATTAGTGCAAATGTCAGTGACACAGCTGTAGAGGCAAATACAGCTATTTTTACGGTTTTCATTCCTCTTTTTAAGGCCTGATCAAAGTGACCGCCCCCTATATATCTTGCAACCAACAGTTGTGTTCCCTCGCCAATCGCAACGCTGAATAAATAACAGAGCATTGTAATATTCGTTAAATAAACACGTGCAACTAATGAAGCATCACCGAGGGTGGCAACGAAAGCAGTTACCAACAGCTGTGAAAAATGATAGGATAAATTTTCACCGGCAGAGGGAATACCTATTTGAAAAAGATTTTTCATGTCTTCAGTGTTAATATGAAATAAATCACTTAATCGGAAGCGCAATGCAAGCTCTTTGGCAACGATCATTATTAAAGCGACCACTGCAAAACTTCGAGCAATAACCATCGTCCATGAAACACCAGTCACACCGGTTATCGGAAGATTGAATACTCCGTAAATACTAATGACATAGCCTAGTGTACTGATAATATTCATAAAGAGTGAAACATACATAGGTTCCTTTGTTCTTCCATGGCTCCTGAGAATAGCGCTTAGAACAAGTGAAATTGACTCAAGAAATAAAGAAAATCCAACAATCCTTATGAATAGAAGAGCATAGTCATAAACCTCTCCGCTAATGTCAAATAAATTCAATAAACTCTGCCCGAAAATAACTACAATAAGAGATATGAGGACACCAAACCATACATTAATGCTAAATGCAGATCTTGATAATTGTCTTGCTTTATCAAGACGCTGTGCCCCGATTCTTTGTCCAATTAAGATCATCGCACCAATAGAAGAGACATTAAAAACTAAGATAAAAATACTTATTAATTGGTTGGCGACACCTACTCCTGCTGCAGCTAGGTCAGAATAATGTCCAAGCATCAATGTAGCCAGTAACCCCATTGCTATATGTAAGCTAAGCTCTATAAATAAAGGCCATGATATAGAAAAAAGCGATTGATTTTTTAAATTTTCTGTATTTACCAATCCGTCTGACTCCTTTAGTTTAAATTAAACACCTAATAAATCATTCTATAATACTTTACCATTATATGTATAGAAGAGATTATGAAAACATGAGTTTTATCTTTTGGAAGTATCTTTTATCTGGGGGATTTGGTTCGTTTTCAAGTATAATGAACCAAAAACAAAGGGTGAATAAAGGATGAATATAAAAGGGATTAATCATTTGTTATTTTCCGTATCCAATCTGGATCAATCCATTTTATTTTATGAACAAGTGTTCGAAGCGAAATTACTTGTAAAAGGGAGAACAACTGCATATTTTAATTTTAATGGTTTATGGTTAGCATTGAATGAAGAAAAAATGATACCTCGGAGGGACATAGAATATTCATATACCCACATAGCTTTCTCCGTAGAAGAAGCAGATTTCGATGAGTGTATAAATCACTTAAAAAAGTTAAACGTGAATATTCTTCCAGGAAGAATAAGAGATCTAAAAGATCAGCGATCCGTTTATTTTACTGATCCTGATGGACATAAATTTGAGTTCCATACTGGGAATCTTGATGATCGTCTTTCCTATTATAAAGAAGCGAAAACCCATATGAAGTTTTTTTAGTTGATGTGAAAGCAGCTTAAAGTAATCATTATTCTATATTTATTAAGCTTGGATGCCAATGATAATGTATTCACGCAGCATTTAAAAAAAGATAAAATGATTGAAACTTGTTCCTTAATTCTAACTTTTTTGCCGTTACGAATATTACACGTTTCATAGATAAACGTTTGAGGAAAAGAATGATTTTCTTGTTATTAGAAGGTTGTTAATAATTCCAAATGTACATTTTATTTTACCTACGCATCTTTTACATTTGTAAAACCTTTTATAATAGATGGTTTAAGAGAAAGGCATAGCCATTTTGAGAAGAATTTAGTATGGGGAGTTGATGTGAGTGCAATCCATATTGTTAGGTATATTGGCATCTTTTTTCTTTGCGGTGACATTTATACTAAACAGGTCAATGGAACTCTCAGGAGGTAGCTGGCTTTGGAGTGCGTCATTGCGCTATATTTATATGATTCCATTTTTAATGGCAATTGTTTATTTCCGAAAGAATTTATGGCAATTGTTTGTTATTATGCGAGAAAACTTAAAGGCATGGTTTTTTTGGAGCTTTATTGGTTTTGGGATGTTCTATCTGCCTTTATGTTTTGCTGCAGCATATTCTCCAGGGTGGCTTACAGCAGGAACCTGGCAAATTACAATAGTGGCAGGTACTTTATTGACACCATTGTTTTTTGAATTTAAAGAGGGGATTTATTCAAAAAAAGGTATCATACCTAAAAAGCAATTGTTTTTCTCATGCTTTATTTTACTGGGGATTTTATTGATACAGATGGAAAATATGAATCAGTTAACAATAAAGGAATTCTTATTTGGTTTTATCCCAATCCTGATAGCAGCATTTGCTTATCCATTAGGAAACCGTAAAATGATGGAAATTACAAAAGGTCGGTTGGATGCATATCAACGAGTACTAGGAATGACCATAGCCAGCTTACCTCTTTGGATTATCGTCTCCATTCTGGCGCTGTCTACAGTTGGACCACCAAGCCATATGCAAAATATTCAAACATTGATAGTTGCTATATCTTCAGGAGTCATTGCCACCGTTCTATTTTTTAAAGCAACCGATCTCGTTAACCGTGATATGAAAAAGATGGCAGCGGTGGAGGCCACTCAATCCATGGAAATTTTGTTTGCTTTAGCAGGAGAGATGATATTCTTATCTATTTTATTTCCGTCCATCTCGGCTATGATTGGAATATTTATTGTCATGTTTGGATTAGTCTTGCATAGCTTAAGTTCTGTTGAGAAGAAAGAGAATACGATTACTGCAAAAGAAATATAAAAAGGTAGAAATATATAAATAGTAATCCTTCTAAAATGTTAATTCTGCTGAAATTGACATTTTTTCTTTTTTTATCTCCTAGTAAGACTTTATTCTGATTAATTTAACAAAAATTTCAGACATCTTTCTTGCCTAGGAGGATGGAAGCATTGTATTATTGGAAAGGTAGTTTGATAAAACCAACAATTTCTTATAACTTCTAACTTCAATACAGTTTATAACCTCCTCTGTTTAGTACATAAATGATTACTTACTCCGCCTCTGTACTTTCTCTTAAATTTCACAAATTGGACTAGTTAATGAATGACTGAATAGAAATACATCTTTAGGATAATGAATTAAATGCTTAAATATTGGAAGGAGTATTGTGAGAAAATGAACTATACAATTTTTAAAGATTACGAAGAAATGTCCACATCCGCGGCTGAAATAATCATACAAGAAATCAATGAAAAACCAAACCTTTTTATAGGTCTCCCTGCCGAAAATAGTCTAAGGCGAGTATTGGAGATATTAGCGAACCAATATTCATTGGGGTTGGTTGATTTTTCAGAGTGCCGTTTTGCAGTTATGTATGAATGGATGGGCAGAAGCACTTATGATGAAGGCAGCTGCAATCAATTCCTCTATAAAGAATTTTTTTCTAAAGTTAATGTCAAAGCTTCACAATTGGTTTTTTTTAACGGAAAATCTGAGATACCTCATAAGGAATGTAAGAGAATTGACAATGATATTATTAAAAACGGGGGATTAGATTTAGTCCTATTGGGAATTGGCGGAGATTGCAAGATTGGTTTTATTAGTCCCAGTAGTTCTTTTTCTTGTTATTCACATGTTCGCCGCATAGGAGATAAGGATTATTATAATCAGTCTGATACACAGGATCTGCCTGCAGCTTACTTGGTAGGATATAAACATATAATGGGAGCACGGGAAGTTATTGTGTTGGCGAATGGTTTGCATAAAGCGCAAATAATCAGGAAAACGTTAAAGGAGAATTTACATTTACATACACAAAAGAAAGTTTTACACCAAAATACAACTTTCTTATTAGATCAGGAAGCTGGAAGCTTATTAAGGGTTTAAAAAACGTACATGGTATAAAAATCAATATTAAGTAAAATAATCAGTCAGCTTTATTACATACCATTTTCTGAATATTCATTATACTATTTATCGGTTTTGAATCAGTGAAGAGGTCGGATAATCGTTTTTTGTATTAGTGATAAAATACGATTTTGTCTTTCATTTTTGAATCACGCCCATTGTTACACTCAGGTTAATTATAATGTTAACTTGTCAAATTATAACGATTGATAAGTAGTAACCATGAATCATGAATAATTATGTAAATAAGCTAATTAAAAATCAGTGCGAATGTACCTATGATATTTTTATATATATTGTTAAAATATGGGTAACAACTGGTACCGGCTTCAAATTAATCTCAAGTGGAGGAGATAAGATGAAGAGAGAAGTGCAAGTTATACCATATCATATTGATCAACAGCTTGATTCAGTCAATGAGGTGCCAAAGGGAATTGAAATGATTGAAGCCCCTGAAATCTGGAATGTTACGATGGGTGAAGGTGTAACCATTGCAGTGTTGGATACTGGTTGTGATGTGAACCATCCTGATTTGGCAAAGCAAATTATTGGCGGCCGGAATTTTACTACAGACGATGATAGTGACCCTGATAAATTCCAGGATTATAACGGGCATGGTACACATGTGGCGGGAACAATTGCAGCCACGCAAGATAAAAGTGGGGTAGTTGGGGTTGCTCCAGCTGCCAAGCTGCTTATTCTGAAAGTATTGGATAAGGATGGCTCCGGTGAATATGACTGGATTATTAACGGGATTCTTTATGCAATCGAGCAAAAAGCAGATATTATTTCTATGTCTCTAGGGGGAACAGAAGATGTACCTGAGTTGCATGAAGCAATTAAGAAGGCAGTAATGAATAATATTGCAGTTATTTGTGCCGCAGGCAATGATGGAGATGGTAATGAAGAGACGGAAGAGCTTTGCTATCCGGCAGTTTACAACGAAGTCATCAGTGTTGGCGCGATTGATCTCGAACACCGGTCATCCCGATTTTCTAATTCGAATAAAGAAATCGATTTGGTAGCACCTGGTGAGAAAATTCTATCCACTTATTTGAACGGAAAATATGCGACTTTAAGTGGAACATCTATGGCTACGCCTCATGTGGCAGGAGCAATGGCTCTTATTAAGGTTATGACCAATAACAGCTTTGATCGTAACTTAAGTGAGCCGGAAATATATGCACAATTAATAAAGAGAACAATACCGCTTGGGAACTCACCTAAATTAGAGGGAAATGGCTTGCTGTATTTGACAGCCCCTGACTATTTAACAGAGCTGGTTAATAAACTGTCCTTAGATGATGCTATAAATATGTAGATTGTTGACAGTACAAAAGTATTCTTGAATCGTTAAAAAGATTTATGATGCGAATGAGAAGATTTGAAAAGCTTCATTATAACAGTGATAGTAAGATTGGCCGCGTAACCATAAAAAGGACTGCCACACTGAATAGCTAGCTCAGTATGGCAGTCCTTTCGTTTATGTAGGAAATGGATTAGCATTCATTTTTAATGATGACGATTGATATGGTTTGTGTTGAAGATGCGCCAGCCTCTGTGAGTCAATGCGCCAATAAAGGAAATGAAGAGGAGAGCGCCAGTCCAAATTTCAAATTGTTCAGGAACATAGTTGAAAACGGAAAATGCTAGATTCTCAACTTTAAGGCTAAAAGATAAAATAAGTACAAACAAGCCTATCATTAACAGTTCTTTAAATAAATTAATAAGTTTAATGTTGTTCTGATCCCAGCGAATAAGAAAGAGAGCAATCGCTAGGGCGCCAAATAAATTCCAATCCAATGTCTCCACTCCTTTATTAGTTATTCTTTTAATATTTGAAAAATGATTGGTGGACAGGCAGGATAAAGGGCTTCATTAACGAATGCCAATCATTTAGGGGGACATCGTGAAAATGGATAATTTTGTATTCATTATAAAGGTAGACAAACTTCAGTGGCAATATATATTTTAAGGCAGGAATACGGTTTTAGATGTAGAAATGTTAATGAAGAGGGAATTAAGAATGTCAGGGAGTGGCAATATGGATTATAAGAATTTATACTTTACAGATAGTTTTTTTTCATCTGGCCAAAAAGATATTTATACAAGGGATGAACACATTGTTGGTAAATTAGATTTAAAAAGTGCCTTTACTTCCACAATCGATGTATTAGATTTGAAGGGAAATATTTTGATTAGCGGCAAATTCCCGCTTTTCAGCAACAGGTGGATCGTTACAAATCAAGAGGGGGATGAACTTGGTTTCGTACGTGCAAGATTTAGCTTTTTTGCCAAAAAATACGAGTACACAGCTCATAACCGGGGAGTATTCCGTATTGATTCAGAAACCTTTTCCAAAAGATATGAAATCCTCAGTGAAAAAGGAAAGCAAGTTGGCCGATTTAGAAAAGTCAACTCCATCTTATCAAGTCCTGCCTATGAATTATCTAAAACTTCCAATGAAATCGAAATAGGTGAAATGATAGCTGTTGTCATGGGTGTAAATGCTATTCAAAAAAGGAGTCATTCGGCTGCGAACAGTACCGTATAAACGAGAGATTACTCTTAAAACTTTAATTGATAGAACTAAAAGAGTAAATAGAGGTGACTTAGCCAGACTGATTGAACGCGATAATAATTGAAGTGCCTCCAATAAGTAATTGAACAATAAAGTTGAAGGCACCATGATAGGTTTTTAATATATCTAATTGGATAATCTTAATAAGTGTTATCATGGTAATAATGGGGCAGAAAAAATAGGCGAGCTGGGAAAAAGAAAATGACCAATCCTGAAGTAAGGACTCTGTTAATAAGGGTAAAAGGATAAATAAATTCATGGCTGTGACTCCATATAAGGATTTTATCGTTATCATCCTTAACCTCCGTTAAAAATTTTCATAATCCATATTAGTATATGATTGAATTTACAAAAAAGTAGTAGAAATTAAGAGTAACAATTTTTAATCAAACAAATGCTATGAGACTAAAATGAACTCTGTAAGCGAGATTATATGGGTTCATTCTAGTTTTTTTATGTTCTTCTAAGTGACCAACGATTCGTTCCAGAATACATAACCCTTCATGACTTTTCTTTTTTAAAGGCTGTTTTCGTGATGGTTATACCAAATGGGGGTTGATATATTAAGCTTAAAGAGGGAATAACGATATTTTTTATAGTAGACTGAAGATCCGTTAGCATATTTAAGTTGTTGCAACTCAATATTTGATAACTGCCTCAATTGGTTTCGCTGGCTTAAATTAGGAAAGAGTTTAGGTGTGGAAAACACGTATAGACACAACTACATACAAGCTCAAAAATGTCAAAGATCCCCAATATCTTTTATACATTGAATCCCCCATCTAATTAAAATACTACAAGTATTTATATCACATTTCTCTTCGTATTTATTGGATTTTTTTCACTTTATTTTCCTCTAATTTGGGTTTTCGCACTCAACCTTTGACTACTAACAACAAACTATACGAAAAGCCTTTATAAAGGGTAAAATCCTTTGTAGCTTTTCTGTCATACGAATTAATAAGATGACCTATTAAATACTTTAGAAAGGAAGAGTTAATATTTTACGATTTTTGAAGTGTCTGATAAAATTTATGTAGCCAGACGACTATAATAGGAGGGATAGAATGGATACAACCTTGGATAAAGCTGCCATGATCAAAGAATATATCGTGGAAAATCGCCAGTCCTTTAGCGATATGTTATTATCTGAAGCAGTAAATGTCAGGCGGAAAATAGAAGAAATCTTACTGATTGGCAATATTGATTTGATAAATAACGCCCATAAACTGGTTATATACGTTCTTGACCAGGAGAAGAAAGAAGTTATTGATTTTGCTAAGCAAGAAGGCATAGCTTGGGCTACTCATTCCCTTACTTTGAATTTTAAATTGGAATGGGTACAAGCAATAAGAAGAACGATGTGGGCATTTATCAATCAATTTGTTCAACAATCAGAAGAATCTTTTAATATGGAAGATTTTTTTATTATGGAAAAACAAATTAACAATCAAATTGATAGTTTCTTGAATACTTTCTTTATCAGCTATTCGAATTATAAAGATATATTAATTGAAAAGCAGACTAAAATGGTTGAAAATTTATCCGTCCCGATTATACCGATCACACCGACGATTTGTATCTTACCACTAATCGGTGTATGGGATGATAATAGGTCCAAAATTATAGAAAAAAAAGCGTTACAGGCAGTTGGAGAACACCATATCCAAACCTTAATTATTGATTTATCCGGTATAGCTGAGATGGATCCTGATGTTATTGATCAACTAATGAAGTTAATTGAGGGTACTTCAATGATGGGGTGTGAATCCATTATCACAGGACTTCGCCCCGATATTGTACAGCAAATTATCCATATGGGGATTAATTTTGAAAACAAAGCTACTACAATGGGCAGTCTTCAACAAGCTATCAAAAGATTTCTTTAAAACTTTTAAGTAAAAGAAAAGTAGGCCCTGAAAATTCAGGACCTACTTTTTTTGAAATAGCTGGTTAAATAAATAATAATAAACTGATTGCCATTAACGCCATCCCTGCTATCAACCCATAAATGGCATGGTGACCTTCATCATACTTTTTAGCTGCAGGTAATAATTCATCCAACGAAATGAATACCATAATCCCTGCAACCGCCGAAAAGATAATTCCAAACAACATATCAGTTAAGAATGGCATTAACAGTAAGTAAGCTACTAGAGCACCGACTGGCTCTGCCAATCCGGAGAGAAATGAAAGTTTAAAGGCTTTTCGTTTGTCCCCGGTCGCAAAATAGATAGGCACGGCAACCGCTATCCCCTCGGGAATATTGTGAATAGCGATGGCGACTGCAATAGCAATTCCTAAGCCAGGATCCTGTATTGCTGATGTAAATGTAGCGATACCTTCCGGGAAATTGTGAATACCAATTGCCAAAGCGGTAAACACACCCATTTTCATAAGCTCATCACTATGAATTTCACTTCGCGGCTTATTCATGTCCTCCACTTTTTTTGGTTCATGAGGATTCCCTTGCTTTGGGATAAAACGGTCAATTAAGGCGATAAGTAAGATACCGCCAAAAAAACCAACCACAGTCATTGTATAGCCCTTTTCATAGCCTAAAGCACTGACAAGAGAATCTTTTGCCTTAACAAAAATTTCAACCATTGAAACATAAATCATGACGCCGGCAGAAAAGCCAAGGGAAACGGATAAAAATACTTTATTGGTACGAGATGTTAACAGAGCAATCAAGCTCCCGATTCCTGTTGCTAAACCAGCCATGAGTGTTAATGCAAAGGCAAATAAAATAGTTTGATCCATTATGAAAACCTCTCTAACCTTATAACTTAAACATAGTGTACCTTTTTGAATCAAGTAAAATCAAAATATAACTCTATAGATTATAATTCTATACTCTAATTAATATGTTCGTCAAAAGTATATTGTTCATAAAAAATTGAATCTTTAAAATAAATTAGGTATTATAAATTATTACTTCTATTTTGAAAAATATGGAGGATGAAACATTTGGATACTTCTAAAATTACATTAGCTAGTTATTCCGACGAATATATAGAAGGTATAAGAGATTATAAGTTACCCCCTGAACAATATCTATTTACATCATATCCGCTCGAAGCATTAGAACAAGTATATCAGGGTTGTGATAAGTTTCCAGTGTTGATTCTTAATAACGGAAAGGCAGTCGGCTTTTTCTGTTTATACAGTGGCAAAAGGGTGGCTGAAGTGACGACAAACCATAGAGCACTGTTATTAACCAGTTTTTCAGTTAATTATAAATACCAAAAGAGAGGGTTTGCCAAACAAGCATTATACTCCATCTCCAACTTTATCAAAAATCATTTTGAGGAAATTGATGAAGTTGTTCTGCTAGTGAATATGAAAAATATCCCTGCTCAATCCTTATACATAAACTGCGGCTTTAAGGATATGGGGGAGAGGAGAATGGGGAAAAGAGGAGAACAAATGGTTTTGCATTTGAAGATTTAAGGGGATAAGAAATGGAGGAGTTAAAATGGATTTTGTAGAATTAGAAACTAAGCGTTTACAATTAGTAAGATTAAATACCTCTCATCTAAACCAGTATTTTACGATCATGTCTAAACAAGAAGTAATGGAGTATTATGGGATGGAGCCTTTGACCAAAAAGGAAGATGCTGCTTTAATTTTTGCAACTCTGGATAGAGGGCTGGCACTTGGGCAATCCATAAGGTGGGGTATTACTTTAAAGGAATCTGGTCAGTTAATTGGTACAGTTGGCTTAAATAATCTTAGTTTAAAAAGCAAACGTGCCGAGATTGGGTATGAGATTCATCCGGATTTTTGGCGGTTAGGATATGCAACAGAAGCTATTATATCAGTAGTAAACTATTCCTTTCATCAACTTGATTTATTCCGGATAGGGGCTATTACGTATCCGGCTAATACTTCATCTAATCATTTGTTGCTGAAAATGGGTTTTACATTAGAAGGGACACTTCGAGGATATTTATATCAGAGAAATCAATCACATGATGCCTATGTATTTTCAATTACGAAACCGGAATGGAAACACTGATAAATACTCCGCTGTATTATTTTTCGGCGGTTGGACGTATACAGACATTAATAAAGCAAATAACGGAACTTATTGAAAAAGTCCCGTTATACTTCTAAGTTAATATCCTTATAACCCAAACATGATTTGTGTTATTTTCCGTTTCCTTTTTCGCCTGGATTTTATTGTATCAAGTGCAATCGGCTTAGAAATAGCGGGAGGTTTTTTTGTTCCGCTTAATTGGGTCTCAAGATGATCCATTCGAGTTGTTAGTTCATTTACGATTGACAGTAAATCCTCAAGTTCATTTCGATGTTGGAGTAGCTGGATGGACGCAACACCATCCGCTTTTTTATACAGTTTTAATTCAAGTTCATTAACTTTTAGTTTTAGTTTCTCTACCTCTTCGTTATTTGGATGAGAGAGCATTTGAACGGATTGAATTTGATCTTGATTATGATAGTGTTCCAATTGGCTGAATTCTTCCTTTGTAAAGATAAAGTGCCCTTTAGAATTTCTGGCAGGTTCAATAGATAGGTGTTTAACCCAACGTTTAACTGTACTCGATGAAACTCCTAAGATTTTAGCTACTTCGTTTGTATTCATTTTTAATACCACCTTTAGATTTTACTTCTTGCGTCGAAAACTCCACCATTTCTTTTCTGCTGGAACCATATCCTTTTCCTTTAAAGTCTGTTTATCTTGCTTATTTTTTTCTGTTTTGACTTTTCCTTTTTCCTTTGTTTTATTCTTTTTAACGTCTTTAAATTTCACTGTTTTTGGTTTTTCTATTTCTTTTGTAGGTGCCGCATCTCGGAAGCTCATGACCATTTGTTTAAAAGCTTCCTCTCGTTGACGGATGTCATTTCGATACTGGTCTAATTCATTATTCATCGTTTCGAAATACTGCTCGCGATCCTGATACATGGCCTCTGTTACACTTTTAATTTCTTGTTGTGTTTCAGTTACGGACGCAGAGAGGTCTGCAAGTAAGTCACGATAACCATCTGCGGCCGCTTCGGATATCCGTTTGGAAAACGATTCAAAGGCTCCCTCTGAAGACCTCGCAATGGTGGTCGTTAGTGCTCCGAATGTTTCGGATGTACGCTCTGATGCTTTTGAAACATTTAGAGAAAGTTTTCGTAACTCTCCGTTTGTTTTTATATTGGATCGTTGAATCGTTTTCGATAGGCCTTTAATCGTATCAATTGAACCTTGTGAAATTTCTTTTTTTACCTCTTCAATCATAAGGTTCCGATTATTTCGTAACTCTGCTGACATTTCTTTCATTAAATTATTCTTATAATCATCCATGGCTACCAAGAAATCCTCCATCCTTGGTTCAGCTGGTTTTTCTACAACAGCCAAAGAGGTTCCGGAATCTTCAGAAGGGGGTTCTGAAACAGGCTGTTTTTCTTGAGTTAAATGTTTTTGTAGCATGTCCTTAATAATTTCCTTACTAAGATTTTTATCACGCATTTCCTTTATTCTTTTTAAAATTGAAATTTCAACTTCAGTATAAAAACGGGCTCCCTGTTTAGAACGCGGAATAATTAATACGCCATTTAAGTCCTTTTCCCATTGGCGGATTGTTCCTGCAGGTACATTTATTCTCCGTGAAACTTCTTTAATGGAATATGCTCGTAAGATTTGATTATCTTTCATTATTAACAATCCTTTCCCTTTGTCGTTTAGGTATATTTGTATCTTTCTAATACATGTATTCTTCACAGGCAATATACTTTTCCTGCTGCATGACAAAAGCTATCAAAACAAGTTGTATTTCTTCAGAGTCCTTGTTTTTATGTTCATTTCGGGAGGTTTACCTATCTAAAAACAGAGAATGCTGGGAAGGATTCATAATACGGACGAGGCATGGCAATTATATGCACGATAAAGGGGGAAACAGGATAGGTTGAAATATTTTGCGGTAGAAAAAAGTGAAGTTTGTAGCTTAACAGTAAAAAGGTGTAGGACAAAAAAAGCAAATAAAAAAACCCTCAGCAAGTACCTGAGGGCCAAACATTAAGAATGTTCTTTTACAAAGTTATAAACAGAATATCCTAGCATTGCCATTCCGATAAAGAAGACAAACCCGCCTAACAAAACTCCGTTGGAAATACTCTCAAGAACGGTTGTGTTGGAGTATACCTCAATACCATTTGGCTGTATGCTTCCGGAAACTTTAAAATGTCCTATAACAGCAAAAATAATGGAAAGTATAAATAACCCGTATGTTTTTAATTTCATTTGAACCCCACCCTTTGTAGGAATAGTAAAAAAATTTAAATTGTTACAATTATCGTAACAGATTGTGTATATTTTGTGAACAAATAATGCTTAATTATTTTTTTGTTAAGAGATCCTTAATTACGCAGGGCTGATTTCCAGGAATTAATTGTTTGTTGAGCATAAAATTTACGGAAGTAAAAAGGTGAAAAATGAATCATTTAGATTTTGTTATTAGCAATCGGTGCAGTGATGTATTTAGTTTGCGAAAGTAAAACCCAAAGAATCTTATATAGTAGCGAAAGTTGGCGTTGCTAATTTAGAGGGGATACTTCCTTTGAAAAGGTATTCAAATTAATGAAATCAAAAAAGATGTTCATGAGAAAAGGCCAGAGGGCATTTGGCCTCTGACCTGTTTTTTTCATGGGCTTTCAATTTATGCTAAGATGATTTACTGTCTTTCCAATTTGATAGTAGTAGTTGTTCCCATAGCTGATGCTTCATAGGAAATCACACCATCTTTATAAGTGAAATCTTTAGTGTCAGCACCAGATGTTAACAAGGCACTGTCAGTTTTTTCTTTATCATTTTTAGATGTCCATTCATATTCATTAGTGGATTTAGTTGGCGCTTCATATGTGCCAGACCAGTACAATGATTTTGTTTCCCCTTTATCACTGATCCAGTTGATTTCAATTGTGCCATCTGCAATTGTGGCTTCCTGCCAAGCTTCATCAGAATTGCTATTAATTTGAACCCATGTACCTGAAAGATCTAGTGGTTTAGCAGGTGTATATCCCTCCTGTTTACTACTAGATAAACCGCCACATGCAACTAACCCCGTGGACATTACAAGTGCAAGTATTATGAAAAAAAAATTCTTCATGTTTTTTTCCTTTCTCACGTAAGATACCTATTTTTGTAATTACATTTTAATGAACATCAGGGAAGAAAGAAATAGTTTTTGCCTTTTGGTAATAAGTTACATTTTCTTGATGACTGCGCTAAGGCAAAGAGAATTCGAATACTTACGGATTAGGCCAAAGAAACTTCCGAATGTCCCTATTGCCAGAATGAATGTATAAATAAAACACAGGAAATGTTTAAATTTATCAGTTAACCACCATAACATTCCGCATTATCTAATAATATGACTGGAGGGGAATAGCTCTATTTGATTGATGAACCTCAGGAAATATAGATAGGATGCAATTATAAGAAGTTAATTGCAATCTTTATTTTTGTATAAATTCATCCTTAAATGAGGCTCTTTTGTTGATAAGCGGCATTAAACGTACTATAGAAAGAGGAATTACACAGTATTTGTTGAAATATAAAGAAGTAATCAGGCAATATATATATTATTTTTTAGAGTAATGTCTACAGTGGAAGCTACATGAGTATGAATCAAGGGGAGATATTCAATGGAATTAGCCGCTCCATTCGCGATGGGGAATACAGCAAATATATATCTTTGGGATAATAAGATTATCAAAGTATTTAAAGAGTATTTACCAGCGACGGAAGCAAGGTATGAAGCTAATAAGCAAAAGCTAGTTTTCTCTTTGGGACTTTCTGTTCCAGAAATAGTGGATGTGACAGTAATAGATGGAAAACAAGCAATCATAATGGAGTACATTAAGGGCAGAACATTTGGCAGTATCGTATCTGAAAACATGAGTAAAGCTGAATATTACATGAGTATGTCGATTGATATACAGCAGGAAATACATTCGGTTATTGCTGATTCTCTTGAACTCATGACAGATAAATTAATACGCCAAATTGAGCAGGCAGCAGTTTTAAAAAGAAAACATAAGGATATTTTGATACAAAAAATGAATGAAATGTCATATGATAAGCGACTTTGCCATGGTGATTTCCATTTATTTAATTTAATCGATTCAGACAATAAAGTAACGATTATTGATTGGGTAGATAGCAGCTTAGGAGATATTCGTGCTGATGTATGTCGGACGTATCTTTTGTATTCAGAAGTTTCAATGGAGTTGGCCGAAATGTATTTGCATCTGTATTGCGTGAGAAGCGGGTTATCAGAAAAGGATGTTTTGCAGTGGATCCCAATTATTGCTGGAGCAAGACTAGCAGAGCATGTTTCCAAGGGAAAATCTAAACATCTACTGGAAATTGTTCATCAGCAATGTCCGCTATAGGAAGAGATTTATTAAGATAACCTTATGCGTTAGATGGATTTTAATTTACATAATATAATTATGGTTTTGTACTTATATAAAAGCAGACCGTTTAAAAATATAAAAAACTCATCTTAGAGGGTAAGAGAATGGAGGAACCAGTCGATGAGAAACTTTTTTATGGGGATGTTAATTTTCGTTTTACTTCTGATTACAGGTTGTTCAAATAATACAGGTAAAGAAAATGAAGCTAATGCTAATGAATTTCCTCCACATATGAAGGGAGAAGTAATAATTAATGGGATAGAGTATCAGCTGGAAAAAGGAAATTATAAATGGAAAAGGATTAACGGAGAAGAAGAAGAAGAAATGGTGGAAACAGATCACGCCTCTCCTTATCGGATGGCGGACAGCATAGAATCAATTAAGGTTAAATCTAATCAAAAAGCCACTATCCAAATTGACGATAACCCAGATATTAAAATTTATTTATGGAATGAAAAGGGCAGAGGACAAGAAATCGAACATAAAAATAAACAGTTTTATATTCCTGCAAGTAAAGGCCGTTATATATATGAAGTATTAGCTGAATGGAATGATGGAACGATATCTTATACATTTGTGTTAGAAATTGACTAGCATTAAGGTGATCCCAAGAAGTTAGACATGGTTTTCATTAGGCAACTTGGGTAAAATGCGTTAGGTATTACACCGGATTTAATTTTAAATTCGCCTTCATTCGTTTCGTGTTGTAATAGGTTATGATTTTTCTAATTCGATTTTAAAATGCTCTACACATTCAAATTTCTTTCCAATAAAGTAATTCGAGCATTGAACCTTCTTATAATTCACTTTTTGCCCACGGTTCGCTAACTCATCCCGTATACGGCGGTAGCAATAACGTCCAAGCCCTTCATGTTCCTCATAAATCGCTTGAATTTCAGTCTTTAAATCGAAATCTGGGTATGGACGCTCCATCTTCCTTACTAAATTGTAATATGTACCACGTGGGGTGTGTGAAACTGCCACTAGTGCTTTTACCGGGTATTTATACCTTAATTCATAGATGACTTTTACTTTTGTTTGTCGAACTTAAGTGGTACTTTAACCTCATGTATATTTCCTAACATTTCTCTGGAGGATATAGGTACTTTAAACCACCCTCTATCGTTCTCTCTCTAAATTAAACAATATAAATTGATGTAATAATCCTAAAGCGCTTATTAATATATAGGAATATGCGCCTTTACAGGTGTTGATTCTTATACTAAAATATATATTATTTTAATATAGTTTAATACAGGAGATGTGGAAGTTTTTGATTAAATTAGATAATGAAAAGCAAAAATTATACAATAGAAATCTAAATGTTGACATTATTAGAACTATTGCTGTTTTTGCTGTACTCTCAGTTCATTTTTTCTTGAATAATGGTTTTTATTCAGAAAATATTCAGGGAAGAGATATGTTAATTGCTACAATAATGAGAAGCTCTTTTATGATATGTGTGCCATTATTTATAATTTTAACAGGCTATCTAATGTGTTATAAGAAATTATCTAAAAGTTATTATTTTGGTATTATAAAAACACTTTCTATTTATGTACTAGCTACAATATGTATATTAATATATCAAGGTATTTTTTTGAAAAGTGAAATTAGTATAAATCAAGGTATTTTTAACATTTTGTCTTTTAAGCAATATTCTTGGTATGTAGAAATGTATATAGGACTTTTTATGCTAATACCTTTCTTAAATTTGATATATAATAATCTTTCAGAAAAAAAACATAAATTATACTTAATTATTACATTATTGATATTGGTTACTATACCAACAATGACAAATATATATGATTTTTTTACAATGAATTGGATTGATAAGCCTAGTATTTCTAATGATTATCAAAAAATATTACCGTTTTGGTGGTCTGGCTTTTACCCATTAGTTTATTACTTTATTGGTGCTTATATTAGAGAATATAAAGACTCAATAAAGTTATCACTCAGAAAGAATTTCTTTGCAATAATTATTTGTATGATAGTATTTGGTCTGTTTTCATATTGGAGATCATATGATTCCAATTTTATATGGGGTATATGGAGTTCATGGGGAAGCGTAGGGAACGTTATTAACTCTGTTTTGGTGTTTATATTTTTTATCAGAATAAATACTAAATCAGTTAATTTAGTTGTAAGAAAAATTTTTAAAGTAATAGCTGATTTGTCTTTTGGAATTTATATAGTCTCATGGATTTTTGACAAACATTTTTATGCGATTCTTAATGCTAATATCGAAAATGTAGGTGACAAAACTCCATATTATTTCATTATAGTACCAGTTGTATTTTGTTGCTCTCTTATTTTATCTTATATTATTAATGTTATCTATAACGTTATTGCAAAAATTGGTAGTAAAATATCTGGAGTAATAAATTTTTGAGGAGCTTATTTAGCTCCTCTTATTTTTTGAATGCACCAGACTTTAATTCTTTAATATAACATGTATTTTAAACTTAAAAACAAGGATGTATAAAAAATGAAACAGTGAAACACTTGAATCTCTTGTAAATACTGAGTGTAACAGATGTAACGCTTATTTTATTATTAAGTAAGATGTTATTTAAAATATGGATACCTCAAATTATTGTATGGGGATTTAACTTGATATACAGCGGAGATGATAAGATTATTGCTGATTTTCTTGAGCCCATGTCAAAAAATCAGAATATTAAATTGAAATTACTGCTGAGTTAGATGAGCCATTGATTGGTTCGATAGCAGCTCAGTAATTGTCGTGGATGAAGTATTAGCTGAATGGAATGATGGAACGATATCTTATACCTTTGTGTTAGATATTGAGTAGCATTAATAAGATTAATTAAAGGGTTTCTTTACTGAGTGAATCGCTCCCTGATATTAAATTTAAAATCTCTATTCCTTCATTATCTTAACCATTAAATGTATAATATATGAGGTATAATAGTAAAGTTGCTTCATTTATACATAGAAACTTGGAGAAACCAAGGGATTGTAACAAAAAGTATTGAAGTAAAAGCTTATTCGTATTACTATTTTTAAGTAGATATATAGTGGAAAGAGAGTGTTCATAATGGGACGTAAATGGAATAACATTAAAGAGAAAAAGGCTTCTAAGGATGCTAATACCAGTCGTATTTATGCCAAATTTGGACGTGAAATATACGTAGCTGCAAAACAGGGTGAACCAAGCCCCGAATCTAACCAAGCATTAAAAATGGTACTTGAACGTGCAAAAACATACAGTGTACCAAAAGCAATTATTGATCGTGCGATTGAGAAAGCTAAAGGCGGAGCAGAAGAAAACTATGATGAGCTTCGTTATGAAGGTTTTGGGCCAAATGGTTCCATGGTGATTGTGGATGCATTAACGAATAATGTTAATCGTACAGCTTCAGAAGTCCGTGCAGCGTTTGGTAAGAATGGCGGGAATATGGGTGTCAGCGGATCTGTTGCCTATATGTTTGATGCTACAGCAGTTTTTGGTATTGAAGGGAAAACATCTGATGAAGTGCTTGAATTGCTAATGGAAGCAGATATAGATGTTCGTGATATCCTGGAAGAAGATGAGGCGGTTATCATCTATGCAGAACCGCATCAATTCCATGCTGTTCAAGAAGCATTGAAAAATGTGGGAATTACAGAATTCACTGTGGCAGAGCTTACCATGCTTGCTCAAAATGATGTAACATTGGATCCAGATGCACAGGCGCAATTTGAAAAAATGATTGATGCAATTGAAGATTTAGAGGATGTTCAGCAAGTTTATCATAATGTTGATCTTGGTGAATAATTTTATTTAATGTCTCTCCGGGGTATTCCTTTGGAGAGACTTTTTGTTTAAAGAAGGGGGATACAAGGTAATAAAATGTTAAAACATTTATTACTGGAGGTTTATCATATGCCCTACAAATCTGTTAGTGAACTCCCAGATTCCGTAAAGGACTCGTTACCGCATCATGCTCAGGAAATATTTAAAGAAGCCTTTAATTCGGCAAGAGAAGAATATGATGAAGAAGAAACAGCTTTTAAAGTAGCCTGGAGTGCGGTGAAAAATAAATACAAGAAAAACGATGATGGCGAATGGGTAGAAAAAGAATAGGCTAATTTAAGAGGAATACTCCTTTCGATTATGGAGTATTCCTTGTTTTTTCATAAAGAATTTTTAAATCATAAAATTTAGGGTGATTTAATAAATGAAGATTATCTGATAAGAGAATTTCTTTTAGGGCATCTTCCTTTGAAATGGGGTAGCCAATGCTTTCTTGTTCAATCCATTGCCTTTGTTCAATAATCAGATAGCTGCCATCTTCCAAGCATGATATTCCTTTATGATAGGATAAGCCATCATTTAGTTGCTCCCAGTAATCTCGTTCAGTTTCTCCTTGAATGGATGCAAATAGTATATGTAATGGGTCATTTCCAAATACTTTAGCCATCTGACAATCTCCTTACATAACCGATTTAAGAATATGATGTCCGAATGATATTCAGCTATACGGCTAATTCCTAATTGTATAAATTTAGATAAATCCTCAAATAATGAAATCATAATTCAGAAGAAAAAATAAAAAATCGGCAAGCAATAGTAGCTTACCGATTTTGATTGATAAAGATATGCTTATAGGCTTCTTGCGCCTAAGTATTTTGGTTTCCAATAGGATGATGTCATATCAGCCTGTACAACACCGCTGGAGCCAGCGTGGATGAATTTATTGTTTCCAACATAGATTCCCATATGAGAAGCACCGGAAGTATATGTTTCAAAGAATACAAAGTCACCTACAGAAGGTGTGTTTACTTTCTTCATAGTAGAGAAGTAAGTTGCTGTGTTAGTACGTGTAAAGCTTGGGCGTTCTTGTTTAACGATATAGTAAATGAACCCGCTGCAATCGAATCCTGATGGTGTTGTTCCACCCCATTTATAAGGAGTGCCAATTAAACTTTTTGCCGTAGCAACCATGCGCTCAGCTTCTGATTTTGTAACCGTACTGCCTGAAGTGGTACCAGTTGAAGTAGTTGATTTGCTTACAACCAATACTTGTCCAACATAAATGGTGTCGCTTTTTAAATTATTCCAAGATTTTAAGTTTGCAACAGTTGTATTATAGGTATTTGCAATTTTCCATAAAGAATCACCGGATTTTACTGTATATTTCTTTGTAGAAGTGCTTGCAGTCGTATTTTCACCAATATTAAGTGTTTGACCTATGTAAATAGTATCAGACGTTAGGTTGTTTTCCTTTTTGATTGCAGACACAGTAGTATTATATTTAACTGCTAATTTCCATAAAGAATCACCTTTAGAAACTGTGACGGTAGCAGCAGAAGCAGCACCAGCAAAAATAGAAGACGCCAGGACAGCGGTAGCAGTAATAGATAAAACTTTATTCTTCATGTTGACCCCCACTAAACTTAGTAAAATTTTAAAGTACTAGCCTAGTGTAGTAGATTCGACAAAAAATTACTAGGTATGTTTCCTAAATGTAACAAAACAGAAAGTTTATTGTAATAAAAGTGAGTTTTCTGTGTTTGGATAAGTTTACTTAATTGTAAAATTTTTATATTCAGTAGCGACCTGAGTGTTAACCTCTACATGGTTTATTCGACTATATTTTGGGCCTATTCTAATTTTGCCAAGAAAATGATCCAATGCTTCTTCTATTCCTTGTGCAACAATTTCTACATCACCATTTACTAAATTACGCACCCACCCGTGTATATCATAATCTTTTGCTGTAAGCAGAGTAAAATAGCGAAATCCTACACCTTGAACAATCCCAGAGACAATTATGTGATATTGCTTCATTATTTATCCTCCTATTCTGATATATAGATAGAATCCCAATATCTTTAATCCCAAGCATCTCAAATATTTAGAATTTACATGAGTGTACAAGACTAGGTGCTTCAGCACTACTTGTTTTAAGAATTCATATTTCTATATTTTAATGGTACTTATTTTTTATTTAACTATCAACAATAGGATGACGTACTAACCAAAGCTCTAATGGAATTCCTTATATGGTAGAATATAGTAAATGAAATTTATAGGGAGTAGGAGAGTGTCGTGTTGAAATACATATATTTAGTTCGACATTGTTGAGGCTACCGGACAGGGTTCTGAATGTGATTTAACAGAAAAAGGGAAAATACAGGCGAGGGAACTAGCTGATTTTTTTAACTCTATTTCAATAGAGCGTATAGTCTGCAGTCCATATAAAAGGGCAATTGAGTCTTCTGAAGCAATTGCTGAAGAAAAGAATATACAGCTCGAATATGATGATCGTTTAAAGGAACGGATCTTATCTGGACATGATTTACCTGATTGGAAAAATAGATTATACCAATCGTTTTTGGAACGTGATGTTAAATTAGCCGGAGGAGAATCCAGCAATGAGGCTGCTAAAAGAGGTTTTACTGTAATAAAGGAGGCATTGGATAGCGAGAATCTCAATATATTAATCGTAACACATGGTAACTTACTGACTTTAATCCTAAATCATCTGGATGAATCCTTTGGTTACGAAACTTGGTTGGGTCTGACTAATCCGGATGTGTATTGTTTAAAGATAGATGAGGATCAAAGCAATATCACAAGGGTGTGGAAGTAAGTCACTGATGACATCTCCGTTTTTGATTAGCAAGGTGAATAGGAGAGAATAAAATTTAGATTTCATGTCTTAGCATACATATTAATGGTTACTTTCCATGACTCGTTTAAATTTGTCGGAGGTTTATAAAATGAAAAAAAGAATCATTTTAACAGGTGGGGGATCAACTGGGCATGTTGCTGTCAATTTGGCGCTCATTCCCTATTTGATTGAAAGGGATTGGGAGATTTACTATATAGGATCTAAAGAGGGAATTGAAGTCTCTTTGATAAAGGAGTTTGATCGTGTCACTTATTTTCCAATATCCACAGGTAAACTTCGCAGATATATGGATATAAAAAATGTAAAAGACCCTTTTAATATTTTGAAAGGCTTTATGCAATCAAGAAAGATTATTAAGCGATTACAGCCGTCCATAATCTTTTCAAAAGGTGGCTTTGTTTCCGTTCCTGTCATTCTTGCTGCGGCGAGTAGAAAAGTACCGATCATTTCGCATGAGTCAGACATTACACCAGGGTTGGCCAATAAGCTATCATTGCCTTTTGTTCAAAAAATTTGTTATACCTTTCCGGAGGCTAAAAATCATATTCCTGCAGAAAAGTCTTTTTTCTTAGGGCCCATCGTAAGAGATGAACTGCGTCAGGGTGACCCATCGATTGGAATGAAAATATGCCAATTTAATACAAGGAAACCTGGATTATTGATCATGGGAGGCAGTCAGGGTTCTGAAGCAGTGAATAAGGCTTTGCGTACGGACTTGGATCGATTGCTCAAAACCTTTAATGTCATTCATTTATGCGGAAAAGGAAAAGTAGATTCCACCCTACATCGTGATGGATATGCTCAGTTTGAATATATTAACCAAGGCTTGGCAGATATATTGGCTATGACAGCTGTGGCTGTTTCAAGGGCCGGTTCAAATTCTATTTTTGAATTTTTAAGTTTAAAAATTCCAATGGTCTTAATCCCGTTATCAAGGCAAGCCAGCAGAGGCGATCAAATCATGAATGCTGAATCATTTAAAAAGCAGGGTTTTGCCTATGTTATTGAAGAGGATGAGCTTTCGTTAAACACGTTAGCTGATAAGGTAGAAACTATATTTAAAAACAAACAGATGATTATCGATAAAATGAACAATTTTGAGGAAGAAGATGGACTGGAACGCTTGTATGAATTGATTGATACCTATAAAATTTAATGTTGAAATGATAAGTATTATTCTATATACGAAAAAAGCATTAAAACAGAACACTAAACAGGATTTGTAGCCAAAAAGTAGGAGTGTCGGAGCAATGAATCTTAAATGTTATACCCAATATGATGGACTTGGGTTAGCGAAGCTTGTAAAGGAAAAACAAGTATCCGCAATAGAATTAATAGAGGACGCATTTGAACAAATAAATGAACTAAATCCTAAAACAAATGCAGTTGTTCGAACTAGATTCGAAAAGGCAATGATGGAAACTGGAAAGTCTGAATCTATATACGGACCTTTTGCAGGAGTACCTATCTTATTAAAAGACTTATCACAATCTATTAAAGGCGAACCGATTACAGCGGGTTCAAAATTACATGTAAATCGGATTGCTAAACGGGATTCTAATTTTGTGAAAAAAATTCGTGAGGCAGGATTTGTCATTATTGGACAGACGAGTTCTCCGGAGTTTGGTCTGAAAAATATTACTGAGCCAGCTGTATATGGAGCGACACGTAATCCATGGAACCTGCAGCATTCATCGGGTGGATCAAGCGGCGGAGCATCAGCCAGTATAACTTCAGGTATGGTCCCAATTAGCGGTGCCAGTGATGGCGGCGGCTCTATTCGTATACCGGCATCATTCACTGGATTAGTAGGCTTGAAGCCAACAAGGGGAAGGACACCCGTTGGTCCAGGTGTGGGCCGCCAATGGCATGGAGCTGCGGTAGATTTTGCCTTAACCAAAACGGTTCGTGATAGTGCAGCTATGCTGGATGCCTTGCAAATCATTCAGCCGGATACTGCCTTTCAGGTACCTTTATATAATGGGAGCTATTTGAAGGAGCTTTCGAATCCATTGAAAGAAAGGTTTGAAATTGCTTTTTCCACAAAGTCTCCGGTGGGAACACCCGTTAGTGAAGAAGCTGTAGAAGCGGTACATAAGACAGTCAAATGGCTGGAACAGGCAGGGTTCACCGTTGAAGAATGTGATAATGGGGTAGATGGAATCCGCCTTATGGAAAATTACTATATTATGAATAGCGGAGAAATGGCAGCAGATATACTGTCCATTGAGGAAGCCATTGGACGGCCGATTACCGTTAATGATATAGAGATAGTCACATGGGTACTCAGAACTGCCGGGCAGAATGTATCAGCTGTTCAATTTACACGCAGTTTAGCTGAATGGGATACGGCAGCTGCACAAATGGCCAGGTTCAATGAGGATTATGATTTGTATTTGACGCCGGCAACAGCTTTCTCAGCTCCAAAGGTGGGCGAATTGACGCATACGGATGAACAGAGCTTGCAGTTATTGAAAGTAAATGAACTAAAACCCTCTGAACAGTTAGCAATGGTCTATGAAATGTTTAAACCAAGTTTAACGTATACGCCTTTTACACAGTTGGCGAACATCATCGGACAGCCTGCGATTAGCTTGCCTGTTCATATGACAGATTCTGGCTTACCCCTTGGAGTGCAATTGATGGCTCCAAAGGGAAGGGAAGATTGGCTTCTTAAAATAGGAGCGTTGTTAGAGCAATCCGATATATGGGTTGGACAGAAAGGGAATCCATATATTGGATGGCGATAAAAGTGATAGATCGACTAGAAGATGCGTGTAATTCAGTTGGTCAATTAAAACAGTCATTTCACTTGTTTATATTTATGAGAATTCCTATATATCGAAAATATCTTCCGTTTACATTTTCAACATGATATATTAATAATACGAAAATTTAAAACAATCATAAGTGCTCACTATTGTGAGGTAAAAGGGAATCCAGTGTAAATCTGGAACAGCCCCCGCTACTGTAAGAGCTGATGAAATCACGTGACCACCTTTAAATGAGGGAAGGTGTGAGAGTAAAGTGAAGCTCAGAGTCAGGAAACCTGCTTATGAATGTGTATTGCTTACTTTTCGGTGGGAAAAGGGATGGCGAACGTAGAGATGATTGTGTCTTTGCGCTGATTTTGACAGCGTTTTTTTGTCTGTGCATGAATCAAGCCTGTTTTCCTTAACCGGGAAGACAGGCTTTTTTATGTTTAATATTTCAGCGTGAATTCGCTAAATATAATAAATTTTGGAAAAGGGAGAATAGTGAGATGAAAAAGATTGCAAGCTTATCACTTTTGGTGTTCTTATCCGTTTTTGCATTGTTTGCATGCGGAAATGATGAGACAGTAAATAACCAGAAAAATGAAACAAACCAGGAAACTAGCGAGTATCCGAAAACACTGACAGATGGTCGTGGAGAAAAGGTAACAATAAAAGAAAAACCTTCAAGGATTGTTTCAACAACGTTGGCCATTGATGAATATTTATTGCCATTGGCAGAAGAGGAACGGATTGCAGCGGTTACGAAAATGTCGACAGACTCAGGGATTTCGAATGTAGCAGATCTAACAGATGGAATTGATACAAAAATTGAATCAGTTACATCTGAATTGGTGCTGTCACTTCAGCCTGATTTAGTGCTGATTCCTTCCTATGTAGATCCTGAGGTTCTTAAACAAATTGATGCTGCAGACATCACCACCTACCAACTTAAAGATGATTCCTCTATATCAGGTGTATTGGAGGGTCTAATGGAGGTTGGTACCATTGTTGGCGAAGAAGATAAAGCAGAAGAAATCATAGCTGATGTCAAAAAGAGGATGTCAGATTTACAAACGAAAGCAAAAGCACAAACAGATAAAAAACGAGTGGTTTACTGGACACAGCAAAATTCTTCAGTTACTGAGAATACTACAATAGGAGAAATCATCACCTTAGCAGGCGGGATAAATGCCATTACAGAAGCGGGCATTACCGGTGAAGAGTATCCTGATTATCCGAATCTTTCAAAGGAAAAATTAGTTGAGTTAAATCCAGATGTGATTATTACAAGTGATTGGCAGTATGATGGCTCAAAAGCAACATTCGTCGAGGAATGGAAAAAGGATCCGGCTCTTAAAAATGTGAAGGCCTTTAAGAATAATGAAGTGCATGTAATAGACAGTGCAAATTTAACAACGGCATCCCATTTTGTGATTGAGGGAGCAGAAGATATTTATAAAGTTCTTTATGGAGAATAATATGGCTTTTAAACAGTCTAAACAGGTACTTATTTTCATAATCCTGATTTGTTCCTTGCTCGCATCGTTGCTTTTAGCAACGATGTATGGCGGGGTCATCGTTCCATTTACGGAAACTGTGAAAGTATTACTCTCATTGCTTCCGTTTATAGAGTTTGACTATAACCCGATGTATGAAACAATCCTCGTTCAGATTCGCCTGGGGCGGGTTGTTGTAGCTGGATTAGTTGGGGCAGGTCTGGCTATATCGGGAGTTGTGATGCAAAGTGTTTTTCGCAACCCGATGGCTGATCCGGGAATTATTGGTGTATCTTCAGGCGGAGCGTTCGGAGGAGTGCTGGCCATCTATTTTGGTTTGTCAGCTGTCCATTCTCTTTTCGTCCCGTTAATGGGGTTTATCCTGGCTGCCTTGACACTGTTTACAATCTATTTGATTGCGACGAACAATGGAAAAACTTCAGTGTTGACGTTGCTACTGACGGGTATTGCGATTAGTTCATTTTTGTCAGCCAGTACTTCCCTGCTGATCTCTTTTTCGAATGCAGGAGTAATGCAGCAGATTGTCCAATGGATGATGGGAAACTTAAACGGGCGTGATTGGAGTCATGTGCAACTATTGATTGTCCCTGTTTTATTTTCGATTTGTCTCTTTTTGTACTATGCAAACGACTTGGATATCTTTCTGCTGGGTGAAGAACAGGCACAAAATATGGGGATTTCTGTTCAGCGAACCCGTAATCTGTTGTTAATTACTGCTTCATTAGTGACTGGAATGAGTGTTTCATTAACAGGAGCCATCGGATTTGTTGGTTTGATTGTCCCTCATATGATCCGTATGATCATTGGGCCCTCCCATTGGAATTTGCTGTTGGCCAGTGCCCTTGGGGGAGCGAGCTTCTTAATTATAGCTGATTTAATCTCCCGTTTGGCCATCAGGCCTGCTGAGATTCAAATCGGTATTATCACTGCTTTTTTCGGCGCTCCGTTTTTCCTTTATTTAATTTTAAAGAATAAAAAGAAGGGGGAACTATGAGATGGCAGCTGTTTTGAATGTGGAGAAACTCAGCTTTAGTCGTGGGAAGCAGGTGATTTTAAAAGCAATGGATATCTCTTTGGAAACTAACCAGTTCACTTGCTTGATTGGTCCGAATGGTACCGGAAAATCTACTTTGCTTCGTTTAATGGCTGGATTGTTAAAGCCAACTGCAGGTTCAATAGAATTCAAGAATCAAACTCTCTCTGAGATGACTACTCTTGAAGTGGCCAAAGCCATCACCTATATGCCACAAAGCACGGTCCTTGACTATGAATTTACAGTGAGTCAGGTAGTACTTATGGGAAGGCATCCGCATCGGAAGAAATGGCAATTCTCACAAAAAGATGATACTCAACTGGCAGAGAAAGCGATGAAACAAACAGGAATTCATCATTTGAGAGACCGTTATATCACATCCCTATCAGGAGGAGAACGTCAGCTTGTTTTCTTAGCTAAAGCCATCACTCAGAATTCTGAGGTTATTTTGTTGGATGAGCCAACTTCAGATCTGGATATTTATCATCAGGTCCAAATTGCCGAGGTCATCCGGGAGCTTGTAAAAGAGGGAAAGGCTGTCTTCGCGGCCATCCATGATATTAATTTAGCCACTCGCTATTGTGATCGACTCATACTTATGGGAAATGGAGAACTCGTTGCAGCAGGGGAACCCGAACAAGTCATTACGGATCTTAACTTGATGCGTATTTTTAAAACTCATACGTATACATACAATGATTCCTATTTTGGAAAAAGGCAGATGATTCCTTATGCCATAGATATAAAAGGGGAGGCATGAAGAATTCATGTGCGATGGCCTTCTATGTGAAGGCGTCGCGGAGTTACCATTATTTCATACTAAAACCTAAGTTTTAAATAAGGGGGAATGAACCTTGAAAAAAGACTGGCGTTACTCCAGTTATCCATTCATGAGAGAAAAAAGCTGTTTAGTTGATTATGAGATTCGCACTGATAGTTTAACCACAAGGCTTGGAGCTGTTTTCCCGTTATTGACTGAGAAAGAGCAAGCAGTCATTGATGACCTTCGTAAGGTTCAAGCGCTATGCTATCATGTGAACGGTTCTGTGCGCGGAAAATTGGCGATAACTGAAGCAGATTTACAGTGGTTGAGTGATAGATATGATTTTTATGTTGAGAAAACAGGGGAAAAGGTAAAACAATTCGTATTACCGCAAGGAAGCAACGCTGCATGCGCACTTCATGTCGTACGCAGTGAGGCCAAGAAATCCTATCGTGCCCTGCATAAAGTTAGTGAAGAGCGAGAAGTGCTAGACATCTTATTTGATTTCCTAGGATTGCTCGCAAATGTTTGTTTTGTGATGGCTGTTTATGTAAATCAGGTGAACGGCATACAGGAAATTCCTTTTGTCAGTAAATCATATGCTGTGAAAAAGAAATGAATGTTTAAGCCTACATCTAAAATAATAGAGTTAGATAGATCTTGTTATCCATTTTTAATGAAGAGAGAATGTATGATTTGATAAAAAGAAAAGCACGATTCTTTCATAACCAAAGAAAGAATCGTGCTTTTTTATGGATGAAAAGAGGACACATTAGTAGGGAATGTAATTCTAGCCATGTTACGATTAAGTTATATTAAAAAGAAACAAGCAGAAGTAAAATTTGAGTTTAATTAAACCGGAAACTAAATACTTTAGGAGTGTTGCCACCGTGCTGGATAAATTTAAACAGAAATTTAACGAAATAAGTAAAAATGGAGTGACCGTTCCTATTAAGCCAGTAATGTTAGAACAACTAATAAAAAGACAGTCTGGCCAAAAAGATATAAAAGTAGAAATAACAACAGGCCATTTGAACATTCGAGGTAAAACAGATAAAAATGTTTCATATATGATAAGCCTGAAACCAATTCATATGGAAAAAAGAGTGATTATTTTTGAAATTGAGAGTATGAAGCCGATTGATATAAAGATAGATGAAATTAAAATTTTTAACAGTCCGCCATTTTCAAATTACACAAATCAGACGATTAAAATGGATTTTAATTCCTGGGGTATCGTCAAAAAGATACCTGTTGGAAAAATTAAATCGTATGAGATGAATGATGGGACAATCAAGTTAACATTATCATTATAAAGAAGAGCGAGGATTTCCGTAAAAGTGCGGAAATCCTTTTTTTGGACCAAAAAGATTAGATGTAGCACCTATTTTAGATAGAAATCCTCTAAATCATTCATAGATACTTCGCACTGGTTAAAAGGTAGAACAAGTTTTGTATATTTGTCTGTTTGTATGATACTTTATGACTGAAATTATTAGTAAGTATTCATAAATAAAAATGTGTAAACTAGATTATATTTAAAAATAGAATTATAGGCTGTGGAAAGTGGAGAGTGAAAAAGGAAAATATGCCAGAAACCAACTATAACTGTGGATATGCCAGAAACCAACTATAACTGTGGGTTAAAAGTTTAATATAAACCGGGAAAATTAGTTGATAAAAGCGTTATGGAATTATTTCGAAGTACAAATTTACTTATTTATATTAAATTTTCAAAATATTTTGCTATTTATATTTTATTTGTGTTAATATATCTAAATACTAATATCTCCAATAAAGGAAGGATGCAGAAAAAAGAAAACATAACACCTTTATTTTTCAGAATATTTAATTAACTACTAAGGGGCGATGGGGATGAAGAGAAAAGAATATATTATTGATCGAATGTATAAGGCATCTACGGGAATCGCAAATGCCGTTTTAGTAACATTAGGAATCGGTCTATTATTCGAATCAATTGGGGGTTACTTTGATTGGCAAATATTCCTTACTATTGGAGGAGCGGCAAAGGTCTTGCTTGCGCCTGCTCTTGGTGCAGGGATTGCCTATCAGCTTGGAGGTAACTCATTAGTACAATTTAGTGCAATGGCATGTGCCTCTGTTGGTGGAGCCGCTATTCAAAAAACAGCAGAAGGTGCTTTTACGATTGTCACTGGACAACCTATATCAGCTGTATTGGCTGCACTCATCGCTACATATATAGGCAAGAGGATGGTTGGTAAAACAAAATTGGACATTATGGCAATTCCGATTACAGCTATTTTTATTGGTGGGATTTCCGGAGTTGGATTAGCAGCGGTGACAACACCATTACTAACAAGGATAAGTGCACAAATTACAGCTTCTGTAGAAGGCTCACCTTTAATTGGATCGATTGTCTTATCCTTAATATTTAGTCTTTTATTAATGACCCCAGCTTCATCAGCTGCGCTTGCGATTGCTCTGCAGTTGGACCCAGTATCAAGTGCAGCAGCCTTGATTGGCTGTACGGTACAATTTGTAGCCTTTACAGCAATGAGCTATAAAGATAATGATTTAGGTGGCTTTCTTGCACAATCAATCGTGACACCAAAGGTACAGTTTCCAAATTTGATAAAAAACCCAATCTACATTATACCTGCGTTTACGGCTGCCGCAATTGCTGCGCCAATAGCTACGATGGTCTTTGATTTTAAAGTACCGTATGAACTAGGCGGGATGGGGCTAAGCTCGTTGATTGCACCGATAAACATCTTAGCTAATCAAGGGATGGGCATATTCCTCAACTATGTAGGAATAGGGATGGTGCTTCCTGTTATGATTGCTCTTGCGATTCACCGCCTCCTAAAAATGGCTGGAAAGGTTAAAGCAGGTGATCTTCATCTTGAAGTTCAATAGTTGTCTGCTTTGTCTCTTTTGAAATATTGACTCAGATAGGGGTTTAGGTAAATCATACGAAGAAGAGAATCTATTTTGATAGAATGTGTTAAAAATGAACCTAAACAATGATGAATAGAGAAAGTTAGTTCTATTTTCATTTTATTGAACATATAAAAATTTTACGTGGTGGGTAGATGGTTTCTGTATGATGCAGAGACCATCTTTCTTCGTGTACAGAATGATAGCTTAGTTGCTTGTTGATTTAAAATATAAAGTACTTCAGTTTACTTAAGTACAAAGAATGTTTCAGGTGGGCCATGAGTTTAAGAATATGGCTAGAATATTTCACGATTATTCTTTGGGGGATAATATGTCTTCGTAATCAATAATCAGATTATTGTTGGGGTGAAAAATATCTCCATTATGTAAGAGAATTCTGCAATATAGTAGCAGATACATATAATTAATGACATTTGTATGTTGATGGGCAACTTTCCTTCTGTCAAAGAGGACTTATTCAAGAATTACGGATCTTTTTGGTAAGGGAAAATGATTCAACTGCCTGAAAATCTTCTTTCGTGTATTTTATATGAAGGTATAGGTATAAAGTCCATATTTCTGAATCATATTCTTCTAAAAATAGGAAAACGTAAACTGTTCTTCAGAAAGCTAGTTTACTAGAATGGAAGGGTGTAATTATGAAAACGATTACATATATGAATTTATGCAATCGTTTGCCTACTAAGAGAAGAATGAAGGAGGAGTGGAAGATGTCTGTGAGAAAGAAGAGAATTATCGCGTGGCTAGGCACATTTTGCTTGTTATTGACAATGCTCCCTCAGCTAAGTGCAAAAGCAGAAGATGGAAACACGGAGATTGTCATCCATTATCAGGAAAATGATGATGCAAAGGATTGGAATCTATGGGTATGGCCTGAAAATGGAGAAGGTCATGTCGAACAGTTTGAGGAAGAAGATGCATTTGGAAAGGTTGCGAGATTTACACTGGAGGGACTTCATGAGCGGGTTGGCTTTATTATTCGTACTGATTCATGGGAAAAAGATGGAGGCGACCGTTGGATTGAAGGAATAAAGGATGGAAAGGCGGAGGTGTGGATTATTTCAGGAGATGATGAAGTGTACTATTCAGAACCAAACAGTGAGCCGAGCATCAAAAAGGCAGCGATGGACAGCTTTACAGAAATCACTGTCACGACAAATAATCCACTTGATATAAACAGAACAGTGATTGAGCTTGAAAATGCACCCATTCAAGCAATTATTCCTGAGGAAGGGAATAACTCAGTAACAAATAAGTTTACGATAAAAACAAACAAGAAGCTTGATGTGCGTGGAAGCTATGCCGTGAGAATTGAGGGCTATGGAGAGCGGGCTGTTGAGATAGGAGGAGTGGTGCGGACAGAGGAGTTTGATCGCCAGTATTATTATGGTGGCAATGATCTTGGGAACACCTACTCACGTTTTTCGACCAACTTCCGTTTATGGGCTCCAACAGCTCAAGAGGCAAAGCTCGTTCTTTATGAAAATTGGAATGATCCTAAGGGCAAGGAAATTACGATGAAGTCGGATAAAAAGGGGACATGGACGGCTAAATTAAAAGGAAATCAGGATGGTCTCTTTTACACATATAAAGTGAATATAGGTGGGAAATGGACAGAGGCTGTTGATCCATATGTAAAGGCAGCGTCAGTCAATGGTCAAAAAGGAGCCGTGATAGAATTAGCGAAAACAAATCCGAAGGGCTGGGATAAACATAAGAGACCAAAGTTAGCGAATCCAGAGAGTTCAATTATTTATGAATTGCATGTACGCGACTTGTCCATCCAGTCAGAAAGCGGAATTAAGCAAAAGGGGAAATATTTAGGCGTTACGGAGAAAGGTACAAAGGGACCAAATGGGCTTCCAACCGGTCTTGATCATATACAATCATTGGGAGTAACTCATGTTCAATTTTTGCCAATCTATGATTATAAAACAGTAGATGAAACAAAGCTTGACGAGCCACAGTATAACTGGGGGTATGACCCACAAAACTACAATGTACCGGAAGGGTCTTATTCTACCAATCCCTATGAACCTAAAGTGAGAATAAAAGAACTGAAGCAAATGATCCAAACGCTCCATAAGGAGGACCTACGTGTAGTAATGGATGTTGTCTACAACCATATGTATGATGCTGCAGAGTCAAACTTTCAAAAGTTGGTTCCTGGCTATTACTACCGCTACAACGAGGATGGTACATTGGCCAATGGTACCGGTGTCGGCAATGATACTGCCTCCGAGCGAAGAATGATGCGTAAATTCATCGTCGACTCCTCAAGCTATTGGGCGAAGGAATATAAACTGGACGGATTTCGATTTGATTTAATGGGAATCCATGATGTTGAGACAATGAATGATGTAAGGAAGGCTTTGAAGCGTATTGACCCATCATTTATTATCCATGGGGAAGGTTGGGATTTAAATACTCCGCTTGCGGCTGACATAAAGGCAAATCAGAAAAATGCTGAAAAAATGCCTGGCATTGCTCATTTCAATGATGACATTCGAGATGGACTGAAGGGCAGCGTATTTGAAGAGCAGGATAATGGATTCGTAAATGGAAAATTGAATATGGAAGATCGGATCAAAAAAGGCATCATGGCCGGTCTTGATTATGATAATAACCAGGCGACATACCGTGATCCGGAACAGGTCATCACTTATGTAGAAGCACATGATAATCACACCCTTTGGGACAAGTTGGAATTGACGAATCCAAATGCAAGTTATGAAGAGAAAAAACAAAGACATAAACTGGCCTCGTCTATCATTTTAACTTCACAGGGGATCCCATTTATTCATGCCGGACAGGAATTTATGCGAACTAAGTATGGAGACCATAATAGCTATAAATCCCCAGATGAAATTAATCAATTAGATTGGAAACGGAATGCAGAATTTGTGAATGAAGTGAAATATATGTCGGGGTTGATAGATCTTCGTAAAAACCATCCAGTATTCAGGATGACGGAGGCCAGCGCAATAAAGGATAGTATTCGCTTTTTGGATGCACCGGTAAATACGATTGTCTATACGATTACTGAACCATCAAGAGGAAAGCAATATGAGAGCTATTTTGTAGCACATAATGCTAACACAAATGATGTTGAAGTTGTACTTCCAAGGAACGCTGTATGGAATGTACTCGTTAATGCGAATGAGGCTTCCTCGAAACCCATATATAAATTGAAAGGTGATAAGGTAATTATTCCAGCATTAAGTACGGTTGTGCTCCAAGAAAAGGGGAAAAGATATAAAAAGAAGCGCTGATGCATAGTTTATCGTTTATCCATGGCCAAACAGCCCTGTCATCATAATGACAGAGCTGTTTGTTTTTTTATTAAGTTTTTTAAAACGAATTAGCTAAGACTTCAATAACCAACTATGCCCCGGCTATCCCCGGTCAAAGGCGGAGCAAAGGTGCGTCCAAGGTGAAGGAAGGCAGCTATCGAACACCTATGTAGCACCTTTGCCCCGGGTATCAAACCCACCTCTCCCGTCAGTTTATCTCCTAAGACAAGTAAAGGAAGGTTTAGAAAACGAAAAAAAGAAAGCCAAAACAGGCTTTCTCTTTACTTAGATATAAACTGCTGAGTCCAGATGTGGCCAGACTTCGCATAACCTACGCCAATATGAGTAAACTTCGAGCTTAAAATATTTGCTCTGTGACCTGAGCTATTCATCCACGCATTTACAACTTGTTCAGGTGTTGTTTGACCTTTTGCGATGTTTTCACCGGCAGATTTATAATTGATGCCAAAGTTTTTCATCATGTCGAATGGAGAACCATAAACAGGACTAGTGTGACTAAAGTAATTATTATCTCTCATATCTTCTGACTTGTATCTAGCTACTCTGGCAAGCTCCCAATCATATTTTAATTCCTGCAAACCTTGTTTTGCTCTTTCAACATTGACGAGCCTGATAACTTCTTGCTCATAGGCCTTAACATCGTCTTGAGTAGGAATATTGATCTTTTGACCAGGATAAATCAAGTTTATATTTGAAATTTGAGAATTGGCTGCAATAAGTTCGCTGATTCCTGTCTCTGTTTTAACAGCAATCTTCCATAAAGTATCACCGGAGACAACCGTATATTGATAGTCTGCAAAAGCGGTGGCTGTAGGTAGCAGTAAAGTAGTTGTGAGTATAACTGATGTGATTTTTTTCTTCATCTTTCCTCTCCTTAAAATTTTTATTACGGGTTCGATTATATAAAAGAATGGAAGAGAATTGGTTGTCAATATCAGGAATCTACTAATATTGCCATTTGAACCCCTCTAGAAAGGGATTTATACAAATTTGGTAAATGATAGAATTGGCGATATAACTATTAGAGGGAGAGCTGATTTTTTAATAACCGATTATTAATGTTAAGAGTATAAACATCCAAGCTCGGGGCTTTTTTGTTGCGAAGATAGGGGTTAAGAGATGTGTTGAAATTTGATTTAGAAAATAATGAAATATGACAAATTCAAAAACAGTATATACGTTCCTTCTATAAGTCTTTTATACTAGAAGTAGGCAAATGGAAGGGGGGTCCATATAATGAAAAAGATGTTAATCGCATTAGGTGTAACATTATTATTTACAGGGTGCAGTGCTAGCGAAAGTTCAATTAAGGTAAACGAAAAGGTGAAGATTGAGAGTTCTGTTGGACAAAAAGCCGTACATACATATATTAAGAAAGCAAAAGCTCATCTCAGTACAGCTCCTAATTATAATCCGGCAGTCTATGATGATCGGCTTATGAAAATGGCAAGTGATTCATTTCAGATATCTGTGGAAGAAGCAACTGAGATTTACAAAGCCTATGAATATGATAAATAATTTTTTTATTTAAATTTAAAGCGCTTTCATTTGATGGGAGTAAAACTTTATTTTAGTTCTGTATTAACCTTCTTACAAAAAGGGTAATAAACTATTGATAGGGCTAATACAGAGAGGAAGTGGCACGGTGAGTCTCCAGACCGTTCTGTTTGATTTTGATGGAACTATTGCCGATACTTTACCTGTTAGTTTTGAAGCTTTTAGGTATGTGTTTAATAAATATGATCAAAGAAGTTTAACTGATGAAGAGATTATTCAATTATTTGGTCCCATTGAGGATGTTATTATAAGAAATCATTTACGTAATAAGGAAAAGGTGGAGCATGCCATAGAAGATTTTTATGATTTATATGAAAAAGGGCATAATCGTGAGTTTGAATACTTAACAGAAATTCAGGAAATGCTGGATGTTTTAAAGGACATGGATATAAATCTGGGAATTGTTACTGGAAAAAGCAGAAGATCATTAACACTCTCACTAGAGTTGTTGAATCTATACGACTATTTCGATGTGACCATTTCTGGCGATGAAGTTAAAGCACCTAAACCCGATCCTGAAGGGATACAGAAATCACTATTTTTACTCCATAATGATCCATCTGAGGTCATCGTTGTTGGAGATAGCCAGGCTGATATCGCTGCAGGAGCTTCAGCGCACGTAACGACCATCGCAGCTCAATGGTTTAGCACAGTTCAAACGAGCTTGTATGGAACAAAGCCTACTCATATTTGTAAGACTCTTCCTGATTTTATTAAATTGATAAAAAAATATAAGCATGAAACTTCAATTAAAATACACAAAAAATAAATAGTTTATTCTAATTAATTCCTTTTAAATTAACTCTTTGTAGTTAAACTTAAAAGGTTTTTTTGTCTATTCGCTTTAGTAAAATTGTTTATAAGCTTTATTTTGAAGATGAAACATTGTGAAAATCATTGATTAGTTTAGTATAATAGTCTTGTATGTGAAAGGGGGCTCTCACGTTGAAGGTTAAAAAAACCATATGGGGAAGTATAGGAATGTTATTAATGGTTCTTATCTTGGCTGGTTGTAATGAAACTGTCAGTCCAGAAGAGCGATTGAAGGAATACATAAACCTGTGGAACGATCAGAAATTTGATAAGATGTATTCGAACTATGTAGCAGACTCAGCCAAAGACAAGTTTAAAAAAGAACAATATGTCGATCGATATCAAAAGGTCTATAAGGACCTGGAGATTTCCGATTTATCAGTTAAAAGCGAATTCAAGGATGAGAAAGAGCTGAAGAGGGATCAAAAAAGTATAACACTTCCCATTCAAGTAAAAATGAATTCTCTTGCAGGACCGATTGAATTTGAAAAAGAAGTAACCATGAAGCTTGAAACGAAGGATAAGGAAGAGAATTGGTATGTAGACTGGGATACAACTTATATTTTCCCTGAACTTCAGCCAGACGATAAGATTGGGATTAAAACGACAACTGGTAAAAGGGGCGAAATCCTTGATCGTAATGGAAATGGACTTGCGATAAATGGAATTGCTCAAACTGTAGGTATAACACCAGAGAAGTTTGATGAATCCAAAAAAGCTGAGTTAACAAAATTTTTGAATCTTAGCAATGACTATATTGATAAACAGCTTAATCAAAGCTGGGTTCAGCCAGGTTATTTTGTGCCAATTAAAACAATCCAAAATAACCAAACAGAGCTGATTGAAAAATTAAAAGTTATTAATGGTGTCAGTTTCCAAGAAAAAGAGATTCGGGAATATCCATATGGTGAAAGTGCAGCCCATTTGACAGGATATGTAGGTACTATTACTGCTGAAGAGCTAGAGAAAAATAAAGATAAGGGCTATTCAAATGACAGTATAATTGGCAAAAGAGGGCTTGAGCAATTATTAGAGGATAAACTGCGCCCGAAAGATGGCAATACGATTTATATTAACCGCGAAGATGACCCTATAGTCATTGCTGAAACAGAAGCAGAGGATGGGGAAAGCTTTAGGTTAGTATTGGATGGTGAATTACAAAAACAAGCATTTCAAAATATGAAGGGAGCTGCGGGGACATTTGCTGCGGTACATCCAAATACAGGAGATGTATTGGCGCTTGTAAGTTCTCCGTCGTTTAATCCAAACGACTTTGTACTGGGAATTAGCTCAGAGAAGTATAGTCAGCTGGAAAATGATAAAAAACTGCCATTGTTAAATCGATTTGCGGCCGCTTATTCACCTGGTTCAACGATCAAGCCGATTATTGCAGCAATTGGTTTAAAAACGGGTAAGCTTGACCCAGAAAAACAGCTGAATATTAAAGGCTTAAAATGGTCTAAAGGGAAAGAATGGGGAAATGCCTCTATTACAAGAGTAAGCGATCCAGGAAAACCTGTTAATCTTCAAACTGCCTTACAAATCTCAGATAATATTTATTTCGCACAGACAGCTCTTTCGATTGGTGAGACTGATTTGATTAATGGATTTAAGGAATTAGGGATTGGCGAAGAAAAATTCCCGCTCGAATATCCAGTCCGCGCATCACAATATTCAAATAGCGGCAAATTGGAGAGCAGTAAATTATTAGCTGATACTGGCTATGGTCAAGGAGAAGTATTAATGAGTGCGGTTCATTTATCCAGTATTTACGGTACAATTGTCAATGATGGAAAATTGATGAAGCCTCGTCTTTACCTTGATACTGAAACTGCCGTTTGGCATGATTCTTTTATTACTGCTGAACAGGCTAAAACATTGAAAACTGACTTGAGGAAGGTTGTTACAAGCGGCACAGGAAAGGCTGCAAACACACCTAAACTGGAATTAGCAGGTAAGACAGGTACAGCTGAGCTGAAAAGCACACAAGGAGAAGAAGGTATTGAAAATGGGTTATTCGTAGCCTATGATCAAAAAAATCCGAAGGCTGTCATGGCACTGTTAATAGAAGATGTACAAAATAATGGCGGAGGTAAAAATGTTCAATCCATTGTTCAAAAGACATTCTTGGATTGGGATTCCTCTGAAATTGATTAATTAAAAAGGTAAACAAAAAATAGAAAAGAAGCTTCCATTCAGAACATGAACGATACTCTGGATAGCGGACACTGATAAAAAAGTGCCACTATCCGGGGGTATCTTTCAAGTAAGGGTGGGAGCTTCTTTTTTCACGCTTCTTTACAGGTTTTATTTTTGCATCATCCAAGTTAATAGTTCTTTTTATTTTTTCATCAATACTTTTAGTTATTTACTATCTTCTGCTGAGTGCACCTTAAATAGATAAACTAGTAATCTGAAAAAATAATAGTGATGTAAATCGATTAACGGGATTTAATTCTCCTCACCAGGTAGATGATGCCTGCTAAGATGATTCCTGCGATGCTCACAAATCCCATTAGCAATATAGAAAAGCCTAATCCAATGTTCGCATCTTCAGAGGGGGTAATCACTTCAGCAATAATTAAGAACGTATACAAGCCAAAGGTAGCTAGGTAGATTAATAGTGCTGCATAACGCTCGCTTTTACTCCCTTGCCTGGTTACTGCATAAACGCAAAAAAAGGAAAACGCCAGGAGAGCGTACCTCAAGATAATCTCAGTATAATTAATATAATCCATAATCATCGCATCCTATCTCTTAATAAATTTAATATATTGAACATCCTACACCATTATAAAGTTAATATGGGTATTTATGGAATAAGTAAAAAGGCATGTCCTATCAGAAAACTTATATCAGGTTAACAAAATTAATGTAAAAGTCATTGAAAAAAGGCATCAGTCTCAAACTGATGCCTTTAATTTGCTTATCTCGAATAGCTTTATCTTAATTAGCTAAATCAATAATCCTACCTTCTACATTAGGTGAAACAGTTTGTTCAGGGAAGGACTGGATGTAATCAGAGAAAATCTCCCAATCAACGAAGCCGGGTTCGCTTACGCGGCCATCTGCATAAATATCAGCAAAGACAGAATAGCCATCGCCGCCTTTGGCAGTGAAGATGTTTGTAGCAGCGAAGTAGGTCTGTGTATCTACGAGTGATGTATATTCACCATTCTGGTTTATTTCGACTGATTGCACGCGTGTGCCTGCTGGTTTAGAGCTATCATAGGTAAAGCGAATGCCTGCGACCTGCAGGTATCCGCCGCTAGCGCTTGGAGCAGCACTAACGCTATGTTCAAGAGCTGTTTTCAATTCTGCTCCGCTAATTTCCATGATTGCGAGTGCATTGCTGAAGGGGAGGACTGTCATAACGTCAGCTAAAGTGATTGGTCCTGCCTTTAAGGTTGTCCGGACACCCCCGCCATTTTGTAGGGCAATGACAGTATTTGGGTTGATGGCTTTTGCCTTATCGAGCATTCCATCAGCAATCAAGTTGCCAAGATTTGTTTCGCCTGTCCTTGCAGCAGGATTGCCACCAATCAGATCGACGGCTGTTGTTCCGACAACTTGTTTTTTCTTTGCGTCAACAATCGGCTTATACTTCGCTAGGATTTGAGCTGCTGCCGGGTCTTCAGCAAAGATATAAGATCCTTCTGTGTTCTTAGCATCAATGCTAATCAGTTCGCCATCATAGGCGATAACTTTTCCTTTTTTATCAAAGCTCACATCAAGCTCACCAAGATATTTGGAATACTCGTTTGCTTGGACGATAATAGTCGGTTCTTTGTATTTATCTATAACGACGGGTTCGTTCAGCTGTGAATGAGAGTGGCCGCCAACAATAATATCAATGCCTTCGACTTGATTAGCAAGCTCGAGGTCATTGTCTCCTCCGCCATCATTGTAGCCAATATGGGTAAGGGCGATGATTTTATCGACACCTTGTTTCTTGAATGCTTTAACGGAGGCTTTAGCTGAATTGATATATTCCTCGAATTTAACATCACCAGGACTAGAGATACTGGTAGTCTCAGCGGTCGTTAAGCCGAAAATACCAACTTTCTCACCGTTTACATTTTTAATAATACCGTCGTATATTTTTCCATCATGTGGTTTAGCAGTATAGGTGTTATTCTGAAGTCTTTTCATGAGGGCATCATCGCTGAAGTCAACATTTGCACTCACAAATGGGAACTCAGCGCTTTGAACGAATGGCAGCAAGGTCTCAGTGCCAAGGTCAAATTCATGGTTACCAAAGGTAAAAGCATCGAATCCGGCAAGATTCATCAATTCAAGATCGGCTAGTCCCTTAAATTCATTAAAATAAAGGGTGCCTGAGAATACATCACCAGCATGGAGAAGAAGATTATTCGTATTTCCATTGCGATGTTCATTAATTGCGGTTATTTGTCTTGGTGCATTTTCAATATTAGCATGTGTATCGTTCACATGAAGAACACGCAACTGATAATCTGGGGCTTTTAGGGCTAGTTGCAGCATGGAAATAAGCTCAGATAAGCTAGCCTTTTGTTTATAACCAAATTCAGTATCGGAAATAGCTTCAGCGATGTCGTATAGAAGGATAGAACCGATTCTTTCAGCGTGTTTAGCAGGTACATCAGAGAAGTTTGTTACTGTGCTTCCTTTCAAATTGAAAGCCTTTGCAATCCAAACAGCAAGCTCCCCACGAGTCAAAGGTTCATAGCTGCCAAACTTATTCTTGCTTTTCCCATCAAGAATACCGGCATAGACTAATGAGTTTACAGCTTTTTGGGACGATTTTGGCACATCCGTAAAGCTTGTCTTAGGAGCTTTTTGGCTATCGAGTTTCAATGCACGCGCCATCAGAGCAGCTGCATCAATTCTAGATATGGATTTCTGTTTCTTCATACTTTGGGACGAAACGCCCAGTTCCTGAATAAAATGTGCTTCATTCTGGCGATCAGATGTTTTTGCATCGACTGCCGGCGCAACCAATGTTCCAGCAAGTGCAACAACCATTGTCATAATGGCCAACATACGAGAAAACTTCAATCGAAACTTCATATACCGCTCCCCTTTTGTTTGATATGGCCAAGATATAGGCCTCATATCTGATTATAAATGAGTTTTCGAGGCAATCGACATAATTTTCAAATAAATGGTAAATTTGAACTATATATTAATAATCAATTCTTTTAAGAGACATTTATTTAGTATCTGTAATGTTTTGCTTAATAATTAAGCCTTAGAAATCTGATTAACCTTATCAAATAGTGTATGTGTTCAAGATGAAGAAGAAAGGTTATTAGATCGTGTTCTTAAATTTACAGATCTTTATTTCCAAGTTATTAAATATCAATGAAATCTAAACGGAAAATGTTTTGTGATATTATTTCAAATAATGATACTCATATGAATGGAGGTGGAGTGGTGAGAAAATTCAGTTTATGGTCGATGGGAATGATGATAGCAGGGCTGATATTATTCGGTTTATCCGCAGGTATAGAAAGACATGTGGAACTTTTATTTCTTTTAGGAAGTCTTTCTTTTCTAGTTAGAATAGTCTTCAGTTTTGTGGCGATTGCAAAACAGGAAGAAGGGTGGTTAAAATTCATTTCACTCTGTTCTTTTTTTATTGTGTTCTTTTTGATTAGCTGGTTTGAGCCGTTTCATTTTATTCGAGTCCTTACTTGGTTGAAAAATATGGCTTAGAAATGAGAAGGGGAGATAGAGTTTTAGATAAAAAAGGTACTGCAAGTAGCAGTACCTTTTTTTAATTGAGAATGTAAAAATGTATTAAACTATTCTATTAAACTTCTTCAGTTACTGTTAAACCAAGTCCTGCAGCTACAAGTGTTCCGTATTCAGGATCAGCTTTGTAGAAATGCTGGATTTGACGTTCGATAATTTCAGGTACAGTCACACCTTGCATAGATCCAACGATGTTGTTAACCAGGTTAGCGCGTTCTTCACTGCTTAACAATCTGTAAAGATCACCAGCTTGAGTGTAGAAATCATCATTATCATAAGAAGTGCTTGCAGCATAGCCTTCCACTTCAAATGTTGCTTGTTGATCTTCAGGAGATTCTTGTTGACCTCCGAAGCTGTTTGGCTCGTAGTAGACAGAAGAACCGCCATTTATACTTGGGTTCATTTGGCCGTCACGTTGATAGTTATTTACTTCAACTTTAGGACGGTTGACTGGTAAGTGATTATGGTTTGCTCCCACACGGTAACGGTGAGCATCTGCATAAGCGAATAAACGACCTTGCAACAATTTATCCGGTGATACATCAATACCAGGAACAAAATTACCAGGAGAGAATGTAGCTTGTTCTACTTCTGCAAAATAGTTTTCTGGATTTCTGTCTAATACCATGCGGCCAACTTCGATTAAAGGATAGTCTTTTTGAGACCAAACTTTTGTTACATCGAATGGATCGAAACGATATGTGTTGGCATCTTCAAGCGGCATGATTTGTACGCATAATTTCCATGCAGGATAATCGCCAGCTTCAATTGCATTGTGTAAGTCTTCGATATGGTAGTCTGGATTTGTACCTGCAAGCTCAGCAGCCAAATCAGTAGATAGATTTTTTACCCCTTGTTCTGTTTTCCAGTGGTATTTAACCCATACGGATTTACCTTCAGCATTCGTCCATTTGAACGTGTGGCTACCAAATCCGTGCATATGACGCCAAGTAGCAGGAATACCACGATCAGACATAAGAATCGTTATTTGATGTAAAGATTCTGGTGAAAGTGACCAGAAATCCCAAACAGCATTAGGGTTTTTCAAATGTGTTTTTGGATCTCTTTTTTGTGTATGTATGAAATCAGGGAATTTGATTGCATCACGGATAAAGAAGACAGGAGTATTGTTACCAACGATATCGTAGTTACCTTCTTCAGTATAAAGTTTTACTGCAAATCCACGAGGATCACGTAATGTATCAGCAGAACCAAGTTCACCTGCAACTGTAGAGAAACGAATGAACAAAGGAGTTTTTTTGCCAACTTCAGATAAGAAAGCAGCTTTTGTATATTCAGTTAAATTCTTTGTAACCTCGAAATAACCATGTGCTCCGCCGCCTTTTGCATGTACTACACGCTCAGGTACACGTTCTCTGTTAAAATGAGCTAATTTTTCTAATAAATGTACGTCTTGAATTAAAGTTGGTCCGCGTCTTCCAGCTGTGATGGAATTCTGGTTATCTCCTACAGGAGCTCCCCAACTAGTTGTTAATTTTTTGGACATTATTTATACCACCTTTTTCGTATGATAAACCTATTATATTTATTTTTTATAATATTATCAATTAAAAACTACTATTTATTTAAAATAATTATAAATAAAAGGAGATTTAGTGAAAGGATGCTTATTTAATTCATTGTGAGAGAGCTCTTACAGGTAGGGGTTTTACCTTTAGAAATAAAGCAAGCAAGAGAGGCAGCAAGGAGATTCTCAATTAAGAAGCAGGTATTCTTATTTATGTTCTTTTAATTAGAGTATAAAATTATCAAGTTTATAAAAAATCTACTATCGAACTAGTTCGTTTACAAAATGAATGGGAAAGTTATTATCCTTTATCAACTTCCTTGCTGTCAATTAGAATGGTTCATGATTCTTCCTCTAAATACAATTAATGACTAAAAGTATTGATGAGAAATATAATTTAATTAAATTCTTATACTTTCCCATTTATGGTTAAACAGAGTAAGATGAAAAATAACATATAAAACATATTGGAGAGGTGTGAAATAATGGGAGAAACGGTCCGCACAGTTCCGAGACCATTGGTACGTTTAAACCAATGGGTGATTTTTCTTAGCGTGGTCGCTACTTGGGTAACAGGTGTTGAATGGATTTTAGCACTGCCTTTATTTGCAGGAATTATGGGTTTAGTCTTTGGATTCAATCCAATCATGCAAGCAGGTAAATTATTTTTAAGAAAAATAACTTCTGATTATATCCCGGAAGAGTGGGCTCAGCAACAATTTAATCAAGTGATCGCTGTTATTTGTCTTGCAGGCGGCCTGATCAGTTATATGCTTGATTGGATGATTGCTGGATATGTATTTACGGCCATGGTTGCTATTGCATCATTCGTTGCTATCATGGGATTTTGTATAGGCTGCTTTATTCGTTTTCAATGGCAGCAATATATGTATAAAAGATCGACAAACAAAACAGTTTAAAGAAAGTATTAGGATCCTGTAAATAGCAGGATCCTTCTTCATACTATTATAGAAGAATTCCGCATAACTTGCTCCTATTTTTAAATCAAGGTCACCTTTCTTCAGCATGGGCATAAACTGTAGCATGCAATCCTTGTTGAACTGATAATTAATTTGCACGCTAGACATTTATCATGCATAGGATGAAATGAAAATGGTTGAGGAGGGTAACCTTGTATGTCGCAATATAGAGAAATTATCACGAAGGCAGTAGTGGCAAAGGGGCGTAAGTTTACCAAGGCAAATCATACGGTTTGTCCAGACAACGATCCTACCAGTATACTGGGCTGCTGGATTATTAATCATACGTACGAAGCTAAGAAACATGGTAAAAAGGTAGAAATTGCAGGATATTATGATATCAATATTTGGTATTCATATTGCAATAATACAAAGACAGAAGTCAGAACAGAAAAGGTTCCGTATAAAGATACCATCAAATTAAAGTATCGGGACCAAACAGTCTATGATGATAATGAAGTCATAGCCAAAGTGGTTCAACAACCGAATTGTATTGAATGTCTAATAACTCCAGATGGTGAAAAAATTTCTGTTCATGTTGAACGTGAATTTTTAGTGGAGATTATTGGTGAAACAAAAGTAACTGTTTCAATCAGGGAAAATGCAGACACCGATGAGGAAAGCTGGGAGCTTGAGGTAGATGATGACGAACTGGAGGAAATTAATCCTGATTTCCTTGATCATAGTGAGTCATCCAGTGAAGAGTCCAGCTCCTATGAATCAGACAGGAAAAAAAGCAAAAGCAAGCGGGATTAAGTAACTAGAGAGAAAAACTCTCTAGTTTTTTTGTTGTTAGATGAGCTTGGCTCCTATGATATAATACTTCTATTATATATTTGATTGAAAGAAAGGTTTTGGGAAAATGGCAGTAGCAACCTATACTCCTATGATTCAACAGTACTTGAGTATAAAGGCAGATTATCAAGATGCATTCTTGTTTTTCCGTCTCGGTGATTTTTATGAAATGTTCTTTGAGGATGCCATTAAGGCATCAAAAGAATTGGAGATAACCTTAACAGCGAAGAATGGTGGAGGAGAACAAAAGATTCCCATGTGCGGGGTTCCTTATCATTCAGCGCAGTCTTATATTGAAACACTGGTAGATCGTGGCTTTAAAGTGGCCATTTGCGAACAAACAGAGGACCCAAAAGCGGCAAAAGGAGTCGTTAAACGTGAAGTTGTCCAATTAATTACTCCAGGTACGGTGATGGAAGGAAAGAGTCTCGCCGAAAAAGAGAATAACTATCTTGCGACTATTTCTTCCATAGATGGCTTGGGATTTGGAGTGGCTCATATTGATTTAACGACTGGCGAAAATCGAGTAACCCATTTTTCCAATTTTAAAGATGTGTTAAATGAAGTTTCCGTTATAGGATCTAAAGAAGTTGTGGTTCAGCCAGATTTCGGTGAAGAAAAAGAAGTGTTATTAAAAGACAGAGGGATTGTCACGATTTCTTATGAAGCCGACTCGGAACCGAAGGAAGAGTTTAACCATTTGGTAAGTGAGCTTCCGAAAAAAGACCTAAAGCATACGGTAGCCCGTTTGCTCAATTATATACAGCGTACTCAAAAGAGGACGATTGAACATATTCAACCAGTTGAATTATATGAAACGGAACAATATTTAAAAATTGATTACTATTCAAAAAGAAATTTAGAGCTCACGGAAACTATTCGTTCAAAAGGTAAAAAAGGCTCTCTTTTATGGCTTCTTGATGAAACCAAGACGGCCATGGGCGGCAGAAGACTAAAGCAATGGATTGAACGCCCATTAGTCAGCGAATCTGAAATAGAGGCTCGGTTATCGATGGTTGAAACATTTATGAATCAATTTTTTGAACGGGAAGAGCTGCGTGAGCTATTACATGAAGTGTATGATTTGGAACGTTTAACAGGCCGTGTTTCCTATGGCAATGTAAATGCACGGGATTTATTGCAGCTGAAGCGTTCCCTGCAGCAAGTACCGGCTATTATTGATGTGATTGGAAGGCTTCCTATTGATACGGCTAAAGAAATCGCATCCCGGATGGATCCGTGTGAAGAAGTGACGGATTTACTCGAGCAGGCGCTGCATGAGAACCCGCCGATTTCCATTAAAGAGGGAGGCATTATTCGCGAAGGGTATAACGAAGATTTAGATCGTTATCGCGATGCTTCCAAGAACGGGAAAACCTGGATCGCTCAGTTGGAACAAAAGGAAAGAGAAAGAACAGGTATCCGTTCTCTAAAAATTGGTTATAATCGTGTATTTGGTTATTACTTGGAAGTAACAAAGGCAAATCTCCACCTTCTGAATGATGATCGATATGACAGAAAACAAACTCTTGCAAATGCAGAACGTTATATCACTCCAGAATTAAAAGAAAAAGAAACAATCATCCTCGAAGCAGAGGAAAAAAGTACAGGTCTGGAATACGATTTGTTCTGTGAATTACGTGATCAAATTAAAGATTATATACCTCGTCTGCAAAAATTAGCGATGGAAATCAGTGAATTGGATGTTTTACAATGTTTCTCTACTATTAGTGAACGTTACCACTATGTAAAACCACAATTCTCTCATACACGTCAAATGAGTATAAAAAATGGCCGACATCCAGTCGTAGAAAAGGTTTTAAAAGCACAGGAATATGTACCGAATGATTGCTTCTTGGATAAAAAGAAGGAAATCTTATTAATTACTGGACCAAATATGTCCGGTAAGAGTACGTATATGCGCCAGGTTGCCTTGACAGCGATTATGGCCCAAATCGGCTGCTTTGTACCTGCAGACGAAGCAATCCTGCCAATATTCGATCAGGTATTTACGAGAATCGGTGCAGCAGATGATTTGATATCAGGACAAAGTACCTTTATGGTCGAAATGCTTGAAGCGAACCATGCGATTACGAATGCAACAGAAAACAGTTTGCTTCTATTCGATGAAATCGGAAGAGGAACGTCAACCTATGATGGAATGGCATTGGCCCAATCAATCATAGAATATATTCATCATCATATTGGTGCAGCTACCCTCTTCTCCACGCATTATCATGAGTTAACAGCTCTAGCTGATCAACTCAGCAAGCTGAGTAACGTACATGTTCGTGCAATTGAGCAAAATGGCACAGTCATTTTCCTTCATAAAGTAGTCGATGGACCTGCTGATCGCAGTTATGGTATTCATGTTGCCAAGCTTGCGGAAATGCCGGAGACGGTGATTAAGCGAGCGCAAGAGATATTAAACGTCCTTGAACAAGGGGACAAGCAACCAAAACCTACGCCGCCTGTAAAAACTGAAACTGATGCTGAAATTGTCAGTGAACAGGCGCAATTATCCTTTTTCACAGAAGATAAAAAGGAAAAAACGACTTCATCATCCCGACACTCAAAAGAGTGGAAGGTAGCGGAAGAGCTTAAATCCTTATCTATATTAGAGATGAATCCTTTAGAAGCTTTAAACGCCTTATATGCATTACAGAAAAAATTAAAGTAGGAAGGAGAGAACGATATGGGGAAAATTGTACTGTTAGATGATCTATTATCCAATAAAATCGCTGCCGGAGAAGTAGTAGAGAGACCTGCATCTGTTGTAAAAGAGTTAGTGGAAAACTCAATAGATGCTAACAGTACGGTAATTGAGATTTATGCTACGGAAGCCGGTCTAGAATCCATTCGCATTATTGATAATGGGGAAGGGATGGAAGAGGACGATGCCCTCAATGCTTTTCACAGGCACGCGACCAGTAAAATAAAGGACGAAAACGATTTATTCAGAATTCGTACGCTAGGTTTCCGGGGTGAGGCATTGCCTTCAATCGCTTCTGTTTCCAAATTCGAATTAAAGACCTCAACAGGTGATGGACCTGGAACCCGTCTTTTACTCGAGGGCGGCAAGGTCCTTACTCATGAGTCCTATTCAAGCCGTAAAGGAACCGATATAACGGTGAGTGAACTGTTCTTTAATACACCGGCTCGTCTGAAATATGTTAAAAGCGTTCATACAGAGCTTGGGAATATAACCGATGTCGTAAATAGGCTGGCACTGTCGCATCCGGATGTATCGTTTAAGCTGGTTCACAACGACCGTACCTTATTACAAACATCAGGCAACGGCAATCCACTTCAGGTGCTTGCCGGGATATATGGGATACAAACTGCTCAAAAAATGCTGCCGTTTGAAGCATCAACACTTGATTTTTCAATAAAAGGCTATGCCGGACATCCGGAAATGACGAGGGCTTCGCGTAACTATATGACCATTTTGGTAAATGGAAGATTTATTAAGAATTATTTGATCGCCAAAGCAGTCATGGAAGGGTACCATACTTTATTGCCTATTGGACGTTATCCAATTGCGATGCTCAATATTGAAATGGATCCTTTATTGGTTGATGTGAATGTGCATCCTTCCAAAATGGAGGTTCGTTTCAGTAAAGAGCAAGAGCTGATGACATTAATTAGCGAGGCCATCCGGAATACGTTTAAAAAAGAGACATTAATTCCGACAGGCGCTCCTGTTAAACGTGAGGAAAAAGCAAAAACGGAACAAGCTCAATTTACGTTTACGGAGGAAAGAGCCAAGCGGCCTGAGCCGCCAAAGCAGACTCCTCCAATGGTAAAGGCAACTGAAGGATTTTCAGTGATTTATGATCCGCCTGAGATTGAACAGCCGAAGCGGGAATTCGAGGCTCCTAGTCCTATCGAGTTGAACGAGCCTGGAAGGGAATCAGTAGAAGAACAGGTAGAAACTGAACCGTTTATCAGTTCAGAAGCGGGTTCCGAACGTGTCGGAACGATCGTAGAGCAAAAAGAAGAGGAATTAGAGCCGATTCAAGACAATCAGGACATGCAAGAAAGCCGAATTCCGCCTTTATATCCGATTGGACAGCTGCATGGAACGTATATTTTGGCCCAAAATGAACAAGGGCTCTATATGATTGACCAGCATGCTGCCCAAGAGCGGATTAAGTATGAGTTCTTCAAGCATAAGGTGGGAGAGGTCAACAAAGAACTGCAAGAAATGTTGGTACCGATGACACTGGAGTATTCAACAGATGAGTTTGTGAAGCTGGAAGAACATAAAGAAGAGCTGGAAGCGGTCGGAGTATTTTTAGAACCATTTGGATTAAATAGTTATATTGTCCGCGCCCATCCAACCTGGTTCCCAGCAGGCATGGAAGAAACGATCATCGATGAAATGGTCCACCAAGTATTAACGATGAAAAAGGTGGATATCAAGAAATTGCGTGAGGAAGCGGCAATTATGATGAGCTGTAAGGGGTCAATTAAAGCCAACCGGCATTTGCGTAATGATGAAATCAGTGCATTACTGGATGAATTGCGTCATACAAATGATCCATTCACATGCCCGCATGGCCGTCCAATTATCGTTCATTATTCGATTTATGAGCTGGAGAAAATGTTTAAACGGGTTATGTAATGTAGTAAGTAAATAAAAATGCATTAAACTTTAATTAAGCGGGGGAACAAGTCGTTTTCCTCCGCTTTTTTTGTGTTTATAATATAAGTTTGGATACAAAAAAGCTCCTAAGCTGCGCTTTTTTGGGGCCTATCCTCCAGCTATGAGGCACCTATGACCGACCTATACCGGGGTGAAGGTGTCTGAAAGGTAGGTGAAGTATGGAGGAAAGGAGCTATCTCCCAGCTATGAGGCACCTATAACCGGCCTATACCGGGGTAAAGGTGTCTGAAAGGTAGGTGAAGTATGGAGGAAAGGAGCTATCTCCCAGCTATGAGGCACCTATAACCGACCTATACCGGGGTAAAGGTGTCTGAAAGGTAGGTGAAGTATGAAGGAAAGCAGCTATATCTCAGCTATGAGGCACCTATGATCGGCCTATACCGGGGTAAAGGTGTCTGAAAGGTGGGTGAAGTATGGAGGAAAGCAGCTATGCTCCACCTATGAGGCACCTATGACCAACCTATACCCGGGTATAGGTGTATGAAAGGTGGGTGAAGTATGGAGGAAAGGAGCTATGATCTACCTATGAGGCACCTATGACCGACCTATACCGGGGTAAAGGTGCCTGAAAGGTAGTCATAGTCATCTTCGTGAATATAATTTATGAGCAGCTACCATTAGTTGTATGGGATGTTGCCAACTGCTTAGTTTATTATTTTCATCAAATACATGTGTATCAGACCCAAGAAATCAACCTTGAAAAGCAAAAAAAGGTATCAAATCAGTCTATAATACTGATCAGACACCTTTTTAATTACTCAATATCAATAGTTTGCTCTTGCTTCGCTTGCCATAGTTTGAATTTCTCGAGATCTTCAGTTATTTGCTTAATCGTAAATCCGATAATGGCTGCATCATCAGCAAAACCAAGACCTACAATAAAATCAGGGATAAAATCAATAGGTGATACAAAATAGATAATGGCTGCGATTATAGAAATAATCGACTTTTTAGGAATCTCTTTATAATCACCCTTTACCCAAGAGCGAAACATGGTGATAAGTAATTGAAGATTGTCCCATACCTCTTCCAGTGCATTTTTGTTTGTATTTGATTTCGTAGTTGCTTCATCTAATAGCTCATTTGATTTTTTTGTATTATTTAAATAGGTTTTGGCTGAATCGATGTATTTTTTATATTTATGTATTCCTTTGTTTTGTTCTTCCATTACTCATTCCTCCTAAACGACAACTTGTTTACATTTTAAGGTATATTTCTTCAACTAACAACATTTCAGTGATTGGTTTGAAAATAAATTAAAGACCTCTCATTAGAAACGCTGCTTAATGTCTTTTTCCCTAAATTTGTGTATACTAATCCTATCCTGTAAAAAATTGAGGTGTATAGAGTTATGAGTAAAAGTCGGGCTAAAAAATATAGGTTGAAATTGGAGAGAGAAGGCAAGCGCAATCCTGAAACTCTACGTGGCGGCCTATATACAATTGATTTGTGTACAAGAATGACGAAAACAAAGAAAGCTAAAATGGAACAATTTAAACATAAAAAGAGATTTCAGCATCTAGCAAAGGATGAGGGAATCTCTTTTTATTTGGCTCTATGGAGTTGTGCATAAAGGAGTCAGTATTTTAAGTTCATGGCATTTGAGACCTTATACTGTTCTATGTACTAAAACGATTAGTGAAATGGTGAACCAAAGGCCAAGCACGCACCTCAATCATTTTTGCAAAATGAAATATAGGCATTTCACCATTAATATCAATACCTTGCTTGGATAGAACGGAATTCTTACTGAATTCTGCTTCTGCCTCTTGTAATATCCAAGGGTCATGTAAAATATCACAGCGAAGCGGTACTCCTGATAAATTTAAGGTATAAAAGCAGTAACGCTCGGCCATCCATTCTTCGAAAGACCCCTTAGCTGCCTGAAATGGTTCTGAAATTGGTCTATAGCTACAGGCTAACTCGATTTCATGGTCATGTAGTCTCTTACTTTTAAATTCAATGTTTGTATCATTAGTCTGGATCTCCATATCAGTGTACCAATACGGTAAGTGGTATAGTGTTCTAGCCCCTTTTACAGCAAGCCAATTGGAAGCATCCAAACTAAAAAAGTACACACCTGGCTTTCCATCGAGAATGACATATGTACGAACATTTAGCTCAGGAAATTGATCTGTTCCTGGAATAGGGGGTAATCCCCGGAGTCTAATACCCGACATACGAAACGGTACAACCCCAATCCAGCATATGCCATTATATGAATCCAAAGGGAGCACTTCAGGTACTAACTTTCGTAATACCTCATATTTAATTGGATAATGGGCAAATAAAAGATCGCTCCATGTCTGCTTCATTGTCCAAGGTAAATTCGGGAGAGCCCATGGACGATGACTGTCATCCCATTGGTTTTTATCGAGCTTTAGTTGTTCTCCCAAAGCCATCACTTCCTTAACAATTTTTTTGGAATTGAACTCCTTCTAAAATAATCGTTACCACTTTACTGAAGTTAAGTAAAACTACATCAAAAGTTTAAAAAAACATCATGAGAATTAGCTTTTATTTTGCAATTTTACATGGAGAGAAACAACCCAATTAATACCTATTATACCGTTAAATTGAAATGATTTTATATTATTAATCTATTTTAAAGTAACTATTGTAGATTTAAATTCAGGATCTTACAGATAAATGTAAGCCTTGTGGAAAGAACTTTCCAACATGAACAATTAAATGGGTTTGTAAGTTTCCTATGGAATCGGGATTCCAGTGATTATATTGGACTCGCTGTTTCATCTGTGGATAAAAAATAAGAAAAGGAGAAGCGAGACAAGAACATACATGGATCCAATAAAAGTCTTATAGTTATAAAGTTCTCTAATACCGGTTATTAAAAATAGGACGATTAAATAAACAAAAAGTAATTGCACCAAGGAGAAGACCCTATATGAAAAAATATAACCCAGTAAGAAAAATGTAAGTAAGCCGGTTAACGCCTGTATGAACCGGAGCATGAAAACAATCTCCTCATTTCTATATATGTAAGATACCTTCTCCATCCTCAGCAATTTGTTGCGCGTAATATCGTTTACGCTTTCAAATGTATGAAACCTCTATAATAAATATTGATCAGGTAAGTGTTATATGATTGATTACTGAAGCACCTTAATTATAGGGTTAGTATAAATAGAGCCCATCTTGATTTCCCCTTTATCCATATGAAGGTAAAAGGGCCTCTTAAAATTATTTTAAAATAACAAAAGAATGAAAAAAGATTTGAATAAAGACCATTCAAACTGACTATACTGGTTAGATGTTACTCGCTCATGTTCAGATTATAATGATTTGTGTTAAGATAAGAAAAAAATGAATAGGGCAGTGTGAAGAATAAATGGAAAAACAGAAATTGGTCGTGATTATTGGACCAACGGCAGTGGGAAAAACCAAATTATCAATCAATTTGGCCAAGAAGTTCAATGGTGAAATTATAAGTGGCGATTCAGCGCAGATTTTTAAGGGTATGGATATAGGAACTGCTAAAGTTACAAAGGACGAAATGGAAGGGATTCCTCATTATTTAATTGATTGCAGGGAACCATCTGAATCCTATAATGTTTATGATTTTAAGCAAGAAGTGCAGCAGAAGATTAATGATATAACGAATAGGGGGAAGCTTCCTATATTAGTGGGTGGTACCGGTTTGTATATTCAATCCGTCCTATATGATTATCAGTTCCCTGAAACCACAGCAAATCCTAATATTCGAAAAGAGCTGGAAGAACGAATTGAACAAGAAGGGCCTGATGCTGTTTATCAAACACTTGTTGAGATTGATCCCGTTGCTGCTGAAAAAATACATCCTAATAACACAAAAAGAGTTATCCGTGCTTTAGAGGTATTTTATGATTCAGGAAAGCGTTTCAGTGAACAGGAACAATCCACAGAGAGAACATTATTATATGATGTGGCTTTGATTGGGTTAACAATGGACCGCGATCTTTTATATAAAAGGATCAATGAACGAGTCGAAGCAATGATGCAGCAGGGTCTTGAAGAGGAAGTCAGAAAACTATATGCAAAAGGATTAAAAGATGCACAATCCATGCAAGCAATTGGATATAAGGAATTTGAGGGACTAATTGAAGGAACTGAAACACGAGAAAATGTCATAGCAGAAATACAGCGGAATTCCCGTCGGTTTGCAAAAAGACAATTTACTTGGTTCCGAAATAAGATGGATGTTCACTGGTTCGATATGACCAATTTGGCTGATTTCGAAAAAATTTCTGAAGAAATATCGCTTGAAGTGGCAGGAATGCTCGCTTTAAAGGCGAATAGATAAACTATAGAGAGAAAAGAGGAGGCAAAAAAATGAAACAAGGAATCAATATTCAAGATCAAATTTTAAATCAATTGCGTAAGGAAAATGTATATGTAACAATCTTTTTACTTAATGGATTTCAGTTACGCGGACTGATAAAAGGGTTTGATAATTTTACAGTCTTAATTGAAACAGAGGGTAAACATCAACTGGTCTACAAACATGCGATTTCAACATTTGCTCCTCAAAAAAATGTACAAGTTGACCTTGAAGGTTAAGGATAAGTACGGCAGACTCCCTCTACGGTGAGTCTGTTTTTTATTTAACTGATTTTTTCATTCTGTATGGAGGGTGCCCGGAATATAAATAAGGAGAGGAAATATAATTATTTTCCGGGCAATCGCAGTATGTGACAATCAGGCACACCTTTATTGGTAAAAAATAAATTTATATTGTAGTTTCAGGGGTGCCCTTGTCTATTTTGCCTTCACTTTGTCGAATGTGTTAGGTAAAAAAGGGGGGACACGGCTTCATTAAAGAGGTGATCAAATGGAGCAACAGCCAATGCGAGTGAGAAATAATGGGCAAATTAATGTTGTATTGAAAAATGGTCAAGCAAAGGCTCAGGTTAAGCCGATTCTAAATGTTCCTCCATTACCAAAGGATATACCTTCTCATCATATAGCCCTAAAAGAAATTGAAGCTGAATTGAATAGTCTCGTAGGCATGGAGGAAATGAAAAAAGTTATAAAGGAAATTTATGCATGGATTTATGTGAATAAACAACGGGAAGTAGCTGGCCTTAAGGCTGAAAAACAGGCGCTTCATATGATGTTTAAAGGTAATCCCGGTACTGGAAAAACGACGGTCGCACGGCTTATAGGAGATTTATTTGTAAAGATGAATGTCTTGAGCAAAGGCCACTTAATCGAGGCTGAGCGGGCAGATCTTGTAGGAGAATATATAGGACACACAGCTCAAAAGACGAGAGATTTAATCAAAAAGGCAATTGGGGGTATTCTTTTCATTGATGAAGCCTATTCTTTGGGAAGGGGTGGTGAAAAGGATTTTGGTAAGGAAGCGATTGATACATTGGTAAAGCATATGGAGGATCGGCAGCATGAATTTATTCTTATTCTTGCCGGATATTCACGGGAAATGGAGTATTTTTTAACCTTGAATCCAGGCCTGCAATCCCGTTTTCCGATTGTCATTGATTTTCCGGATTACACGGTTGATCAATTAATGGATATAGGGAACCGAATGTTAAGTGCCAGGCAATACGTTTATAGTCTGGACGCGGAAAGAAAACTGCGCGATCATCTATATTATTTAACAAATGTTCTACATCTTAAATCCTTTTCCAATGGTAGATATGTAAGGAATGTAATAGAAAAATCAATCAGAACTCAGGCAATGCGTCTTTTGCTGTCGGATCAATATGAACGTCGGGAATTAATGACCATCCGAAGTGATGACCTAGTGTTCGATACATTTGAGTAAGAGATACGAATAAATATGAGTGCCCCGTAAGCTGTCATAAAGCTTTTGGGGCATTTGTTTTTTTGAGAAATAGTCATAATGAAATATTTCTAAGATGGTGATTATTAGTAGGTTAGAATACTAAAATCAAACGCAGGGAATTAACGAACTACCACGTCTAAGTAATCTATTAATAATTTAGATTTTGTGGTAAATTTTAGTTAGTTGCATAGGTTGGAATGGTAGATTTTATATTAACAATCTCTTGCCATAAAGATCGAGAAGTGGAATGAGAGTAGAAGGTTAAACGAGATGAATTTGATAGAAGAAATTATATTTACAAGCAAACAGGTAATAATTGATGCAGATTGTAAAAAAGAAGATTTGATTGTATTGTTAAAAAACACCGGTGAAAATACGGTTCAATTAAACGGAGAACTTATTTTAACTCTTCCCAAGGGTCACCATATTATTCGATTCACAAAAGACCATTTCTGTCTTTTATACAATACGACTCTATCTTTTTATTCATTAACGGGTAAATTTGTATCTGAATTTGAGGTTGGTTCACATATTCATGAGTTATTTCCTTACAAAGATGGCGTTCTATGTACATATGGAGATCAAGGTGTATACGGAAAGGGTGCTGGAGTAAATATATTGAACTGTGTATCTCCATTCAGTGGTTTAGAGTCTTTTTATAACAATGCTATCCAATATGATCTTCTCTATGACCCTCTGGTTACTCGTTATAAGCCCTATGCTTGTATCAACTTGGAGAGAAATGAGTTAGTAATACTAAACGAGCAGCTTGAAGAAGAAAAAACGATGAAAATTCCTTTTGATACAGGAAATTTAATTACCTTTGCACTTACCTACAAATACGGCTTATTTATAGAAGAAAATAAACTATGTGTATGGGAATTTGAAACAACAAAACGCATTCTTGAGTATAAGAGGGAGTTCTCTTCTAAAATCAGAGCTATTTTTCATCGTCATGATTTTTCATTTATAGAGATTTCTGATTATGAGGTAAAAGGATTCATGCCAGTTGTGGAGTATGGCACTTAAGATAATCATCAATACAGATTAAAGAGCCTTGCTAAGAAAACAGCAAGGCCCTTATCATTTATCCTATATAAATACGAATCTATGAAAGTGGATTAGTAGGATATTTATGTAGTAACTCTTAATCAGTAACTTCTTTTAACAACAGGTAAATGCCATTCGTATAGATAAGAAAGCATTCGTAAAAAGGTAATAATAATAAATAAAAGGTATAATTCAAGGTTGGATGTCATCGCTCCGAGGCCGATTAAGAGACCTGCAATACCTGCCCAAATTGCGTAAATCTCAGATCTTAACAGTATTGGCTTCCTGCCTGCGAGGACATCTCGTACGATACCGCCGCCACTTCCTGTCAGGATAGCAGCAAATACAACCGCAATAAGCGGTAAGTTCATTTCCGTTGCTAGTAAAGCGCCCTGTACAGCGAATGCGCTTAAACCGATAGCGTCAAAAAAATTCCCCCACCTGTTCCAATGCTTTAAAAGCGAATGCTGAAATAAACAAACAATAGTTATAGAAATGAATGCGATAAAAAATAATCCGTTTTGTTCCCAAATATGGATTATTGGGATCCCGAGCAGCAAATTGCGAATGGCACCTCCCCCAAAGGCTGTTACAAATCCGAGTAAATAAAGGCCAAATAAGTCATATTCCTCTTCCATTGCCACCAAGGCTCCGCTGGTCGCAAAAGCGATTGTTCCGATAATGCTTAATACATCCCATGTCATACTTTTTTCTTTTTCTCCTTAAATAAAATTCAAATAATCATTTAAAATCTGGCTAATTTATCATATCATTTGAATACAGTGTTTGGAACGGGTGATTTTTTTGGTATGATAAGAAGAATAGTGAACTATTGAGGGAAGTGACATAATGGAAGAAACATATGAAAAAGCTATACTAGTTGGTTGTCAGCGTGAAGATATTGATGACAGTCGATTTGAATCCTCTATGGAGGAACTTGAATCACTAACGGAAACTGCCGGAGGGCAGGCTCTTGTATTAGTGTCTCAAAAGAGAGTTAAGCCTCATCCTGCTACATATATCGGAAAAGGGAAAGTCGAGGAGCTTATTGCATTAGTTGAAGAGCTAGAACCGGATGTCGTAATCTTTAACGATGAATTGTCTCCTAGTCAAATACGAAATCTAGGTAAAGAGCTGGGAACTAGAATCGTTGACCGTACCCAGTTGATTTTAGATATTTTTGCTCAACGTGCGCGTTCTCGCGAAGGTCAAATGCAAGTAGAGTTAGCCCAATTGCAATATATGCTGCCAAGATTGGCGGGGCAAGGTACTGAATTATCAAGACTCGGCGGCGGTATTGGAACGAGGGGACCGGGGGAAACCAAGCTGGAATCTGACAGACGCCACATTCGACGTCGCTTGGATGAGATCAAAAGGCAGTTGGATTCAGTTGTTAAGCATAGGGAACGTTACAGAGCGCGCAGAAAACGAAATAATCGTTTCCAAATTGCATTGGCTGGATATACGAATGCCGGTAAATCAACCTTATTTAATCGTCTGGCTGAAGCGGATTCTTATGAGGAAAATCAACTGTTCGCTACCCTTGATCCGATGACCAGGGAATGTCTTCTTCCATCTGGATACAAGGTCCTTATCAGTGATACTGTTGGATTTATTCAGGATTTACCTACCTCCCTTGTTGCGGCATTTAGATCCACGCTTGAAGAAGTGACAGAATCCGATGCCATTTTACATGTAGTGGATTCTTCTCATCCTGATGCTTATAATCATGAGAAGACCGTTCAAAAAATTATCGAGGATTTGGGTGCTGAGGATATTCCTCAATTGATTGTCTATAACAAAAAAGATGCCGCCCATTCTGAATTTGTACCGACATCCAAGGAAAAATCCATTCATATATCTGCTCGTCAGGATGAAGGGATTCAACAACTCCTTTTAGAAATGGAAAAATTGGTTGAAAGCTTTATGGAACCATATTCCGTAATGATTCCAGCTAATGAAGGGAAAATTATAGCCCGGTTAAAGGATGAGACAATCGTTAAATCAACCGAGTTTCATGAAAGCAATGAGACCTATCATCTAAAGGGACTTGCTTTAGCAGACCATGCAATCATGGGAATTATTAAAAATTATGAGTAGGAGTAGGAATGCAACATGTTTGAACAATTAAAGAACGGTGAGAGAATTAAAGAAACTGTTCAGGAAACTGAAAAAATGATTGCTGAAAGATTTTTAGAAATTGAAGAAAATGTAGACTTTAATACAGCGAAGGTATTGAAAGCCTTCCAGGAAAATCAGGTTAGTGATGCCCATTTTAATCCATCAACAGGTTATGGGTATGATGATATGGGAAGAGATACATTGGAAAAGGTGTTTGCTCATGTATTTGGAGCCGAAGCGGCACTTGTCCGCCCGCAAATCATATCTGGAACACATGCTATTTCAACTTCCTTATTCGGCGTGTTACGCCCTGGAGATGAGCTTTTATACATCACTGGAAAGCCATATGACACGCTTGAAGAGATTGTTGGCATACGCGGAAGTGGTATAGGATCCTTAAAGGAATATCAAATATCCTATCAATCTGTCGCTTTAAAGGAAGATGGGTATGTTGACTTTGATGCAGTAGCAAAAGCCATTAAACCAAATACGAAGGTAATTGGAATTCAACGCTCAAAAGGCTATGATAACCGCCCATCATTTAAAATTGCAGAAATCAAGGAAATGATTCAGTTTGTAAAAGCTATCAAACAGGATGTCGTTGTCTTTGTTGATAACTGCTATGGAGAGTTTGCTGAGAAAATGGAGCCTACTGAGGTTGGTGCGGACCTAATGGCTGGTTCCTTAATTAAAAATCCTGGCGGCGGTTTAGCGAAAACGGGTGGTTATATTGCCGGTAGAGCTGATTTGGTAGAACGATGCGCATATCGTTTAACAACACCGGGTATTGGTGCTGAAGCGGGTGCTTCCTTGTACAGTTTATTAGAAATGTACCAAGGATTCTTCCTGGCTCCGCATGTTGTTGGACAATCCTTAAAAGGAGCAATCTTTACAGCTGCCATGCTAGAAAAATGGGGATTTAACCCTTCACCTACATGGAACGAACCAAGAACAGATCTCATTCAATCAGTCCAATTTCATGACAGAGATAAGATGGTGCTGTTCTGTCAGCAGATTCAGTTTGCTTCACCAATTAACTCTCATGTAACACCATATCCTGCTTATATGCCAGGATATGAGGATGATGTAATCATGGCTGCCGGAACGTTTATTCAGGGAGCGAGTATCGAATTAACCGCTGACGGTCCGTTAAGACCGCCATATACCGCTTTTGTACAGGGCGGACTAACGTACTCCCATGTTAAAATAGCCATTTGCAAAGCAATTGATCAGATGATTGAAAAAGGATTAATAAAGTAACTAATAATAACTCCCTTATTTTTGGAATAGGGGAGTTTTTTATTAGTAAAAATGGTCAGTGTGAGTTACAAGTAACCGATTATTTGCAGAGTGGGATTCAAAGTGAACTCTGTTTATCTATATCATATTAGCTGTTTATTGAATGGCATCGCATAGCATAGGTGTCTGAAGGGTGGAGGATAGGTGTTATGCTGTACCCATGGCACACCTATGCCGCACCTATGCGGGGTCAAAGGTGTCTGGAAGGTGCTGAATAGATGCTATGCTACATCTTTGTTACACCTATTCCTAATTAAAGGTGTTTGATAGATGTAAGATAGGCGTAGGATACCGTGGCTTTCCTGCATCTTCTATACACCTCTAGTGTGTCTGTGCAATATCTTTTCTGTATCTTGGTCTATTTGCTCCATAGAGGTAGGTATACTTTTTAGTGGAAAAGAGTTGAATTAATGTGTAAATAGAAGTGCTTTTTTATGTGAAATTCAAAATAAGGACCAGCTTGTTGCTTTTATTTATAAATTAATAGGTTAATTGTCTGAGTTTGGGGTAAAAGAAGTAAAGCAGTTAAAATGATACATTACTCCAGAGATTCCATGTCAGAAAACCTTACATATGATTGACAAAGAAGTTTACATGGCATAAACTAACAATATCAAGAAGAGGTATTGAAGGAGGATGTAGTGGTGAGCGGTAACATCAGAAGAACCATGCCACTTTTTCCAATGAGTATTGTCATGCAGCTGACCGATTTAACTGCACGTCAAATCCGTTATTATGAAGAACACAAATTGGTTTATCCAGCCAGAACAGAGGGTAATCGAAGGATGTTTTCGTTAAACGATATTGATCGTCTTTTGGAAATTAAAGAATTGCTTGATCAAGGCATAAATATGGCTGGGATTAAAAAAATTCTTGAACCTTCTATTTATAATGAAACTGAAATAATTGCTAAAGATGAACATTCTAAAGAAGAAACAAAACCAGAATTGACCAATGCGCAATTAAGAAAATTATTGCGTGATGAAATTTTGAAGGCTGGCCGCTTTACAACGAGAGGCAGCAACCAATCTGGTGATATGCATCGGTTTTTTAATTAAAAATTAAAATATAAAAAGCTTTATTATTTAAGGAGGAAAAAGGAAGATGGGGAAATACACTGCGGATGATATTAGAAAGTTAGCTAAAGATGAAAATGTGAAATTTATTCGATTACAATTTACCGACATTCTGGGAACAATTAAAAACGTAGAAATTCCAGTAAGTCAGCTTGATAAAGCATTAGAAAATAAAATGATGTTTGATGGTTCATCCATTGAAGGGTTCGTTCGTATCGAAGAATCTGATATGCTTTTATATCCAGATCTTGATACATGGGTAATTTTTCCTTGGACTGCTGAAAAAGGAAAAGTGGCTCGTTTAATCTGCGATATTTACAATCCGGATGGCACACCTTTCTCAGGTGACCCACGTGCTAATTTAAAACGTGTGTTAGAGGAAATGAAAGAGCTAGGTTTCACAGATTTCAATCTTGGGCCTGAACCAGAATTCTTCTTATTCAAATTGGATCAAGCAGGGGAACCAACTTTGGAGTTAAATGATAAAGGCGGATACTTTGACCTTGCTCCTACAGATTTAGGTGAAAATTGCCGTCGCGATATCGTTCTTGAGCTAGAAGAGATGGGATTTGAAATTGAAGCTTCCCACCATGAGGTAGCTCCAGGACAACATGAGATTGATTTTAAATATGCTGATGCGATTACAGCATGTGACCAAATCCAAACGTTCAAATTGGTAGTAAAAACAATTGCTCGTAAACATGGCTTGCACGCAACTTTCATGGCAAAACCATTGTTCGGTGTGAATGGTTCCGGTATGCACATGAACTTATCTTTATTCTCTGATGGAAAGAATGCTTTCTACGATACAAAAGGAAATATCGAATTGAGCGAGACAGCTCATCAATTCATTGCTGGTATCATTGAGCATGCGCCTGCGTTCACGGCAGTAACAAATCCAACAGTTAACTCATACAAACGTCTAGTTCCTGGATACGAAGCACCTTGTTATGTTGCATGGTCTGCTCGTAACCGTAGCCCACTAATCCGTATTCCGGCTTCCCGTGGATTGAGCACACGTGTTGAGGTACGTTCTGTTGACCCAACTGCAAATCCATACCTAGCTATGGCGGTATTACTTAGCGCTGGTCTTGATGGCATTAGAAATCAGAAAAAAGCTCCGGCGCCAATTGATCGTAATATCTATGTAATGTCTGCACAAGAACGTGCTGAAGAAGGTATTAAAGATCTTCCGTCTACATTATATCAAGCATTAGTAGAATTACAAAAAAACCCAGTCATCATGAATGGTCTAGGTGATCATATCCTGGAACACTTTGTAGAAGCAAAAGAGATTGAATGGGATATGTTTAGAACCCAAGTTCATCCATGGGAGAGAGAACAATATCTTCTAATGTATTAATAGCTGAAACCCTTGACACTGCTAGCGTCAAGGGTTTTTTATTTGGTGGGGCAATCACATGTTTTTAGCTTGTCCAAATTTTCACCCCGCTTTTGCCCCGCCTCTAAACATTTTAACTTTTTGTGAAATCTTCAAATTTCTCCATAGTATCTTTTTCGATTTTCTTAGAGACGCGAGAGTACACATCAGCGGTGATCTGAATGGATCCATGACCCAATCGTACTTGGATGTATTTCATCGAAGCTCCTGATTCTAGAAGTAGAACAGCATGAGTATGCCTTAAAGCGTGAATTGTATCTTTGGCAATCCGGCTCTTTTATGGATTCGTTCCATAGCATTAAATAGTTACAGGAAATGAATATCCTGTGCGAAAGGTTTCGTGGATTTAAAGTATAATTGGAACATACTATGCGGTAACATGAGAAGAATAAATAAGAGGGTTCCTAAGTGGGATTCCTCTTATTTGTATATGACAAATGAACCGCATCTTGAGCCTCTTGTTGAAGTTATATACCAACGCTATTATTAACGTAAGTCGGATAAAGGATGATTATATATGAAGAAACTTTTGTGTATTTTCCACACCATGCGGTTACGCTATTTGCTTCAACATGTGGAATCATCTAAGGAAGTGAATCAAAAAATTCTTCTTTTGCATTTAAAATTAAACGAATTAGAAAAGCTGAAAATTTAAAATTAAAGGGACTTTCCACTCTGGAAGTCCTCTTTTTTATAAAAACTTTTACCTCTTATTAATAAATCGCCTCTGACTGATATTATAAAAGTAGGAGGCGATAAAAATGAGATACACATGGAAAACTGATGCTAGAATTCCATGGGAACCGGAAGCGGATGAATTTCTGGAGAAACAACTAAGAATACACTCTAAAGAGAAGTTTGCTGTTATAGCGAGAAAAAATTAGCCCATCCACTTTGTGAAGGACATAGCGAAAAGCCCTTTATAGATCGCCTTAGTTGGATAAAAAACGGCAAGCAGAAACCAGGTGTATGCTCGGCCAATATAGTGCACACAATCCCTTAAGGGAAGGGGAGAAGTCTTACCATTTAAGGATTTAATATAAAAAAGCGAGTCAGTTTTTATGCCCAGCAAAATTGCTCGCCTCTGTCAAAAACTATAGTTGCCGTTTAATTTATTTTAAGTGTCCTCCAGGGCTCTTTTTATATATTCTAATAAAAGGGGGTACTGATAAAAATGGGGAAAATTATAGATATTTCACATCACCAGCCACCATCATCTATAAATTATGACAAACTAGCCAAGGAAGTGGATTTAGTTATTGTTCGTACTCAGTATGGATCTTCTACAATCGACAGACATTATAAAACTCATCACAAGGAATTTAATAAGCGTGGTGTACCAACTAATGCCTATGCGTGGGTAAGAGGTATTTCGATCTCTGATATGGAGAAAGAGGCTACTGATTTTTATAACCGGACTAAAGAATTTAGCCCGCCTGTTTACTGGCTTGACGTTGAGGAGAAGAGCATGAAAGATATGAGAGCAGGGGTTAAGGTCTATGCAAAGAAATTGAGAGCTCTTGGGGTGAAGAAAGTAGGGATATATATTGCCAATCATCTTTATAAATCCTTTAATATCGATATAAGAGACTTTGATGCTGTTTGGATACCTTCTTATGGGCGTAACAATGGCATGCGAGCAAGTAGCAGGAAACCTGACTATGCTTGCGACTTATGGCAGTTTACAGACAAAGGAATAGTAGATGGATATGCTGGTAATGTAGACTTGAATGCAATTATAAGTAATAAACCATTGAGTTATTTCACGGGTAAGTATGATCAAATCACATAGTATGAGGGGACTTCTAGTTGGAGTCCTCTTTTTTTGCCTAAAGTGATGCTCGTGTAAAGTGAGCCATTCTCTTGGCCAACTATTCAGACATTAAATGATAGTTACAAAGTCTAATTATGGCACAAAAGAAAGATTCTTCGCATATGATGAGGGTGAAGGTTACATGTTAAAACAGTTGGTGATGAATATGTTAGAAGAGTTCAAAGAGTACAAGCGTCAGACGGAAGGGCAATTTGATAAACAGGACGTGCGTTTTGAAAAACATGAACTCCGGATGGACAAGCAGGAGGATCGGTTGGACCAAATGCGTAGTACACAAATTGTACACGATCAACAGATTGCTGGTATTTTAGAAACCCTAAAAGACATTAAAGGAGATACTGTATGGTTAAGAAGAACTGTGACCGCTGCCGTTATAGGTGGAACTATTCCAGCGGTTATCGGTTTTATTGTGTTTGCTATACAAAAACTGAACTAAGGAGGGTGGATGATGAAAAGGTCTATACCATATTTTGAGGCACTAGTTAGTATATTGAGCTATTACCTTGCTATGGTATGTATGTTCAACAATGATATGTTTCAGCAATTGCCAGAGTTATATGGAACTTTAAGTCAGTTGGGAAGCGAGACATTGTTTGCTCTCATTTTCTTTTCTGCAGCTACCATTAAGGTTATTGGGCTGGTTATTAATAGTTATGTAATGAGAAAGTTTGGGTTAGGGTTATCCGCCTTAATTTATTTAATCATTGCTGTTTCTTATGCCACGAGTGAAATGTCCTTAAATTGGGGGGCAGGGATTTTCTTTTTACTGTCAGCATTCAGCCTTTTAAATATATTTGAAGTTAGGCATACTAAGTTAATGGAGTGATAGAATGAATTGGAAAGTACGTTTTAAAAACCCAACCTTATTATTGCATTTGCTACTTTAGTCACCAGCTTTATATATAAGTTGCTCGGTTTAATAGGAGTCATGCCGTCTGTCGCAGAAGATGATACACCACAATTAGTTTTGATTTTTGTGGTTATTTTAGCTGGATTGGTATTGTTCAGGATCCGACCATTAAAGGAATAGGAGACAGTAGACAAGCCTTGACTTATGAAGTGCCAAGAGATGACAAACCCGATGTATATGTACCATTGGGTTTCTTGTGTTCATAATATGCGTTACCTAAGACGTATCATCTCAAAACTCTGCCTTACATAAAAGAAGAGAAGGCAATCCTTTTAGGACCGCCTTCTCAAGAATTTATTGAGCATTATTTTAGCATGGTTTGGATTAATACAGGGTCATGATCACTTGCCCGTCCGTGTTCTTCCATGAAGGCAGCGTTGATGTGAACGATATCAACAGCTGTACGCAATGTTAGTGGTTTCGAAACAAGGATATGGTCTAGCACTTGTAAATTTCCTTGATAGGCATACGTATAGCGGTCAATTGAGGGAATCAAATCAATCATATTCGTCAGTTCCCTTCCCTTCAGTGTTTTGAGTGTATCTGTAAATTCAAAGTCATTTAAGTCTCCGAGAGCAATAATATTGGCATTCTTGTTCTTGGACTGGATTTCTTTTACAAATTGATTCACCACATTTGCTATGCTAATGCGCTGCTCCTCACTAGACAATATAGCCGGCTGGTTTTTTCCAAAGAGCGGCTGATCTCCGCCTTTTGAATTAAAATGGTTAGCGATGACGATAACATCCTTCCCATTAAAGGTGAATTGGGCAGCTAAAGGCTTACGACTACTATCGAAAGCAGGATTTTCAGGATCAATTCGTCCTGGATTAGCTGTCAGTTTGCCATCTTCATAGCTGACTGCTTCATTCGCACTGCCTTTTGGAGCAGGAGTGAGTGACACTCGCTCTGGGTTATATAAAAATCCAACGCGAATATTCGCTCCAGGAGCGCCTCCGTCTTGATTATTAACCGGCGCAATATCTGTGAATGAATAAGAAGGACCGCCCAACTCTTTGATTTTATCAATCAATGTTTGATAGCTTGCACTTGCATCTGTATTACCGCTATTTGTGGCACCATCATTATCCTGTATTTCAGTAAGTCCAATGATATCAGGCTGATTTAAATTGTCAGTAATGGCTTTTGCAAGTTTAGTAGTTTTCTCGTCGCTTTCCTTCGGGGAGAAATTTTCTACGTTATAGGAAGCGACTGTCAGTTTTTTGGCATGTTGCTTAAATTTCGTTACCTCTTGTTTCAGGCTACCGTTTTTAAGCTCTGGTAAATTTTCTTTATCAGATAAGATTCGGTAATTGCTGAAACCATAACTTACAACACCATGAATATCTCCAGTAAATGAATCGCCTGTCTTGGTAACAAAGCTTGAATCACCAGTATCAATGATGAGTCGCTCAGGGTTATAATCGTTTTCTGAAATCCTCAAGCCTTTAGCCAGGGTGTTGAGTAAAGTATATTTTGACACTACATATAGTTCGCCATAATCCTGCGGTGCAATAACCTTCGGCTGTTTAATGTTTACGAGCATTCCCTCTAGGCTCTCGTAATAATCAATCCCGTCCTGATATGGATCAAACTTGCTGAACTGGTCGTTATCGATGATTCGTGTTGGCTGTCCTTTAAGCGGGCTAATCTCAATCGGCTTAGGGAGCGGTTGTGAGTCATTTACAATCGTAATGTTAGTAGCATTGATTTCTGTAACCGGTAAATCCGTTGTTAATTTTTCTGCATAACCTTCAAGTACCCATTCTTTAACCTGACCGCTTGCTTTAATGGTATTACCAACTTGTGCAGCATGGTTTCTTTTATAGACAAGTATGCCTTCTGAGGTGGCAGGGTTTTTATCAGGCGTTAGAGATTGCATGTAAAAGTTGTTAGCATCGGCAATATAAGTTACGATGCCTTCAACATCTGCCACATATTGATCCTGATATGGAGAGTGGTGCTCGGCACCTTGAATGTCATGTATCTGTAAACCGCTAGTGGCAATGTAATAGGCTAGTGATACAATATCACTGTTTTTATAGCCGTCTGCTACGACGATTGCTTTAATTGTCGTGTTTTCTGCGATGATGATAGGGGTCGTGTACACTTCGCTGTCTATGGTAGGTTCCATCCCATTTGTTGTGTAGTAGATGGTTGCGTTTTCCGTCTCTGTAGTTAAGGAAATAGCTGTTCCAGCTGATACTGGTCCTGGAGAGACTGAGCTCGCAGCAGCGGCAGCTTTCGGAGTTGGATCATGTTCTTCTGCAAAAACAATGGAGGTAGGTGATTTTAATCCAGGCACTGTATAGTAAGCCTCAAGATTTCCAGTAACGTGAATTTTACTCCCGATGATGGATGGATTAGACTGAAGCCCAAATTCTGCTCGGAATTTAGCCGGGAGCTGGATAGGAAGCAGTTTTTCTTTATCCGTTTCATTGGGTGAATCAGCTAGCGCAATATTAAAATCACTGCTGAATGGTGCTTCAAAATTGTAGCTATTATTTCCTGTCGTATGGGCAACGATATAGCCTTCAACAGTAGCATTGCCTGTATTGTTTGCTATTGCCTCTGTTACAGTAATTGGTCCATCTGCCTTGGGTGTTACCGCAGGAATGAACGGTAAGAGGAGCAGGAACACGAGAAAGGCTGGGACGAAGAAACGATTAATATTGGATTTTGACATTCGACACTCTCCTTTAAATTTCTATCATTTCTCCCATATACTACAAAAAAGAGGGCAATTAGTACAGGGTGGTTAGATTCATCTTTCAATTGAAAGTTATAGTCAATATAAGTAAAAAGTCATGATTCTATTGTTTTTTAGAAAGGTATTGACTCTGAATCCTCAATTTTTTGAAGTTAGAAATATCGTTTAGTAAAAAATATCGAGTTTCTTCTATTAAATATAGGGCTGAGAGAATACTATAGCCAGAATGAGCCTAGGAGAGAGCTTTTTATTTTCATTAGATTAACATCTTAATGAAGTTAAGGTGCAGATTTGATGAACTAGGATAGGAAAATACGGGGTAAGAATTATAGAAAAAATGAAGAGAAAACACTAAGTAGGAAAAGTATGAATAGAGGTTGAATGTAGGCAAATAAAAAACCCCGTTAATCGAGACGGGGTACTTTAAGTTCAGCATATCTTTTTGCAACCAAATGCTTCAGTTGCTCTAAATCTTCTAATGTAGTTTTATTTCCGATATAATCTTTAATCACCGGAGGTATGGTTATTGAATTCGTTTTTTTCGTTGGCTCTTTTATGTCCATTTTTAGCATCTATCCTTCTGGAAAACTATTATAGTACCATTATATAGTTACAATGTTACGAATAGATTAATAGGAGTTTACATTTTAATATTATTAAGAAGTCAAAAGAAAGCCAATTTACCGAAAAGATAGGAGTAAGTTATGGTAGCAATCATTTACCCAACTGATGGGTATGATAAAAGGGAGAATGAATTAAGAAGAATTCAGTTAAATACTTTTATCTAACCAGACTAAAGAGAGTATATTTTCGTTTAACATAATATAGTCGAGATTACACCTATTGTATAGATTATTTGTCTGTGGAGTGTTTAATTTTGCCCACAATTTTTGGAGGGAAAAATAAAAATCGCTTTCTTCTCGAGTAATGCATATGCTGTGGTGCAGGATCGAGTGTTTCATCTCCTAAAAAGTCGAGCATAGTATTAGTTGAAATATGCGCATGAACCATACATACTTTCCATTGATCGTGATGAATATCTCCGCGTATGATTAAATCGCCCCAAATACTATACATACTGTATCGTTCTAATAACCAAAAATCCAAAGAGTCCGGCAGGGGTTCGTATAAAATCTGTTTACGCTCATAATGAACATCGAGTTGATAGGTTTGTTTACTGCTTTCTCGTACACTTTGAAAATAAAATTGATCCCTATCTTGTTGAAAGTACATATGTGCTTTTTTATAAGGTAGGCCCAAGCCCACTTGTGCTCCCAAGACGGCTAATAGTTTATCAGCATCCAAACTAAAAAAATAAATACCAGGAACACCCTTGTATTTAACATATGTACGTACATTCAGCTCTAAATAAGTATGAAGATATGGAAAATGTGGAAGCCCTCTTGCTCTCATTTTAGTTATCTTAAAGGGAATAATCGAAATCCATGCTTTTCCTTCATATAAATCAATCTCCAATTCCTCCGGCACATATGGACGGAGAAGGGTGGGATCTATTTGATAATGTAAAAATAGCATATCATTCCATACCTGGGTCAGTACCCACGGTGATTTCGGTAAAGGGAAAGGGCGATGTTTCGTTTCTTTCAACTCAAAATACATAAATTCCGCCTCATTTCTCTAGGTATATTAAATGTTTTGCCCATATATATAGATATTAAACATTCCGATAAAGCAACACGGCATAATAAAAAGAATAGAACAAGAGGGAATGCAATTTACATAATATTTAAGAGTGATTATAGCTGAGGGAAATATGGAGTTAAATATAAAATTTCCAGATCTAATAGTACTGATGTAATGTATAGGTAAAAATAAAGACCTCTCTAATCAAAAAGATTTGAGAGGCTTTTTATAGTTTCTGATTAAATTATCGGAGATCATACCTAAGGCGCATGACATTGTAAAACAATCGAGCATCTCGTCCCATTTTTGTTCGAGGATTTATTTGTGATTGAAGGCAGTTTAACAGCATCTCGTCACACTGTTTGGTGGGTCCAAATCTCTTATAACAGTCATCATGTTTCTTGCAGCATGAGTCTACTTGATTAGTAGGTCCCCATGGACCGGAACAGCCAGGACCGCACCAATTATATCCTGGATAACATAGTCCTTTGCCTGCACGTCTTCTTCTTCTTTGCATACTTCCACCTCCATATAAATCTTTATAATTAATATATGAGGAGTCGGACAAAACGTAAGGGCGGATAAATAGTGAATGTTTCCTTTTGTTTTCTAATGGGCTGTTGTGACAAAACAAATATATCCTTATAGAAAAAAGCCCAGAGTGAATCTCTGGGCTAAAAACTAAGATATGACAATCTCACAATCTATTATTTATTCAATTCACGGATAATATGCATTCCGGAAACCCATCCTTGTGTACCATTTGAAAGTTTCACTTTATACCATCCATTGCTGGTTTCCGGATTGTTTTTTGAATCAACCGATAGCTCAATATATTGATAATTAGATAGGGTACCGACTATACTGCTGCCTGTATTCGCAGCAGAACGGACATTTAAGGATGTAGCATCCACACGCGCCAGATTTTTAACGGACATGTATTTATAATAACTGCTTAATCCAAAACTGGATGTATAATACATTTTCACTTTGTATTTTACTTTTAAAGACTCATTGTTATGTTTTTCTAGTAAATTAAAGGTTTCTCCTGCTTGAATGCTGACAGAAGATCCTGAGTTTGTTTTTGTGACATATTCAGAACTGACCCAGCCGGTTTTTCCGTTATATTGAACCTTACACCAGCTACCACTTGCACTAAGATAGGTTATCGTTTTCCCATTAGGAATGGTGAGCAGAATAGAACCATCTGTTGAAGCACTTGATCGCAAATTTAGGTTTGAAGTTGTCTGATAAACGGTTGAACCTGTGTTATCTGCTGATGTCAGATTAATTGTTTTATGGGCTACAGCAAGAGTACCGGTAGGAAAGACATCTTTTGCATCAGGATAAGAGGGTCTGCTTGGCACCTTTTTATTCGGGTTGGCATTTTTTGCACCCTCGTTACTGTAATCAAGCATTGCCGACATATGTTTGGCAATCGCTTTTCCCCAATTTGAATCGGTCGCATAATAAAAATTCATCCCGCTGCTTAGGCTGTCGATTCTATTCCCATTACTATCTTTAACGGTAGAACCAAGATAAGCACCTTTATAGGACCAGTATCCTTCATTTAAATACGTTGCTTTCATCATTTGAGCAATAAATTCAATATTTGATTTGATTGTATTAAATTTGACAGCACCCACGAATGGAGCTGCATCGTAGGCTCCGTAACCAAACAGATTATTTTTTGCCAATGATATAGTCGATTTACCGAAATTGCTCTCATGAATGGCATGTGCTGCAAGATACAAAGCGTTCACGCCATACTTGTTTGCTGCATCAATAAATATGCTTCCCCTGTTATATAGAACACTGTTGGAGGAGGTTGCATTTTTCGCAATATACGTATTAATCTGAGCAGCTGTTACGGATGATTTTGTCCTTAAATCCATCGTTACATAGGAATCTGAACTGATTGGATTAGAGGAATCGGAGGTAGATGCTCCTTTTACCAGGTAGGATGAGTTGACCCAGCCTGTAAGTGAGTTAAAGGAAACCTTATACCATGCCCCTTTTTTGGATAAATACGTAACCTGCTTTCCTTTAGGTATAGTAGTAATGACTGTTGCACTGGTAGAGCCTGAAATTCGAAACTTCAAATTAGCAGTTGTCGTATAAATCTCTTTATTCTTTACTTCCTCTTTTTTATCTTCAGTTGTTTCCTTTAGGAATTCAGAGCTGACCCAACCTGTTTTGTTTCCATACTTCACCTTAAACCAAAAACTGTTTTTTGATAGATAGGTAACTTTCTCTCCTTTTGGTATAAGCGTTAATACGGACCCCTGGGTAGAAGCCTCAGTTCTTAGATTCAGTTTAGCAGTAGTTTGATAAGTCAAATTCGCCTTTGGTTTTTCAACAGAAGGGGAGGGACTCTCATTTTTAACCGGTGTAACACCTTTTAAATAACTGGAGCTGACCCAACCAGTTTTACCGCTATATTTCACCTTGAACCAAGAACCACTCTTGGAAACATAAGTAACAGATTTCCCTTTAGGAATTGTCGTTAAAATGGATCCTTTCGTTGAAGCAGAAGAACGTAAATTTAAATTTGCTGTCGCTTGATACTTCACCTCTTGCTGTGGTTTTGCCACGGTAGATGGTGTGCCTGTACCGTTTGTTGGTTTAGCAGCAGCTGAGTTAGCTTTTAAATAACTGGAGCTGACCCAACCGGTTTTACCGCTATATTTCACCTTGAACCATGAACCGCTCTTAGAAACATAAGTAACGGATTTCCCTTTAGGAATCGTCGTAAGAATAGATCCTTTTGTGGAAGAAGAGGATCGTAAATTTAAATTAGCTGTTGCTTGGTACGTAACCTCTTGCTGTGGTTTTGCCACAGCGGAAGGGGTGCTGCTCGTTGGTTTAGCAGCAGCTGAGTTAGCTTTTAAATAACTGGAGCTGACCCAACCGGTTTTACCGCCATATTTTACTTTGAACCATGAACCGCTTTTGGAAACATAAGTAACGGATTTCCCTTTAGGAATCGTCGTTAAAATAGCTCCTTTTGTTGAAGCGGATGATCGTAAATTAAGGTTAGCTTTCGTTGTGTAGGCTGATGAACTGCTGGTAACAACAGCAGATTTCACCACAGCAGGTTCAACCTTAGCTTTCTCATTTATTTTTTTTACATAATCTGAACTAACCCAGCCCGTAGTAGTTTGATATTTTACTTTAATCCAAGAACCGCTAGTGGAAATATAGGTTAGGGTTTTCCCTTTAGGTATGGTTTTCAGGATTTTCCCATTGGTTGACGCTTTGGATCGTAAATTAAGATTAGCTGTAGTTTGATAGCCAGACACAATTGCTTTACTAGAAGTAATATTTTCAGCTTTCTTCACATACTTATTATTGACCCATCCTGTGCGATTGTTAAATTTCACTTTGAACCAAGAACCACTTTTTGCAAGGTAGCTAATCTTTTCCCCTTTAGGGATGGTTAAGAGTACAGTGCTTTTAGTAGAATTACTGACTCGTAAATTTAAATTAGAAGTGGTTTCGTAATACGTAACACTAGATGCTTCTGCCTTTTTGGTGTCCAATAATTTTAATGATGTATCCCCGCTATATAGGATAAATCCTGCAGATAATAAAAGTGTTGTACCCTTATAGACCAATGGCTTATGGCTTGCCTTTTGATTTTGCAAATGTACATCCTCCTTTATTCTCCCTCAGTTTTACAAGGCTGTATGGCATATATTTTTGTCAGACAACTGCAAAGACCAGTTAAATCAATCCCAAACAAATTTAAGGATAAAATGAGTAACTAAAAAATGTCTCCATCATAAAATGTCATAGAGGGTGCTATATCACATATCGGCATAATTTGGGAAATCTTTAGCGAGAAATGTAAGATTCCATAATTTAGATGTTATTTTTTCATTAAAAAAAGGAATAAAGGTAATAATAATGTAGAAAGGGGGAGATAAAATGGAAGGTTATCTACAAAAAATAACGAAAAAGATATCTAGTTATTGTTTTCATCTGGATATGAAAAAGAAAGTGAAAAACAGTCATTTCACGATTGTCTCAGACAATGATTGGGGCAAGAAAGTATACGATGATTTAGGTATGGAATACAACTCTCCATTTATTGGAATGTTCATATTTGCACCGGACTATATTGAGCTTTTATCTAACTTTGAGCATTATATGAAATCTCCCCTTAAATTTACACTCCATTCAAAATATGATGGAATAACGGATATCTATCCCATTGGGCTGTTGGACCAGAAAGTGGAGATCCATTTCTATTCCTATAAGTATAAACAGACAGCATTAAATGACTGGAATGAAAGAGTTAAACGCATAAATTGGGATCAGTTGTTTTTTAAATTCAGCGATCAGTATCAGTGCAGAAAAGAATGTATTGAAACGTTCAATCAGTTGCCTTTAAAAAACAAAGTTTGTTTTACGGCTAGGCCAATGGGACATTTAGACAATGTGATTTGTTTTTCAAATCAACACATAGAAACCAAATTACAAAATGAGCTAACGGATTATAAGAAATACTTTGATGTAGCATCTTGGCTGAATACAGGGGAAGTGATTAAGAAAGAGCCTGAAAAAAGAAAAGCCAATTTTGAACTGCATTTTCCTTTTAAGCTAATCGACAACAAATAGATAATTAATTAAAACACCGGTGTTTTCCGGTGTTTTTTATGTGCTCATGGTATTAGACCGACGCTGCAGGCAGATTGCACTTAAAAAGGCTAATCTATTAATTCTTATCCTAACTCTCCGTACGATTTTCAAAATGGTAATCCGTTTTTATATGTGGATTTTGCTTTAATAATTGACGAACAAATTCAGTTTGGTTTTTTGGTGAAATGGCAATCGTATTAAATCCTGTAAAATTAATTTCTATTTTATTCATAGATTGGGCAGGATCTGTAAAAGGATTTCTGGTTTTTCTTATACTACTAATCGTATCAATCTTAATTTCCTTCTTAAATGGACCGTAGTGTATGGTGAGGAGATTTTCCGCAATTGTATATCCCGTTTTAAGCCATATCCACATTAAACAAAAACCAACTGGTACTAAGAGTACGATTTTAATCCATTGCTTGTCTAAGAACTCAGGGGTCATCCAAACACCAAGGTCTGGAAAGAAAATGGGTGAAAGAATAAAAATAAATGCGAATAACCAAATGGTAGCGGTTATCCATAAGTCTCTTTTTGATGAAAAATACATGCTATCATCCTCTATTCGTTTGAATTTATACTTTCTTGGTGGTACGTATGTAGATGTAATTTACCCTTCAAATTAACAGGTGAATTAATGGAAATTCGCCGTCGATTGGCCGTTTTACGATTTGGGTCAGCTTTCAATTTGTATTTTACCAAAACAATCCATATTTTAGGTGTGTAAAATAGTTTCTATTCTGAAATTTTAAATTAAGATATTCGCTTAGGGAAAGAAATAATATATAAATATAGTTTTTCTTGAGATATCCATTATTTTTGATAAAAGTGCTACAGGAAATGAAAATTACCAATGTTTTTTGAAACTATCTGTCTGTTTGTTCGTATGTATAGTATGGTAAAATTGCCTTAGAAAGGGGTGACTGTTTATGTTCTATATGATCCTTCTTGGATTGGTAGGAGCTACAGCTGTAGTTTTTCTGCAGGACGCAAAACCAGCAGGACCAAAACAGGAACGTTTGGCAAATGTGATGAAGCGAATAGCAGGTAAAAATCAAAAAGACCAGTTTGTATGCACTCAATTGGATGATCGTTATGCCCATTATGTATATGAATTGGATTCAAATATACTATCTATCTTGGCTGGACCGGATTACATTACGATTAATGCGCAAAAAGCTAAAACCAAACAGCCTTTACTTGATGTTCGATACGATACAAGATCGAGAGTTTATACAGAAAAGAAAATCTCTGAACAGTTATTAAAGAAAGAAAGCGATCTAGAAAAGATTGACCTGTTTTTAAGATGGGCCATTATGAGTTTTCAGCCGGAAAAAATGAAAATGATATATCAAAATAACAATAACTTTACTGCTCTTATAAACGAGCTGGAAGATGCGAGAAAAAGAAACTATCTCTCATCACCGATTGATCATGCCTTTACTCAAATTATCCCAAGCCTGGGTTATTTACTGGAGCATGTGGATCTCATCTCTGATGTTGATTATGAGCATCAGGTTAAGGAGACAATAATTAAAGATTTACGAAAGCTGATAGCTGACTTTAGTCAATTGGAATCCAAACAACAAGAAAAGTATGAACATGATACATTAAATCGACTGATTATCATACAGGAGCGAATTACACAAATTCGCAGACATATTGACAATACAAGGGAATTTGACTTAAAGAAAACATTGACTACAATCGATCAAAGATACGAAAAATAATGTTGGACAAGAGGTGGAAAACCGATGAGTGAACAAAATAGGGAATTTGATGAAACAGCGATTCAATCATTCATAAATCCCGAAGATATGAAAAAATTAAATGATGAAGCAACTCAGGTCGTCAAAAAAATATCTGACACGGATGCACATAATATTGACTCCGTCCTAGAGCATTTAAGCAATTTCGGCGGCAATGAGCAACGTATGGCTGGGGAATCATTAAACAGTCTACGCAGACCAGTCAAAGACATGATGGACAACAAGGACAATCACGATATACCAACTAATCTGCTCAAGCTTCGCGAGGCGGTTTCTGACCTAAATCCAAATGCCTATCAGACAAAAGGAATAGCAAAGATTGTTCCAAAGTTTTTGCGCAAGAGTTCAAATGAAAAGTTTATTGCAAAGTATCAAACAGTGGAAAAGAATATTGATGAAATCGTCCAGTCCTTACTTAGAGGAAGAGATATGCTTCAGGAGGATAATGCTGAGCTTGATGTCATCAAAAAAGATGTCCATGAAAAAATTTATCTCTTAGATAAACAAATCTATATGGGTCAGCATCTTTTCCAAATGATTGAGGATAAAAAGAACGATCCAGAATGGCAGAATAAGCAGCAGCTTGTCATGGAGGCACAGGAGAAAATTATTGTGCGAACAAAGAATATGAGCTCTATGGTAAATGTGCTACAGCAATCCCTTGCTTCTGTTGATATTATCAAGAAAAATAATGATAAATTGAAAGAAGCCATTCGGAATGCAATTGATACGACTAAGAACTTAGCTCCCGTTACATCTGCTATTCATTTGGCACTGCAAAATCAGGAAAGAATCATTACAGCAATCAATGACGTAAATGAAGCTACAGAAAACATGATTTTGGCAAACGCGCAAATGCTAAAAGAAAACACAGAAAAAACAACGAAGCTCCTGGAGAATCCATCTATCTCGATTGAAAAGCTTCAAAAGGCTTACCAGGATATTTATTCTGCTATTGAGACCCAGGAAGCATCCAGCAGAAGGATTATCGCCAGCAGTAAAGAGTTTGTAACGAAGCTGGATGATATGAACAGAGAAATGAAAACGAAGTTATTAAATCAATAAGGGGGAAGAAACCATGCAATATGTTAGATATTCTCTCTTGCTGCTAACCTGTTATTTGACCGTGATGTTTAGTGGATTGATACCAGTGGTATTCTTTGATTCATTCGGAATGTTCCTGGGTTCCTATATTTCCATGTCCATCGGGATTACAATTCTTTTATTTGGCTTATTCTTTATGAAAATGAAAGAAAACCATTCATTGAAAATGAGGTTGCTTGTCATTAATACGATTGGTTTCCTGCTATTCCATTTTAATTTTGCAGGATACACTTCATACAACTCCATGGTACTGTGTTATCCCATCCTAGCAGTCTTAACATTGGTTGCATACGACAAGTATTATAAAAAGCAGAAGGAAAAAGGAAATCGAATATACTACTGAAACGCCGATTGATTCGGCGTTTTTTTTATTTAACTGTTCTTCAGAGACGGGACGTCAGATAGGCAGTCTTTTAATTATGCAGCTATCTTCTCAGGTATGGATTAAGAGCAATAATTAAATTAACCTGAAAATGAAAAATAATAAGTATCACAGGTTGATCATCCGTATATGAATGGAAAATTAGAAAAAGTATTTAAAAAGAAAGACAAGCTGGCAGATGGAGGCACGGCTTGTCTTTCTCTTTGTTTTATAGATTGTCTGCAGGAGAAGTGGCATCATACCTCTTTGGTTGTTCATCAGGCACAAAATCCGCATTGAATTCTTTCTCTGATTTAGAAACAACAACAGTTGCCACACCGTTGCCAATTAGGTTCGTAATTGCACGTGCTTCAGACATGAAACGATCGACACCAATTAATAACGCCATTCCTTCTACCGGAATCATTGGGAAGGCAGCCAAAGTGGCGGCCAGTGTGATAAAGCCGGATCCTGTCACCCCTGCAGCGCCTTTTGAGGTTAGCATCAATATGCCAAGCAAGGTCAGTTCTTGCCAGATGGTCAAATCAATCCCATAGGCCTGGGCGATAAAGATGGCGGCCATTGATAGATATATAGATGTACCATCAAGGTTGAAGGAGTACCCTGTAGGGATGACCAAACCGACGACTTGCTTTGAACAGCCGTAGTTTTCTAGCTTTCGCATCATTCCCGGCAGGGCAGATTCGGAAGATGATGTACCAAGAACCAGCAGAATCTCTTCTTTAATATAGGCCATGAACTTAAAGATATTAAAACCGTAATATTTTGCAATTGAGCCGAGGACCAAGACGACGAATAAAAACATAGTGAGGTACACAGAGCCCATCAATTTTCCGAGTGAAACAAGCGATCCAAGACCGAAATTTCCGATTGTATAGGCCATTGCGGCAAACGCGGCGATAGGGGATATTTTCATAACCATATTGACAATCTTAAAGAATATATCAGCTATTATTTCAAAGAAGGTGATGACTGGTTTGGCTCTTTCGCCGACAGAAGCAGCAGCCAGTCCGAATAGAATTGCTGAGAACAAGACCGGAAGCAGTTCCCCTGAAGCAAGGGCGCCGACAACATTCTCAGGAATCAAGTTCAGAATGAATGCTCCGAAGCCCTGATCCGATTCAGCAGCCTGTGCCGTATATTGTGATACATCGCCAGTTTTTAAATTCTCTGTATTAAGCCCGCTTCCAGGCTGAACAAAGTTGACGACAAGAATACCGATTGCTAAAGCAAGAGTGGATACAATTTCGAAATACAATAAAGCCTTGCCGCCAATCTTCCCGATTTTCTTTAGGTTGCCCATGCTTCCAATCCCAATGATTACTGTCAAAAAGATAATTGGAGCAATCAACATTTTAATTAATTTTATGAATAAATCAGCAAGGATTTTTAAACTGGCACCGAACTCAGGGAAAATTGCCCCTACCATAATCCCTAAAATGATACCGGTGACAACTTGGACAGTTAGATTCTTAAAGATTTTCAAAGCCAACCCTTCTTTCTGTTTTATTGTTAGCGCTTACAATTTATTGTGTTTATCTTAAAGGATAAAGAAGGAATTGTGGGATTATGGTTTTAATGTTCTTTTTGGTCTTTTTGGTCACCAGGATAATTATCTTAATCGAAAGAATGAGCATATTTCTTTAATCAGCATCCAATCTATATGAAAAAGAAAGACCTTCCGTAGGGGAAGGCCTCATCAGTCAATCGACTCTTGAATCTTTTTTAATAGTTTTTCGTCGAATTGGGTCTTATAGTAATCATACAGTGGCAAGAAAGTTTGCTGCCATTGCCGTAATTCTTCGTCACTTAGATGATAGATTTCAAGCTCAGCGGAAGCTTCCAATTTCGCTAAGGATTCTCTGTTCATTTGCTCGGATTGCGTTAAGTTCCAAGCTGTCGCTTCGTCCATTGCTTCGATGACTGCCTGCTGTAAATTCTTTGGAAGACTGTTCCAAAACTCATTGTTAATCATGACTGCATATCCAAGAATACCATGGTTGGATAGTATCATATGATCTTGCACTTGATAGAAACCCTTAGAATCAATGTTAGAGATCGTATTTTCTTGGCCGTCAAGCTTCTCCCTTTCTAATAAACTATAAACCTGGTCAAAGGAAGCGCTTCGGTTCTCTGCACCAACAAGGTTCAGCTGCCTTTTGAGCATGTTACTTGGCATGGTACGCAGAGTAAGTCCCTCAAGATTATCTGGCAGTTTAACAGGAGAATGGGCCGTTGTAATTTGTTTAAATCCATTATTCCAAAAGGCCAAGCCCTTTACACCATACTCATCAAGCATCCCTAATAGCTCTCCCTTTATGGGACCTGTGAAAATCTCTTCTATATCTTTATAATTCTTCAATAAATACGGCAGATCGAGAACTTGCCATTCGGGAATCCAATCTGTCACTTTTGAGAAGGAGGGAGCAATCATCTCGATATCGCCATTTTGCAAAGCTTGCAGTTCCTCCCCATCTGAGTAGAGTGTGCTGTTTGGATATACCTCTACCTGGATAGCTCCGTTAGTCTTCTTCTCGACTAGCGTTGCAAATTTATCAGCGGTGAGCCCTTTTGGTGTATTTTCGGCAACAACATGACTAAAGTTGATGACAATTTGTTCGTTTAAGCCCTCTTGTTCAAAATCAGGCGGTAAGCTTGCTTTCTGCCCAAAATCATGCTGAACCCCCATGTATATCACCAATACGGCAATGATGGAAACAGCTGTTATTAAAAAACTTTTCATATCATATCCCCGCCATATTATTCTTTTCAATATTCTACCATGTTTTTTGGTGGTACAATGGAAAAAAGTTACTCGAGGAGTTTTGGGCATGAAGCAAATATCTATCCATTGGAAGATTATGACTATGACTTTCTTCATCATTATCTGTTCTTTTGCTGTTGCAGGTATCTTTGTGCTCGGAAGTTTCATGGAAAAGAAGGAGGCAGAAATCAGCGAACGGAGCCTGCTCCTCTCAAGAACGGTTGCTGAATTGCCTGAGGTGAGGAAGCTGCTTTCAGAAGGCGGTGACAAAAGCAGAGCGGAAGAAATAAACCCAGTTGTTGAGCGGATTAGGGTTATCAATAATGCTGATTATATTGTTGTGCTCAATAATAATCGTATCCGACTGTCCCATCCTGGCAAAAGGATGATAGGTACAGTGTCAAAAACGGCAGATGAGGATGCTGCGTTTACGGAACACAGCTATGTCTCTAAAGCGAATGGAGAAGCAGGCACAGTTATGCGCGGATTTGTTCCTATTATGGATGATGAACATAATCAGGTAGGGGTGGTTATCACAGGATATCTGACCCCAACTCTATGGGAAATTGTATGGGGGACAAGGATTGAAATCTTCTTGGCTATTGGTTTTTCGCTGCTACTTGGCGCATGGGGAGCATGGTCACTGGCACGGCATGTTAAAAACCAAATGTTTGGGCTTGAGCCACATGAAATAGCTCGTCTCTATGCCGAACGGAATGAAACCTTCAATGCCATGCATGAAGGAATTATCGCTATTGATAATGATATGACCATTACGGTTTTTAATGAAAAGGCCTATCGTATCCTTGGTGTAGATAAGCAAAATCTAATCGGCAAGAATATTTATGATGTTCTGCCTGATACAAGATTGCCAGAAATCATTGATTTTAATCACCCGGTCTATAATAAGGAGTTATTGGTCAACCAGCATTCCATTTTGAGTAATCGTATTCCTATTCAGGTAAGGGGCAAAACGATTGGAGCCGTCGCAGTCTTTCAGGACAGGACAGACGTGAAGAAGCTAGCCGAGGAGCTTACAGGCGTAAAGGCTTTTGTTCAGGCTCTCCGTGTTCAAAATCATGAACATAAAAATAAGATGCATACAATCGCAGGCTTGCTTCAGCTTGGTAAATATAAAAAAGCAACTGAATATATCTTCCAAGCTAAAGAAGAACAAGAAATGCTCACTGATTTCCTACATGAACGCATTAAAGATGACAATCTATCAGGTTTGCTTTTAAGTAAGGTTAGCCATGGGAAAGAACTAGGTATCGAAGTCGAAATAGATAAGAACAGCAATTGGACTCATTTTCCAAATGGGCTTGACCATCATGATTTTGTCGTCATTATCGGAAATCTTATTGAAAATGCATTCGAGGCTGTACAGAAATCTATCCAAAAAGAGCGTAAAGTGTCTATTAGCTTGGACCAAACGGATGAATCTACATCAATTTTGGTGGAGGATAATGGAATTGGGATGGATGAAGCCGTCATCAATAATCTATTCAAAAATGGATACACCACCAAACAAGAAGAAGGACATGGGATTGGGATGTACTTGATTCATGAAATTGTCGCCAAAGGCGGCGGCAATATTGAAGTGGATAGTTCTCCTGGTGAAGGGACCAGCATTGTCATTACTTTTTAAGGGGGAAATGAAATGGAAACAGTTACTGTATTACTAATTGAGGACGATCCAATGGTACGCGAGGTTAATCGTGGGTTTATTGAGAAAATAGAAGGCTTCCATGTCGTCGGTTTTGCCCCGAACGGTAAGGTGGGGCTTGAACAAATAGAAATCTTGAAGCCAGAACTTGTTTTAATGGATATATTCATGCCTGAACAGGATGGGCTTGCTACTATCCGCAAAATCAGGGAAAAGGCCATTTCGACAGAGGTCATCGTCGTTACGGCAGCTAATGACCAGCAGACAATTCGGGAAATTCTGCAGTTTGGAGCTTTTGACTATGTCATGAAGCCATTCACCTTTGAGCGAATGAAGCAAGCGCTCGAAAACTATAAGGCATACAGGGAGCAATTCAAACAGAAAGAGGAGTTGACTCAGGATGAATTGGACCGTCTCTTGCGCAGCCAACCTGAACAGGGGCATAAAATGAAGAAGGAAGTACTCCCTAAAGGACTTAACCCGGCAACAATGGAGAAAATACTTCTATTCATCGAAGAGAAAAAGAAACCAATCTCGGCAGAAGAAGTTGCCGAAGGGACTGGACTTGCAAGAGTCACAGCTCGTCGTTATCTGGAACATCTCGAAAAGCAAAACAAAGTAGAAATTGTATTACAGTATGGCGGGATAGGACGGCCTATCAACCGTTATCAAACGGTTAATTGATATTAGCATTAATCAGTTAAGAAGCTACAAAAGCTAAATATTTCTTGTTTTATCAGAGAATTATTGCAATATCCATTCAAGGTTATTCAACGTTTGGCAACCTAGCAATGAAAAGTAAAAAATACAATACATCCTGGGGAAAAACTTTATTATAAATTCAAAAAAATGAGGGGGAACTCGTTATGGAGAATAAATTGATTCAAGAGTTAGGGATTAAATATCCCATCTTACAAGCTCCTATGGCAGGCGTGACCACTCCGGAACTAGTTTCATCAGTTTCAAATAATAATTGTTTAGGTAGTATTGGAGCCGGTTATTTAACAGCAGATAAAACAAGAGAATTCATACATAATGTAAAAAAGTTAACTAAACATCCATTTGGTATAAATCTTTTTGTACCTGAAAATCATGAATTAATAGAAGATAAAATTTTAAAAACGAATAGTTTATTAGACCAATATCGAAAAGAACTTCAGATAGTAAAGGATGATTTGTCGATTTCTACTAAATCAGAATTCGATGAACAAATTGAAATAGTATTAAAAGAAAAATTGAAGGTTTGCTCGTTCACATTTGGTATTCCAAGTAAAGAGATTGTGAAAGAATTAAAAAAGGTCGGAACAGTTGTTATAGGTACTGCAACAAATGTAAAAGAAGCCCAAATAGTTGAGAGTATAGGAATGGATGCAGTGGTTGTTCAAGGCAGCGAAGCAGGAGGACATAGAGGATCATTTATGAATCCAGATAGCTTAATAGGGTTAATGTCTTTAATTCCACAAGTTGTAGATAATGTTTCCATACCTGTTATTGCTGCAGGAGGGATTATGGATGGAAGAGGTGTCACAGCGGCTTTATGTCTTGGTGCAAAAGCAGTTCAATTAGGCACAGCTTTTTTAACTACAAAAGAGAGTGGAGCACATCCATTACATAAGAAGGCTATTCTTAATGCATCAGAAGAAGATGTATTATTAACCAGGGTCTTTTCTGGTAAGACAGCCCGGGGTGTTAACAATAAATTCATGGAAAATATGAGAGAGTACGAAAATGAATTGCCGGCTTATCCTTATCAAAATACATTAACTAAAGAAATAAGAAGGGTAGCAAGTGAACAAAATAATAAGGAATATATGTCACTTTGGTCTGGGCAGAGCCCAAGATTAAGCAGGGAAGTATCGGTTAAAGAATTAATACAATCTCTTCAAGAAGAATCAAAAGGGATTCTGAACCAGTTTGTAAATTTATAATTTATAATTTATAATTTATCTTTTATTTTTACTTTTGAATAAGAACAAAAACCACCAAACTAATAAAAATAAATATCCTATGGTTGTAAATATGGACCAGATCGCTCCATGTTGTAATAGACTAATTAAATGTTCAAATTCGTTCATTTTTTCTGCTCTTCCAATACTGTTTATCAAACTGATTATTAGAGCCACTTATTAGTATTTTCTTAACAAATTTTAAATACTGGAAGGGAATGATAGCTTAAGGATGGAAATATAATGGTAGTAGGCAGGCTCATGATTACTTTTTAAAGGGAATGAAGGGGCGATCAGATGTGAATATGATGGCGAAGGTTAAACTCATATTTTATGCAGTAATCGTATTTTCGATTTATCTGTATGCCATTTTCTATTCTTTTGGGGATCATGATTTGAATTTAAATCACACGTCTAGTAAACAAATCACTGCTTCCTCGGATGAGGATATCAGAAGAAATGTTCAAATAAAATTTATCCTTTTGAATTCATCCGGTCATGCACTTGGTGAAACTGATATTTTGATTAAGAAAAACTCTAAGAATCAAGACAAGAAACCCTTAAATGTTCAAACTAATAGTAAAGGTGAATATGAGTTGACCATAGAACCTGGTTCATATGATGTCCATTTAGAAAAAAATCGCTCTGTACAAAAACAAGTAACTATTCATTCTAAGGATGATGGTAAATCAATAGTACTGAAGTTTTAAAGAAGCCTTAAGTAAGGCTTTTTTATGCATTTGTTCATTATAAACGCTGTTAACAAACATATATTAAACGTTATTTATAGACTAAGTTTTGCCTGAACGTTATTGGTCGTCAAAAGTAAGGGAGGATTGAGCTATGCGACAGATTATTGCCTTAGGAGGCGGAGGTTTCTCAATGGAACCGGATAATCCGTTATTGGATCGATATATTTTAAAACAGGCTACTGTAAATAGGCCAAAAATATGCTTTGTACCAACTGCCAGCGGGGATGCGGACGGGTATGTACAAAGGTTTTATACCTTTTTTAATGAGCAGGAGTGCGAACCAACTCACTTATCATTATTTAAGCCTCCAACCAAAAATTTGCAGGATTACATACTCGAACAGGATATTATCTATGTAGGTGGAGGTAATACGAAGAACTTATTAATTCTCTGGAAAGAGTGGGGATTGGATCGAATACTGAAAACTGCTTATGACCAAGGAATCCTATTGTGCGGTATAAGTGCAGGTGCAATTTGCTGGTATGAGGAAGGATTGACCGATTCATTTGGAGATACACGTGAACCAATAAAGGCATTGGGGATATTAAAGGGGAGTCATTCACCTCACTACGACGGTGAAATGAATAGAAGACCTGCCTATTTACAAATGGTTAAAGATAGATTAATAAATCCAGGTATTGCTGCTGATGATGGAGTAGGGCTTCATTATGTAAATGGAGAGCTGGTAAAAGTAGTGAGCTCCAGACCGAACGCCGCCGCCTATAGTGTTAAAATTTCTGAAGATGGCATTGAGGAAAAAATCCTGGAACCCTTTTATTTAGGAAAGGAAGACTTATAGAGAGAATAACACGTTGTGCTTATTATAATGTTTACATCTTTTTCATATGAGGGAAGTAGAAAAGTAAGCAAAAATAGATTAAAAGTCTTTCTGAATTGATAGTCGCAAATGAATGGGGTGCGGAGGATGAAGATAGCGATTTCCGGCGGTAGCGGTTTTGTTGGGAAGGAACTTGCTGCATTATTAGTCAGGGAAGGTCACGAGGTTTATATTTTGACCCGTAATAAAAATAAGCTGACAATGTCAACTGTTAAACCAGTCGAATGGCTTAATGAATATAGTAAACCAGAAGAGGAATTGGAGGGGGTTGAAGCTATTGTTAATCTAGCTGGCACATCCCTGAATTCTGGTCGTTGGACGGAGAAAAGAAAAAAGCAAATTTTAAAAAGCCGTATAAATGCTACAAATGAGATCTATAGGATAATAGCAAAGCTTGACCCTAAACCTCGAATTTTAATCAATGCAAGTGCTATTGGTTGTTATGAGCCATCTCTAGAACAAACCTATCATGAGGACTGGAAACAAGCAGGTGACAATTTTCTGGCGGAAACTGTTGTTCAGTGGGAGCAGGGAGCCCAAAAAGTAACAGATTTTGGAATGCGAGTCGTATTTGCCCGTTTTGGTCTAATTCTTGGTGCCAAAGAAGGGGCTTTTCCAAAATTGATTTTGCCCTATAAGCTATTTGTCGGAGGTAATTTAGGTTCAGGCCGACAATGGTATTCGTGGATTCATGTTGAGGATGTGGCAAATGCAATTTTATTTTGTATCCGAAATAACCAAATAAATGGCCCGGTGAATTTTACCGCTCCGCATCCAAAGAGAATGGAGGATTTCGGTAAAACTCTGGGTGAGGTACTTAATAAACCGCATTGGACAACCATTCCTTCTATTTTCATGAAGACAGCTCTTGGAGAAATGAGTACGTTAATACTGCAAGGGCAAAAGGTGATACCCAAAAAATTAATCGAAGCCGGATACTCATTTATCTATCCGGATTTAAGGTCTGCTCTAAGGCAATTAGTAAAACAAAGAAAGGACTCGCGGAGGTAAAAGCAGAGTCCTTACTTCTTTTGAATTATTTTTCGTCATGAAAATCATGATTTTCATGCTCATCATGATCATTGTCTGCTGAATGTTCATAATGATCCTCTACATGATCATCATATTGGTCGTCTGTATGATCCTGCTCTTGGTTCCATTGTTGACCGAAGAATAATGGACGTCTTCTTTCCTTGTATAGGTTTCTTGAAATGCCAATTATTTTCTTGAAGCGGATGGCTATTATGCTAGTTTGACCTCTATTTGTGGTAAGCAGCAACAAAAAGTCGCTCTTTAACGCCTTTAATTCCCCGTAATATGAACCTTCAACTGTAATAACCTGGACTTGTTCACCAATTAGATCAGAAGCATAATCAAAAAAATCTTTATCACTTTCATTACTCAAATGTAGTCTCCCCTCTCTTTATAATTAGTTAATGCACGTTATAGATCATTTGCATAGGTGTTTTGCTTAGGGAATAGGGGAATAATTATAGTTTGGTAATGGGTATAGAAACGGCAAAGTGATATGATAAACATATAAACCATACTATTCAACCCAGAATAGTTTTTTCGATAAGGGAGCTGGCAACATGGAGGAATATTTAACAAAGCAACAAGAAACTATTTTGCAGCAATTAAAAGACGTAGCAAAAGAGTTTTCTGTAAGAGCACAAAAATATGACGAGGAACGCTCATTTCCAGCCGAGAATATTACCGATTTGAAAAAAATGAAGTATACAACCTTAACCTTGCCACAGGAATTTGGAGGAGCAGGGGAAGGGTTAACGACTTTTTTGCTTGGCCAGGAGATCATCGCCCAGCATTGCGGTTCAACGTCACTAGCAATTGGGTGGCACAATATGGTGATCCTGGAGCTCTTAGAAAATAAAACATGGACAGAAGAAAATAAAAAGAAACTATTTAACGAAATCGCTGACGGAGCTTTGGTTAATCGTGCCGCATCTGAACCAGCGACAGGTAGCCCAACAAGGGGAGGTAGACCAGAGACGATCGCTCTTAGAAAAGGAGATAAATGGATTCTTAACGGAAGAAAAACGTACACCTCACTGGCTCCGGTTTTGGATATTTTTCTTGTAAGTGCATGGATTCCTGACGAGGAAACGATTGGTTGGTTTAAAGTATACAAAAACCAGAGCGGTGTGAGTATTGATGAAACATGGGATATGATCTCGATGCAGGGAACTGGCAGCCATGATTTACTTATGGAAAATGTAGTGCTTCGTGAAGAAGATTTTGTGGAAAGAGCTTCTGCTAGAAAAGCTTCAGGCTGGCTTTTACATATACCTGCGTGTTATTTAGGCATTGCAATGGGAGCGCGTAACTATGCGATTCAATTTGCAAAAACGTATTCACCAAACAGTTTAAAGGGCACAATCTCTGAACTGCCGCATATTCAGGCAAAGATTGGTCAAATGGAGCTTGAGCTGATGCAGTCTAGGAGCTTTTTATATTCTATTGCTCAAAGATGGGAGCAGTATCCTGAGAAACGTGAACAAATGGGTCCTGAATTGGCAGCTGTTAAAACGGCTATAACCAATCAAGCAATCTCGATTGTCGATACAGCCATGCGAATAGTCGGCGCACAAAGCCTGCAACGGAAAAGTCCAATGCAAAGATATTATCGTGATGTTCGGGCAGGTCTGCATAATCCTCCTATGGATGATTCTACGCTGACCTTACTTGCTAAAAATGCGTTGGAGAAACAAATATAATAGAAGAAAAAAGGTAAGATTAAGAAAATGATTTAAGCTTACCGGTATAATGTTTAAAGAGAGCAGGGTAAATCTAATGGTTTACCTTGTTTTACGTTAATGAAGGTTTTTAAGTAATAAAATTCACAGAAGACTGAGAGCCAATGACTATAATTATCTCAGTTCACTAGTGAATCATTGATTTATTTGGTGATACGCCTGAAATTACCAAATGTAAACATTTCTCCTTGAAGAATATTAACTCACATGTTTAGTGTGATATAGAAGGTATAAGTCTAATAATTTGCTATTTTAGAATTTATCTGTTATTCTAAAGAAGAATTATTTTTGTTCGTTTTCAGATTGAGAAGCGATTTTGATTTTCGTCTAAGGTTTTTGAGCAAGGATAGTAACACATTGTGTGGAAACACACTAGGAGGCAACAATTATGGAACAAGGTAAAGTGAAATGGTTTAATGCAGATAAAGGTTTTGGATTTATTGAACGTGAAGGTGGAGAAGACGTATTCGTACATTTCTCAGCAATCCAAAGCGAAGGCTTCAAATCTTTAGACGAAGGTCAAAGTGTAACGTTTGAAGTAGAACAAGGACAACGTGGCCCACAAGCTACAAACGTTCAAAAAGCTTAATAACAGCTAATAGATAGACCCTACATTAGTAGGGTCTATTTTTTGTTTAATCAATAATTTTGAGAATAAAAATAAAGCCCTATTCAATTCAAGAAATGAATAGAGCCTCTGTAACAAACGTATGAAACTAGTAATATCAAATGGTAGGCTAAGTATAGCACAGTGGTTTATAATCACTAATTTAAACCGGATTATACAGTGATATTCTGACGACAAATCGGAATATTATGGTAATATGTTAATGGTAAGATAGTGGGATATCAATAAGGGAAAAAGTAATGATTCTGAAATAAAAAAGAGTTTACAGTAAAAGTATTTGGTGAAGAAACAATCACAGAATACAAGGGCTCGGGGTTTTAAATCAAGAACCAAATGCCTACCAAAAGAAACTGCCTTAGGGATTATTGAAATGATCGTTGATGACTTCTTTAAGGAATTCCAATTCATGCTACACGGAAACAGCCTGAAAAATTAATTGCAAAGTTTCTAATAAGAGCTAAAAAGAAACCCAATTGAAATTTTGTAAAGTAGTTTAAAGCTGCACGAAAATAAATTTATTCATATGTTTAAAAGTCCAAAAGGAGGTATTGAAATGTCTAATGAATCAACATTTCAGAGAGAAGTAAAAGATTTTTGGTATCCAGTATACAACAAAAATGGATACCCGCATGTTCAACAAGGAATGATTTTAAATCCTGAGAGGAATGAGGAATTTTCCCCGTTTATTCTAATGGCTGAAGACTGGTTTAAGCGTGGAACCTTCTCCGACCATCCCCACAGAGGCTTTCAAACTATAACGTATGTTATTGATGGAAGGCTTGAACATATAGATAATGCAGGAGGGTATAGCATTTTGGATGCTGGTGATGCCCAATACATGAATGCTGGTTGGGCAGCTAGGCATGCGGAAGAGGCTTTTGACGATGATCTTATTCATACCTTACAGCTGTGGCTGAATCTGCCAAAAAGTCTGAAGCATACAGAAACAAGTTATCAAAACATCTATGTAGAAGATGCTCCTGTTGTGAATGTTGAAGGGGGTTCCATTCGTGTTTACTCAGGTGATGTTGCAGGGGTAACGGGACCTATGAATAGTTTGGTTCCTATTACGATGACAGAAATTAGCCTCCGTGAAGGGGCTGAATACACACATGTTTTGCCTGAGAATCATAATGCATTTTTGTATATGTTGGCGGGTGAGATGGAGTACGGAGAAAGTAAGACAAATATAGCCAAAACAGGAGCGGCTACACTATCCTTTATTGAGGAAGGCTCCGATTCTAACTCAAGTGAATTAAAAATAAAAGCATTATCTCGTTCTAAAGTATTGATTTATTCAGGCGTTCCGATCCGGGAAGAAATAGCTCTTGGTGGACCATTTGTAATGAATACACAGGAAGAAATCAGGGAGGCGTTCCGCGATTTTCAGCGCGGATTATTTGGACCACCTGCAGTAAAAAAATAAATCATAATGAGAGAAATAAAATATATTTTCAAACAAACACCAGATGGATCATAAACATCTGGTGTTTGTTTGTATAGTTTGTGAACGTATGTTCTTAAACTATCGAGAGTGTTGATCCTAGAAATGTGTTACTGACAAATTTAATCAGTGATCTTACCAAAAGCAAAAATAACCAATCAAAATACATATATTTTTTGAGTTCAGTTCCTTTCTAGTCCTATATCCATATCTATTGCCCTACAAATAATCTACCAAAGGGACGAACATTACATGTGGAATTTGGAAAAATTATAAAATTTATCAATATAGTAAAATAATTCTAAAAATTATTTGCATATTAATCTGGTACTCTCATATAATAGAAGATAATAAATTACATAAAATGTGATTTATGATAATAATTTTCAAAAGTAACAAATGTTTGGTCGAAGGGTTTTATATTTGATTGAAAATGGAGGGATAAGAATGTTTGAAAAACTGCAACGTTTAGGAAAAGCTTTTATGATTCCTATTGCTGTTTTGCCAATAGCGGGGATCATGCTAGGTATTGGGGCAGCTTTTACCAACCCCCTTATGGTAGAAACCTATGGGTTGGAAGGAATCCTAGGAGAAGGCACAATCTTGTTTTATATTTTAAGCACCATGTCTGCAATTGGTAATATTGTATTTGCTAACTTACCTTTGATATTTGCTGTTGGGATTGCTTCGGGGTTAGCATTACAGGAAAAAGGCGCAGCGGGTTTATCAGCAGCAATTGCTTTTCTTGTCATGCATGTTATTGTTGGTACCATTCTAGGTTTCCTGGGCCATACACCAGAGACGACAACGGTAGACTATTTCTTATCTCAGGGTCTAGATCCGGTTGAAGCAGCAAAGCAGGCAAACGTATATGGATACGAGCTTGGTATTTTTACAGTTAGAATTGGCGTGCTTGGAGGAATTATTGTTGGTTTATTAGTAGCCTTTTTAGCTAATAGATATTACAACAAGCAGCTTCCAGAAGCACTTTCGTTTTTCTCTGGAGTAAGGTTTATTCCGATTATTTCAGTATTTGCAATCAGTGTAGTAGGGGTGATAATTCCATTTATTTGGCCATATGTCCACCTTGGAATTTCAACCTTCTCAGAATTCTTTGGACGAACAGGCCCGATCGGAATGTTCTTCTATGGATCTCTGATGAGACTTCTCAATATTTTTGGACTTCATCATGCTATTTATCCACTATTCTGGTACACCTCACTTGGTGGAGAATTAGAGGTTGCAGGGAAAATCATACAAGGTGGACAAAGCATTTTCTTCGCCCAATTGGCTGATCCGACTGTTACCAAATTTTCAGCTGAAGCAACGAAGTATTTCACAGGTGGATACTTACCAATGATGTTTGGTTTACCAGCAGCTGCCCTTGCTATGTATCATACTGCTAACAGTAAAAACAAGAAAATTGTAGGTGGTATTCTATTTTCAGCAGCCTTAACATCCTTCTTAACAGGGATTACTGAACCAATCGAATTTACATTCCTTTTTGTAGCACCATTACTTTACGGGATTCATGCCATCCTAGAGGGAATTTCCTATGCTGCTTTATATGCTTTAGATGTATCGGTAGGGGTTACTTTCTCAAGGGGTATTATTGATTTTACATTATTCGGTCTATTGCAGGGTAATGATAAAACGAATTATATTTGGATTCTCATTCTCGGAATTCCAACAGCACTAATCTACTACTTTGTATTTAAAACACTTATTCTAAAATTGAATCTAAAAACTCCAGGTCGTGGGGAGGATTCTGAGAATAAGTTATATACGAAGAAAGATGCTTTGTTAAAAGATATTGATATCGAGGATGTAATCACAGCCTTAGGTGGAAGAGAAAACCTAGTGGACGTGGATGCATGTATAACTAGATTAAGAGTAACCGTCAAGGATATCGATAAAGTTGCAGAAGATTCCGTCTGGAAAGATGAACTAAAGGCAAAGGGACTCTTTAAGAAAGGCAAGGGTGTTCAAGTCGTATATGGAGCCCTCGCAGAGATCTTAAAGAATGAGATAAACAACGTTAAATAATCCTAAAAGGTTAATAGGTGGAGCTGTAGCGGTATTATGTTTTTTCTTTCTTTAATCTATATATTAATGCTAAGCTACCTCCACTATTTAAGTTTCGTTAATTGGATTGCTGCTGGAGAATCGTGCTCCAATTGTAATCATCAAGGTAGAAAAACAGAAATAGTAGGTGAATAAAAATGTTGGAACAAATAAAAAAGGGTCTTGTAGTTTCATGTCAGGCTCAAGAGAGTGAGCCTCTTCATAGCTCATTTATCATGTCAAAGCTTGCTCTGGCTGCCAAGCAAGGTGGAGCGGCTGGTATTCGGGCAGAATCGAAACCGGATATTATCGCGATTAAAAAAGAAGTAGATTTACCTGTCGTAGGAATTGTAAAGCGAAATTATCCAAATAGTGAAGTTTTTATCACAGCAACAAAACAAGAAGTCAATGAACTAATTGAGACAGGCTGTGAAATGATTGCGATGGACGCAACACTAAGAGAACGTCCGAATGGAGAAACATTAGCTGATCTAGTTTCATATGTAAAAGAGTATTATCCAGGGGTTCAGTTGATGGCAGATATCTCCTCGTTGGAAGATGTAATGAATGCGGAACGATTGGGCTTTGATTGTGTTTCCACAACCCTTTATGGCTATACAAATGAGACAAAAGGATGTAAATTATATGAGAATGATTTTGAATTTATCAAAACAGTCTTAAAAAATGTCTCAATCCCTGTTATAGCTGAAGGAAATGTTATCACTCCTGAAATGGCGGGAAGGGTACTTGACTTTGGAGCTTATTCCGTTGTAGTCGGGGGAGCAATCACTCGGCCGCAGCAAATAACAAGTCGCTTTGTTGAAGAAATAAAGAAGGGTTGCTGATCAAACTTAAGGAGGAAGGAGTCATCTATGGTTACGCTCTTGAAGGAAATTCAATCGAAATATTCTTCATTCTCCGATAAAGAAAAAGGCTTAGCTGATTATTTGCTTTCTTCGCCATCAGAAGCTTCCAAGTGCACGATCAAAGAAATAGCAGAAAAGACGAATGTATCCGTTGCAACGATTACACGATTCTGTAGAAAAGTATCCTGTAAAAATTTCGTGGAATTAAAAATGAACCTGGCGAGAGAAACGCACCATGAAGAAGCGGAAGATATGGATTCCAAAATAAGAAGTCAGTATATGGATGTAATCCGCGATATAGAAGGATTAAACAGCCGCAAATCGATAATGAAAGCACTCAAATTAGTTACAAATGCTAAGCGGATTTTTATCTATGGTTTAGGAAGTTCGGGACTTGCCGCACAGGAATTAAATTATCGATTGAGTAGGATGGGCTTTGCCAGTGAAGCTGTAACTGATCCACATTTAATGATTATTAGAAGTACCTTATTAAAAAAGGGGGATTTATTATTAGCTATTTCACGTTCTGGGCAAACCCGGGAGTTAATTTCATCAGTTAATGAAGCGAAGAAAAAAGATGTTAAATTAATCTCTCTGACGGCTTATGACCATACATATCTTACGCAATTATCGGATGAAGTACTATGGACCGTCCATCCCGTTCGCAATGCCTATCTGTCGACCGGTCTTGATTTAAGCGCGCTTTACCTCATCGATTTAATTAGTATGCATTTTCTGGAAGATCCCAATAGAAAAAAAATCTATCAAGAAACCATTTCCGCAGTATCGTCTCAGATTCATATTAATAGTTGAAATAAAGAAGTTTAAAATACTCCGCCTAAGAGAGTTGATTTGTTTAAAATCAGCCTACCTTGGGAGGAGTATTTTTTTGTAAAAAGATATTCATATTATTGATCTGTCTTTTCAAAACGTTGAGTATGTACAATATATTAAGTACGGTCGTGATATCGAGATAATATTTCATTTTCCTAAAAATATTGAAGATGCTAATTGTGAATATTAGGATACTTGTGCTTAGGTTTATATTGGTGAGTTCATTCAACAAATTATAAATTAAGAATACCATTGAAAGGTAATAGGTCATTCATTGGCATTCTAGAGTGTAATAATTGAAGATAAAAAATACATATTATATTACCTCTGTATGATGAATATTAGAGAATAGAGGTAGAATACGTTACTTGGAAAACCGAGTATTTATCTAACATTAAAATGTACATTAAGGTAAGGTTATTACAACATATCAATAATATCAGGTTCGTCATCATTATATGATTTAGGCTCTTGAATAAACATCTTCTTGGCTAAGTTACCTATTGTATTGGTTGCAAAAGCATCTACAGTTCCTCCAATAATTCCACCTGCTACAGGAACCATTTTACTTAAATTAATGACTCCTTTTTCTCCAAACTTTGTTAGTAAACGAAATCCTACAGCTTGATTAATTTTTTTAATAACCTCAAAAGGTATTTTTTTTATACCCGTTACTGCAAGCTTCCTACCAATTTGAATACCTGTATTTTTAAGAATGTCTTTAGCTCCGTTTCCTGCTAAACATACATAAACAAAAGTTTTAACCTGATCATCTTTTAGATCATATCCACCCATATGTGCAATAGCTGCTACCATTCTCATTTGTACGAATATAACACTAGTTATATTTGCAGGGACAGCAACTGGCAAAGTAATAAGTCCTCCTACTCCTGTTAAGAAGCCACTTGTGGCACTTTTAGTATTTTGCCAATTAATTAAACTTTGAACTTTTTGTTCAAGTGTACCACTTTTTTGTAAATAACTTTCAGCTAACTCTATGGCTGTATCCATTCCAGCTATTCCGCCATTAATTGCTTTATCATAAGACCAATCTAAGGCATTCATTATAGCATCGTGGGTTAATCTTTTTTTCTCGTCCACTATATATTCACCTTACCTCTCAGTATTATACTAATATTATAAGTTATTTATTTGATTTTGCTAATTGTTTAGATATATTGATATTATTGTTATCAAAACTAGTCTCTGCAGCGCTTGCGGATAACTATCCATATTTTTAATAGAATCATTAATAATTCTGAGGTTCCATACATTTTGCTTTACTATTGATAGCGAACCCAATCTGCCCAGCTTTCAAATTAGGGAATTTTTTGTACAACATCCTATTAATCGTTTTCTTTTAAATACCTTCATTCTATAAAGATAATTATTTAAAAGTACCCTCTGTATTAGCAGTTTCTTCATTTTGTGTATAAAGTTAAATTTGGTTGAGAACTTAGAAAATCCTTCTATAACAAAACGACTGTTGTGTATAGAGGAGTTGCGAACTTACAGTTGCAGATTAGTACTGGAGATTATACAGAACCTAGAAAGACGCTTTTTAATGAGTCTATAGACCCTTGGCCGTATAAGATGTACAAGCACTCTTTCTCATTTAGACTGAAATAGGGGATGAGGAAACCCTCCTTATGCTTAACCCTCAGCATCCCAAACACCTTTCCCAAGAATTTTAGATATTTTTATAGGTTTGTAGGATATTTCAATCAATAGGTAAGCGTTATAATGAATTTTGTAAGCGCTTTAATTTATATGATAAAGGGGGAAAAGACGATGAAGAAATTAGGTTTAGTCCTAATGGGGTTACTGACGGTGCTAGCTTTAGCTGCGTGTAGCGATGATGATAAAAAAGCAGGTCAATCCACGAAGGACGGGGCAATTGAGCTTACACTTTGGACTGACTGGACCGAGGATCGGCCGGAAAATACACTTTACAAAGACATTATTTCTAAATTCAATAAAGAACACGATGATATTCAGGTTAAGGTAGAGGCCATACCACATGATCAATATGAAACAAAATTAAGAACGCAAGCCGCTGGAAATCAATTACCTGATATGATGCGTGTATGGCCTGGGGCGAGGACAGAGCCTCTAGCTGAAGGTGGAGCGATCCTTCCCTTAAACCCCATCATTGAGAACTGGGATGGGGTCATTCCTGATGCCATTCTACAAGACTATGCGTTAGATGATAATTATTACGCAATCCCTTCAAACATTAGTATTACAGGATTAATTTACTATCATAAGGACATTCTTCAAGATGTAGGTTTTGATGAGTTTCCTAAAACATATGCGGAATTTAAAAAACTTGTAAAAGCACTTAATGATAAAGAAACGACTCCAATCTCTTTAGGTAACAAAGCAATCTGGCCATTGCAATCTGTTTATATCTCTACAATTGCTGATCGCTTTACTGGAAGTGATTTCTTAGAGAATACATTAAACGGAGATGGCAGCTTCGAGGATCCTCAATTTATCAATGCCTTATCTGTAATCGACGAATTAACAAAATTAAAGGCATTTAATGAGGATATGAATACCCTTGATGAAGCTCAATCACGAAATGAATTCATTAAAGGAACTGCAGCACTCCACTTTGCTGGTTCATGGGCACTTGGGCCAATTTTAGACAGTGTAGAAAATATTGATAACATTGGTGTAGCTCCATTCCCTACATTTGAAGGTGGTAAAGGGGATCCTGCCAAGATTGCTGGGGCAGCTGGCGGGGGAATCGCCGTTAACAGCAAGTTAAGTAAAGAAGAGCAAGAGGCTGCTTTCACATTCTTAAAATACTACTATGGTGATGAACTATACCAAGGCTTAATCAAAGCGAATATTATCGTTCCAGCTACTGTTGAAATGGATGACAGCATTCCACAAATATTCCAGGATGCTAACAGCTTTGCTCAAGGTGGATTAGTGCCAGTATATGATGCAACATTAACTCCTGAACTTACTGATATTATTAACAATGGCTTGCAATCTATTACCTTAGGTGACAAAATACCTGAACAATTAGCGGAAGAGATGCAAAAAGAAAACAAAAGTAAATAATCGTCTATAAGTTCTTTCACAGGTTACTTCATGCAAGTAACCTGTGAATGTTTAGGGGGGAAGAAAATGAAGTTAACTAAGAAGACTAAAGGGGCGTTTATACTAGGTATACTGCCTGCTTTCTTACTATATATTGTTTTTGCCATTTATCCGATTCTCCAATCCTTCTATTATTCATTCATGGATTGGAACGGATTCAATGAAATGACCTTCGTAGGATTAGATAACTTTAAAAAGCTATTTGCGGATTCGCTATTTTGGAACTCTGTCAAAAATAATATATACGTAGTATTAGTCTCTGTGCTAGGCCAAGTTCCACTTGCTTTATTTTTTGCCCTTTTATTGAACCGTAAAATGAAGGGCGCAAAATTATTTAGAACAATTGGGTTTCTGCCAGTTGTTTTATCAACCGTAGTGATCTCCTTAACTTGGAGTTTGATTTTCAATTCCCGTAATGGATTAATCAATGAATTTCTACGATCAATCGGGTTAGATTCACTCGCACAAAATTGGTTAGGAGATACAAAGTGGGCAATGGCATCTGTCTTAGTAGTTGTTGTTTGGCAGTTTGTTGGTCTATACTTAATTATTTTTCTGGCCGCATTACAAAATATACCTACTGAAGTATTAGAAGCCGCTAAAATGGATGGTGCATCAGAATGGGCAACAACCTGGAAGATTACGATTCCAATGATATGGGAAACCATTCTCGTTGCAATTACGCTTTGTATTGCAGGTAGTTTAAAAACATTTGATTTAATCTATGTCATGACACATGGTGGTCCAGCACATTCAACGGATGTTATGGCGCTCTATATGTTTAATGAAACATTTTCAAAATTACAGTATGGTTATGGTAGTGCAGTGTCTGTATTTATTTTCTTCTTTAGTCTGATCTTAATAGCGATTGTAAACAAAGTATTAGGAAAGAAAATGATTTAGGAGGTGGGTATAGGTGGCGAAAACAAACGAAATACCTAAGAAAAGAAGCTTCAAAAAAGTAAGCATCTATATAGCATTAATCATATTTGCAATCATTAATGCGTATCCAATTATTTGGATGGCAATCAACTCCTTTAAATCCGAGAAGGAGTTTGCAACAAACCAATTTGGGTTTCCTAAAAAATTTATAGTAGAAAACTATACTGCTGCTTGGGATATTGCTAACTTGGGTGTCCTGTTTAAAAATAGTATTTTTATTACTGTAACGGCAACTGTATTAACGGTTTTTATCGGGGCCTTAGCATCTTATTTCTTATCTCGATTTGATTTCAAGATGAGCAAGTGGTTATATGGGTTTTTCATCTTTGGATTATTAATTCCGATTCATGCCACATTAGTACCTATGTTTATTCTAATGAAAAATTTAGGACTATTGAATACACCCATCACCTTACTCTTTCCGTATATCGCTTTTCATTTACCTATTACAATCTTTATTCTCACAAGCTTTATGAAAGGATTTCCTAAGGATATTGAAGAATCGGCAATCATGGACGGGTGCGGAGTTTTTAGAATATTTTGGTCCATCATCCTGCCCATGTCACGTCCGGCAATCGCTACAACTGTCATTCTTAATTTCATCTACAATTGGAATGAATTTTCATTTGCGCTAGTGTTAATTAATGACCCAGAGCTTCAAACATTGCCACTAGGTTTAGCAAACTTTGCAGGTCAATTTACAACCGACTATGGTGCCCAAATGGCTGGTTTAACGATGTCTTTAATTCCAATTGTCATTTTCTACATGATTTTTGAAAAGAATATTGTTAAAGGTATGACAGCTGGTGCGGTAAAAGGGTAAATGAATATGATTCGAAATTGGGGCCTAAAAAAGAAGTTTATGATTATATTCCTTGTATTCATCACACTACCAACAGTATGCTATGGAATTCTCATTTACTACCAAACAACGGAAGTACTTAAAAGACAGCTGGAAGAGGATATCCTTGAAATACTAGAAAAAGATGAACAGAGCCTTTTGTCCATCATACGAGATGTTGAAAGTATGTCCTCCTATATGATTTACAGCGAGGACTTTCGAACATTTTTTAAAACTACAGATGAAATCCCTATTGCGGATAAAAGTAGTATGGACGGGATAAAAGGCTATTTTACTTTTCAATTGATGTCAAATGAGTATATATCCTCCATCTTATTAAAAGGAGGCAATGGTGAGGAGCTGGCATTTGGTGAACCTGTTTTTGGAAACGAGGATAAGTTAGATCAGGCTGCCATAGACGGAAAAGGATCTCCCATTTGGAGTGATACCTATGGGGTTACAAGTGGGTGGGATGGGAAAAAATATGTTATTAGCCTCTCTAGAGTCATTAACGATTTAAATAAGATTAATCAACCAATTGGCATCGTAAGAATCCGTCTTGATCAGGAAAAAATTAAGAGAAATTTAGAAGTAAAACAAGGTAATTACCTGGTCATGTCAAAGTCCGGTGAAGTTATTCTTCATTCAAATCAAGAGTTAATAGGAAAAAAATACAATGATCCTGCCTTTATCGATTGGGTCAATCATAGTGAGAACCTAGCCTATGATTTTACAAAAAACAACCATACCTACAAAGCTGTTAAAAAAAAGCTGAGTGGGACAAATTGGACATCTATCGTGATTGTAAATGAGGAGCACTTAGTCAAGGAACTATATACCGTTCGAAATTCGATTCGTAATATGATTTTTCTTCTTCTCGTATGTGGAATCATCGCTTTTTATGGATTCTATCGCTCTAATATAAAAAGAGTAATTGAATTAACTGGCCAAACACACCAGCTTGAGAAGGGGGATTTCTCTGCGAATGTGGGTGTTTCAACAAATGATGAAATTGGTCAACTGGGTAAGCAATTTAATAAAATGGTCAAAACAATCCAAAGACATATTGATACAGAATACAAACTGACTATTAAACAAAAGGAATCTGAATTAAAGGCGCTTCAGAATCAAATTGATCCACATTTTCTTTACAATACATTGGACATGATTCGATGGACAGCACGCCTTGAAAATGCAATGGAAACAGGTCAGCAAATTGAACAACTCTCAAAAGTGTTCCGTATGAATTTAAATAATGGTAAAATGTGGGTTACAATAGAAGAGGAAATAGCCTATATTGAATCATATTTAGAATTACAGAAAAGCCGCTTAGGAGAACGTCTGTCTTTTTACATTTTTATTGATGAGCAAATCAAACGCTCTTACATAATGAAACAATTAATGCAGCCACTAGTTGAAAATTGCATCCAGCATGGTTTTAAAGAATTACCAAGGCAAGGAATCATTACCATTCGCTGTTATCAAGCGGAAGATCAGTTATGGATTGATGTGATTGATAATGGTAAGGGTTTCGAAAAAGGTGCGCAAGAAACTGGTTATGCAATGAAAAACCTAAAGGAACGTTTAGAGATTGCGTTTGGAGAACCTTATGGTTTGCTGGTGTTAGAAGCTGAATCCGGAGCATTGGTAAGACTAATCCTGCCACTACTTTGGCAGCCCATAAACATGGAGAAATCAGGTGAACACTCGTGACTTTTAAAATGTTAATAGTGGATGATGAACCTATTATTTCCCGTGGTCTGCGTTTAACGATTCCCTGGGAGACCATTGACGTCGAAGTAGTAGACACAGCACATGATGGAGAGGATGCCATCGAGAAGGTCATACAATATGGCGATATTGATCTTGTTATTACAGATATAAGGATGCCAAAAATGGATGGACTGCAACTGGCGCGTTTTCTGTATGCAAACTATCCTCATATTCGGACAATTATTCTTAGTGGATTTGAAGAATTTGAATATGCCCAGCAAGCTATTAAATTGGGTGTAGATAATTATTTTCTTAAGCCGGTTGATATTAATGAGCTCATGGAAAATGTTAAAGATATAACCAACGAAATGAAGCAAAAGCGGCAGCAAAAAAAAGAACGGGACAAAATAGGATTGAGAAATGCGATCCTTCAACAAGTAACAAATTTACAGAGGTCTTCACCTGTTAAATCAGACGATTACAAAGGCTTCATGATTTATCCATTTATTAGTATGCATCAAAATTATATTCGAAAAATAAATAGTTTATCAGAAGGGGAATATGAAGAGCTTTTAAGTGGATGGGAGAAAAGCATTGAGAGGAAATTACAAAATTATGGACTTGCCTCTTATTCATTCTTTACGGAAAAAAATATATTAGTCACCTGTGTTCATAGTGATGATGGTCGGAAAGTGACGTCTGATATTCGACAAAGTTTGACTCGAAATGATGGATTTCCCGTTCAATTTGTTTGGAGCGATGAGTGGATTCCTGTTGAGGATCTCATGATTGTACTAACAGAACTACTAAATAAAGGAAGGTATTTAGCTTTCACGGAGTGTACTAGCCTTGTAGTTTCAGATCAATTGAGACGGGATACCGTTCAATCTTACCCAACTAAACTTGAAGAGCAATTAATAGATGCTATTATCCAGATGAAAGATTTGGACCTACATACTTTTACGAATGAATTATTCGGATACTTTATAATACATGAATTTTTCCTGGATGAAGTTGTTCAGGTTTGCAGAGAGATGCTTAATAAAATTTTGGATCACTATAAGTCTCTGAGTGGGAAAAACGTAAGGAAATGGGATCTTTATTACAGCGAGAGCCTAAATGTTCATGAATATAACTCATACGAATTGTTGAAAGAACTTTTTTATCTGGACCTTTCCTCCATCTGTAAATACCAATCTGAGCTGAAGAATTTTGACAAACAAGATTTGTTAATCAATCACGCGAAGGAATACATACATGAATACTACAGAACGAATATTAGAGTTCATGAAGTAGCGGAGGTCCTTAATATAACCCCAAATTACTTTAGCTCTCTATTCAAGCATAAAACAAGCGTTAATTTCAATGAATACGTTAACCAATTAAGAGTGGATGAAGCAAAGATCTTACTTGCAGAGACTCCTTTTAAGGTAAACGAAATATCCGAACAAGTAGGATTCCATGAATATAAGTATTTCGTGGGAGTGTTTAAGAAACTGACAGGAATGACTGCGACGGACTATCGGAAATTTAGAAACCTGCAAGATAGAAAAACTGGGGAGAGATAATAGTAGATGGAAAAAATAACATGGAAGCTACCAAAGGACTTTATTTTAGGAGCATCATCTTCTGCATGGCAAACTGAAGGCTGGACCGATAAAAAAGAGTCTCAGGATTCATATTTAGACCTATGGTACAAAAAGAATAAGAATGTTTGGCATAACGGATATGGACCTGCTTATGCAACTGATTTTTACAAGCGTTATAAAGAAGATATCAGTTATATGAAGGAAATTGGTTTATCCCATTTTAGAACATCGATTAATTGGTCCCGTTTTTTAGTGGATTATGAGAATGCTATTGTGGATGAAGAATACGCAAGCTTTGTCGGAAACGTTATTGATGAATTAATTAAAAATGGTGTAGAGCCAATGATCTGTCTGGAGCACTATGAATTGCCTGCTTATTTATTTGAAAAATACGGCGGTTGGGGCTCAAAGCATGTGGTTGAACTATTTGTAAAATATGCGGAAAAAGTATTTGAACGTTATGGAAATCGTGTGAAACACTGGTTCGTATTTAATGAGCCAGTTGTAGTTCAAACACGCATATACTTAGATGCGATTCGTTGGCCATATGAACAGAACACAAAAAAATGGATGCAGTGGAACTATAATAAAGGGCTTGCTACTGCTAAAGTGGTGAAGTTATTTAAGGAAATGAGATTAAAGGATCAGACAGGAGCCAAAATTGGGACCATCCTAAACCCAGAGGTTACATATGCTCGTTCTTCCTCTGAACACGACCAAAAAGCAGCTAGAATGTATGACCTATTCTTCAATCGTGTATTCTTAGATCCAGCCATTAAGGGTGAGTACCCGCAGGAATTATTTGAGTTGATGGAAAAACATGATATTACTTTTGAACATACAACCGAAGAGTTGCAGCTCATTAAGGAAAATACGATTGATTATGTAGGCATTAATCTATATTTCCCACACCGCGTCAAAGCACGTACAACTGCATGGAATGAAGAAACACCTTTCCACCCTGAGTACTATTATGAAAAACACGAGCTAGTAGGTAAGAAAATGAACCCATATCGTGGCTGGGAAATCTACCCGCAAATTATGTTTGATATGGCGGTCAGATTGAAAGAAGAGTACGGAAACATTGAATGGTTTATTGCTGAAAATGGAATGGGTGTAGAAAACGAAGGCAGATTTAAGAATGAAGAACAAATCATTCAGGATGATTACCGAATTGAGTTTATAAGCGAACACTTAAAATGGCTCTTAAAGGCAATCGAAGAAGGAGCCAACTGTAAAGGCTATATGCTATGGGCATTCACCGACAATGTTTCACCAATGAATGCATTTAAAAACCGGTATGGTTTAGTAGAAATTAATTTAGACGATAACCGCAATCGAGCACTTAAGAAATCCGCTTACTGGTATAAACAAGTAATCGAAACTAAAGAATTTGAAGCAGAGAATGATGATTTTTATAGATGAGTTGGGATGGCCATTCCAGAATGTATCTAACCTCCAAGCCCGTGAAATCAAATTGATTCAATAGGATTGATGGATAAAGTAATGGATACTTAGATGAGAGGCAGCTATATGGGCAGGTCTTATTTTAAGCTGCTAAAAAGGCGATATTTAAAAAATATATAAAATAATTCTGCAAAAGATACATTTAAATGATATATAAGGTAATGTATTATTTTGTTTTGAACATAATAGGGAAATAGACTATGGTGTGTGGTATACGTTATACCAATTGAAAAATATAATAAAGGAACGGTGAAGATTTTTTTGGACAGCATTTGGACCTCAATTGTAATTTTGTTAATACTTATCGTAGCAAATGGTATATTTGCTATGACCGAAATTTCAATTGTTACATCTAAGAAGAATAGACTAGAAAAATTGCGAGATGATGGGAATTCCAGTGCTAGTTATGCTTTGAAATTAGCGGATGACCCAAATCAATTATTGTCGACTATTCAAATCGGAATCACATTAATTGGGGTAATTACAGGTGCATTTGGTGGTGCAACTATTGCAAGCCAGCTAGCTGTTTATATTGAACAAATTAATGTTCTTGCTTCTTTCAGTAATGAGCTAAGTCTGATCGTGGTTGTAGGGCTTTCAACTTACTTATCATTAATTATTGGTGAGTTAGTTCCAAAACGGATTGGTATGGGAAATCCAGAAAAAGTAGCATGTGCAGTAGCAAAACCAATGTATTATTTTTCAAAAGTTGGACGTCCAATTATTTGGTTTTTAAGTAAGTCTACTGATTTTGCATTAAAATTATTAAGAATAAAACCCACAAACCAACCGAATGTAACCGAAGAAGAAATAACCCAATTAATTGAACAAGGAGTTCATAGTGGGATTGTTGAAGAAATAGAACAGGATATGGTAGAACAAATTTTCTATTTAGGGGACAAACGTCTTAGTGATATTTTAACACCTCGTGCGCAGCTTGTTTACATTGATTTAGAGGATTCGTTTGAAGAAAACATGAAAAAAATTAATGAAAGTTATTACTCCAAATTTCCTGTTGGGATTGGAAGTTTAGATGATTTTCAAGGAATCATTCATAAAAAAGATCTTTTATCAAGAATTGTGGCAGGAGAGAATTTTTCTTTAGCGGATTCAGTCAAAGATACACTTGTTCTGCCAGAACAAATGAAAGTATATCGGGCATTGGAAACATTGAAAAAATCCGGCCAGCATGAAGCCGTTATTATCGATGAGTATGGAGGAATTGAGGGCTTTGTCACTCTTCATGATATTATGGAAAATATTATTGGAGAAATGCCTGAAAAGGATAATGAAGAAGAGCCGCAAATTATAGAGAGAGATGGAAACTCATGGTTGGCAGATGGTCTTGTTTCGATTGATACGTTTATTAGGTATTTTGATTTAGAAGACTTTACGATTCTTAACCAAAGTAAAAACTTCCACACATTAGGTGGATTTATTATAAATAAAATTGGATATATACCAAAAATCAAAGACACCATTCAAGTAGATGACTTGCAACTTGAAGTTGTGGACATGGATCGTGCTCGAGTAGATAAAGTGTTAATCACAAAACTAGAAAGAGACTCAACAGAAGAAATAATATAAGATGACCTAATGAATGGTCATCTTTTTTATATAATGGAATAAAATTTCCGTCGCTTCTTCATTCCTACAAAGGGCGTACCAGTTGACCCTCACCATGTTAAAGGATACGGGGAGATATTTAGTTAAGGAAAGGTGGAATGTGACTTTGAAAAAAAGAAAACTTGGAAATCTAGAACTAATAAAATACCCAGATGATCAAGATGAAACAGTTATTGTATCATCAGACAATCTGGAAGAAGCAATTGAAGTTATCAATATGCATAACTTTCGAAACATCCATATTGACAGGAGTTATTACAAAAAGGATATTGAATTCCTAAAATATTGTCCTTCTATAGAGAAGATGGATATTTCAAATACCGTTATTAATAAATTTGATGGCATAAAGTATTTAAAAAATCTCAAGCTGTTAAGCCTTGATATAAATCCAAAAGTTAAGATAGATATTGGGGAGTTAGTAGAATTAAAGGAACTGACTGGTTGGATACCAAGTGAGACAATAGGTTTTAATCAATTACGGAATTTGACCAGACTTCATTTGTTCAGTTATAAACCTCAATCAAAGTCTCTTTTAGAGCTCTCCAAAATTGCAAATTTAAAAGAATTGTCCTTATCTCAAGCCAATATAGAAACACTAAGAGGAATAGAAGAGATGAAGAGTTTAAAGGAAGTTTCTTTATATGGAATGAGAAATTTAACTGACATCACTGCATTACAATTTCTTACTGCTCCAGTCGAAATTTTTTCTGTAGAGAAGTGTAAGAGTATTCAAGACTTTGATGTAATAAAAAATCTTAAAGACTTGAGAGAAATACGTTTACTAGACTGTGGTAGTGTTCCTTCAATATCCTTTATCAAGGACTTAGAAAAACTGGATTCCTTTGTATTTGATGGTACGACTATCATGGATGGTGATTTAAGCTATTGTGAGAGACTAGAATATGTATACTTTAATCAAAAAAAGCATTACTCTCATAAATTGAAGGAGTTAAATTCAGAATTATAATAAAGGTAAAGAAACGTTAAAAGTCTCAGGAATCATTGTCGATTCTCTAAGGCTTTTTTAATTTTGTATACATATTAATGTAAAAGGAACCATTTTAACAAACCAAACTGCATTCAACGTAATGAAGGAGCAAGGTTTTGGTGTCATCATCAACTTTGGTTCTGAAACAGGATTAATTGGTGCGTCGATTCAGAACTCGAACTTAATAGCATAATAATTATCTGAATATTTTAAATTAAATCTTGCTTATGCCTAATATTTCCTTTAAAATCAAAGATAAAAATAAAACCAAGTAAACAAATTTGAATTGAAGGAATTGGTGGGTATGTCAAACAAACAATTTCACTTTGGCGCTATGATCCATGGTGTAGGCGGGCACATGTCTCTTTGGAGGCATCCGGAAATTGAACCATCCCAAAGCGTCAGTTTATCTTATTATGTCCAACAGGCTAAAGTGGCTGAGAAAGGATTATTCGATGCCATATTTATTGCTGATGGGCTGTATATTCATGAAAAGTCTTTGCCGCACTTTTTAAATCGCTTTGAACCGATCACTATTTTATCTGCGCTTGCCATGGTAACTGAAAAGGTCGGTTTAGTAGGAACGATTTCAACATCTTACAGTGAACCCTTTACGGTAGCCCGTCAATTGGCTTCGTTAGATTTAATAAGCGGCGGCCGAGCGGGATGGAATGTCGTTACAACACCTTTGGAAAATACAGCACTGAACTACAGCAAAACCAGTGAGGAACATCCGAAACATGGAGAACGTTATGAGATAGCAAAAGAGTATTTAGATGTTGTGCATGGGTTATGGAACTCCTGGGAAGAAGATTCATTTACATATGATGTTGAAAATGACCAGTTTTTTGATCCATCTAAAATGCACAAATTAAATTATAAGGGCAAGTATTTCTCTGTAGCTGGACCGCTGAATATCCAAAGGTCGAAACAGGGAGAGCCTGTCATTTTTCAGGCAGGTTCATCGCCTGCCGGAATTGCGTTTGCCGGACGGGAAGCAGAAGCCATTTTTGCTAACGCCGTTTCGATTGAAGAAAATAAAAAGCTTTCACAAAAATTGAAGAAGGCTGCCATAGAGAATGGACGGAATCCTGATCAATTGCTTGTGTTGCCAGGTATTTCCCCTATTATTGGCCAAACAAGAGAAGAAGCTGAGGAAAAGTATAGGGAAGTAGCTGAATTGGTTTCTCCTGAGAAAGCTATCGCGTTTTTGGGTCGGTATTTTGACCATCATGACTTTTCGCAATACGATTTGCATGATCCGTTTCCGGAGCTGGGTGATATTGGCCGCAATAGTTTCCAATCAGTAACAGACCGTATAAAACAATATGCCAAAGAGGAAAAGTTAACGCTGTATGAAGTGGCTATTCGTGAGGCAACGCCGAAAGGGCCTTTTGTTGGTACAGCTGAGGCTGTTGCTGATGAAGTTATTAAATGGATTGAAGCAGGTGCAGCAGATGGGTTTATGATCTTGGCGGATGTCCCACATTCATTGGAGGATTTTGTTGAGCATGTTATACCAATTCTCCAACAGCGTGGCCATTATAAAACCAAGTATGAAACAGATACGTTGCGTGAACATCTGGGTTTACCGAATAAACCCAGTAAATATAAGAATGTTTCCGTATAACACAAGGGAGGTTACAGGATGATTAAGCTGGAAAACATTCAAAAATCGTTTGGGAAAAATGAAGTTTTAAAAGGAATTGATTTAGAGGTCCACAAAGGTGATATTATTTCCATTTTAGGGCCTAGTGGTTCAGGCAAAACAACACTGCTGCGCTGCATTAACTTTTTGGATAAAGCGACGAGCGGTACAGTGACAATAGATAACCTGTCCCTTAATGTAAAAACTGCCACCAAAAAGAATATTATTGAACTTCGTAAAAAGACGGGGATGGTATTTCAAAATTATAACTTGTTCCAGCATAAAACAGTCATTGAAAACATAATTGAAGGACCGGTCATCGTACAAAATCGCAATCTGGAAGAGGCAAAAGAAATGGCCCGCAATCTCTTAGAGAAAGTAGGCTTATCACATAAAGCAGATGCTTATCCAAGTTCATTATCCGGAGGACAGCAGCAGCGTGTCGGGATTGCTCGCGCCTTAGCGATGAATCCACAGGTCCTCTTATTGGATGAACCTACATCTGCCTTAGATCCGGAGCTGGTAGGGGAAGTGCTCCAAGTCATCCGTAAAATTGCGAAAGAGGGAATTACGATGATTATCGTGACGCATGAGATGAACTTTGCGCGTGAGGTCTCTAATCATATTATCTTCATGGATAGCGGCGTCATTGTTGAATCCGGCACTCCAAAACAAATATTTGATCATCCAAAACATACACGGACAAAACAGTTTCTAAAACGATTGACTCCAGAGCTAACGTTTGAGATTTAAGGAGTGATTGACATGTATACATTATCCATTTTAGATCAAAGCCCAATTTTGAAAGGTGATACGGCAGAGCAAGCCTTGCAAAGGACGATTAAACTGGCCCAATTTGCCGATGAAAAAGGGTTTAAGCGTTTCTGGGTATCTGAGCATCATCAAACAAAGGAATTGGCAGGATCTTCTCCAGAAGTACTGGTAGCCCATTTACTGGCCAAGACAAATAATATCCGCATTGGTTCAGGCGGAGTGATGCTCACACATTACAGTCCGTATAAAGTTGCTGAGAACTTTCATGTATTAGCGAGCTTAGCCCCTGGACGGGTTGATTTAGGAGTAGGCAAGGCACCGGGTGGTTTGCCAATTGCAACAAAAGCTCTTCAATATAACGCCTTAAGTGATCCACATGATTTTTATACCCGTTTAAAAGAATTGCAGTTTTATATAAATAGAGCCCATTCATTGGCTGCCGAACCGTCTCCGCAAATAAAGCCAGAAATGATTTTGCTTGGAGGCAGTTCCAGCAGTGCTGAATATGCCGCACAATTAGGGATTACCTATGCATTTGCACAATTTATCAATAGCAATGAAGAACATTTGGCTGAAGCTGTCCGTGTCTACAAGGAATGTAAACCGGCTGGTACTTTTGCTGTTGGAATTGCCGTTATTGCTGCCGATACTAGGGAACAAGCAAAAAATCTATTAAAAAACACGGATCTTTTTCGTGTCCATATAGAGGATGGCAGTAAATTCACATTGACTAGTCATGAGAGTGCAGAACGCTTTGGACAAGAAACCGGTAAAACATTCACCGTAGAAACAGTTTCTTCACCTGCTATTGCTGGCACTGCCGCAGATATTTTTGAAAAGCTCGATAAGTTACATGAAAGTGGGATTGATGAATTCATTATTCACACACCAATTTTGGAAGAAGAGGCACGTTTTCGGTCAATCGAATTATTAAGTAAGCGTAATGCTGTGACATTATAAATAAGAACATGGGGGAGATAAAATGAAGATAATGAAAAAAGCATGGCTAACAACCTTAATATCAATAAGTGTTATTGTCCTGGCTGCATGCGGAAGCGATGATGCTTCGGGTGGATCAAAAGAGAAAGTTCAAGAAATTATTATCGGGACAGGGAACGATATGCTTGATATTGCCTATATTGATGAAAAAGGCAAATTAACCGGATACGATGTTGAGCTGTTGCGTGTGATTGATAAACGTCTCGAGGATGTATCCTTCAAATTCGAATCGATGGATTTTTCAAATCTTTTATTGAACTTGGAAACAGGTAAAATCGACATGATTGCACATAACATGGCAAAAAATAAAGAGAGAGAAGAAAAATTCTTATTCAATGAACAGCATTATAACGCAATTCCAACACATGTAGTTGTAAATAAAAAGAATACAGATATTCAATCCATTGACGATTTAGCAGGAAAAAAAGTAGGGGTTGTACCTACAAGCAATGCTTCGCTATTTATTGAACAATATAAAAAAGAGCATAACTTAGATACAGAAATCTTATATATTCCGACAAATACAGATATAACCAATCAATTGAAAACGGGACGTATTGATGCTCTGCTATCTTTCCCATTCTCTGTAAAGGCCAATAACGAACAAGCAGATGCCCAGCAAAAAATAGTTGGCGATGCCCTGTTATACACGGACATCTATTTTCTATTTAATAAAAAAGATAAAGAGCTGGCTGCGAAAATAGATGGAGCTGTGAAAGAGTTAATTGAAGATGGTACGATTTCAGATTTATTAGTTGAATGGTTTGATGAAGATTATTCCGATCAACTGAAGGATTAATAAAATGGAGGCAAATTGCCATGATTGAATTCCACTATATTGCGGAATTTATACCGACTTTACTTAGCTATTTACCCGTTACACTAGTAATCTTTTTATCCTCAATACTCTTGGGATTACTGCTCGGACTGATGATTGCTGTAACAAAACTATATAACATTCCCATCCTTAAAGAGTTTGCGACGGTATATATTTCGTTTATTCGTGGCACTCCGATATTGATTCAATTGTTCTTGATTTTCTATGGGCTGCCATTTGTCGTTGGCTTGTTCGGTATTGACATATCTCGTATGGAGGCCATGATATTTGTGATCATTACGTATACATTGAACAATGCAGGTCAATTCGCAGAAATTTTTCGTGCAGCTGTTAAGTCAATTGATTACGGCCAAACAGAGGCAGCTTACTCAATAGGGATGTCATCACGTCAAACTTTTTTCCGAATTATTTTGCCACAGGCATTCCGCATCGCCTTACCGAATATCGGCAGTGCTTCTGTCAGTTCTTTGAAAGATACATCGCTGGCCTTTTCGATTGGTGTGATGGATATGATGGGAAGAGGGGAAACCTTGATTGCAGCAACAATGCGGACATTTGAAATTTATATTGGCTTAGCTATTATCTATTATCTTATTGTGCTGCTTTTGGAAGGACTATTTAGACGGATTGAAAAATATTATAGCCGGCATATACATGGCTCAGTATCGGAGGGATAGGCATGCAACTAGATATATCATTTATATGGACAGCACTGCAAAGTATTTTGCCGGCTTTACCCATGACTTTCCTGATTGCCTTTGTGCCGCTGCTATTGGGATCGATAATTGGTATTATTGTAGCTTTAGTACGCTTGAGTGATTGGAAGATTAGTAAGGCCATTTTGAATTTTTATGTTTCGTTTTATAGGGGGACACCAGTTATCCTGCACATATTCTTAATTTATTTTGGCATGCCAATCATCGCAGAGGAATGGTTTGACATTTCGCTTAATGGCTGGCCGATTGTTATTTTCGTTATTATTGCGTTGACGCTTAATGCAGGAGCTTTTTTATCTGAAATTATCCGCTCAGGTATTATGAGTGTTACTACCCAGCAAATAGATGCAGCTATATCATTAGGCATGACGACATTCCAGGTATACAGGCGCATTATTTTACCGCAGGCTTTTGTAGTGGTTATACCGAATCTCACGAATATTATTATTTCGTTCTTACACGCTTCCTCTATTGCTTTTCTAGTATCGGTTAAAGAGATTACTGGCGCAGCGAACATTATTGCATCCAGTAATCTTAAATACCTAGAATCGTTTATTGCTGTAGGAATTGTTTATTGGGTTGTGACTATTTTGATTGAATTATCGGCCAATCAATTAGAAAAAAAATTAACGGCACATTTGCGTCAAGGCGTTGTGCAAACTTTGTAAGGAGGAAAGATAATGAGTGATGTAAACGTATTATTGTGGTCAAAAAATGGTTGTTCGTATTGTCAGGATGTAAAAGATTTTTTCGCAGAAAAGAAAATCGCCTATAAGGTGATTGATGTGACAGAACATGATGATCGCCGTGATATTTTAGAAGAAAAATATGGTGTCCGCTACGTGCCAGTCATTGAAATAGGAAAAGACGGACAATATACAGGTGTAACAGAACTAGGTTTAGAGGCGCTTGAAAAAGAATTGAAGTTACAGAAAGTCTTATAGTTATACAAAGTAATTGGTATATATTATTAAGTAAAATAGTAATCCAATAAGTGTATTTCTTATAAAATTTAAATTCAGAATCATATTAATAAGGTATAGGAATGTTAAAAGTCATAGAAATCAATTAATCGTTGATTTTCTAAGGCTTTTAATTTTGTAGGTGAAAGAGCTACAAAATAGGTTTTATTTTAAGCAAGATTTGATATTTATAATTATGGACTCTGTGAGCTGCCTTATCTCTTTTATGTGACAATCTAAAAGGCTTTCTACAAGGGATCACTGAAACTTATTTTTGTGAAATTCGTAAATATATAGAGAGTAAAGTAATAAAAAGTGTCACATGGAGGGGATAGAAATGGCAGAGAAATATATATCCGTTGTAGGTGTTTGTCATTATTTTGGAGCGGATATTTTCAAGGTTGGTCAGAAGATAATCTTAAGAAAAGACTTGGATAATAAGCATGATGATGAAGCAATTCAAGCCGAGCTCGATACAATTGGTAAGGTTGGTTATGTGGCTAATAGTTATCAGACAGTTGCAAAAGGAACCCGCAGTGCCGGCAGGATCTATGATACATTCGAGTACTTATGCATGGGACAAGTGGCCTTCATTGTGAAGGATACAATCATCGTAAAATTATTGGGAAAGGATGAGAGTGCTTAATCAGATTCACCTATCTCTAATGAAAGAATGGCATTAGTTTTGAAGTGTTAAACGTAAGTGAAGTAGAGATACGTCGTCCTTAAAGTGAAAGTCTTATTTTAGTAGAGGCTGTGGGTGGCTCTCGCAAAATTTTGATTAAGCTGGAAGTAGAAACTAAAACTGAAAAGGCAGGATATTCATATGCAGTTGCTGACTTTATGCGAAATAATTGTTATAATTTAACAAAAACCTCCGTAGACGGAGAAGAGCTATGGAGACTGGAGTCTATACTTGTGAAGAATTTTTTTCTATCCACTTCTTTACTTATGACGGTTGTTTTATTCTTGTTTCTACCTCTCATGGTTATTTATGCTTTGATTATTCATTTTACAGGCCAGTATTATGAGAATTTAATCTATTTAATTCTGTTTCTTTTTCTGTTGTGTCTTATAGATATGGGAGTGGGGACTATTATTGATAGCTTTCTTCATGCCGTAACGGACATTTATAAGGATATCTTTGTCAATAAGTTGATTGCGAGTATCTTAACTTTCGCTGGTAGTTATATAGTTATTAGCGCACTAGATTACTTTTTTACACTCATCGATCTTTCTACAACTGTGAAAATAATTATCATATCTATTCATCTTGTTGCTTCGCTGCTGTTTGATAAAATTGACCAAAGTGTGGATGGAAAGAATGAAACGGATGAAACCGATAGTGATATTTATCAAATAGATCCAATGATTAAAAACGAAATCGCATCTTTGTTAAAATCTGAAATCAATTGGGTTGAATGTGTCAAGATAATCAAGGACAAGCATCCGGATATTCCTAAAGAAAGAATTGTAGCTGTAACCCGAAAGTTACATATGGAGAATAAAAATCCTTCTTTTTAGAGGTAAATAAGTAGAAGAGCTGTCCTTAGTGGGCGGCTTTTTTAGTAGAGACACTTTTAACAATATTTTCAGTTTATCTGCTCTAGTATGCTATTAAATCACCTTTTAAAGTGGATTAGGAGGGTTTATCTTTAATAACATTTGTTCGTTACCAGTAATTTTTATTACACCAATCTCTTCTAATTGGATTAGATTAATAATTGCTATAGCTATTACTGGGGTTACGGTATTGTGGTTATATTTAAAGAGTACTCTAGTGAATCTGCAAAAAGAGGTGTAGATAGAAAAATGTATTGTTTTAGGTGCCTATATGCAATATACTACCTTTGTGAATTAACATACAAATGAAAAAAACAATGCACATGATCATTAGCCAATCACAGGCTGATGATTGGCTAAGAGTTTGTAGAATAGGCATTGTTCAGCTTAAAGATTTGTCATTCATAAAAGTATAACGGTAAGTAAGATAGGTGACTATTATGAGCAGAAGTGTAAGACAATATATTGGAATTATTGCGGCTATTATCATTTACTATATCATCCATGAGGGGGCGCACCTCCTAGTAGCTTTTTATTACGGGGTTTTTAAGCAAATCAATTTCATGGGTCTCGGGGTTCAGGTGGATGTATATCATACCCTGATGACAGATATTCAGATGGGAATTTTCTGTCTGGCGGGTGCGATTGCAACTCTTGTTTTCAGTTGGCTTCTTATTATATTTTGTAAACCAATCTGTTCAGTAAAATCAAAGGTTTTCCGGACCATCGCATGGTATACCTCACTAGTCATGCTACTGCTTGATCCGCTATATTTGAGTGTACTTTGTGGATTTTTTGGTGGTGGCGATATGAATGGTATCTTACTGCTTTGGCAGGAATGGTTTGTGAGGGCTCTTTTTGCAGGAATTGGGATTGTCCATGCGTTGGTGATATTCCGGTACTTGCTACCTAAGTATACAAAGTCCTTTTCTGATTAAGATTATTAGCAATTGCATAAGAGCTAAACAAGATACAGGTAGAAAGCCTTGTGTATACCGTGAAAATGTTTTGATTAGCAAGAAATTTAATTAAATGATATGAACTTAACGACTTATTTGATGCTGAGCCGACGAATTTATGGAAAATTCACTCTTTCTCTTTATTCGGAAGTAGAAATGCAAGGAATGAAATGATAAAAAGGAGAATGGCAAAAGATGCTGTTTCTCCTTTTATTTTTGTAAATGAACAAATAGGTTGGGAAATGTTTGGAGCAACAAGAAATCCAGTTTTAAAATAAAATGTAGCAGAATTAAAAAGGCTTATCAACGGGCAGTTGACAAAGAAACTGATTAATTAAAGCATACTCTAATTATTAAAAAGTCGGCAAAATTGAATGGAGTATTTGATAATTCTACAATTTTAGGTATACCGTAAGATAACCCAGAGATTACTCCTAAAGAGGAATATCGTTATGAAGTTTGCGTTGTTAAAAATAAAGATTTTAATGTGGTAAAACCAGCTCATGTTGGTAAATTTCCTGGTGGGAAATATGCTGTTTTCTTGCTTGATCATACAAAAGAGGCAGTCAGTTAATTTTTGGGGCAATATTTTTTCGGAGATAGAAAGAAATAATCTATCCATTAGAGAACAACCAATTATAGAAAGATATACTTCACAAATGATTGATAATCATTTGTGTGAAATATTAGTTACTTTACAGTAACGGAGCAGGGACATTTCCTGAATTGCAGAATTCCAAACCTTATCTGATTTGTGATAAGATAAACATCATTTATTTGGGTTTTTCTACACGATAATCCAATATTCAAAGTAATATAATGAAAAATGAGCTATTGACTAAATATAAAATACAGCCTAGCTTCATTGTAGGGTGCAGGATTTTTGTTGCTCAAGAATGAACAATTGAAAAGCTCGTTAAGGGGTGATCACTATGCAAAACGCAAAAATATTAATCATTGAGGATGCAGAGACGCTTCGTAGAGAATTAACCGCATTTTTAAAAAATTATGGTTATGAAGTGGAAGCACCGGATGATTTTCAAAATGTCATGAACTATGCAAGTCAGGATGATGTTCATTTGATTTTATTGGATATTAATTTGCCTGTGTACGACGGTTATTATATTTGTCGCGAAATCCGCAAATATTCTCAGGTACCCATTATTATTGTGACAAGCAGAGACACGGAAGTGGACGAATTGATGAGCATGAATATAGGCGCAGATGATTTCATTACGAAGCCATATAACACGCAAATTTTGTTGGCACGCATTGAAAATATTTTAAGAAGGACATATGCAAAACAAGAAAGTGCTGTAATGACTTACAAGGATTTGAAGCTGCATTTGGCTAATGGGACAATTTCCTATCAAGGCAAGAAAGAGGAACTAACAAAAAATGAAATAAAAATCTTACATTGTTTAATGAAAAATAATGGAATTATTGTTTCTAGAGAACAGCTGATGGAGGATCTATGGTCATCTGATTTATTTGTGGATGACAATACGCTATCTGTTAACATTACTCGACTTCGTAAAAAGATAGAGGCAATCGGTATGGAAAACCCGATTGAAACGAGACGAGGATTGGGGTATATCATGTCATGACATTGTGGGCATTTTTAAAGGAAATAGTCGTTTTTATTACGGTTAATGTTTTTCTTTTTATGACGGTAGCATTATTTTTAGCTTTTATTTCTATACAAAAGGGTGTTATTGTTATAGTCGGGTTATGCTGGTTTGGTCCGCTGCTTACTTCTTATTTTCTTGAATTTATGAAGAAAAAACCTTTTTATGATGGGGTAATAGAAAATGTTGAAAATCTTGATCAAAAATATTTGCTATCTGAAATTATGGATGAGCCTGATTTTTTAGAAGGAAAGATTTTATATGACATTTTACGGACGAGTGACAAGCAGGTGCATGAATATGTCAACCACTACAAGACTATGCAATCGGAATACCAAGAGTATGTTGAAGCGTGGGTCCATGAAATTAAGACACCGATTGCATCTAGTAAGCTAATAATTGAGAATTATCAAGGTGGTCCGATTGTTGGCTTAACTGAGGAATTAACGAAGATTGAGGATTATATTGAACAGGCCTTGTATTATGCGAGAAGCAGCAGTGCCAGCAAGGATTATATTGTGAAGGAATTTCGTTTAAAAGAATGTGTTTCCAAAGTAATTAAGCGAAATGCAAAAGCGTTTATTCATAAAAAGATTCAGCTTAAGTTATCAGAGATAGATGATGTGGTCTATAGTGACGAAAAGTGGGTTGAGTTCATAGTGAATCAAGTAATCATTAACAGTATTAATTATTGTTATAAAGAAAATAGTTTCATCTCTATTTATACGACTAATCATGAGCATAATCTTATACTTCATATTGTTGATAATGGCATTGGTATTGATGAAAAGGATGTCGGAAGAGTATTTGAAAAAGGATTTACAGGAGAAAATGGACGCATATACAGAAAGTCAACAGGCATCGGTCTATATCTTTGCAAAATGTTGGTAGATAAGCTGCATTTAGGGATTACGATCAAATCACAGAAGGATGTAGGAACCGAGGTAAATATCATTTTCCCGAAAAGTAAATTGGTTTTATTAGAGTCTTGAGAGAAAGGCTCTTTTTTATTACGAAAATAAGATTATTAATGATTTGTGGTATGAATTTGTATGGTGGTTTTCGCCATTAATCTCCAGTGCAAGTTTCAAAAATGTAAGGTTTATGCAACCAACTTCAATATTTGTATTGCTGTAGGGGGGATATACTAAAAGCATAAAAGAGAGGAGAAGGTTGTTATGAATACAGTTCTGGAAGTAAAAGATATAGAAAAATACTATGGTAATAAAGGAAATGTGTCAAAAGTCATTAATCATATAAGTTTTGATGTAAAACCAGGGGAATTTGTTGGTATTATGGGTCCTTCAGGCAGCGGGAAAACGACACTGTTGAATTGTATTTCTACAATTGATCATGTAACAACGGGTCATATTCATATAAATGGTCAGGATATTACGACATTAAAGGCTGGAAAGCTTGAGAAGTTCCGCCGGGATGAGCTAGGATTTATCTTTCAGGATTTTAATTTGCTCGATACATTAACAACGTTTGAAAATATCGCGATCGCTTTAACGATACAAGGTCGTAAGCCGGCTGATATTACAAAGCTAGTAAATGAAGTTGCCGATAAATTAGAGATTACGGCGGTATTAAATAAGTTCCCATATCAACTGTCGGGTGGACAAAAACAACGTGTTGCTTCAGCCCGAGCAATTGTAACGAACCCGTCATTAATTCTCGCTGATGAGCCGACAGGAGCACTTGACTCAAAATCTGCCCGATTACTGCTAGATTCATTTGAGAAATTAAATAAGGAGTTGCAGGCTACAATTTTAATGGTCACACATGATGCGTTTACAGCAAGCTATGCACATCGGATCTTGTTTATTAAAGATGGGGAAATTTTTAATGAACTGGTGAGAGGTGATGATACGAGGAAAGAATTTTTCGGCCGTATCATTGAGGTGGTAACACTTCTCGGAGGTGACACGAATAATGTTATTTAAATTATCTGCTCGCAATGTGAAGAGAAGCTTCAAGGATTATGCAATTTATTTCTTAACATTAACATTTGCAGTCTGTATATTTTATAGCTTTAATTCGATTTCAGCTTCGGCAGCTATGTCTAGTTTAAGTGCCAGTCAGTCGGAAACGATTCAATCGATAACACAATTAATTTCAATAGTATCTGTTTTTGTTTCGATTGTGTTAGGGTTTCTGATTTTATTCGCAAACAATTTCTTAATCAGACGACGAAAAAAAGAGCTCGGAATTTATATGACGCTAGGTATGAGTAAATATAGTATATCGTTAATAGTTGTAATGGAAACACTTTTTATAGGTGTTTTATCGTTAATGGCCGGATTATTACTGGGAATATTTATATCTCAAGGATTGTCCGTTCTAGTGGTTTCGTTATTTAAGGCAGATATGACTAAGTTCGAAGTCGTCTTTTCCAGTGAAGCGATGTTCAAAACAATGAGCTATTTTGGGATTATCTTTCTGTTCGTTATGATCTTTAATAGTTTAGTGATTTCGAAGTATAAGCTCATCGACTTGCTAACAGCCGCTAGAAAAAATGAAAGCCTGAAGATCCGAAAAATATCAACATCAATCGCGTTCTTTGTTTTATCCTTCATTACTCTTGGGATCGCTTATACTGTTATTTTAAAGTATGGTTTAACAGAAAGTTTGACTGTCACGTGGACCTGCGTTGGACTGGGGTCACTTGGAACGTTTTTGTTTTTTATGTCTCTTTCTGGATTTGCTCTTAATATGCTGCAAAGAAATAATACTATATATTTTAAAGGCTTAAATATGTTTGTTCTACGCCAAATAAGCAGCAAGGTAAATACAACCTTTGTATCCATGACTATCATTTGCTTAATGCTCTTTTTCACAATTGGTGTTTTATCAACAGGATTTAGCATAAAGACGGCGGGAGAAAAACAGCTTGTAAATCAAGTGCCGTATGATGCAACATTCTACCTGTATGGAAAAGAAGATACGCAAATAAAGAATATAGATCAAGCGATTGAAATATTGGGTATGGACTTGGATGAGATGGGTGAAAATAGTTCCTTTGAATTATATGAAGCGGATTCTACGTATAACGAATTATTGCGTCCTTTTGCAAATGCAGAGTTAGAACAATACTTTGATATGGCAATCTCTCGTAAAAAAATCTTATTGATGAAAGAATCTGATTATGTAAAGCTTTTGCAAATGCAAGACATTGAACCGAAAAAGTTTAATAAAGGAGAAGTACTCCTCATATCAGATGATGAGACTTATTTTGATGCAGTGAATGCCTATATTAAAGAAAATCAGTCCATTCAATTGAACGCTATGGATTATACGATTGTTAATCGTCAAGTAGAGTACGTACAATATATAAATGATTATCCAGGAAGAGTTGCATTTACCGTGATTGTTCCAGATCAAGCTATTGAAGGTATGACACCTAATATGTCACTGTCTAATGTTAATTACAGTAGTAATAGTCAAGTAAATGAAGACGAGCTTTATCATTTAACTCAAAATGAAGAAGTTTATTCTAAATATGGTTTTTATGTCAACGTAATGACTAAGCAAATGTTGTATGACCAAAGTATTGGATCGTCTACAATGATTGTCTTTATTGGTATTTATCTTGGGATTGTGTTCCTCATTTCAAGTGCAGCTGTACTGGCGCTTCAGCAGTTATCTGAAGCGAGTGATAATATGGAGCGCTATAGCATGCTAAGAAAAATAGGTGTAACAAGTAAGGAAATTAACAAGGCGATATTCGGTCAGGTATTTATTTACTTCATGATGCCATTGTCTTTAGCAATCATCCATTCGATTTTTGGAATTAAAGTGGTCAATCAGGAACTTCTGATGATGGGTCAACCTTCCGTTTTCATACCGGCTTTGTTTACGGCGTTAATTATGATTATTGTATATGGCGGTTATTTCATAGCAACATATTCAGGGTACAAGCGCATTGTGAAAAATTAAAAGAGAAGCTGTGTCAAAAATGAGTTGTTTTGGCACAGCTTTTTTACTGTTTAAATTAGAGCTTGTAGGTGATTTTAAATTGCAAAATTTACTGTTTCAGAACGAATATCTGAATCTATGGGGAATCATACTAGTAAAAGGAATAATGGTTCGAGATTATTAGTAGTGTAATTGAATAATTGAAAAACATCTGTGAAGAGACTATGGGTTTTATTTAAAATAGTCAGAAATAATAGCGCTTGTGAGGCGCGGTTACCTCAAATGAAAGATAAAAGTTTAAAATAGCCCGCCCGTAAAACGGGTGGGCTATTACAGTATCAGATGTGTTAAAAGAAACTGGGCCCTTATCTTTGATATTGAGTCAGCCATTTTAACGTTTCTTCTATTATTTCATCCTGCTGTTCTTTTGCTGAAATCGTGGATTTTCCGTCTCCATCTTGCGTTCCATACATTCCGAATTGGGCATGGTTTCCGCCTTTAACCTCATATAAAGTTGCTTCAGACGAAAGCAAATGTTTTGTATCAGCTATTTTATCAGTTGTCGTTAACCCATCAAACTCGGCATACAGGGAGAGGATGGGGAGGTCAGTTTCTGAAAAATTATTGGAATCGCTCGGATAGGAACCCAATAAGATTAAACCTCTTACATCTTCGAGATGATCGTATGCATAAGATGCTGCGGCTACGCCGCCAAGTGAATGCCCGCCTACATACCAATTCGTTATATCACTGAACTCATCTATAATTAGATCCGCCTGATTAATATCGAGTATGGCAAAGTTCAGGTTAACTTTCGGGACAATCACCAAATAACCTTTATCCGCTAAACCCTGGGCATAGTAGCTATATGCTTCAGGCTCTACTTTTGCACCAGGATAAAGAATGATCCCGCTTTTTGGTTTTTCTATTGGTTCGAACACAAGCCAGTTTTCTTCCGTCTGAATGTCATCTAGATTTATGTATGATGTAACTTCTTCTGATGCTTTGTACGTTTGTTGGGACCAAAAATAGAAGCCGGTAAGACCCAACACAAAAATAATCAATAATATACCTAAGCTAATAGTAATAATCTTCTTCATAAAATGCCTTCTTCTCTTTCATAAATGATATACAATTTCAATTTTAGCATAAGAGCTTCTAAGCTATGTATAAATTCTTTCTAAAGCATAAAGCAGGTAATTCGGTTTCTTAATCAAGTAAGAATTGTAAGTCTACATCGTTCGCTGAATCGAAGCGCAAGGCAAACGCCGGTTTTTTCACCAATTTTATAGATGTGCCGGAGCAAGCAATCACTAAGGTGTTCAACACCATCATGGAAAGCAGAGTGATGCATCTGTTTGTTTTTGTAAAAAGAAGGTGCCATAGTAAAACAGCTATTTGAAGGCGAAATATCTGAGGCCTTCCCGCTTTGGTTTTGAAGGAGCATCCGAATGTCATTGCCATCGCCGAGAAGCTACGCTTGGAGGAACTACCATGATTTAGTAGAATAAAAGAAAATAAGCCGGGTGGGGGAATGTTCCCGACGGTCTCTTTGGAGGGGAATGACATGGTTGGCGTAAAAACGGTGAATCTTGACGGTGAAGAAATCTATATTTTTAATAGTGCGATATATATATTGGAAACTTCATCCGGATTTTCATTGGAGCTCGACATCATTGTGAGCGAGGTTGCCTTAAAGAAATATCGCAGTCGCGAGAGCATTATCGCTGAAATTGAGCTGAGCGATAGTCGAGTAATCAGCTCATTCATGTACATAAAATCAATTCCTGGCCGTCTACCGCAGTTGAACTTGAATTGCGTGATCGATGATCCCTTTGAGCACCAGGGCATTGACCATATCGATGAGAACCAGATTGATTTTCCAGACATTGATAAGGGGATTTCCCTTGCCGACATCAGGAAAGTCGAGATGCCTGATGAAAAGATCACCCTTAAGCTTACGCTGCCAATTGACCAGGTCGAATGGCTTCGTGGAAAAACATCAAAAGAACTCAAACAGATATTCAAAGCAATTATCTATGACCAGATGAATTAAATATATCTACATATTTTAAAGAAAATACACGGCAACTTTTTGGTTTTTGATATCAGAATCATTAAAGGCATTGTTAAGTAGGTAAAAGTTAATTGGAAAAGCGAGTAAAAATCTCTAAAAGCTAAAATTCAATTTATTAGATCTTCAAAAGTTAAATGGAGAAGATAGGAGATTTTTTATACTAGAATTGGTATCTATATTTCTAATGGTGCTGGGAATATCACTCTTTCCGTTTCAAACAGTAAAATGATAGTTATGTCTTCTAAGATAATTTGAAAATAAAAGGGATATTAAGGATCTTGAGTTGTTTATATAGCTATAAACAAGGGCTCTAACACCGTATAAAAGAACCTGTATTCCTGTGTAGGATAAATGCATTCATAGATGTTTAATCTTTTTGATATAGGAAGAAAAATAAATTAATATTTCCATATATTTCTTATTGAAATATAGATAAATACAGATTAAAATAATAAAGCAGTCAACGAGAGAGTTTGAAATTAATCAATTAGAAGCTCGAGGATTGCAGGTTTGAGTCCTTCATGGCTTACCATCTATAAACATGCGGGTGTGGCGGAATTGGCAGACGCACCAGACTTAGGATCTGGCGCCTTACGGCGTGGGGGTTCGACTCCCTTCACCCGCACTTATTATGCGGAAGTAGTTCAGTGGTAGAACACCACCTTGCCAAGGTGGGGGTCGCGGGTTCGAATCCCGTCTTCCGCTCCAATGCCAAGTGATATGCCGGGGTGGCGGAATTGGCAGACGCACAGGACTTAAAATCCTGCGGTAGGTGACTACCGTGCCGGTTCGAGACCGGCCCTCGGCACTAGTTTTTGCAGAATGCGCCCGTAGCTCAATTGGATAGAGCGTTTGACTACGGATCAAAAGGTTAGGGGTTCGACTCCTCTCGGGCGCGCCATTTTTTTGCGGGAAGTAGCTCAGCTTGGTAGAGCACTTGGTTTGGGACCAAGGGGTCGCAGGTTCGAATCCTGTCTTCCCGACCATTTTCATAACAAAATGGGGCCTTAGCTCAGCTGGGAGAGCGCCTGCTTTGCACGCAGGAGGTCAGCGGTTCGATCCCGCTAGGCTCCACCATGACTAATTTAAACCCAAGACTAATTTAAACCCAATAGGATTTTGGTTTTGGCGGTGTAGCTCAGTTGTTTAGAGCATACGGATTATAATCGTTCTGTCATAGATTCGAGTCCTACAAGGTTTATTATATATATGGAGGAATACCCAAGTCTGGCTGAAGGGACCGGTCTTGAAAACCGGGAGGCGGGTTAAACCGCGCGGGGGTTCGAATCCCTCTTCCTCCGCCATATATTATCTAAAGCAATAGTTATAGCGTTGCGGGATGGAGCAGTCTGGTAACTTGTAAGGTTCATAACCAGAAGGTCGTAGCTTCAAATACTATTCCCACAATAAATGGTCCGGTAGTTCAGTTGGTTAGAATGCCTGCCTGTCACGCAGGAGGTCGCGGGTTCGAGTCCCGTCCGGACCGCCATATATTATCTAAAGCAATATTTATAGCGTTGCGGGGTGAAGAAGTCTGGTAACTTGAAGGGTTCATAACGCGAAGGTCGCAGCTTCAAATATTATTCCCACAATAAAATGGTCCGGTAGTTCAGTTGGTTAGAATGCCTGCCTGTCACGCAGGAGGTCGCGGGTTCGAGTCCCGTCCGGACCGCCATTTACATAATGAAGTTGGCTCAGTAGCTCAGTCGGTAGAGCAAAGG
>NZ_JBZFQK010000003.1:0-1009 GCF_058313575.1 Bacillus sp. z14 (2026)
GTTCGGACCTCCATCCAGTGTTACCTGGACTTCATCCTGGACATGGGTAGATCACCTGGTTTCGGGTCTACGACCACATACTGCAAACGCCCTATTCAGACTCGCTTTCGCTGCGGCTCCGTCTCATCAACTTAACCTTGCATGGGATCGTAACTCGCCGGTTCATTCTACAAAAGGCACGCCATCACCCATAAAAGGGCTCTGACTACTTGTAGGCACACGGTTTCAGGATCTCTTTCACTCCCCTTCCGGGGTGCTTTTCACCTTTCCCTCACGGTACTGGTTCACTATCGGTCACTAGGGAGTATTTAGCCTTGGGAGATGGTCCTCCCGGATTCCGACGGGATTCCTCGTGTCCCGCCGTACTCAGGATCCACTCGGGAGGGAACGAAGTTTCGACTACAGGGTTGTTACCTTCTCTGACGGACCTTTCCAGGTCGCTTCATCTACCCCGTTCCTTTGTAACTCCACAATGAGTGTCCTACAACCCCAGATGGCAAGCCATCTGGTTTGGGCTGATTCCGTTTCGCTCGCCGCTACTCAGGAAATCGCATTTGCTTTCTCTTCCTCCGGGTACTTAGATGTTTCAGTTCCCCGGGTGTGCCTTCATACACCTATGAATTCAGTGTAAGATACTGCCCCATTACGGGCAGTGGGTTTCCCCATTCGGAAATCTCCGGATCAAAGCTTACTTACAGCTCCCCGAAGCATATCGGTGTTAGTCCCGTCCTTCATCGGCTCCTAGTGCCAAGACATCCACCGTGCGCCCTTATTAACTTAACCGTTAAAAAACTCTTACTCGGTTTTTATTAAAACGCATTTACTTTGCCTTACATTACATTATCCAGTTTTCAAAGAACGATTATTGCGAAGGATTGCTCCTTCAAAACTAAACAAAACTACTAACCAATCCGTCTATTTTCCTTAGAAAGGAGGTGATCCAGCCGCACCTTCCGATACGGCTACCTTGTTACGACTTCACCCCAATCATCTGTCCCACCTTCGGCGG